>NZ_JBEILJ010000020.1:0-40117 GCF_040379285.1 Flavobacterium sp. | reverse complement strand
GGTATATCCTGTTGGACTTACAATTCCGTTAGCAACGGCGATGTAAGTTTCCCCACTGTTTAGGGTTACAGTCACATTGTACAAGCTTTGTGATACAGAGGTACTGTTGCCTGGAGCAATGTCGATGGTTAATGGCGCACCAGCGGGTACGGTTTCAAATTCAGTAGCGGTACGGAATTCAAAATCGTCAATAAATAGGGCACCGTTCACATACACGTCTACGGTTTGTGCGGCCAAGTCAGGCGAGTTGTGAATTACCTGCAAACGGGCTGTTTGAGCAAACGCTCCTACTGATGCAATAAGCAGAAGATTAAATAACATAAATTTTTTCATAGCGTTATAGTTTTGTTTAAAGATTTAAAATTAACGTTAATCAAAATAGGATATGTTAAATTCATATTAAACCTTCTTTTTTTACAATAATATTAGCAAATGTTTATCTTATAAGAATTTCATTTCTTTCACAAAAATTAAAGCAAGTTTGTTATTTTAGTTGTTTGGACGTTTAACAACTTATGATTTAGAGTAATTTATTAAACATTTCTTAATTTTTAGAAGTTAAATAGTTTTCTTTAATGATTTAAATACTTCTGATTGTATCATGGGATTCATTTGGGCCTCATTTATCCCAATTCTCGTTTTTTATTCCATAAAATCCGAAAAAATGTGAAAAATATATCGCCTTTTAAAATGATATTTTTTAATAAAATTGTATTTTTCGCCTTAAATTTTGCACAAACGCAATGCTATGAAAAAGTTACTCTTTGTTCTCATGCTTCTCATGGGTATGGGAATGCAAGCTCAAACGCCACTTACCTTAGAAGAAATTTACACAGGTGCTTTTCGCGCCAAAGGAATGGATGAGTTACAGGCGATGAAGTTGTCCAATCAATATACGGTGTTGAATACCGATCGCAGTTCCCGTAGTCAGCAAATAGACCTTTACGATTATACTACTTTAAAAAAGATCAGTACCCTTTTGGATACTAAAAATCACAAAGCCTTATCCGATGGTATCGACAGCTATACTTTTAGTTCGGATGAAAAACAAATTTTGATTGCCAACAATTCCAATCCTATTTATCGACATTCTTTCACGGCCGATTACTATGTTTATGAGGTTGCGACCAAGTCCCTTCGCAAAGTGTTGGAACAGGTGCAAGAGCCTATCTTTTCGCCGGATGGAACAAAAATCGCCTATGCCAAAAGCAACAATTTGTATATATATGACATCGCATCGGGGCAATCTTCAGCTCTAACTACCGATGGAGAAAAGAATGCCATCCTCAATGGGATTACCGATTGGGTGTATGAGGAAGAGTTTGCTTTTGTACGTGCTTTTGATTGGAGTAAAGACAGTCAAAAAATTGCGTTTATTCGGTTTAATGAGCGGGAAGTGCCCGAATTTTCAATGGATGTGTATGGCAAAAATTTGTATCCCAACCAAGAGCGTTTCAAATACCCCAAAGCGGGAGAGAAAAATGCATTGGTTTCGTTGCATATTTACGATGTAAAAACGGCTGCAAAGAAAGAAGTGAATTTGTCGCAATACAATGATTTTTACATTGCGCGTATGCGTTGGACCAATGATGCCAATGTGTTGTGTGCGCAAGTTTTGAATCGCCATCAAAACAATTTAGATTTATTGTTTATTGACGGAACCACGGCCGCGGCCCAAGTAGTGTTGAATGAAAAGGATAATGCGTATGTGGATGTTACTGATAACCTAACGTTTTTGAAAGACAACAGTTTTATTTGGACCTCCGAAAAAGACGGATGGAACCACATTTACCTGTATGATAAGACAGGAAAATTGAAAAATCAAGTGACCAAAGGCAACTGGGAAGTCACCGCTTATTATGGTTTTGATGAAAAAACGAAAACCGTTTTCTATCAATCCACCGAGAATGGTTCCACCCTGCGCGATGTCTACCGTATCGGCTTAGACGGCAAAAAGAAAGTGAAGTTGAGTAATCAAGCGGGAACGAGTGCAGCGACTTTTAGTCCCAATTTTGAATTTTTTATCCATTCGTATTCTTCTGCCACCGTTCCTCCAACCTATACCTTAAATCAAGCCAAGGATGGAGCGCAAGTACAAATGATAGTCGAAAATTCGGCGCTCACCGAAAAACTCAAAAAATACGATTTACCGACCAAAGAGTTTTTGGTATTAACTACCGAAAAAGGACACCAACTCAACGCCTGGATGATCAAGCCTAAAAATTTTGATGCCACCAAAAAATACCCTGTATTTATGTATCAATATTCGGGTCCAGGTTCGCAACAAGTGGCCAATGACTGGTTGGACACCAACGATTATTGGTTTATGATGTTGGCGCAACAAGGCTATATCACGGTTTGTGTCGATGGTCGAGGCACTGGATTTAAAGGAGCAGCTTTCAAAAAATGTACGCAAAAAGAATTGGGGAAATACGAAGTAGAGGATCAAATTGATGCCGCCAAGGTAATAGGTTCCTATGCCTATGTTGATAAAAATCGTATCGGTATTTTCGGATGGTCGTATGGCGGTTTTATGGCAAGCAACTGTTTGTTTAAAGGAGCAGACGTTTTCAAAATGGCGATTGCAGTGGCTCCCGTGACCAACTGGCGTTTTTACGACTCGATTTACACCGAGCGGTATTTACAAACACCTCAAGAAAACCCTTCGGGATACGATGAAAATTCACCCATCAACCATGTGAGTAAATTAAAAGGAAGTTTCTTGTTGATCCATGGAACAGCCGATGACAATGTACATGTGCAAAATTCAATGCAAATGATTGAGGCGTTGGTGCAAGCGAACAAACAATTTGATTGGGCCATTTATCCCGACAAAAATCACGGAATTTATGGTGGGAAAACGAGGTTACAACTCTACACCAAAATGACCAATTTTATAAAAGAGAAACTATAACTAACTAAAACCAATAATCGATTATGAGTGAAGTAGCAACAAAAGGAAGCCATCCTAAAGGCCTTTGGGTATTGTTTGGGACCGAAATGTGGGAGCGATTCAATTTCTATGGAATGCGCGCCATATTAACCTTATTCATGGTAAATTCATTACTAATCAAAGAAGCAGATGCCGCTATTATTTATGGAGGATTTTTAGCTCTTTGTTTCCTAACCCCATTGCTGGGGGGATTTATATCCGATAAGTATATCGGTAACCGATACAGTATAATGTTGGGGGGAACCCTAATGGCTATTGGACAGTTTTTGTTGTTTATCAGTGCCTCAACGTTTGATAGCAGTTTAGGTGGTGCCAAGTTATTCATGTGGATTGCCTTGTTTATTATCATCTTTGGAAATGGTTTTTTCAAACCCAATATTTCTTCCATGGTGGGAAGTTTATATCCCAAGCAAGAAAAAAACAAACTAGATTCGGCTTTCACCATTTTCTATATGGGAATCAATATCGGTGCTTTTTTGGGTCAATTCATTTGTCCTTGGGTAGGGGATGTAAAAGATGCCGAAACGGGAGTGCGTGATATTTTTGCATTCAAATGGGGCTTTTTAGCCGCCTCTATTGCAATGATCATCGGGACTATTACATTCTTTTTGTTGAAAAATAAGTATGTGGTTACCCCTGAAGGTCGTCCTATTGGTGGATTGCCAAAGAACAATGATGCCAATGATTTTGAGGAGGGTGAAACAAAAACGGCCCAATTTAAAGGGTCATCCATTGGGATTGCTTTCGTTGTTTTTGGGATTCTATTCTTCGTTTTCCGCTATATATTGGTTGGCGAGTTCGGATTCTCCTCTGTCGAAATGGGCCAGTTGATTAAAGGGATTATTTATCCTTTTATTTATTCTGCAGGGATTTCATTGGCATATTTAATTATGAGTTCAGCGGAAACAAAAATTGAACGCCAACGTATTTGGGTGATTTATATCGTTTCTTTCTTTATCATTTTCTTTTGGGCTGCTTTTGAACAAGCGGGTTCCTCTTTAACTTTTATCGCCGATAATCAAACGGATCGTAATATTTTCGGTTGGAACATGCCTCCTTCGATGGTGCAAATTTTCAATGGAGTATTTGTAGTAATGATGGCTTTGCCTTTTAGCTTGTTGTGGGATAAGTTGCGCGCAGCTGGTAAAGAGCCTGTGTCTCCAATGAAACAAGCTTTTGGATTGGCCTTTATCGCATTGAGTTATTTTATCATCGCACATAATGTAAAGGATTTAGGAAATTCAGGCTTGTTGGCCATTAAATGGTTGATGTTATTGTATTTCATTCAAACGCTTGGCGAATTGTGTTTATCTCCCATCGGATTGTCGTTGGTGGGGAAATTAGCACCAAAACGTTTTGCTTCATTATTGTATGGGGTGTTCTTTATTTCGAATGCTGCGGGCTATGCCTTGGCAGGGTCGTTGGGGGCTATCATTCCTGCTACTGGAGATAAGTATTTGAAAGCTGAAAAGTTAGGGTTCAATTTACAGGAGGTATTAGACAAGAAAGTAACATTAACTCCTGAACAAATAGCCTTATTTGAAAAAGAGCAACTTCCCATGGAACACACTTCATTTGCGGGCTTCGAAATCCACAACTTATATGAGTTCTTTATGGTGTTTGTGATTTTATGTGGAATTGCCGCATTGATTTTAGCCTTATTATCGCCTCGTTTGAAAAAAATGATGCACGGAATCCAGTAATTGGATTAAAAAATATTTTTATATCTTTCAAACCTACAAGTACTGCTTGTAGGTTTTGTTTTTTAACTCAATACTTATGTGGAAAAGTCATCCTAAGGCCTTGCCTTACTTGTTTTTATCGGAAATGTGGGAGCGTTTCGGATATTATTTAATGATCGGTATTTTTACCTTGTATCTCAAAGATGTAGAAGCAGGATTTGCCATGACCGAGAAAGAGTCCTCCGATTTGTACGGAACCTTTATCGCATTGGTTTTTTTAACACCTTTTATCGGGGGATTAATCGCCGACCGTTATTGGGGGTATAAAAAATCGATTGTTATTGGCGGACTCATGATGGGTGCGGGTTACATGATGATGGGAATTCACAGTTTGCCCATGCTTTATGTGGCGATGACCCTTGTTATTCTTGGAAATGGATTTTTCAAACCCAATATTTCCACGCTTTTAGGAAACTTTTACAACGATGATCAATACAAAGAAAAGAAAGACGAAGGATACAATATTTTCTATATGGGCATCAATATTGGGGCGTTTATTTGTAACTTTTTTGGCGCTGCTTTTAAAATTCTTTTCGGTTGGCAATATGCCTTCATGGCTGCAGGTGTAGGGATGTTAATTGGAGTTTTAGTTTTCATTCTAGGCTCTAAACATTACGGTGATAAAACGGATAAAAAAGGAGAACAACCTGGGGATATGCCGTTTAGTAAAATTGTGCTGTACATCCTTTTACCTTCCGTTGTATTTGGCGTAATAGGTTGGATGTTGAAGGGCACTTTTTCTGAAACCAACACCGATAGTTACATCTTCGGATCCGATAGTACCGATGCCTTCATTTTTGCGTGTATTCCTGTAATTTTCTTTTACGGAAGTTTATATTTTAAAGCCAAAGCTGAAGAAAAACGACCCATTGGAGCCTTACTCTCCATTTTTGCTGTTGTCATTTTGTTTTGGGCGGTATTCAAATTGAATGGATCGGCCTTAAACAATTGGGGCGATAAATATACTGACCGCGAATTAACGGGCACAGCACAGCAAATCGGATCGAAATTAGTTTTAGTCGATACATTACATTACAAGAAGGACAGCGTTGCCTTATATGATGAATATTTCCGTATTCAAAAGAAAGATGGCGAAGTTGTAAAAACGGTCGATTATCCTTTATACTTCCGGAATGTAGCTCCAGAAAAGAAACCACAAGAAGAAGCCTCCGTTTACACCTGGTCGTCCAATTTGAGTCAGTCCATCAATCCCGGGTGGGTGATTCTACTAACGCCTTTGGTGGTAGCTTTCTTTACCTTTTTACGTCACCGACAAAAAGAACCTACAACCCCTACCAAAATTGCATTCGGATTATTGATTTCGGCCTTGTCCGTATTGGTCATGGTCGCGGCTGTAAAGGCAGGACAAAATGGTGCTGAAAAAGTATCCGTTTGGTGGTTGGTAGCCAACTATGGTGTGATCACTATTGGGGAATTATTTTTGAGTCCGATGGGGTTGTCGGTGGTATCCAAGTTGAGCCCCCGTAATATCACTTCCTTAATGATGGGCGGTTGGTTTTTGGCAACTTCTATCGGTAATAAATTGTCTGGGGTATTAGCGAGCATGTGGGACAGTTACGAAGACAAATCCAATTTCTTCTGGCTAAATTTTGCCTTGCTTTTATTTGCCGCCTCTCTGATGTTTATTCTTTTAAAACGATTGAACGCGGTGATGCGTGAAAATGGAATTCGCTAATGGAGACAACGATCGAACAAATACAAAATTTTAAAGGAAAATACCCAAAACAACTGTGGTATTTATTCTTTAGTGAAATGTGGGAGCGCTTTAGTTTCTACGGCATGCGTGGTATGTTGGCCGTATTTATGGTGAGTCAGCTGAATATGAGTGAAACAACCGCCAATTTACAATATGGAGCTACCCAAGCCTGGGTGTATGCCTTTACATTTATTGGAGGGCTGTTTGCCGACAAAATATTAGGTTTACGCAGGTCCTTGTTTTGGGGAGGAATTCTAATGATCATCGGCAGTGTAATTCTCGCTATTAGTCCCAAAGAGTTATTTTTCACTGGAATCGGCTTTACCATTGTGGGAACGGGTTTTTTTAAACCCAATATTTCCTCTATGGTTGGACAATTGTATCGAGACAATGATCCTCGACGTGATGCGGGATTTTCATTGTTTTATGCTGGGGTAAATTTAGGAGCATTAATCGGTGGTTATATCTGTATTGCTGTGGCTAACGGATCTATGTGGAGTTCCTTTGTGGCTGAAAACTTGCGTTGGAATTATGCGTTTGGTTTTGCCTCAATTGTTATGATTATTAGTTTACTGACCTTCACGCAAACCCAAAAAAGTTTGGGCGAGATTGGATTGTCGCCGCTGACCCATTTGGAGGTTTCAAAACGTAAAGGTTTAGAAGTTGGAACCTATATTGCTTCTTTGATTTTTATTCCAATTATCATAAAAATGGTGGCCAATACAACGTATACCGATTATTTCATGATGATTATTGGACCTTTATCGGTAGTTTATCTTTTTTATGAAATGAAGAACTTTTCGAAAGCAGAAAATTTAAAGTTAGTAGCGGCCCTTATTTTTATTGTTTTCTCTATTTTCTTTTGGGCTTTTTTTGAACAAAGTGGAGGCTCCCTAAGTTTGTTTGCCGCCAATAATCTACAAAATACAGTGCTCGGAATCGAATTAGATCCCAATGGAGTAAACAATTCTGCCAATTCTCTATTTGTAATTGTTTTCGCCGCTCTAGTCGGTATGCTTTGGATTTGGATGGCGAAAAAGAAAATCGAACCCAATACGGTTGTCAAATTTGGATTGGGGTTCTTGTTTTTGGCAGGAGGTTTTTGGGTATTTTATTATACTAAATTCTTCGCTAGTCCCGATGGAAAGACTTCTTTAGATTTATTCACTTTGGGTTGGTTTGTCATCACCTTTGGTGAATTGTGTTTGTCTCCTATTGGAATGAGTGCGATGACCAAGTTATCCCCGCAAAAGACACAAGCTGTGATCATGGGAATGTGGTTTTTGGCAAGTGCCTACGGACAGTATTTTGCTGGCTTACTTGGAGCAGGTATCGCCGAAGCCTCCAAAAATTCGACCAATCTTCAGAAACTCAACACCTATGCTGACGGCTACCAACAACTGGCACTCTACGCACTGATTGCCGGCGTTGTACTTATCGTTATTTCGCCTTTGGTCCGAAAATTGATGCAGGATGTGAAATAATTTGTAACTTTCGAACGTAAATTACTTTTGTTATGAAAAAAATTATACTTGCTTTTTTGTTACTCACAGGACTTCAATCCCTACAAGCGCAAGAAGGATTAACATGGCACACCGACATCAACAAGGCTATCGAACTTTCCCGCAGTGAACAAAAACCCTTGTTCTTATTTTTCACTGGAAGCGATTGGTGCGGTTGGTGTATCCGTTTGCAAACGGAAGTTTTTAAAAAACCAGAATTTATCCAATGGGCCAAGGAAAAAGTAATCTTGGTTGAACTCGATTTCCCACGACGCACCCCGCAAAACGATGCATTGCGTCAACAAAATATGCAATTGCAACAAGTCTTTCAAGTGCGAGGGTATCCCTCAGTGTATTTGGTAAAACCCACCGAGGTCAATGGTAAAACCAATTTTGAACAGTTAGGTCAAACCGGCTACGTGGCAGGTGGCCCTGAAAAATGGTTAGCAGGCGCCAATGAAATGCTAACGCGCTATGTGCCCGACCCGAAACCCAAAAAAGACAAAAAGAAAGCTTAAAATACGCTAAACGATCCCTTTTCTGAAGTATCATGAAAAGGGATTTTTAGTTGGTAACAGCATTCTTTCCACGATTTTCGAAAATGATACCCGTTGCTTCCATCAAGCACAACCCAATCTGGGCGATTGCGTCGTAACCACGATTCAGGGCCACAACGCGGATTATTGGTCACAATTAAAATATGAGGGCGAACTTTTGGGAAACGCCCTTTTTCATCGACCAATGCTATTTTTTTTCCGTTTAGCCAAAATCGATGTTGCCGCAAGTCTTGCATTGTAGCAGGTGCAATCCATCGGGAAAAAGCAAACGCTTCAAGGGTAGTGAAGTCGGTTTTATTTTTTGCTAAATACAGATATTGATGGTGCTTTTGCTGTGCAATTAAAGTAGCTTTTCGTTGATGGAAAAGAATCCATGCCTCTTCTTGCCAATGGTAATGCCGAATTCCGAAAATCGCCAATTGAAAAACCAATATACTCCCTAAGAAATTCCTGCAACTATAGAAGTTCCGCCGTTCTACCGCAAAGATTCCCATCACGATTATACCATACAAAAGGAGCATAGCCGTCAGATTCATCGGAATGTCACTCCATACCATTTCTTCTTGTTCTGCGATTGTGCGGATAATCCTATTCATAAGGTCCAATGCCCACTGCAATAATTTAAATAAGGGCGACCAAATCCAGTTTAGATACGCCATCAAAACGCTTATAAGTCCCAAACCCATCAATACGCCCATTCCCGGTAATAAAAGTAAATTAGTCACGAAGAAAAGACCCGGAAATTGATGAAAGTAATACAATGACAGGGGCAATGTTCCCAATTGTGCTGCCAATGAAACAGATAGTAAGTCGCGCACATACCTCCCTATTTTGGAGCGCGGTGACCAAAGATTTTGCAAAATAGGATGCAACCAGAGGATAAAAAAAACAGCCGTATAACTCAGTTGCAATCCCACATCCCATAGCGCATGGGGTTCCCAAAGTAAAATAAGAAATAGAGAGGTAAACAAGGTGTTGTAACTGTTACTGCTCCGTCGCAGATACGCTCCCACGGCGAGTCCCGAAAACATCACCACCGAGCGCAACACGGAGGGAGCTAACCCAGCTAAAAATCCAAAGGACCAAAGTCCAAGGATGGCCATGACAATTTTTACACGTCGATACCGTCGGGTGTTGGGAAAGGGTTTGAGCAGCGTTTGTATAAAAATCAGCACAAAACCCACATGAAGTCCAGAAACCGATAAAATATGTACTGCACCCGCTTTTTGATAGGCTTGAATTAGATCGGCATTCATATCTTGCTGTTGCCCCAAAATCAGCGCCATAACGAGAGCCAAATCCGATTCATTCAAGTGTTTTTTTAAACGTTGATGCACCGTTTGTCGAATCCCATCGGCTATAGAGGAGATACTTTTTTGGGGAGGTGCAAGCGATTTTGAATTGGAGACCAAGAGTTGACCATACCAATGTTTGTTTTTTAAATAGGCGCTATAGTCAAATTGCCCCGGATTAACAGCGGGTTGCAAAGGAAGGAAAACTCCCGTTATGCCGTACAACCCCCCAATGGTGTAGTTTTGCTTGTTTTTCGGAAAACCCACAATAATTTTTCCAACCGTTTTTTGACCGTTCCACTGGTATGCCTCTGCCACATAACGGGTTCGCGTTGTAGAGGTGCGTAATTGTGATTCTAATGTAACAACGAGGGAGCAGGATTGCGATTTTTTTAGGAAATGCGAAAAGTGATTGGGATTTCGTTGTGGATTGTCCATCGCGATTCGCATCCCGCCGATACCCACAAATATCAGTAATAGCAGGCCTCCAAGCGAGTACGGTGGCGCTATAAATTTTCGTGTACAATAATGGATGACTCCTACGGTAAGCGCTGAAAAAAGTATACCGCATGCCCATAGAACTGGGGGAACAACAATAAGTTTCCCGAGAAAAAGTCCAATAATAAAGGCGAGGGTAACTCGAATCAGCGGAAATTGAATGGCTTTCATATTCCGGCATTTAGATGTTACGATTTACTCGATAACCCTATTCACCTGTGCAAAAGTTCGTTGATAGTAAGGCTCTTTGATGGAGGAGACAACAACGCCTAACTGAGTTGACGAATGTACAAATTTTATTTCATCTGCCGATACTTCCGTAATCATTCCCACATGATTTATGGTACGGCGTCCATTCGTTCGGAAAAAAATTAAATCTCCACGGCGGTATTCATTTCGATCCAACACCCGACCTACACGGGCCATATCGTGTGAACTGCGCGGGAGAATAATATCGAATGTTTTAAAGGCTGTAAACATCAAACCACTGCAATCAAATCCGTTGCGACTCGTTCCGCCACCGCGATAGGGCGATCCAAGATAGTCCATGGCATTATTGATCAATTGCTCGGTAAGGTAAGGCGTGTCATCACTGGTAACCACAATATCCTCGTCGTTTTGATCCAGAATTAGGGGCGTTTTCTTGGGTTTATTTTCCGAAATACCCTCGGGCTCTCGAACAACGGTAATTGTTTTTACTTTTTTGGGTGTAGTTGCGGGAGTTGGATTGGCTGTTGTTGCAGCGACTCCTATATTACTTTTGGGTGTGTATGGCGTGTAAATTTTCTTTTTTTGCGCTTCTTTTTTGGAGGTAACAATAGCCGTTTGGTTGGGTTTACAGGAAACCAAAACTAGTGCGACGATGATATAATTCCAAACTTTATGCAAACTCAAAAATTTTGGCAAAGATAAAACAAAGCCAGCTAAATTAGGCTGTTAAAATGTTCCTAATATGCTGCGCCGTTCTTTGGCTAGCGCCTCCACCGCCTAATTTTTGTTCCAATTCAATATAGTTTTTGACCATATTTTCGCGCTCTGGTCCCGATAGAATTTGCGTAAGTTCGACATGTAAACGCTCGCGATTGAGATCGTTTTGAATCAATTCCGTGACCACAGGTTGATCCATAATTAAATTGACCAACGAAATGTATTTTAAAGTGATGATTCTTTTGGCAATTTGATAGGATATGGGATTGGCTTTGTAACAAACGATTTCGGGAACTTTAAAAAGGGCGGTTTCAAGCGTGGCTGTGCCCGAGGTGACCAAAGCCGCATGTGCGCAGGATAGTAAGTCATAGGTTTGATTCGCTACAAATCGTACCCGCTCTGAATCCAAGAATGGGGCATAAAAAGCATAATCCAAACTCGGAGCTCCAGCAATAACAAATTGGTATTCGGGAAAGTCGGGAACAACCGACAGCATAATTTCAAGCATTTTGGAAATCTCTTGCTTGCGACTCCCAGGCAATAATGCGATGATGGGTCGGTCGTCTAATTGGGCTTGGGTTCTAAACAATTTTTCATCGGTAGGGTTGCGTTGTTGAATGGCGTCCAATAGCGGATGGCCTACAAAATGCACTGGATACCGGTGTTTTTGCTCAAAATAGTCTTTTTCAAAAGGTAAAATTACATACAACGCATCGATATCGCGCTTGATTGCTTTGATACGGTTTTCTTTCCACGCCCAAATTTGAGGGGCAATGTAGTAATGGGTACGAAATCCTTGCTGTTTCGCCCATTTGGCAATACGCATATTAAATCCAGGATAGTCGATAAACAATATGACATCGGGTTGAAAAGCCTGAATGTCTTTTTTGCAAAAACGAATATTGTTTAAAATCGTCCCCAAATTCATCACCACTTCAGCAAATCCCATAAAAGCCAAATCGCGGTAGTGTTTGACCAAAGTGCCACCCACCGCCTGCATCAAGTCACCACCCCAAAAACGAATTTCGGCCTGTGGGTCCTCGTTCAAAAGGGCTTTCATTACATTGGAACCGTGTAAATCTCCCGAAGCTTCGCCTGCTATGATATAGTATTTCATGGGTTAAAAAAATAAGGTGGAAAGGGTGAGTGTCGCTACGGCAATAATGATTCCGTACCCCATCGCTTCTTTTTTTCGCGACAGCAAAATAAAAAAGGGGAGCAGATTCAACAACGAACCCAAAGCGATGTGTTTTCCCAATAAATCCCTATTTTGAAGGGATTGCCACTGAAAATTCGGACTTAAAAAGGAAAAAAGTAAAGCGACCAAAAGCAAGCCTACGCCAGTGGTAAGTAAACCTAGTGCAAAGCCTAGTATAAGTTCTTTTTTATTCATTTTCGAAATTCCAACGGTTTAATATAGGAATGGCATGGTGTGCAGTAAGGTCAAATTGAACGGGTACGATAGAAACAAACCCTTGTGCAAGTGCCCATTCATCGGTGTCTTCCCCTTTGTCTAAATTAATAAATTCACCCGTCAACCAATAGTATTCCTTTCCAAAGGGTGATAAGCGTTTATCAAATTTTTCTTGCCAATACGCATGCGCCTGTCGGCAAATACGAATTCCTTTAATCGCCTCGGCAGGAAGATTAGGGAAGTTCACATTCAACACGGTGCCCGATGGTAATCCTTCCTCAAGTACCCGTTGCACAATGCTTCGAATGTATTTTTTTGCGGGCTCAAAATTGGCTTCCCAACTGAAATCTTGCAACGAAAAACCAATAGCAGGAATCCCCTCGATGCCGGCTTCAACAGCAGCGCTCATGGTTCCCGAATAAATCACGTTAATGGATGAATTGGAACCATGATTGATACCCGATACGCATAGGTCAGGCTTCCGTTTGATCAATTCATGCACGCCCATTTTGACACAATCCACGGGAGTTCCTGAGCAACTGTAAGCTGTTATGTCTGCGCCAAACGGACTCACTTTTTTTACATGCAACATGTCATTCACAGTAATGGCGTGACCCATGCCACTTTGGGGACTATCGGGCGCAACGACTACTACTTCACCCAAGGTTTGCAAGACCTCAATTAGGGCTCGAATTCCCGGGGCTGTAATACCGTCGTCGTTGGTGACTAAAATCAAAGGTTTGGATTCCATAATTCAATTTGAAGTTGTAACAAAAGTACATATTTTGGGACTCATTGGGTACATTTTTCCTAACTTTGGGTCGTTGTATGAGTTTAACAAAAATTTAGATGGTATTCCATCGGGATGGCATGATTTTTTATATAATTTAGGAACACTTAATGAATGCAATTGTGAGTTTTATGAAAAGACATTATAAAAAAATCCTTATTGTGCTGATTGCAGCCTTGGGGTTATGGAGCTTTATTCCTAAATCGAAAGATGGTGATACTGAAAAAGATAAATTGCTAATTGAATTATTAACCTACGTTATTGAAAAAGGGCACTACAGTCCCTCAGAAATTAATGATACCTTTTCAAAAGGAGTATATAAAGAATATATCGAAGCTTTGGATCCTTCAAAACGTTTCTTTTTGCAATCGGATATCGACGAATTTGCGCAATATGAAACCAAAATTGACGACCAAATTGTCAATCGTGACCTTACGTTTTTTAACCTGACCTACGATCGGTTGATTCAGCGTATGGAGGAGAGTCGTGCCTATTACAAAGAAATTTTAGATAAACCCATTGACTATAAAGTGGATGAGTCCATAAATACAGATTATGAAAATGCGCCTTATTGCAAAAATGTTGCCGAATTGAAAGAGCGTTGGCGTAAGCAAATTAAACTTTCTACTTTGGCTTCATTGGTTGAAAAGCAAAAACTTCAAGAAAAAGGTACTGATAAAAAAGAGGTTAAAGTTGAAGTAAAAACCTACGAACAACTTGAGAAAGAAACCCGTGAGAATGCCTTAAAATCGTTGAATGAGAATTTTGACTTCATCAAAGACCTAACCCGTACGGATTGGTTTTCGGTGTACATTAATGCCATAACGACACGCTTTGATCCGCACACCTCTTATTTTGCCCCCGAAGACAAAGAACGCTTTGATGTGAGCATGAGTGGAAAATTAGAGGGTATTGGAGCACGATTGCAAAAGAAAAACGATTACACAGAAATTACTGAGTTGATTTCTGGGGGTCCAGCTTGGCGCGGTAAAGAATTGGAAGCCGGTGACGTGGTCCTCAAAGTGGCTCAAGGTAATGGCGAACCCGTGGATGTAGTGGGGATGCGTTTGGACGATGTGGTGAAAAAAATCAAAGGTCCAAAAGGAACCGAAGTTCGACTAACCGTTAAAAAACAAGATGGTTCTTTAAAAGTAATTTCTATTATTCGCGATGAGGTTGAAATCGAGGAAACGTATGCTCGTTCAAGTATCGTTGAGAAAAATGGCGTAAAATATGGGATTATTTATTTGCCAAAATTTTATATCGATTTTGAAAATAAAGACAGTCGTGATGCAGCCAAAGATGTGGCCATTGAAGTCGAGCGTCTCAAAAATGCAGGAGTTGAAGGATTGATTGTCGACGTTCGTGACAATGGGGGAGGTTCCCTTAAAACGGTGGTGGACATCAGTGGTCTTTTTATTGACCAAGGCCCCATTGTTCAAGTGCGTTCTGCCGCAGGGCGAAAAGAAGTATTGTACGATCGTGATCCAAAAGTGGCTTGGGATGGACCGCTTGTCATCATGACCAATGAGTTTTCAGCATCAGCCTCTGAAATTTTAGCTGCAGCTATGCAAGACTATAAGCGGGCTGTGATTGTGGGAAGTAAGCAAACCTATGGCAAAGGAACGGTTCAAAATGTAATCGACTTGAATCAGTTTGTTCGCGGAAGTACTGTGGGTGATTTGGGCGCTTTAAAAACGACAACTCAAAAATTCTATCGAATTAACGGCGGTTCAACCCAATTGGAAGGCGTGAAAAGTGATGTAGTTATGCCCGACAAATACGCGTATTTGGAAATGGGTGAGCGCGACATCGATAATGCAATGCCTTGGGATAAAATCGACCCAGCTCCGTATAAAACTTGGACCAACCAGCCGAATTATGAATTTGCTTTGGCCAAAAGTAAAAATCGAATCACTACCAGTCCGCAATTGAAACTAATTGATGAAAATGCAAAATGGTTGGATAATCGCAACGACATCACCACCTACAGTTTGCAAATCGACAAATACAAGCAGGAGCAAAAGCAATTGGATGAAATGAATAAAAAGTTCAAAGCGATTGCTGAATATAAAAACAATTTCGAATTTAAGTCCTTGCCCAATGAAGAGGAACAAATGAAAACCGACGTAACGTTAAAAGAAAAACGCGACCGTTGGCATGAAAACCTCTCCAAGGATATTTATATTGAGGAAGCCATTCACGTCTTGGACGACCTACAAAATGGAGCTAATAAAGGGGTATCCAATAAAGTGAAAAAAGAGAAAATATTAAAGTCATAAAAAAAGACCCAAGTTAATCGGGATTTTTTTATCTCAGTTTACTCAACTTGGCTTGCGTCTTTCCTAAGTCTTTTTTTTCCTCAGCAATGCGTTCCTGTTGCTTTTGGATTTGTTATCTTATCTTTGGTTATTGCTTCCGTTGACAAACGATTTTTGTCAATGTCACGATTCAATCTTTTTGCATTTTTTTAGCCTTTTCTGTCCTTTTGACAACCGTTTCTCAGCTTTCGATACCAATGCAGTTACGTTATCAATTTTATCTTGCGTTCTTTCCATTTTTCGGAGATCTTTTTCAGCTTTGGGATTAAATTTTTCCATTTTGGCCATGGCTTTTTCAAGCGATTCTTGTTGCTTGCGCATTGCTAATGAATCGGTGAGGGGTTGTTACGTATGAAGCGGGGTAAGACCCAAGGCGCAGGCTCCGAAGGAATATGAGTTTTTTCATAGGGTAATTTGATTAGTTACCCTAAATGCTGCTATTAATAAAAGATATATGATAAATGGTGTTGAATATTCTTACCATTCATTTACCTTGTTGGCATCCATTTTTAGGAAGATAAAAAGGAGAATGGTAAAGCCCCAGAGTCCTGATCCCCCATAGGAAAAGAAGGGTAGTGGCACTCCAATCGTGGGAAATATTCCAATAACCATGGCAATATTCACAAAAAAGTGAATAAATAAAATGCCTGCCACACAATACCCATACACCCGACTAAACTTTGTTTTTTGTCGTTCTGCCAAGTAAATAATGCGTAAAATTAATCCCGCAAAAAGTGCGATAACCATTAGGCTTCCCAAAAAGCCCCATTCTTCTCCTACTGTAGTGAAAATGTAGTCCGTGTGTTGCTCGGGAACAAATCCCCCTTTGGTTTGTGTACCTTCCAAATATCCTTTTCCAAACCAACCTCCCGAACCTATGGCAATTTCCGATTGGTTGGTGTTATACCCCACTCCTTTTAAGTCCACCTCTTTCCCTAATAAAATATTAAAACGATCGCGGTGGTGTTGTTTAAATACATTATTAAACACAAAGTTTACCGAAAACGTAAAAGCAGTAACCATAAAAAACATGAGAATGCTGGCAAAAATATTGCGGTCAACCAATCGACTGCGGTAATAATTAACCACCAAAGCCAACGCAGTAAGTCCGATCACGATATAGGGATTATTCGTCGCCAAAGTGAGGATAAACAAAAGAATGGCGATAAAACCCGTAACCAAATACCAACCCGGCAATCCTTCGCGGTATAAAACAAAAAAGAAAACAAAATAGATCAACGCACTTCCCGGGTCGGGTTGAGGAAGGATCAACATTACCGGAAGAAAAACGATAAATAAGGCTTGTAATTGCCGTTGCATTTCCCGGAGGTTGACTTGTACGTCGCTCAAATACTTCGCCAATGCTAAGGAGGTCGCTGCTTTGGCAAACTCCGAAGGTTGTAAGGTAAAACTACCGATACCATACCAACACCGCTGTCCAGCGATAACTTTTCCAAAGGCAAACAAACCCAGTAAGGAGAGTAGTGAGACGGCAAAAATAATAATCGAATACTTCTCGTAGAATTTAGCTTCTACCGCCAAAACCGTAAATATGATGGGGATAGAAAATAAAATGAACAAAAACTGTTTTCCATAGATTTGGCTGACATCAAAGATAGAGGCATCTTCAGGAGCTCCCGACAACGAGGACGAATAGATGTTTAACCATCCTAAGATGACCAAAACAAAATAGATAACGATACTAATCCAATCGATGTTGCTGGTGACGCTTTGGTTTCTCATGGGACTGTTTTACGTAGCGTATCGGGTTTGACTTCGGGTTTTTTGCCGGCAATAGAATCTTGTCGCTTTTTCACTTTAAAGAGGCTGTCTTTTACGCGTGCATTTAAAATACCAATACTATCTTGGTGTTTTTTGGGATATAATTTTTGGTATTGATCTTGTAAACTTCCCTGAAGCATTCGCTTTTCAAAGTCGGCGCGCGTAATTTTTCCTTTCAGGTATTTTTCAATCATCAAGGTGGCAATCGGACCCGCCCATCGTTTTCCCCAATATCCATTTTCTACAAACACAGCGATAGCAATCTTAGGGTTGTCTTTGGGGGCAAAAGCTACAAAAATAGAGTGGTCTTGCAATTTGGTTCGCTTGCCGTTGATCACCATAAAGTTTTCAGCAGTTCCTGTTTTTCCGCAAATTTCAATCCCTTCTACACCCAATCCTGAAGCCGTACCCCCAGGGCCATACACCGCATGCATCCCTTCAATAATAGGATCAAAATACTTGCGATCGATGGTGGTTTGATGCTTTTCTCGAAATTTGGGGTCAATGGAGCCGCCCTTTATTTTTTTGATGATATGAGGTGTGTAATAATAGCCGCGATTGGCAATGGTAGCCATAAAATTAGCCAATTGCAAAGGACTCATCAATACTTCCCCTTGGCCAATGGCATTGGAAACAATAGTTTTTCCATCCCATTTCCATCCTGCATAGGTACGATTGTATATTTTGGAAGTAGGGATATTTCCGCGAACCCCAATAGGTAAGTCATAGCCCATAAAATCGCCCAAACCAAAACTGCGAAGATGCTTCGCCCAAAGGTCAACCCCATAGCCATGATCATTGTATTTATTGATCAAACGGATGTACGAACTGGAGAAAAAGGTGTTACACGACTCATAAATGGCCCGATGAAGTTGCACAGGACCCCCCGAACAGTGGCAACGCATAAATCGTCCGCGGGCATAACTAAATCCGTGGTTACATACAAAACGCGTACTGTCACTAATCACACCTTCCTGAAGGGCGACTAATCCGGTTAAGATTTTAAACGGAGAACCTGGGGTATATTGCGCCAACAACCCCCGATCATATAAAGGCTTGGCAATCGAATCGCGGTAAAGGGTATTATAGTTTTTTGAACGTTGGCGCCCTACCAAAAGCGCAGGATCGTAATTGGGCGAAGTGACTAAGGCCAAAATTTCCCCCGTTTTGGGTTCAATAGCCACTATACCTCCCCATTTATTGGTCATTAATAACTCGCCGTATTCTTGCAAATCGCCATCAATCGTGAGGGTAATGTCACTTCCTTGTTTGGCAATCGTATCGTATTTCCCCTCTTTATACGATCCGATTTCGCGATTGAACTTGTCCCGTAAAATGTGTTTTACCCCTTTTTGTCCCCGAAGTACTTCCTCATAACTTTGTTCAATCCCTTGTTTTCCAATCAAATCGCCAGCTTTGTAATACGGGTTGCTTTTGATGATGGCCTCGTTTACTTGGGTGATAAAACCAAATACATTGGCGCCATAACTCACTTGGTAATCGCGAATAGAGCGTTTTTGAATGTAAAACCCATTGAACTTGCGGATTTTCTCTTGAAATGCTGCGTATTCCAACTTGTTCAATTGGGGTAAAAAAACGGAAGGAAGCATCGGACTGTAGACGCGGGCTTTTTCTAAACGTTTGATGAAAAAGGCTTTGTCAATATCCAATAAGCGGCAAAATTCAAGGGTATCAATATTTTTTACTTCTCGAGGAACGACCATGATGTCATACGAGGGTTGATTGGCAATCAGTAGTTTTCCATTACGATCATAAACATAACCACGTTCGGGATAGTCGTATTTGATTTTTATCGCATTATTTTCTGATTTCAGCTTGAACGAATCATCAATAACTTGCAAATAGAAAATACGAATCAATAACAATGCAGCCGTTATGATTACCAAAGAGGGAAGTAATACCTTTCTCATCGTTTACTGGGCTTGATTAAGTAAATGATCAAAATGCACAAAATCACGGTAAACAAAGTACTTACAAGGGTGCGCACCAAGATACTCCAGAAGAATTCCAAAGTAAACACCTCGAAAAGGAATAAAGTCAAATGATGCACCGCCACAGCAATCAATAAAAACGAGAAACGTTCAGGCGTTAATACATCGTTCAATTTAACCGTTTGGTATTCGTAACTTAAACCAAAGGAAAACTTAAATATCGAAGGTCGAATATACGCCAACATCAAGCAGGCCGCTGTGTGAACACCTCCCGAATTACAAAACAAATCCATGAGAATCCCCAAGAGAAAACTAGCGGCTAGCAATCCGTATTTATTTCCATTCACAGGGAAAAGAATAATAAATAAAATGTAAGGATACGGGTTGATGAAACCAAGGAAGTTAATGTTGTTAAACACCACAACCTGCAACAAAAGGAGCAACACAAAGCGAGCCAAATTGAAAAGTAAACTACTACTGTTCATTGTTTTTTTGTGTTTTCTTTTCTAAGGTTAATATTTCCTGACGATCCCGATTGCGAATAATATACACATGACCTAAACTCGTCATGTCATTAAACAATCGAACATCAAGGGTATAGTAGTTCGTTTGATCATCGGTGTAAATTTTTTCAATGGTGCCGATGTTAATGTTTTCAGGGAAAATGGTGGATTGTCCACCAGTGACAATGGTGTCGCCTTTTCGAACCGAGGCTAATCGGGGAACATCAATCAACTGAACAAATCCTGTATTTTTTCCATTCCAAATCAAAGAACCGATATGATTGGATTTCTTGATTTTGGCATTGATAGGAGATTCTGTATTCAAAATACTCAAAACAGTCGTATAGTTGGGCGACACATTCTCAACGATACCTACGATTCCTAGACTATTAATCACACCCATCTCGGGGCGAATTCCGTTTTTGGCTCCCGAATCTAAAGTCAGGAAGTTAACCTGAGCGCTGTAGGAGTTGTGAATGACTTTGGCAACAATTAAATCTGTTTTTTTAACGCCTTTGATGGTGTCCAACAAAGGAATTTTTAACGTGTCTTTTCGATTGAATAAAATACTTTTCAATCGAGCATTTTCAAGAGCTAGTTCTTCGTTTTTCGTGCGAAGATTAAAGTATTCGTTAACGTTATTGATTTGTTTGTAAACACCTCCCGTCAAAAAATTAGCAGAACTGATGACTTTACTTTTGTGGTAGGAGTGAGATTGAATAGTCAACGAAATGGCTGTCGCCATAAGCAGCAAAAACAGCATACGATAGCTGTTTTTAAATATAAAATTAAAGATTTGCTGCATGAGTTTCGCTAAAAATTCCTATTCCTATTCCGTAATTAAGTGTTCTAAAATTAGTAAAAAATCAAATTACTTGATAAGAATACTTCTGTATTTCGGAATGTTTTTTAACGCCATTCCAGTTCCTCGAACTACTGCTTTAAGCGGGTCTTCGGCAATATATACCGGAAGGTCAGTTTTTAAAGAAATTCGCTTATCCAAACCACGTAACATTGATCCACCACCGGCTAAATAAATCCCGGTATTGTATATGTCAGCGGCAAGTTCTGGTGGCGTTTGCGAAAGCGTCTCCATAATTGCATCCTCGATTCGTTGAATGGATTTGTCTAACGCTTTGGCAATTTCTCGGAAAGAAACTTCAACCTGTTTGGGTTTCCCCGTCAACAAGTCACGTCCTTGTACCGACATATCATCGGGAGGTGATTCCAACGAATCCGTGGCTGCACCAATTGTAATTTTAATTTTTTCAGCGGTAGTTTCCCCAACAAACAAATTATGTTGGGTACGCATATAATAAATAATATCGTTTGTGAAGACGTCACCAGCAATCTTTACTGATTTGTCGCAAACAATTCCCCCCAAGGCAATCACCGCAATTTCAGTAGTTCCCCCACCGATGTCCACAATCATATTTCCTTTGGGTTGCATAATATCAATCCCAATCCCGATAGCTGCTGCCATAGGTTCGTGAATCAAATACACTTCTTTTCCATTCACGCGCTCACAGGATTCTTTTACCGCACGCATTTCCACCTCTGTAATCCCCGAAGGAATACAAACCACCATGCGTAAGGCAGGTGTAAACATTTTTTTCTTTAAAGCCGGAATACTTTTGATAAAGGCTTTAATCATTTCTTCAGAAGCGGCAAAATCTGCAATAACACCGTCCTTTAAGGGGCGAATGGTTTTGATGTTTTCATGCGTCTTCCCCTGCATCATATTGGCTTCTTTACCAACCGCAGTAATTTTTCCCGTAATCCGATCGCGCGCTACGATAGACGGACAGTCGATGACTACTTTGTCATTATGAATAATTAGGGTATTAGCGGTACCAAGGTCAATTGCGATATCCTCGGTCATGAAATCGAAAAATCCCATACGATGTTACAGGGTGTTAGTTTGTTATTTATTAATCACCCAACAAAAATAATAAAATTAATGTTTGAAATGACGCGTTCCTGTAAATACCATAGCAACATTATTTTCGTTGCAATACGCAATGCTCAATTCATCTTTTATCGAACCGCCCGGTTGAATTACCGCAGTTATTCCTGCATGATGGGCAATCTCTACGCAATCCGGAAATGGGAAAAACGCATCACTGGCCATCACTGCTCCATGAAGGTCAAATCCAAACGACCGCGCTTTCTCAATGGCTTGACGAAGGGCATCAACGCGAGAGGTTTGTCCCGTACCCGAAGCAATCAATTGACCGTTTTTGGCCAAGACAATGGTGTTGGATTTGGTGTTTTTACAAATTTTTGAGGCAAATAATAAATCCTCTACTTCTTGTTCGGTCGGCTTCGTTGTAGTCACGTAATTAAGTCCGTTTTTGGTGTCGGTGACCGCATTTTGATCTTGAACTAAGAGACCATTTAAACAGGTTCTAACGTGTTGTTGGGGTAACGCAGTAGGGTGTTGCACCAAAAGTATACGATTTTTCTTTTCTTGCAAAAGAGCAAGGGCCTCAGGTTCAAAGGAAGGCGCAATGACAACCTCGCAAAAAAGTTGGTTTATTTCTGCTGCTGTCGCTTCTTCAATGGTGTTGTTGGCTATTAATACGCCACCAAAAGCTGAAGTAGGATCGCCTGCTAAAGCCTCTAAATACGCCTCTTTCATGGTTGCGCGGGTAGCTAAACCACACGCATTATTGTGTTTTAGGATGGCAAAAGTAGGAGCGCTGTCCTTAAATTCTAAAATTAGATTAACCGCAGCATCTACGTCCAAAAGGTTGTTATATGATAATTCTTTACCGTGAACCTTGGTAAATAATGCGTCAAAGTCACCAAAGAAAAACCCTTTTTGATGTGGATTTTCACCGTATCGCAGCGTTTGGCCTTGATCGGAACTCATTTTAAAAATAGTATCTTCTTGGTTGAAATAATTAAAAATAGCCGTATCGTAATGCGAAGAGGTGTGAAAAGCTCTGGCTGCCAAAAATTGCCGCTGCTCCAAAGTCGTACTTCCTTTGCCCGATTCTAAAAGGTCTAAAAACAAGCGATATTCCTTTACCGAAGGCACAATTACCGTATCTTTAAAATTTTTGGCGGCTGCACGAATGAGCGAAATTCCACCGATATCAATTTTTTCAATAATATCTGCAGCAGAAGCTCCCGAAGCAACGGTTTTTTCAAAAGGATATAAATCCACAATGACCAAGTCCAATTGCGGGATGTTATACGTTTGCATTTCTTCCACATCCGATGCATGGTCTTGACGGTTCAAAATGCCCCCAAAAATTTTAGGATGTAAGGTTTTTACACGTCCTCCTAAAATGGGAGGATAATCGGTCACATCTTCAACGGGAATGACAGTAATTCCTAGGTTTTTAATAAATTCTTCGGTGCCGCCAGTAGAATATAATGTAACATTTAGCTCGTGAAGTTTACGAACGATGGGCTCGAGACCGTCTTTCGAAAATACCGAAATCAGGGCCGACTGAATAGGTTTTGTAGTCGTCATGTTGTTGTGTTTAGTAAGGCGCAAAAGTAGCGTTTTTTCACCCTATTTTTCAAGTGAATTTTAAAATAAAAAAGAAGATTTTGTCTCGCTTGTAACAATTGCCGATAAACCGCTACTTATGGAGTGTAAAGACAAAAGTTGTATGCTTTTATACCTTCGGTTACTCAACGAAAGTTTCGGATTTGCGATGAATGCGTTGCGCAACAACAAATTGCGCACCTTTCTTTCGTTACTGGGGGTTACCATCGGTATTTTTTCTATCATCGCCGTATTGGCAGCCGTAGATTCTTTAGACCAAAAAATCAAAAAAGAGTTAAGCAGCTTAGATAAAAACACCATTTATTTATTCAACGATACCTTTGGTCCTTCGTCCGTACCCGCTTGGAAACGCGAGCAATTTCCGAATGTTAATTATGCTGAGTTCGAATACTTACAAGACAACTTACCCGATGCAGCTCAAATGTCGTATCAAATTTTCTTAAAATGGGAAAATGTGAAATACGAAGACAAAACCATGTCCAATGTTAATGTTGTGCCCGTTACCCATACATTCATTGATATTCAAGGTTTTGAGTTTACTGAGGGTCGTTTTTTCAACGCATCAGAGTCCAATTCAGGGGCTACGGTGGCGGTTATAGGTGCCGAATTGGCCGAAGGGCTTTTTGGGACGTTAAACCCTTTGGGTAAACAAGTGCGCATGTACGGACAGCGGTTTACCATTGTTGGGGTTTTAGAGAAAAAGGGCGATGGAATGTTCGGAAATGACGATACCTCAATTATCATCCCCGTTAATTTTATCCGTCGGGCTTTGGGCGAAAACAAATCGATGACGCCGGTTATTGTAATCAAACCTGTTAAAGGGGTAGATATGGAAGCTTTTAAAGCCGAATTAACCCAGAAGTTGCGCAATTACCGTGGTATGAAAGTTGACGAAGACAATAATTTCTTTATCAATGTTTTTTCTGGATTTACCGATTTAATCGATGGAATTATTAGCTCGATGAACATCGGTGGGTGGATTATTGCGGCTTTCTCGTTGTTGGTCGGCGGATTTGGAGTGGCCAATATCATGTTTGTTTCCGTAAAAGAGCGTACTAACCTGATTGGGATTCAAAAATCATTGGGAGCCAAAAACCGATTTATCCTTTTTCAGTTTCTTTTTGAAGCTGTCATTCTTTGTCTTTTCGGGGGATTGATAGGAATCGGCTTGGTTTGGATGCTCACTATTCTATTGACTTCCGCCTTGGATTTTGAATTTATTCTAAGTATTGGTAATGTTTTAAAAGGAACAGGTTTGGCCGTATTAATTGGAGTAATTTCTGGAATTCTGCCCGCTATTTCCGCCGCACGATTAGACCCCGTGGAAGCCATTCGCAGCGGAATGTAATTTGTATTTGTGTTGGTTTGTTATAAAAAGAAAAGCACGGTCGTTGGAAATCGTGCTTTTTTAATTTTATCCCAAAACGATTAACGAATGGGGCGATTCAAAATAAGATCTAAATAGAGATTTACTTTGTTTTTTAATTCTTTACGGTGTGCGATAAAGTCTAAGAAACCGTGTTCCAAAACAAATTCGGCTGTTTGAAAACCTTCGGGTAAATCTTTTCCTGTAGTATCACGAACAACACGTGGTCCAGCAAAACCAATCAAAGCGCCTGGTTCAGAGATGTTGATGTCTCCCAGCATCGCATACGAGGCTGTTGTTCCTCCCGTGGTGGGGTCGGTACATAAGGAAATGTAAGGAATTTTTTTATCGGCCAACTGCGCTAATTTAGCCGACGTTTTGGCCAATTGCATTAACGAATACGCCGCTTCCATCATTCGCGCTCCTCCTGATTTAGATATCATCATAAACGGAATGTTGTGTTGCATGGCATAATCAATACCGCGGGCAATTTTTTCCCCCACAACAGCACCCATCGACCCGCCAATGAAAGCAAAGTCCATACAACAGACCACCAAATCTTCTCCTTTAGATTTCCCTACAGCCGTTCGTACCGCATCTTTCAATTTGGTTTTGTCCATGACTTCTTTCAATCGCTCGGAGTATTTTTTTGTATCTACAAATCCCAGCGGGTCTTTCGACGTCATCTTGGCATCCAATTCTTTGAATTCATTGTTGTCAAAAAGAATTTCAAAATACTCTTTACTTCCGATACGCACATGGAAATCATCCTCAGGACTTACCCATAAATTGCGCTCCAATTCATCGGCATCGACAATTTTACCTGTAGGCGATTTATACCAAAGTCCTTTGGGAACATCTTTCTTTTCTTCGGTAGCGGTTTTTATCCCTTTCTCTGTACGTTTAAACCAAGCCATAGTTTGATGTATTAGGTCATGAAAATGGTTACTTACATCTCGAAAAGTAGTGTAAGCGTTATTTCAAAATTTAAATTAAGGTATTTACGTTGTTTAAGTCAGCAAAAGCCTGCTCCAAACGGGCATTGAATGTGACTTCACCCTCACGAACCCATTTGCGGGGGTCGTAATGTTTTTTATTGGGAGAGTCGGCCCCTTCTGGACTACCGATTTGTGTTTTCAAGTAGTCGATTTTTCCAGTCATATAATCGCGAATTCCTTCGGTGAAGGCAAATTGAAGGTCGGTATCAATATTCATCTTGATAACCCCATACGAAATGGCTTCACGAATTTCTTCTAAAGTCGATCCTGAACCGCCGTGGAATACAAAATCAATTGGGTTGGCCCCTGTATTGTATTTTTCTTGGACGTAATCTTGCGAATTTTTCAAGATTTTAGGCGTAAGTTTCACATTTCCTGGTTTGTATACTCCATGCACGTTTCCGAAAGCGGCAGCAATGGTGAACTTAGGACTAACTTTCATTAATTCTTCATACGCATAAGCAACTTCCGAAGGCTGTGTGTAGAGTTTAGAGCTATCAACATCAGAATTATCGACGCCATCTTCTTCTCCCCCGGTAATACCAAGTTCGATTTCCAAAGTCATGCCCATTTTACTCATTCGCGCTAAGTATTGTTGACAGATTTCAATGTTTTCTTGCAACGGCTCCTCCGATAAGTCAATCATGTGTGAAGAAAACAAAGGTTTTCCTGTTTCGGCAAAATGTTTTTCAGACGCATCCAACAAGCCATCAATCCAAGGCAATAATTTTTTGGCACAATGGTCGGTATGTAAAATTACTGTCGCACCGTAAGCCTCGGCCAAAGTATGGATATGTTTTGCACCAGCCACAGCACCTAAAATAGCGGCTTGCTCGCCTGCATTTGACAATCCTTTCCCAGCGTTAAATTGCGCACCACCGTTGGAAAACTGAATGATAACGGGTGCTTTTAACTTTGCAGCAGTTTCTAAAGTACCGTTGATCGTACTCGAACCCACAACATTGACGGCAGGTAAAGCAAATCCTTTTTCTTTCGCGTAAGCAAATATCTTTTGAACTTCATCACCGGTAGCTACTCCGGGTTTAATGTGGTGTGACATGGTGTAGTTGTATTTATCGTTAAGCGACAAAAGTAAAAATAAAAAAAATTAGAACGGATAATTTATCCCGATATTTAGTACCGACTTCGATAAGGTGATCTCTCTCAGCCATTTGTTTTCAATCTGTTCCGAAGGATTGTAGGTTTTAAAACCAATGTCAAATCGCACCACAAACAAGCCTTGGTCATAGCGTAACCCCAAACCACTGCCCAGGGCAATTTCATCCATTGACTTCCAACCTTTGAATTGAAACGAAGCTTGTTCCACGTTGTCAAATACATTCCAAATATTACCCGCATCGGCAAACAGTGCTCCATTGAATTTTCCAAACAAATTAAAACGGTACTCTGCATTGAACGCCAGCTTCATATTGGCCTCATTAAAATCATTGATGCCTCCGCTACTTCCAGGTCCAAGACTGTAGGGTTGCCATGCGCGATTATCATTGGATCCTCCCGAAAAATAACTTCGCGAAAAAGGAATTGAGTTTGAATTTCCAAACGGAACGGCCAAACCGGCAAAGGAACGAACGGCAATGACACTTTTTCCAGCTAATTTCCAGTGCTTGATGTATTCCATTTCGCCTTTTACATACTGTGAAAATTCAACATCAAAAAAAGTATTGGCACCTGTTTGGGTTTCCAATTGTTTTGAGGCACGGGCTAACAACGCCAAAATATTTCCCGCCGATTCAACCTTTGTACGAATGGAATAAAAATCATTGTCATTGACCCCGCGATTGGTGGTTTTATAAAATGAAATATTGGTGGCAAAGATGAGGTTGTTTTCGGTCAAACGTTTGCGGCGTTCTGCAATGCTGCGAATAGTGCGTAAATCTGTCGCAGAGGGTGTTATGGTGGGATTAGCGCCTAGAACGGCATTGAAAAAACCATTGGCCCCTGCATCAATAATCAAATTGTTATTGGCATCAAAAAAAGAGGGATCGGCATTGTAATTTAAAGCCAATACATTTAAAACATCATAGGAAGACCGATAAATATTGAAATAGTTTCCAATATTCACATTTTTTACAAATTGAATATTTAAAAGGTCAAAACGAATGTTGGTGTTTTTTCGCGGCGTCCAATTGTAGGTAAAGGTTCCCGTAAAGTTTTGTTTGTCCAAACCGATGTTGCGTTGTTTGGCATAACCAATGGTCATAGACGTAGTGGGCAACATGGTTTTGGGAATGATTTTTTCGGTATTGAACAGAAAGAAGATACGCGGGAAATTCAACTTCGCATCCAAACCGATCTCAGAAATATTGAAAAAAGTATTGTTCGGATTGGCCAAGTCTTGTGAGGAACCTACGTTACCACGGAATCCAATTTCAAACGTTTCCGCGCCATTAAAGACATTGCGAATTCCAAAAGACGTATTTCCTGAAATTCCAAAATCCTGAATATTCGAATGGGTGAAATCAACCGAGGCACCAAAGGTGTATTTTTTTCTGGGAGTTAAAAAAATGTTGGCAATCAATCCATTGGGGTCTTTTGGGTCTTGCTGGTATTGAATTGTAGGGTATTTGAAAACCCGTAAATTGCTCAAATAGCGTGTGGTCAACGAGGTGTTGTTGTCTGAAAACAAACTCCCTTTGGTGATAAAAACCGCATCGGTAATCGCTTTGGGACGGTATTTTAATTTTTTTTCACTGTACAAAACAAAATCTTTGTACGTAACGCTGTCTTTGCTTTTTATTTCGTTTTTGCTGGTCGATTGATCAGTGAAAATGGCGACTTTATTGATAGTGTAGAGTTGAAAAGGAGCCGTTTTGGCCGTATCATTTTCGCGGTAGCTGTAGTCTTTGATGAGTAAACGTACATTTACCTTATTTTGCGTCCCCAAGGTGTCTAGGGAGTACCTAATGTAGTTTTGTTGAAAAAGATAGGCGCCGTTATTGCGAAACTCAGAAGTAATACGATCCCGTTCGGCGTTGAGGGTTTCGGTTTCATAAGGTTTGCCCGATTTGATGAGGGAGCGCGCCGCAGTTAGCCGAAATAATGAATCGAGCTTGGGACTCGAAATTTGGGGCTTCAAACTGTCAATTAGGTACGGTTTTTTGAGGTCGACACGGTAACGAATGCCAATTTTTTTTGCTTTTGAAGTGTCTTTTTCGATGGTGGTGGCTACGTCAAAATAACCTTTGTTGTAGTAAAATGAGTTGAGACGTTTGATTGATTTTTGGGCACTGATCGAATCAAACAAGGCAGGCGGTTCTCCCGTTTTCATCAAAAAATCACTCAATCCCGAAACGATAAATGATTTTCCTAAGCGCTCCACTTGTTTGGCCGACAAAAATCGATTCAACCGTTCTTGCCGTTTGGGTTTTCGTTGCAACCATTGATTATAAGCGGTATCGGCATTTTGCTTGGCTAAATTGTACAATTGCAAGCGAAGGCGATACCCCAATATTGACGTGTTGGGTTTTTGGTATAATTGCACATAAACGGTTTCGTCGCGCGTAGGTTTACCGTTGATTTCAATTTCATTCTTGACCAACAACCGTTTATTGTTGGGAACCCGTTGGGTAACATTACAGGCCACAAGAAAAAGGACGATTCCGGTGAATAATGCTATTTTTGTAACGTGGACGCGCAAAGGTTCAAATTTTAAATCCAAAAGTAACGTTTTTTTATGGTGAGCAAAAACCAAATCAAGTTAATTGCATCCTTACAGCAAAAAAAGTACCGAACTGCCGAGGGCCTCTTCATCGCTGAAGGGGTGAAGCTGATTTCTGAACTGTTGCATTCCCATTTTCAGCCGGTATATCTTTTTCAAACAGAAAAAGTGTTGCCTCCAACGTCATTACCTCCTGAACTCATTTCCCCCGATGTGTTAAAAAAAATGTCGGCTTTACACGAACCCAACAATTGCCTTGGAGTTTTTAAAATGCGTGAACCACAGGCTATACTTGAGGAGGGATTGTTGTTGGTTTTGGATTCTATTCGCGACCCGGGCAATCTTGGAACGATTATTCGATTGTGCGATTGGTTTGGGATAACACAAGTTATTTGTAGTACCGCCACAGTCGATGTGTATAATCCCAAAGTAGTGCAAGCGACCATGGGATCATTGAGTCGCGTTTCGGTGGTTTATACCGATATTGAAGCCTTTTTGACCCAAACGAAGTTGCCCGTTTACGGTACCTTTATAGACGGAGATTCAGTGTACAAACAAAACTTACCGCAAACGGCAATAGTACTTCTAGGAAATGAAGCTAACGGTATTTCGGATGCAGTTGCCCAACACGTAACGCATCGATTGTCTATACCCCGATTTGGCGATTTGCAACAAACGGAGAGTTTGAATGTGGCAACGGCAACGGCTATATTTTTAAGTGAATTTCGTCGAGCGACTTAGTGGAATGTAAAATTAACCACAAAACCCCGTGTACGGAAGCCCGAAATGTTCCCTGTCCAAGGGCTGTCGGGATTGTTGTCGCGAATAAGTTCATCGCCCATACCAAAGATTCCACGGATGGACGGCGAAAATTTGAAGTATTCTAGGTAGAGGTCAATTCCAAATCCGATTTCATAATTATTGGTCCATTGTTTGACTCTAAATCTTTGTTGGTAATTGTCATCCAACGACTTAGAATTACTGGATAAGTTTAAGGTTGTACTGACCCCCCCAACCAAATAGGGACGCACATTTCCAACGCGTTTGGAAGAAAATTTTAAAAGTAAAGGAAACGAGATATAGGTGGAACGAACTTCTCGCAACGCATCGATGGTTCGGGTAAAACCAGAGTAGGTAAGATTACGTTGGGTATAATACAATCCGGGTTCAAAACGCAAATCAAAATATTCATGCAAGCGAAGATTTCCTACCAAACCTACATTAAATCCAGTCGTTCCATTGACCACAATGTCTCTCGCAGGTGGGTTGATGTAATCAATTTTGAAGTCAAAACTATTAAATCCCAAAAAATAACCCCAATGAACTCGTTGCTTGTCAAAGTTCTCCAAATTAATAATAGGATCTCTTGAAAACATCCCTTTGGATTGAGCGGTCAATCCTAACGAACAAAAACAAAACACGAATAAAAAATACTTCATAACTTATTTTGATGCAGTGTATATCGTGGCTACACCAAAGGTTTGGGGCAGCGCTTTCACGTTAGTAAACCCAATTTTACGCAAAATATTGTTTAGTTGTTCTCCATAAGGAAAAACAGCCGCTGATTCGGAGAGGTATCCATAGGCCACATTGTCTTTGGAGAAGAGTCTTCCGATAATGGGAAGAATATTTTTGGTATACAAACGGTATCCTTGTTTGAACGGAGTTTTTTCGGGTACTGAAGTTTCCAGAATGATAAAAATGCCGTTGGGTTTTAATACGCGTAAAATTTCAGCCAACCCTTTTTCTAAGGTTTCAAAATTTCGAATACCAAACGAAACAGTGATGGCATCAAAGTGGTTGTCGGGAAAAGGCATGTTTTCAGAATCCCCCAACACCATAGCGATTCGGTTTTCGAGGGCTCGTTCTTTTACTTTTTGCTTTCCAACTTCCAACATTCCCGAAGAGATATCCAAGCCTGTGATTTTGGTAGCGTTGGTTTTGGCCATCAAAATCGCTAAATCTCCTGTTCCAGTGGCAATGTCGAGAACGGTGTCGGGATTTTGCTCTTGCACCAGGCGCAATACTATTTTACGCCATTTGACATCGATACCAAAGGAAATCACCCGATTTAACCCGTCATAATTTCCTGAAATGGTGTCAAACATCTGCGTGACTTGTTCCTTTTTTCCTAAAGAGGAATCTTTGTAAGGCGTAACATTTTGTGCCATAAGCGTGTGCTGATTTGCGCGGCAAAGGTACATAACTTACCGCATTTTTATATAGCTTTATTTCCGACGATAGGTACAATAGGTATACGAAACGGCATGTTTGTCGTCGGCGGGGTGCGATTCAGTAGCGATTATTTTCCACTCTTCCTCTGGAATTTCAGGAAAAAAAGCGTCTGCTTCAAAAGTGGCATGCACGCGGGTCAATTCAATAGTATCGGCCCAACGCATGGCTTGATGGTAAATTTCTGCGCCTCCTATAATATAGGTTACTTGATCTTTAGGGCAAACCGCTAGTGCCTCTTCAAGGGAATGCACCACAAGACATCCTTCATAGGTATAATCGGCTTGACGGGTGATGATCACATGGGTACGTTGTGGTAAGGGTTTGGGAAAACTCTCAAATGTTTTCCGTCCCATCACAATATAATGCCCCGTGGTTAATGCCTTAAACCGTTTGAAATCGTTGGGTAAATGCCAAACCAATTGGTTGTCTTTTCCTAGCGCATTGTTCTCCGCCGCCGCGGCAATTAAGGTAATCATGGAATTGTTTTTGAAGATGTAAAAATACGTTCTTTCATTCAAATGTGGGGTTGGAATTCCGTTTCCCGACGTTTTTTAGTCAAAATTTGACGTTTGTTTATCCAAAAATGGAAGGAATCAATAAAACTGAAATTTACAATCCACGATTAAGAAAACGTTTTCCTAAATTTTTTTAATGAGAAAAAAAACTAAAAAATAGCAATTGAACGATAATTTTTGGCAGTTTTTGTGAATATCATAAATCGTACTTGGAGCGATACAACCGCCGAAATATTTGCTTTACTTTGTTGCAGTAATCTATAAATGAAATAGTTATGGCGATTAAGAAACAGTTTGTAAAGACGAAACCGGTATGTAAAGTGACGTTTACTGTAGAAGCCAAGGATGCGGCCACAGTGGCTGTTGTGGGAGATTTCAATGATTGGAATCTTGAGTCCGGTTCACTATCGAAATTAAAGAACGGATCGTTTAAAGGTGCCTTTGATTTACCCAAAGACAACACCTTTGAATTTAGATATGTGGTAGATGGCGAATACCTTAATGACCCAGAAGCCGACAGCTACCGTTGGAATGCTTATGCCAACGCTGAAAACAGCGTTTTAGAAGTATAAGTTTTAGTTGGTTTGTTTTAAAATCCGCCCTGCAAGGCGGATTTTTTATTTCATCAAATGAAGTAGATAAATGTCATTAAGACAATAATTTAAACCGCTACCGCTCCTTTAATATGCGGATGTGGGTCATATCCTTCCAAGGTAAAATCTTCATAGGTAAAGGCGAAAATGTCTTTTACATTGGGGTTGATTTTCATGGTAGGCAACGGGCGAGGCTCACGACTCAATTGCAATTCCAATTGCTCAATGTGGTTGTTATAAATATGTGCATCACCAAACGTATGGATAAAATCACCCGGTTGTAAGTCGCAAACTTGTGCAATCATCATGGTTAATAGTGCATACGAGGCAATATTAAAAGGAACTCCCAAAAAAATATCAGCACTGCGTTGATAGAGTTGGCAGGATAATTTGCCCTCGGCTACGTAGAATTGGAAAAAAGCATGACATGGAGGAAGCGCTGCTTTACCGTTGGCTACATTTTCAGCAAAAGATACCGAAGTATCGGGTAAAACTGAAGGGTTCCAAGCAGAAATCAACATGCGTCGGCTGTTGGGGTTGGTCTTCAATGTCGTAATTAATTCAGCAATCTGGTCGATATTTTTATCATCCCAATTGCGCCATTGATGACCGTATACCGGACCCAAATCGCCGTTTTCATCAGCCCATTCGTCCCAAATTTTAACGCCATTGTTTTGCAAATAGCCGATATTGGTTTCTCCTTTTAAAAACCACAACAATTCATAAATAATGGATTTAACATGGATTTTTTTGGTCGTCACTAAGGGAAACCCTTCGCTCAGGTCAAAACGCATTTGATGCCCAAAGATACTTTTCGTTCCCGTTCCTGTGCGGTCTCCCTTTTGGACACCTTGTTCCATTACATGTTTTACGAGGTCGTGGTATTGCTTCACTACAGTTGATTTTTAAGATTCACGTTTTGATATTTCATCACGAATGCGCGCCGCTTTTTCATAATCTTCATCTTGCACCGCATTTTCAAGTTGCTCGTGCAGTTCGGCAAGGCTAAATTTACTCAATCCAGTTCCCGACGCGTCTTTGGAATCTCCTAAGGGCTCTGGCGACGATAGCACGTCGTCACTTTCCGATTCAGAACCAATTGGGTTTAGATAGATTCCCGCTTTGTCTAAAATATTTTTATAGGTAAAAATAGGGGCCTGAAAACGCAAGGCCAAGGCAATCGCGTCAGAGGTACGGGCATCGATAATTTCTTCTATTTTATCGCGCTCACAAATGATGCTGGAGTAAAATACGCCATCGACCAACTTGTGAATGATGACTTGCTTGACCACAATATCAAAACGATCGGCAAAACTCTTAAACAAATCATGGGTTAGCGGACGGGGAGGTTTGATCTCTTTTTCTAAGGCAATGGCAATAGATTGGGCTTCAAAAGCACCAATAACAATGGGCAATTTGCGTTCTCCATCTACTTCATTCAATATTAATGCGTAGGCCCCGTTTTGGGTTTGACTGTACGAAATTCCCTTTATGGTAAGTTTCACTAAACTCATGTTCCTTCCTCTATTTTTCTATTTCTAAACCGCTTGACTCTACGGGTCTAGATGGCGGTTTTGTTCCTTTTGTCCCCCAAAAAAAAACGAACAATCGTTTGTTTATCAGACTGTAATGTTACAGCCTGCAAAATAACAAAAAGATTCGGTGTTTTTTTAAAAAAAATAACGCCCTTTGTGAAAAAACAAAAGGCGTTAGTATCGTGTGAACTTTGGTCAGAATTACTTAGCTATTTTGCGCTTTAAATTCCTTTAATTTCTGCGTTAATCGCGGTACAATTTCAAGAGCATCGCCCACAATTCCATAGTCGGCCACCTTAAAGAAGGGCGCTTCGGGATCGGTATTAATCACCACCTTTACTTTGGAAGCATTGATCCCCGCAATATGTTGAATGGCACCAGAAATTCCTAAGGCAATGTAAAGGTTAGACGCCACCGGTTTGCCTGTTTGTCCCACGTGTTCACTGTGAGGACGCCATCCAATATCGGATACAGGTTTGGAGCAAGCCGTTGCAGCACCTAATGTAGTGGCTAAATCTTCAAGAATATGCCAATTTTCGGGACCTTTTAATCCACGACCTCCTGAAACTACAATGTCAGCGTCGGCAATCGATACCTGACCACTTGCTTTTTCAACAGCGGCCACTTTGGTAGCAAAATCACCTTCGTTTAATTGCGGTGCAAAGGCTTCAGCAGCAACACTCGTAGCGTTTTCATGTATTCCAAAGGAGTTTTTCGAGATACTCAACACCTTTACAGCGGTATTGATGGTGGTATAATTAAAGGCTTTTTGGGAAAAAGCACTGCGTTTCACTTGAAACGGAGCGGTGCTTACAGGAGCCGCAACAACATTCGATGCCATTCCTGCCTCCAAAGCTACAGCTACCAAGGGTGCTACATACAAGCTGTCGGTGGAAGAAGAAAACACCACTACTTGAGCGCCTTCTTGATGAGCAGCTTGTTGGATCACATCGGCGTATGCTTTGGCATTGAATGATTGGAGTGCATCATTCTGAACTTGAAGGACTTTAGTTACTCCATATTTTCCCAATTCGCTAGCATCACTAGCATTGATTGTTACCGCGGTAACCTGAGTTCCTAATGCGTCGGCTACTGCTTTGGCGTAGGAAGCTAATTCCAACGCTACTTTTTTGAATTTGCCGTCTGATGATTCGGCATAAAGTACTACAGACATAGTGATATTTTTTGGAAGCTTAAATTACTTTTGCTTCGTTGTGTAATAAGTTAATGAGTTCGTCAAGATTGTCGGGAGAAACCATTTTCACCGCTGATTTTGGCGCTGGTTTTTCAAATTTAACAGCCTTCGTTTTATCGTCACCGCCTACAGGCTCAACAACAGAAAGCGGTTTTGTTCGCGCTGTCATGATTCCACGCATGTTTGGAATACGCAAGTCTTTTTCTTCTACAATTCCTTTTTGGCCACCAACAACCAAAGGTAATGCCGTAGCAATAACTTCTTTACCTCCGTCGATTTCGCGGGCAGCTTTGGCTTGTGTACCTTCTACGGTGAGTTCGGTACACGCATTCACAAAGTTGTGCCCCAATAAGCCAGCCATCATTCCCGGCACCATACCTCCGTTGTAGTCCAAAGACTCTTTTCCGCAAATAATCAAATCATAACCACCATTTTTAGCGACTTCGGCCAATTGTTGTGCCACAAAAAATCCATCCATCGGAACGGCATTGACCCGAATTGCGTCATCAGCACCAATCGCAAGTGCTTTTCGTAAGGTTGCCTCTGTATCAGGGCCTCCCACATTTACAACCGTCACTTTAGCACCTTGTTGTTCTTGGAACCAAATGGCACGGGTTAATCCAAATTCGTCATTCGGGTTGATCACATATTGAACACCATTAGTGTCAAACTCCGTGTCCCCGTTGACGAAGTTAATTTTTGAAGTAGTATCAGGTACATGGCTGATGCAAACTAATATTTTCATACCGTATAGAGGGGTTTAAATTTTTCCGATGTAAAAGTAAAAAATATATTTCTAATTTTTGTATGCACGCATAATATTTTTTCATATTTCAATCGATTTTGTCAAAGATTCTTGAAGATGTTGGGGGAAAAGTTGGTTTTTATAAAAAATTTAACGCAGATTTTCTTTTGGAGTGAAAAATTATTCAAAAAAGACACCCTAATCTTTCGTTATTTTAGGCTATTTTTTTTCACCTATATCGATTTCGTAAAAAAAGCACACACAAAATAGGAAAGGGCAATATTTAAATCCTGTAGATTTGTTATTTTTGCCTTTCCAAAAATGGATTAACGATTTATTCGATATGAGAACGATACAATTTAGAGAAGCGATTGCCGAAGCGATGAGTGAAGAAATGCGTCGCGACGAATCAGTATATTTGATGGGGGAAGAGGTGGCCGAGTACAATGGCGCTTACAAAGCCTCCAAAGGAATGCTTGATGAATTTGGTCCCAAGCGTGTCATCGATACCCCAATTGCTGAGCTGGGATTTGCAGGTATTGCTGTGGGTTCTGCGATGAACGGATGCCGTCCAATCGTTGAATTCATGACCTTCAATTTTTCTTTGGTTGGGATTGATCAAATCATTAACAATGCGGCCAAAATGCGCCAGATGTCAGCGGGACAATTTCCAATGCCTATGGTGTTCCGAGGACCAACCGCTTCAGCAGGTCAGTTGGCGGCTACGCACTCGCAAGCTTTTGAAAACTGGTATGCCAATTGTCCCGGATTAAAAGTTATTGTTCCTTCCAATCCTCACGACGCTAAAGGGCTTTTAAAAGCCGCCATCCGCGATAACGACCCTGTAATTTTCATGGAGTCGGAGCAAATGTATGGAGACAAAGGCGAAGTGCCTGAGGGCGAATACATCATTCCCATTGGCGTAGCCGACATCAAGCGAGAAGGTACTGATGTAACGATTGTTTCTTTTGGAAAAATTATCAAGGAAGCGATGATTGCTGCCGACGAGTTAGCCAAAGAAGGCATTTCCTGTGAAATTATCGACTTACGTACGGTTCGTCCTATGGATTATGATGCCATCATTAATTCAGTCAAAAAAACCAACCGATTAGTGGTTTTGGAGGAGGCTTGGCCTTTTGCTAGTGTTGCTTCAGAAATTACGTATATGGTTCAAGATCGCGCTTTTGATTATTTAGATGCGCCTGTACAACGAATTACCACCGCTGATGCTCCAGCACCCTATTCACCTACCTTATTAAAAGAATGGTTGCCTAATGCCGGAGATGTGGTAAAAGCCGTAAAAAAAGTAATGTACCGATAAGGATATTCTCTTATATTTGAAGCCATTTCGGGAAGTCTCGAGATGGCTTTTTTTTTAATTTCTAATTCATGTTTAAAAATTTTCTTTTCTTGTTGTGTTTCGCCGTTTCCATTCTTTCATGGGCACAGACTAAGGTGAGTGGGACGGTAATCGACAAAAAGAACCAACCCATCCCTTTCGCCAATGTAGTCTTTAAAGGGTCCAACGAAGGGGTAGTCAGTGATGAAAACGGAAAGTTTTATATTGAATCCTCTAAGACCTATTCCGTTTTGGTGGTGGCTTTCATGGGGTATACCACCCGCGATGTCGAGTTGGAGAAGCCTGTAAACTACAACATGAAAATTGTACTCACTGAAGAGCAGGTTTTGGATGAAGTTGTCATTTTTACAGGTAAAACTTCCAAGAAAAACAATCCTGCCTTGCGTATCCTGCGCAAGATTTGGGAGCGCAAACGAAAGAACGGTCTGCGGATGTTTGAGCAATACGCCTACGATAAATATGAGAAAGTAGAATTTGACCTGAATACCATCGATAGTAACTTTATGAAGAGTAAAATCTTCAAAGGACTCGAATTTGTTTTCAAAAAAGTAGATACCTCCAAAATAACAGGAAAAACATACCTGCCTATTTTTATCAACGAATCGGTATATCAGGTTTATGGCGATAACAAAATGGGTAAGGTGAAACAAATTCTTACTGGAAACAAAAACTCAGGTTTGAGCAACGGAGATGGGGTCAATACTTTTATCAAGGATTTGTACAATGATTACAACATTTACAACAACCACCTGACCTTTTTTGACAAGAGTTTTACTAGTCCGATTTCTACCACAGGAATTGATGTCTATAATTATGTGTTGCGCGACAGTGCCTATATTGACAATAAATGGTGCTACAACATTGTGTTTTATCCCCGTCGTAAAAACGAACTCACGTTTAAAGGCGATTTTTGGGTTAATGATTCCACCTTTGCCATTAAAACCATCAATATGGCGGTTTCCAAAAGTGCCAACATCAACTGGGTTAAGGACATTTATATTGAGCAAGAATTTGATGTGGTCAACGATTCGGTATTTCTGCTTACCCGAGATTATATGATGTCTGATTTCTCTTTATCCAAAAAAGACGAAGCCAAAGGGGTTTACGGAAAACGAACGTCCTTGTACCGCAATCATAAGTTCAACCAACCTAAGCCAGAGAAGTTTTATAAGGAGGAAGTTAACTTTATTGACAATACCGTATACACCCGACCCGAATCGTTTTGGGAGCAAAATCGATTTGAAAAACTCAATAAAGATGAAATTGGGGTGTATAAAATGTTGGATACCCTCAAAACCGTCAAAAAGTTTAAGCAAATGTATAATCTGGTCACCATTTTGGCCAGTGGTTACATTCAAAAAGGAAATTTTGACTATGGTCCCATTTTTTCCACCTTCGGGTACAATGTTGTGGAAGGAATTCGTTTACGTGCGGGGGGGCGAACCTATTTTGGACCCAATGACAAATGGCGTTTACAAGGATATACCGCCTACGGTTTTGACGATAATAAATTCAAATACGGAATCTCGGCCAAGTGGATGCTAAATACCAAAAATCGCTTGATTATCTCTGCTGGAAACCGACGTGATATCGAGCAAATTGGAGCGAGTTTAACTACGACCAATGATGTCTTGGGACGCAGTTTTGCCTCCTCCGGGGTTTTCATGTCGGGAACCAATGGCAAACTGTCCAACATCAATCTCACCACCACGGCTCTTGAAATCGAACCCCTTAAAAATTTAGTATTCGAAACAGGTCTTTCCTATCGCACTCTTGAGTCGGCTTCCCGTGAGTTTTTCACCATGGATTATTTTATCGATGATGCCCGAACACAAACACGAGGCGACTTGCGTCAGGGAGAAGCCCATTTTCAAGTTGAATATACCCCTGGACGAAAAACAGTAGGGTATGGGGTTGAGCGCCTTTCTGTTGACAACCCTTACAGTCGGGTATTCGCCAAGTTTAGTCAAGGGATTAAAGGGTTTTTAAATAGTGATTTTGACTATACCAAAGTTCAGTTGTATTACAAACAACCCATTATCATCGGACCCTTGGGTCGCACCAACTTAACCCTTGAAATGGGGAAAACGTTTGGGAAAGTCCCGCTGGGGTTAATGAGTATCGTGCCCGGAAACCAAACCTATTTCATTATCGGGAACACGTTTAGTAACCTTAATTTTTACGAGTTTGTTTCCGACCGTTACCTAACCTTGCAATGGGATCATAATTTTCAAGGGCGCTTGTTCTCGCGTATCCCGATGTTGCGCAAGTTGAATTGGCGCGAAATTATCGGAATTCGAGGAGCTTATGGCGATTTTTCGGAAGAAAACCGACTCTTAAATGCCTCAGGATTGGTTTACAAAGCTCCCGCTACGCCGTATTGGGAATACAGTGTGGGGATTGGTAATATCTTTAAAGTGTTT
>NZ_JBEILJ010000019.1:0-41117 GCF_040379285.1 Flavobacterium sp. | reverse complement strand
GTCGAAAACACGAATGTAAAACGTTTGTTGGTCAAAATCGTTATTGCAAAACGGCTGGTTGGAAGTAATCGGATTAAACCCAGTTTGTGCGTCGGTGGGCGTTAAGTGGTAACTCACCTGCACGTTGGGATTGGTAGTAATCTCTGGAGTCTTAGTGCTCAAAACAAAAGTACAAGCCACACCATCGTTGTTGTCATCACACACTTCGTATGGGGTGGGGGTGTTGGCAGGAGGTGAGGCAATAATCGTTATGGATTGCGTAACTGCTGTAGCACATTGTCCCGCATTGGGGGTAAACGTATATGTGTTTGAAGTGTTAGGCGTGTAGGGTGGTGTCCAAACACCAGAAATTCCATTGTTGGAAATAGTAGGTAATGGTGAAAGAATACCCGGACATTGATTGGGGGCAATCGTAAATAGAGGTATGTTTGAGTTATTGATCACCGTCACAGTCAATGTTGTTGTTGTAGCACATTGCCCCGCATTCGGTGTAAACGTGTAGGTGGTTGTCGCCGTATTGTTAGGGGCTGGTGACCATGTTCCCGTGATCCCATTGGTAGAAGTAGGGGGTAGCATAGGGAAAGTAGTATTAATACAAATGGGACTAATGGCTGTGAACGTAGGGGTAACTAAAGGAGTAATTGTTATCGTGAGTGTAGTCGAATTTGCACATTGTCCCACATTCGGTGTAAAGGTATAGGTTGTTGTCGCGTTGGGATTAAAAGCTGGGCTCCATGTTCCAGCAATTCCATTCGTGGAGGTGGTGGGCAATGGGTTAACCGCTGTTCCTATACAATATGGACCTAAAACAGGGAAAGTAGGAGTAATACGCGGACTTATAGTAATGGTTACCGTGGTCGTTGTGGCACATTGATTTGCGTTGGGCGTAAAGGTGTAAGTGGTGGTTGAATTATTGTTTATGGCAGGCGACCATGTTCCTGTAATTCCATTATTGGATGCTGTAGGTAAAGCCGGTATGGTGGCTCCTTGGCAATAAGAGGGTGGCGTGTTAAACGTAGGTGTTACATTTGGGGTAATGGTTATTTCAAAAGAAAAATTAACCGCACATTGACCCGAGTTTGGTGTAAAAGTATAAATGGTTGTTCCTAGAAGGTTGGTGTCGATTGAGGCAGGATTCCAAGTTCCCGTAATACCATTGTTTGAGGTATTCATTAATAACACTGTTGTAATTGGAGTTCCCTCACACAAAGTAATGTCTGAGTAGGGAAAAGTTGGCGTAATAACCGTGTTCATCGTCACAGTTAATGTAGTCGATGTGGCACAAGCACTGTTGATGGGGGTAAAAGTATACGTTGTAGTAGCACCAAAGTTAGGTGCGGGTGTCCAAGTCCCCTGAATTCCATTGGTAGAGGTGGTTGGTAGTGTAAAAGAGGTCCCCACACAAAGCGGTCCAATAGGGGTAAAAGTAGGAGTTACCTGGGGTGTAATTGTTACATTCAAGGTTTGCGGATTCGCACAAGGGAATAAAATAGAATCCGGATTGAACGTATAAGTTCCTGAGGCATTGGGATTAATGGTGGCAGGAGTCCACGTTCCGCTAATTCCATTGGGTGAAGTAGTCGGTAAAGGCGGCGGAGTGCTCCCCTGACAAATCGGTGCGATAGGTGCAAAATTCGGATTGGTAAACGTTTGACACGGGGTGTTACAAGTAACAGTCATCGGGGAAACACACGATACCCCATTGGCTTGTAAGGTAAACGTAACCGATGTCCCGGGTGTCAATCCCGTCACTGTAAAATTCGAAGGGGCAACCCATGTTCCTGTGACTGGAGTACCCCCAGCAATAGTGTACGTGTAGGTGAAATTGGTTTGTCCAACATTGGAAAAATCAAAATTCAATGAAGTGGGTGTGGTATTCGGACTAGCCAAATCACAAAATAAGCTCAAAGAAGGTCCCGTATTAGCAATTACAACCGTAATGGGAACGCGTTCACTTTCACAACCAGCAATCGTTTGACTCACATAATAGGTAAAAGTTCCAAGGGTTGCCGTAGACGGAATTGGAGCCGTTGGTGAGGCTGTTCCTCCTGTCGCATTCGTGCCATACCAATTTAAAGTTCCGCCAGAAGACGCAGTTGCCGATAATGGGGTAGCTGTTTGATTTTGACAGTAATTTACAGGTGTTGTTACTGTAGGGGTTGGTACAACGGTGAAAATGATGGTTACTGTAGAATTGATCACCAAACCACAAATATTTGTTGCTGTAAGGGTTAAAGTTACACTATTTCCAGTGGTGGGTAAGGTGAATGAAGGATTTAATACGGCTGGGCTCCCAACAAAATTCCCCGCTGGTGCAGACCATAATACCGATTGAAATCCTTGGGCCGTTCCATTCAGCGCGATAGTTGCTCCACGACAAGCCGATTGTGTTGTACCTGCATTTACGGTAAAAGGTACAACAGGAGCTAAACAACCATTGTTGACATAAGTAGTTGCTCCAGCGGGTGTAAAATTAACTGTAGCACCGTCTTGCGCTGGAAGCGGACCGCCATATCCTCCCGTGTTATTGATTAATAAACTACGTTCATAGGTCACTGTATCGGTACACGTACTCCCAAATGACATGACTAATGTTCGTGTTCCCGGAATTGTATTATAGTTGGCAAAATGCCCTCCAATATTGGTAGCATTATTTTGAAAAATCATGTAGACCGTTGTGGTCAACGTTGCAAATGAATTAAAGGTTACATTAACATTTTGACTTGTGACTAAAAATACAGTCGCATTGGCCGGTAAAACACCTCCAGAAGGTTCTAAAATGGTTCCACAATTCCCCGCATTGGAGATACTGGCATTAAGTTGCGCCACAATATTTGCGGTTGTCGCGTTTTGGATAATTCCTCCCCAGGGATTATTAGGCCATGTTATGTTTAGATTGGCCGTATTTAGTGGATTGGGTCCTACTCTAAAACGAACCATTTCATTGAATCCCTCCTCATTAGTTGGATTCGTAGGCGAGCAAGCATCGACTAATATCGATTCAATTTCAAAACATTGCGATTGGACTTTAGGGATGGATACCAATACAAAACCAACTATGATATAATGTAAAATAGCTCTCAAGGACATGAAACTCCGTTTTTTAGGGCTACAAAGTTAATTAATTAAGCCGTTTAATTTGGGAAACGTGTAAATTTTCGTTTAACCTTTTTTAAATAATTGAATTGCATTTTACCTAATGACTGTTTCGTTTTTTTATTTTCTATGTAGGGCATTAATTTAATTGTAAGTTCAAGTTGTAAGTGCAATTTTTTCAAGTAGCACTTGTTTCGGTGTTTTATAAGGTAATATCTCACTAACAGTTTTATGAAAAAAGAAGATTTATTAACCTATGAATTTTTGAAGCAATTCAAAACAGGTAAAGACCATAATGGTTTTCTAGCACAACTTCAAAAGTGTGGATTAGAAGCCATCTTAAATGGTGAGTTAGATCCTCCCCCGCTGGCGTGTATATCGTTTCGCTTGGTCATATTAAATTTTGCTTCAGACTTATTTTCAGCATAATTGCCTTAAAAATAGTCTATATATATAGGTAATAACAATGAATATTTATAAGTTTGACAAAATTTCCGTAAAGCTGTGCTTTATTTTAATATTAATAGGGTACATATTCGCTAATCTCCAGTCCATATCCAATCATACCCACGCGTTTTGCTTGCACGCTATTGGTAACCAGTCGAATTTTGGAGATGTCCAAATCGTGTAAAATCTGTGCACCAATTCCAAAATCTTTATGGTCCATTTTCACCACAGGCGCCTCATTAATCCCTTCTGATTGCAATTGACGTAACACACCAATCCGACTCAACAAATCATTCGGATCGGTTTCACTATTGATAAACACCACAGCACCTTTGTCCTCTTTATGAATTAACTTAAAAACATCATCCAATTTTTGCTCCATACTACCGGTTAAGGCTTGGAGGATATCGGTATTGGCTGCCGCCGAAATAATTCGCGTAAGTACAGCATCGCCGTTATTCCAACTTCCCTTGGTCAACGCAATGTGGACTTGCTTGTTGGTGATTTGTTGGTATGCTCGTAATCGAAAGGAACCGTATTTAGTATTCACTTGAAAATCTTCTTTTTTCGAAATCAAGCTATCATGCTGCATGCGATAAGCTACCAAATCTTCAATAGAAACGAGCTTTAAATCAAACCGTTTAGCCACTTCAACCAATTCAGGTAAACGAGCCATGGTTCCGTCTTCATTCATGATTTCAACAATGACACCAGCGGGTTTACATCCGGCTAAACGTGCAAAATCAATAGCAGCTTCGGTATGGCCTGTACGACGTAAAACACCTCCGTGCTTTGCCGCCAATGGGAAAATATGTCCTGGACGCGCCAAATCAAAAGGCTTGGTTTCTTCATCGACTAGTGCAATTATTGTTTTGGCTCGATCGGCTGCAGAGATACCCGTTGTCACCCCATGTCCTTTTAAATCTACCGAAACGGTAAAGGCGGTCTCCATGTGGTCAGTGTTGTTTTTGACCATTGAATGAAGTTCCAACTCAGCGCAACGTTTTTCAGTCAAAGGCGCACAAATTAGACCACGACCGTGCATTGCCATGAAATTGATCATTTCGGGAGTGACCTTTTCAGCCGCTGCCAAAAAATCACCTTCATTTTCACGATCTTCATCATCCACTACGATGATTACTTTGCCTTGACGGATATCTTCAATGGCTTCTTCTATAGTGTTGAGTTGTATGGATTCACTCATTTTCGGCTGCATCTTGTATAAAGTTGTGTAATTGTTTTTTAGTCGCCCAAAACAGTAAAGGGTATAACGGAAATGCCGTTAGTAAACTGATAAAAAGTCCGGGTTCAAATGGATGTTTGGACCTCTCAATTTCAACCTGTGTTTTATAACAATACGTTAGAAGCAAAGCAAAAGGAATCGCTGCCCCAATTAGTATATACTGTATCGCCGTAAATTCATACACCAACACCAGGGCGAAGGTGATGGCATAAAACAGCAGCGCCATTAGATTCCATTTTTCAATGCGGTCAATATCAATAACGCACAATTTCTTTTCGATACTATCGGATAAATCGTCATAGAGCAATTCCTCGTGTCGAACAGTATCAGTGCTCGCGTTTGGGGAAGTTGAATCACTATCCTGAAGCTCTTCCATTGGCGATTCCATTGCATCTTCTGAAGTTTCTGGAGTAGTCTCGGAGGGCGTTTTTCGAAACAATTTCATGACCGGTTCAACGACCACGTCCAGAGTAACCATCCCCCCAATATCATGAATCGCACGATACGTAAGAGTTATGGCTAAGGGAAGTAAAATCATTGTCGACATCCAAACCCCAATAAAAGGCGAAATTCCATTTTCTTGAGCCAAACGTTTCCCAAAGGTGTTGATAAAATGGAAAATGATAAATATTATAACCGAAAAAACGATGGGTAGACCAATACCTCCCTTACGGATGATAGAACCCAAAGGTGCCCCAATAAAAAACATGAGGATACACGAAAAGGCCAACATAAATTTATCGTAAATCGCAATCCAATGCTTGTTAATAAGCTTTTGCTTGGCATTCATTTCAAACATATTACCTTCGATGGTGAATTGAATGTTTTCTACATTACTATAGGCATAGCGGTAAATGTCAGTTTTTTGGGTAGGAGTGAGGTAGGCTAAAATGTCTTGCGTGGGGATATTTTTTGGAAAAAGTTCCCCCATCGTATTGGTCGACAACGCTCCTGTTCGACTGTAAATATTTTCACCATACGAAATCGCCTCTTTTTTGTAATTGGTTTGCAATGAATCCAAAGTATAATTCAACTCCGAGATATTCAACATGGTAAAGGTATTCCCCAGTTCCATGTCGCGTTGATTGTTTTGGTTGAGTTTTGTGAGGTCGATGCTGAAGACATCCCGTTTAAACGTAGCTTTGGTAAAAGGAGCATTATTGCGTTTTTCATAGGTGGTACGCAAATCCTCATAATAGGTTCCATCATACAAAACCAACCGCAAAGTATTGGATTTCTCGCTACTCAATAATTCTCCTCTTTTGGCTTTAATAACCGTAGTATTTCCGCCACCGTTGGGAATGTTTCGGTGAATGGTAACGCCTTCCAATAAGTTACCTTTTTCCCCTTTTTTCTTTAAAACTTTAATGCTGTAGTTGCCAATTTCACTAAACTGACCTTCAGCAATGGCCAAAGCGGGCTTTATTTGAGCAATGTTTCGGCGAAAGTTAGTGAACTTATACTCGGCATAGGGAATGATGTTGTTAGCTACAAAAAAGGAGACAAGTGTCAATACCAGAATGAAATAGGTTTGGTAAAGCAAAGAGCGTTGAAACGAAATCCCCGAGGACTTCATCGCGGCAAATTCGTAGTTTTCGGCTAAAGATCCAAAGGTCATAATGGAAGCCAATAGCACCGAAAGTGGTAAAACCATGGGGATAATTCGGGGCATGGCAAAGATTAAAAACTTAATGACCATCAGCGTGTCCAAGTCTTTACCCGCCAATTCAGAAATGAATAACCAAACGGTTTGTAGTATGAAAATAAAAAATAGGATTACAAATACGGAGGCAAATGTAATCCAGAAGGATTTTAGTAAATACCGATCGATTATCTTCACCGAACTTAATCTAATTTATTAATGTAGTAGTTTGGGTATTTCCCTGCCACAAAATTAAACTGATTTTTTGAAAGCGGCTGATTGGTTTTAAAAGAATTAACAGTCAACGTGGTTCGGGTACCATTTTTACCAACTTCAATCAAATTGTAAATGGTTTTCGTTTGGGTGTCAATTCCCAATAAAATTTCTTTACGTTGGTCTTTGGTATTGGTGGGAATCAATTTAATCATTTGTATTTTACGACCGTTGATGTTTTGTTGAATGTCCCAAACATATTTATACCCTTTGTTAAAAAAGGTAAGCATCTTATTGGGTGTAATTGCTTTTTCATCCGCATCATTGATACTAGAAATAGTTATTTCCTCGTCTTCAGGGACAATGGTGTAGGTTTTTTTACCGTCAAAAATTTTGGTTGCCCCCATAAAGTTGAGCACGTATTTGTTGCCTTGTAAGGTTACATTTCCTTTACTCTCCTGATTGATATTTTCTTTGGTGTTGGTGAGTGTGTATTTAAAATCAATCACAATGTTATTGTAACTTTTGATTTTAGCCGTCACTTGATCCAACAGGTTTTTCGCCCGCTTGTCTTGTGCCTGGGTTGATACACTTATGGTTAATAGCATAATTATCGCTAAAAACTTTTTCATTCTAGTTTTCGTTTTGTTCGTTAGTAAAAAAATGTTCCAAAGCGACCAGATCAGGGATATTTACCGTGCGCGCTTTACTTCCTTCAAAAGGACCCACTATGCCTGCCGCTTCCAATTGATCAATCAAGCGACCCGCCCGATTATAGCCCAATTTCAATTTGCGTTGCAATAATGATGCCGAACCTTGCTGCGCCGTGACAATAATTTCCGCCGCTTCACGAAACATTGGGTCGCGTTCGGAGATGTCAAATTCCAAATTGACGTTACTTCCTTCTTCTCCCACATATTCGGGCAATTGATAGGCTGTGGCATACGCTTTTTGTGATCCAATGTAATCCACAATTTTCTCCACTTCGGGCGTGTCCACAAAGGCACATTGCACCCGAACCAAATCATTACCATTGGTATACAACAAGTCCCCGCGCCCGATAAGTTGTTCAGCACCTTGGGTATCCAAAATGGTACGTGAATCAATTTTTGAAGTCACACGAAATGCAATTCGCGCAGGGAAATTCGCTTTAATAATTCCCGTAATGACATTTACCGATGGACGTTGCGTCGCAATAATAAGGTGAATTCCGATAGCACGCGCCAATTGGGCAAGACGTGCAATCGGGGTTTCAACTTCTTTTCCAGCGGTCATGATTAGGTCGGCAAATTCATCGACTACCAATACAATGTATGGAAGAAAACGGTGTCCCAATTCGGGATTCAATTTTCGCGACTTGAATTTTTCATTGTATTCCTTGATGTTACGCACCATCGCATCTTTCAAAAGCGAATAGCGGTTGTCCATTTCTATACAAAGCGAATTCAACGTATTGATTACCTTGTTGTTATCTGTAATAATAGCATCTTCCGTGTCGGGTAGTTTGGCCAAATAGTGGCGCTCAATTTTGTTGAATAACGTAAGTTCAACCTTTTTTGGATCGACCAACACAAATTTGACTTCCGCCGGATGTTTTTTATACAAAAGCGAAGTCAAAACAGCATTCAAACCCACCGATTTCCCTTGTCCTGTCGCTCCAGCCATCAATAAGTGTGGCATTTTGGCCAAATCGACAACAAAAGTTTCGTTGGAAATGGTTTTTCCTAAGGCAATGGGAAGTTCCATTTCGGCCTCTTGAAAACGCGAAGCAGCAATCACTGTTTTCATTGGAACCATGGTAGGATTTTTATTGGGCACCTCAATCCCGATGGTTCCTTTACCGGGAATTGGAGCAATAATACGTATACCAAGTGCAGAAAGCGAAAGTGCGATATCGTCTTCAAGACTTTTAATTTTTGAAATACGAATTCCTGCTTCGGGTACAATTTCATACAAGGTCACCGAAGGACCTACGGTAGCTTTAATTTGGGCAATGTCAATCTTATAATTGCGGAGGGTTTCTACAATTCGATTCTTGTTTTCCTCCAATTCTTCCTGATTGATCGTAATGCCTACACTGCTGTAGTCTTTGAGCAATTCGAGGGTAGGAAATTTGTAATGCGATAACTCAAGCGTTGGATCGAAAAGGCCAAAATCTTCAACCAATTTTGCCGCCAAATTTTCAACGATCAAATCCTCATCGGGTACTTTTTCAATCACAAAGGATTCGTCTTGCGTGGGAATAATTTCCTTAGGCGGTTCAACAGTAAGTGGCGTTGAAAGCGGTATAGGAGGGGTGATTGGTGGCGTAGGTGTTACCAATACCGGTTCTACATCGGGTTCGTGTATAGGACTCAATCCGGATTTATTTGGATTCAAATCGATGCCCGAATAACTTGAAATGGTAGGTTTTAAAGCTTCTTTATCGATTTCAAATGAAGATTTCGGTTGCACCAATTCTTCAATCGCATAATCCGGCGTATTTTCAGGGTCCGAAACCGCATATTCTTCTAGGTTGTAGGCACCACCTTGCGCGGCGTTTTCTTGTGAAGCAGCAGCCATATCTGCTTCAAGATCGGCCTTCTTTTTTTCATAAAACGCTTTTAACGTATCGGGTGACCATCGGATTTTGAAAATCATGTACAGCAAAATACAAAACACCAATACGAATAGTGTTCCCGTTTTTCCAATATAATCTTGTATAAAGGAATTGATTTCAAATCCAACGGTACCTCCCAACTCAGGAAGGGAATTGGCGAAGAAACCAAACAGTAAGGACAAAACAATTAGAGCAAATAAATCCCAAAACCACATCGATTTCAACCGTTTCAGGGGAAGATCCAACGACATGAAAGCTCCCGTTACAAAAAGTAATTTTACCAAAAGGAAAGAAGCTACTCCAAAACCGTTTGGAATTAAGGTCTCGGCAATCCAAGCGCCTGATTTACCCATCCAGTTTTGCGCTTCTTTTTCACGGTCAATAAAAGCATTGGTTACGCTTTGATCGACATGGCCATTCACAAAATACGAGATAAACGCCACACCCATTGCCAATGCCAAAAGTACGAAAAGACTTCCCAAGATAAATTGGTATTGCCGTTTCATATTGAAGGATGAAATCGGTGAACGCTCGTTTTCTGTGGATGTGTTTTGTGATTTTTTGGGAGCCATTAATGCGCTAAATTTTTATAAATGTACTAAAAAAACGAAACGATTTTAGGGAGATATATCATACATCCAATGGTTATTGCAGTTATGGCGGCAAAAAAAACCGCTCCCGCTGCAATATCTTTGATGAATCCAATTTTTGCGTGGTATTCAGGGTGAATGAAATCGGCAATCTTTTCCGCTGCGGTATTCAAACTTTCAACCGCCAACACCAAACCAATGGCGAGCGTTTGCAACATCCATTCGGTCAGTGAAATATTAAAATAGAAACCTGCTAACGTGATCAAAACGCCGATACTCAATTGCACCATGACGCTGTGTTCGGTGGTCGCTAACTTGAACGCGCCAAGTACAGCAAAACGAATACTTTTAAATCGACCGGTAAAAAAAGTGCGATCGCGCTGAAATTCCATAGCCTATTGTAAAGCATTCAATGCGGCTTCGTAATTGGGTTCATTAGCGATTTCGCCCACTTGCTCCGCATGAACTACGATTCCGTTTTCATCCAATACCACTACAGCGCGTGAATGCAAACCAGCCAACGCACTATCGGTCAATTCCAATCCATAGTCTTTTCCAAATGCGCCCGATTTAAAATCAGATAAATTGATTACATTTTCAATGCCTTCAGCGCCACAGAATCGTTTTTGAGCAAAAGGTAAATCCCTTGAAATGCACAAGACTTTGGTGTTTTCCAACGCGGCCGCCTTTGCATTAAATGTACGAACGGAAGTCGCACACGTGGGAGTGTCAATACTTGGGAAAATATTCAAAACCACTTTACTACCTGCAAAATCAGCTAGTGTAGCAGTGGATAAGTCGTTTTTTACTAATTCAAAAGCAGGTGCTTTTGTGCCTATTTCTGGTAAGTTTCCTGAGGTGTGAACGGGATTTCCGCCCAAAACAATTTGTGCCATGGGTATCATTTAAAGTACAAAAATACTATTTTTTAACGGAAATAGTATACCATTTACAGGAAATTATTTCAGGAGTAAACATAAAAAAAGCGCCCCGTAGGTCGCTTCATCTAGGCTTTGTCGATGGACCCTAAAACGCGCTTCATAAAATCGTTGAGCGCTGTTTTTTTGTCTTTCCCTTCGCGTATCATTTTATGGACTTCCAAAGCCCCGTATAAATTAGAAATAAGTTCCCCAATCACATCGAGTTCTTCATTTTTCAACGATTCGAGCTCCGATAGATTTTCCAATACTTCGATGGTTTCTACCAAATAGTCTTGGTCATTGTCTTCAATGAATTGGGTTAATTGCTTTATGACTGGAAGTTTCATAGTTTAGTTTTCGTAATAATTTCTTGGAGAATCCAATAACTAAGGCTATTTGCCAAAGGGCTTTTCCCAAAAATTGGTTGTATTTTTAAAGGACTTCTTGAACCAATTCGGCCAAAACTTCAGCCTTGTTGGTTTGGGTTTGATTGACCAACACGCCATTTTTAAAAGTAGCAAAAGTGGGTAAATTATCTACTTTGGCCAATTGACGGGCGTTGGGAAATTGTTCAGCATCTACAATCAAAAAGGGAACGTGCTCGTGTTGAGCCGCCAGCATTTTGAATTTAGGTTTCATAATACGGCAATTTCCACACCAGGAGGCTGCATACTGCACCACAACCGTTTCGTTTTGAGCCACGATTTCGGCTAGATTATCTTGTGTAAGTTCTTGAAACATGCGATTGTATTTTTAGCTTAGGGTTCCCGTTTCAAGTTTGAGATAAATTCAACCCAAACCTGAAACGTTTACCTAATAATTTGCTCTTAGTGATTTGATAAATACGAAGCCGTACTGTTGCGATCGGCATTCATTGCCTCTTTTCCTTTTTCCCAGTTGGCAGGACAAACTTCACCTTTTGTTTGTACGTGGGTATACGCATCGATCAAACGAAGGTACTCATGTACGTTACGACCCAAAGGCATGTCGTTTACACTTTCGTGGAAAATTTTACCCGTTTCGTCAATCAAATACGTGGCACGGAACGTCACATTAGAACCTTCCAAAAGCACCGTATCGGTATCTTCGTTGTATTCTCCAGCTTCGATATCCAAAATACCAAGTGCTGACGATAAGTTGCGGGTTGTGTCAGCCAATAAAGGATAGGTAACTCCTTCAATACCACCGTTGTTTTTGGCCGTATTCAACCAGGCAAAATGAACTTCGTTGGTGTCGCAAGAAGCGCCAATTACGGTTGTATTACGTGCTTCAAATTCTTCCAAAGCCGTTTGAAACGCATGTAACTCCGTAGGACAAACGAAAGTGAAATCTTTGGGATACCAAAACAACAATACTTTTTTGTTGTTTTTTACAGCTTCCTCCAAAATGTTAATGCGCAAATTGTCTCCCATAAAAGAGATGGCATCTACGGTAATGTTTGGGAATTTTTTTCCTACTAATGACATAATTTTATTGTTTTAGAAATTAAAAATTGTTTTTCTACATCACAAAAGTACATACAACTTCGAGTAATATGAATTAGTTTTTATTATTAGTTCTTATTATGAAATAGTTTTTGGCTATTTGGATGAAAGCAGGGAGCCTATCACTTTCAAATAAAAGTTTATATTTGTTTGCCTAAAAAAAGCGATTACACCATGAAGTTTTCCCAATTATTTCGAAAAAAATCGGTTCATGATATCCTTCAACAAGTTGCCCATAATGAGTCCGACGGACATCACGCGCTTGGAAAGCACCTCACGGCCAGGGATTTGACCGCTTTTGGGATTGCAGCCATCATTGGTGCTGGAATTTTTAGTACCATTGGAAAAGCCAGTGCCGATGGGGGACCCGCGGTGATTTTTCTATTTCTATTTACGGCGTTGGCCTGTAGTTTTGCTGCTTTTGCTTACGCAGAATTTGCTTCAATGGTTCCTGTATCGGGAAGTGCGTACACGTATTCGTATGTGGCTTTTGGGGAACTTATTGCATGGATTATCGGATGGGCGTTGATCATGGAATATGCGATTGGGAATATCACCGTGGCGATTTCTTGGAGTGATTATTTTACTGGATTGCTTGAAAGTGGTGGTATTCATTTGCCGCAATGGATACAAATGGATTATTTATCAGCCTCCAAAGGGTTTGCCGAAGCGACAGCGTTGTTGCAAAGCGGAAAACCTTTCGCCGATTTAAGTCCCGCCCTCCAAGCGGCGCATACGGCTTGGAACACATCACCTACGATAGCCGGTTTACACTTGGTTGCCGATTTGCCGGCTTTGCTGATTATTGTGTTGATTACCTATTTGGTCTATCGTGGTATGAAAGAATCGCGCAATGCCAGTAATCTTATGGTGGTAGTGAAACTGTGTATCATTTTGTTGGTGATAGCGGTTGGCGTATTTTACGTAGATACGGATCATTGGGATCCTTTTGCGCCCAATGGTGTAAGTGGTGTACTCAAAGGGGTGTCGGCTGTATTTTTTGCTTACATCGGTTTTGATGCCATTTCAACCACTGCTGAAGAATGCAAAGATCCCCAACGCGATTTGCCCAAAGGAATGATGTGGGCGATTATCATTTGTACCATTTTATACATTATTATCGCTTTGGTATTAACAGGAATGGTTTCTTATGATCAGTTAAATGTAGGTGATCCGTTAGCTTTTGTATTTGATCAATTGGATTTAAAATGGATGTCTGGTATTATCGCTGTAAGCGCCGTTGTAGCTATGGCAAGTGTGCTCTTGGTCTTTCAAATGGGACAGCCCCGTATTTGGATGAGCATGAGTCGCGACGGGTTGTTGCCAAAACGTTTCTCACGAGTTCATCCGCGCTATAAAACGCCTTCGTATGCGACTATTGTAACCGGATTTGTAGTGGCAATTCCCGCACTTTTTTTGAATCTAACGTTGGTGACCGACTTATGTAGTATTGGTACTTTGTTTGCTTTTGTTTTGGTCTGTGCTGGGGTATTGGTATTGCAAAACCGTCCCGATGTGCCTCGTGGTAAGTTTAAAACCCCCTATATTAATGCCAAATATATTTTTCCAGTCCTGTTGTTTTTAGGGTTAATAAGTTCCTTTTACTTTAATAAACAAGGGGTGGTCGATTTTATTACTAATAAGAAACAGCTCAACAGTCCCACAACCCTCGTCACTTCGTTAAAAGAGGCTGAAGCGGCCCAAGTGGTTCAATACTTGTATGATTTAAAATTGGTGAAAACCAAAGAAGTCGATTTAGAGAAAACGCTTAAAACCTTTGCCGAGGATCCCAAAGCCTACCATTCGTTAGTCGATGCTTTACCGATAGATACGGCGTTGAAATACGAATCGGGATGGGCTTTGTTTTCACACAAAATTCCGATGTGGATTTTTATTATTGTACTCATGGCCTTGGGAGCTTGGGCATACCAGAAGAATTTGTCCTTAATTCCGCTCCTTGGCTTGGTAAGCTGTTTGTACATGATGGCCGAATTGAGTGTTTGGAATTGGTTGTACTTCTCGATTTGGCTCCTCATAGGATTGTCGATTTATTTTGGCTTTAGTTATAAAAATAGCAAGTTGAACCAAACATCATAATACCAAAAAAGGGATCAGAAAGCGATCCTTTTTTTTTGTTCAGTGCTGTACCACTATAGTATTCCAAGTTGCCGCATGCAGTCGGTCATTTTTTGATAGGTTCGTTCAATATCATTATCCAAACCAATCGAAAAACGAATCAAGCCATCGGTCAATCCCATTTCGTGTTGCTCTTCCAACGGAATTTCGCTCGAAGTAGAGGTTCCTGGAGCACTGAATAAGGTTTTATAAAATCCAAGACTTACGGCTAAATAGCCCAAATTGTTGTGTTGCATTAACTCCATTAAGGCATTGGCACGGTCCAACGTTCCTACATCCAAAGTCATCATGCCACCATAGCTGTATTCGGGATTCATTTGTCGCGTGAAGAGCGCATGGCTGGGGTGACTTTGTAATCCGGGGTAGACCACTTTTAAGCCGTCCTCTTCAAAGCGAGTTGCCAAATAGAGCGCATTATGACTGTGTTGTTTCATGCGGATGTGTAAGGTGCGAAGATTTTTTAATATCGAAGCTGAGCGCAAGCTATCCATTGTAGGCCCCAACAGCATGCACGCTCCATCATTGACATTGCGCAAATCATTGATGAATTCTTGCGAACTACAGATAACACCTCCAACCGTATCGGAGCTTCCATTGATAAACTTAGTTAAACTATGAATTACCACATCGGCACCCCATTGGGCTGGTGCCACTTGTAAGGGTGAAAAGGTGTTGTCGACAACGAGCTTTATATTGTATTTTTTGGCCAACAGGGCTAACCCTTGAATATCGGCGACTTCCAACAAAGGATTGCTCACGGTTTCACAATACAAGACTTTGGTATGTGGGGTAATAGCGGCTTCGACTACATCTAGTTTGGTGATGTCTACAAAATGCGTTTGAATGTGCCACTTGGGCAACAAATTTTTCATAAACGCATAGGTACCGCCATAAATCGTGCGACTCGAAACGATTTGGTCCCCGCTAGCACAGAGCTGCAACAATACAGAGGTTATGGCTCCCATCCCCGATGCGGTTACGTTGGCTCCGGTGGTTCCCTCCATAGCGGCGAGGGCTTGACCCAAATACAAATTCATAGGAGAGGAATGCCGCGAATACAAATAACAGCCTTCGGCATTTCCTTCAAAAGTGTTAAACATCGTCTTGGCCGACAAAAAAGTATAAGTGGATGAATCCGAAATCGAGGGATTCACGCCTCCAAATTCGCCAAAGTATTGCAAGTCTTGAATATGATCGGCCGGATGAAAGGCCTTAGGATGTTGATTTTCCATACGATATTAGGTAATAAGTATTCAAATATCGAAGTATACTTATGAATTTTCAACACATATTTTAAATTATAGAAAATGAAACTATAATTATTGATTTAATTAGATTAATTTTTTTATTTTTAAGAAAATATAATTTATTCTCTGAAAATTTATCCGATGGATGCAATCGACAAAAAAATCGTTGGGTTTTTGCAAAATGAGGCTCGAATGACCAATAAAGAAATGGCGGTAAAACTACAAATGTCGGTTACAGCCGTCTATGAACGCATTCGAAAAATGGAACGCGAAGGGGTACTCAAAGGCTATGTGGCGTTATTGGATCGAAAAAAAATTGACCAATCGTTTATTGTTTTTTGCCATATTAAGTTAATCCAACATACGAAAGATTATTTGGTGCGTTTTGAAGCTGAAGTAGTGCAACTCTCAGAGGTTTTGGAGTGTTTTCATGTGAGTGGGGATTATGATTATATTTTAAAAATTGCCGTAAAGGATATGGAAGCCTACCGTGATTTTATGGTAACCAAACTGACGCGTTTGCAACATATTGGGAGTACCCACAGTTCGTTTATGATTGGGGAAATAAAAAATAGCACCGCGTATAGTTTGTAATCTATTTTTACGAAAAGAAAAGAATGAGCAATTGTGCACCTATAATTCGTAAAATCATGGTGAGTGGATATACCGTGGCATAGGTTGCTGTTGGCGTGTCATTATCGGCAATTTTCAGCGCAAAGGCTAAAGCCGGGGGATCTGTAGACGCTCCTGCGAGGAGTCCCATGATTTCAAAAAAGTTTTTCTTAAAGATTTTTTTAGCCAACCACCCAATCAGTAGTAGAGGAATAATTGTGATGCACAACCCCATAACCATCCAATGCAGACCAATCGTTCCTTCAAATGCGGAAGCCAAATGAGTACCGCTGCTTAACCCAACGCTGGCAAGAAATAAACAGATGCCCAATTCGCGTAGCATGAGATTGGCACTATGGGTCGTGTAATTATTCAAGTACCACTGATTTCCAAAACGACTCAACAGCAAGGCCACAAGAAGAGGACCGCCAGCTAGTCCAATTTTGACAGGAACTGGTATGTTGGGGATCTGCAATGGAATGCTTCCAACAATTAAACCGAGAACAATTCCGATAAAAATAGGCGCAAGGTCGGGAACTTCTAAGCGTTTGATCGCGTTTCCAAGTACTTTGGTCGCTTGTTCCAAACCCTCGGGTGTCCCCACAACTTTTAGGGTGTCCCCCAATTGCAAAACGATATTTCCATTGGGTACCAATTGGGTTCCCGCTCGATATAAACGCGTGAAGGTAAAATCATGTTGTTGTAGCGCCGAAATATCGCCCAAACGTTGATGAGTAACTGCTTTGTTGGTGACCACAATCGGACTGCTAACCAACTGGCTGTCTAAAGCCGTTTTTAAATTCATCGTACTCTCGGCTCCTATGAGTAAGTGAAGTGAATCAAATACTGACTTTTGAGCCACAATAAGAAGTACATCGCCTTCCGCCATTTGTGTTTTTGGGGTAGGTGTAATGATTTCTCCATGATGGTACATGCGAGAGACTACAATTGGTGTTTTTACAATTTCAAAAATATGAGCCAACGATTTTCCAATCAATTGGTGGTTGTCAAGTTGTAAATGTTTTGAAATCACCCGATTTTCGCGAAGGTTTTGCAATTTATTTTGTCGTTCGGTTTCTTCTTTTAGATTTATATGAAACGCTTTTTTCAAAAGTAAGATTGCGATAATGATGCCCAAAACACCAAAGGGATAAGCGAGTGCATAGGCCAAGGTCACTGTTGCCGTATTGGCGGATGTACCATGGATATTGTTCAAAGTGGTTTGGGCAGCAGCCAAGCCTGGCGTATTGGTAACGGCTCCACTCATAACACCACTCAATTCACCGATGGAAAATGGGGTGAAATAAAAAAAGAAAATCGTAATAAGTAGTCCTGAAAGTACAATTCCAAAAGCTAAAATGTTATTGATCAAAGCATTTCGATTCAACGCGGCAAAAAAACCAGGACCTACTTGTAATCCGAGGGTGTAAACAAATAAAACGAGTCCAAAGTCTTTTAAAAATTCCTGAATTTCAGTCTCTACAATCACTCCTGCATAGGAAAAGGCAAGTCCCACAAATAAAACCCATGTTACCCCGAGCGATAGTCCTTGATAGCTAATTTTTCCCAATCGAATGCCTAAGGCAATGACAACACCAAAAATAATTATGGTATGTGTAAATGAGGGTTTGGTAAAAATTTCGACGATCCAGTCCATGGCTCAGGGTGTTACGGGTAAAGGGTTTATATTGTTATTTTGTAATCTGTTCTTCCAATTGAGGCCCTGCTGTAACCAAACGTTGACCTTCTTCGGTATCGGTATATTGTGCAAAGTTTTTAATATACAATGCACTGAGTTTTTTCGCTTTTTCTTCCCAAACGCTCACCGCGGTGTAGGTGGCTCTCGGGTCTAAAATTGATTGATCAACTTCTGGTAATTGGGTAGGAATTGTGAGGTTAAGGTAGGGTATTTTTGCAGTTGGCGCCTGCTCAATACTTCCGTCCAATATGGCATCAATTATTGCTCGGGTTTGTTTTAGCGCTATCCGTTTTCCAGTTCCATTCCAACCTGTATTCACCAAATACGCTTTAGCGCTGTGTTCTTTCATTTTGCCAATTAATGTTTTGGAATACATCGTTGGGTGTAGCGTAAGGAATGCCTCACCAAAAGCAGGTGAAAAAGAAGGTTGAGGTTCGGTGATACCGCGTTCCGTTCCTGCCAATTTTGAAGTATACCCACACAAGAAGTGATATTGTGCTTGGTTGTCATCCAAAATTGATACAGGTGGCAATACCCCAAAAGCATCGGCGCTCAGATAAATGATTTTTTGGGCATGCCCCGCTTTAGACGGCAATACAATTTTATTGATGTGATAAATAGGATAGGAAACCCGTGCATTTTCTGTGATACTATGGTCATAGTAATCAACTTCACCGTATTCATTGACAACCACGTTTTCCAACAACGCATCTCTTTTGATAGCTCGCCAAATATCGGGTTCATTTTCCTCACTCAAATCGATGACTTTGGCATAACATCCCCCTTCATAATTAAAGACGCCATTGGCATCCCAGCCATGTTCATCATCGCCAATCAAATAGCGTTTTGGATCGGCTGACAATGTTGTTTTTCCAGTGCCTGACAGGCCGAAAAATAAGGCTACATCGCCGTTTTCACCCACATTGGCAGCACAGTGCATAGAAGCCATTCCCTTGAGCGGAAGATAATAGTTCATCATGGCAAACATGCCTTTTTTCATTTCACCACCATACCAAGTACCGCCGATGATTTGCATTTTTTCGGTAATATTAAAAAGTATGAAATTCTCTGAGTTAAGTCCCATCTCTTCCCAATCCAGATTCGTTGTTTTGGATCCGTTTAAAACAATAAAATCGGGTTCCCCAAAATGCTCTAGTTCGTGAATTGAGGGTCGAATAAACATATTAGTAACAAAATGGGCCTGCCATGCCACTTCCATGACAAATCGGACTTTTAAACGCGTATCGGGATTGGTGCCACAAAAAGCATCTACAACATACAGTTTTCGTGAAGTTGATAATTGTTTCAAGACTAATTTCTTTAATTCGCTCCAAATGGGTTGCGTCGTCGGCAAGTTCACTTTACCATCCCAAAAAATGGAGTCTTTGGTAATTTCATCTTTTACAATATACCGATCTTTAGGAGAACGACCCGTGAAAATGCCTGTTTTGACAGCCACAGCGCCGTTTTCGGTAATTGCACCTTTTTCATACCCACGGCATTGGTGTGACGTTTCGGCTTCATAAAGCTGATGATAACTGGGGTTGTACACAATTTCATGATACCCTGTAATCCCCATTTCATGTAATTCCTGAATTAATTTGATGTTTTTCATGGCGATGGTTTTAGTGATTGATTATTTTTTGTTCAAATTTCTTGCGTCAAAGTTCTCAAAACCCGTAAAGGAAAAAGCTGATATTTATCATAAAAAATAAAAATCTACGAAAACGTTTTCTTTGTAAATAGCTGAAAGTCAATTTGTTTTAAAAGCCTTTGGCGCGGAAGGGATTACTTTGATTTTGAAATCCATATGCGCTTGTTTTTTTCTTTTCATTCTGTAGAGGGGAACCCAAAAAACATTCGTAATTTTGGCCTACTATTTGTAAAATACAACAAAAATCAGTTCTATGAGTCAGTTTGATGTCACAATTATTGGATCAGGTCCCGGCGGTTATGTTGCAGCCATTCGTTGCGCCCAATTGGGATTCAAAACCGCAATTATTGAGAAATACCCTTCTTTGGGTGGTACCTGTTTAAACGTGGGATGTATTCCCTCCAAAGCCTTGTTGGCTTCTTCGCATTATTATGAAGAGTTACAACATTTTGCCGATCACGGTATTGAAGTGTCCGGGAAAGTGAAGGTCAATCTAGCCAAAATGATTGAGCGCAAGCAACAAGTGGTGGATCAAACCTGTGGCGGGATCAAGTTCTTGATGGATAAAAATAAAATTACCGTATTTGAAGGGGTAGGTTCGTTTGTCGATGCCACCCATATCAATGTGGCGAAGAATGACGGTTCAAACGAAGTAGTAGAATCAAAGTATTCCATTATTGCTACAGGTTCTAAACCTTCTACATTGCCCTTTATTACGGTAGATAAAGAACGTATAATTACTTCAACGGAAGCTTTAAAAATGGCCGAAGTGCCTAAGCATTTGGTGATTATTGGGGGTGGAGTTATTGGTATTGAATTGGGACAAGTGTATTTGCGTTTGGGCGCTCAAGTGTCAGTAGTGGAGTACTTGGATCGAATCATTCCGGGGATGGATGGCGCACTGTCTAAAGAATTGACCAAAGTGTTGAAAAAACAAGGTATGAAGTTTTACACTTCCCATAAAGTGAAAGAGGTAACCCGTAAAGGAAAAACAGTGACCGTTAAAGCCGACGATGCCAAAGGAAATGAATTGGTGTTGGAAGGCGATTATTGTTTGGTGGCCGTAGGTCGTCGTCCATATACTGAAGGATTGAATGCGGAAGCTGCTGGTGTAAAAATTACAGAACGCGGTCAAGTGGAAGTAAATGATCATTTGCAAACGAAAGCCTCCAATATTTATGCTATTGGTGATGTGATTCGCGGAGCCATGTTGGCGCACAAAGCGGAAGAAGAAGGGATAATGGTAGCCGAATTTATTGCCGGCCAACGTCCCCATATCGATTATAACTTGATTCCAGGAGTGGTGTACACTTGGCCTGAAGTTGCTGGTGTAGGGAAAACCGAAGAACAACTGAAAGCCGAAGGAATCGCTTACAAAGCAGGGAGTTTTCCGTTTAAAGCCTTGGGTCGTGCGCGTGCAAGTGCCGATTTGGACGGATTTGTAAAAGTTTTAGCCGATGCCAAAACCGATGAGATTTTAGGAATGCACATGATTGGTGCCCGATGTGCCGATTTGATTGCAGAGGCTGTTGTTGCGATGGAATTCCGCGCTTCAGCCGAGGATCTCACCCGAATGTCGCATGCCCATCCTACTTTTGCAGAGGCCATTAAAGAAGCTGCTCTTGCCGCTACCGACAATCGGGCTTTGCATGTATAACAGTATTTATTAATACAACAAACCCCGATGGCATTTCGACATCGGGGTTTGTTATGACTTCAATTTTACTTAGGAGGCACAAACATGTTGCACCATTTCACGGGTCATGGGTTTGTTTAAATATTCTGTTACGGATTTATATTGCTTGATTCGCTCGATATCTTCATGATTAATCGAAGATGTGAGAACATAAATCTGAATGTTTTTTTGCAAATATTTTGGTTTTTTCTCCAAAGCCTCCAAAAAGCCAAATCCGTTGAGAATGGGCATGTTCAAGTCCAGGAAAATCACATAACGTTGGTCAACCACGGATTCCATAATAGTTTCAATCACGTTGAGCGCTTGGCTTGCATCATTAAAAAGGGTTACCGATGAAGTACAATTCCCCATTTCGAGGTACATTTTTCCTAATTTTAAAAATAGCTCGTCATCATCAATGATGTAAAAGTGTGTATTCATGAGATTATTCGGTTTTTTGATTAGGGAATTTTAGTGTAAAGGTGGTACCTTCATTTTTTATGGATTTTACGGTGATTGTTCCTTTGAGATAATGCACCATTTCTTTGATGATATACAGTCCAATCCCATTGCCTTGGGATTTAATCGAGGCGCGATAGAAAAGTTTAAAAATGTTTTCCAAATTTTTTTTATCAATGCCTTCTCCATTATCTTCAATTATAAATATACAAGAACTAGGGTCGGTATGAATACTTATTTTGATAAAATGAGTATCACCCAAGGTGGGTCGAGCGTACTTAATAGCATTGGAAATCAGATTATTAACTATGGTTCGAATACGAAAATTGTCCGAATGAAAAGGGGTGGTTTCATTAATCGAAAGGTGAATGGGGATTTTGGTGTCATATATAACAGTATAGTTATGATGACTTTCATGGATAAGTTCTTCCCAATTTATAGGTGTAAATTTTAAGGCTACTTTCTCGTTTTTTGACAATTCATTCAAATGAATAATTGTTCGATCCAACCTTTTTAAGGTGTGTAAAATCTCTGGTAGTTCTTCCAACACCATTGACTCAGGCAATTGAAGCAAACCAATACTAGCCAACAGCGGGGCTCTAAAATCATGGGTAATCGCATAAATAATTGCGTCGAGTCGTTCGTTGACTTGTTGCAAACGTTCATTTTTCTGTTTTAAGTCAGAAATCATCTTGCTGTTATCTTGTAAATTAAGCAAGTTTTGATTAAGCATTAAAATCGTGTCAATAGCCGAATCATGTTGTGCAAAATCGGTCACAAACAAGTTGTGTTGTTGTAAATCTTCGACCGACATTAGCCATGGGGAACCGCAAAACCATAGCTCGTCTTCATTTTCATGGTGAATGATAAACTGCCCTTTAAAGCGAATTTTTTTTGGATGGTTATGCAATTCCAAAATAAACACTTGATTCATGAATTCAACGATGGATTTAAATGTGTATGTAATTCCAAAGTTGGGTCTAATGAATTTGAAGTGGTCTTCAAAACGGCCTTTTTGAACCAAAAATTTTCCCATACTCAGGCCATATTCGACAATATTGAGTTTTTTGTCGATCCGAATGTAAAATGGAAAAAGTTTTTTTAAGGTTTGCATTATGGTCAATTTTGGAGCGTCGGATTTAGAAATGAAGTAAGAAAATACTCTTGTTGTATTCGTCTTCTAACTTGGTTTCCTTCAAATCTATTGTTATAGGGGTTTCAAAAAAAGTGCTCAACCCTTCAAGTATCCCATGGACAAAAGGTTGTAATCCAGGTCGTTTTGAGAAATATTGTAATTCCAAAGAAGTATCGGAATTCTCCATTACCTTAAATTCAGGCGGTGTGATTTCGGGATAATAAAGCATTACCCGACTGTGGAAGTTAGGTAGATTTACTAAAAACTCGCGCAGACCTTTCCCCGCCGAGTGCAACAAAGCTGCATATTTTTCAGCGGCAATAGTTAGCACCCAATATTTTCCAAATTCAAAAAGTAAGATCTCAATATCTATATCTAAAGTCTTGGAAGCATTCACAACTAATTCATAAGTCACAGAATCGGAATAATTATGGTTGTTGTAAAAAGTGGTATCTGAACACTGTGAGGCGATACGAATATCTTCCCAGGCTTCAGGACCAAAACGCTTGGTGATTAATCCTTCGATGGCTTGATTGACTACTCCGTGCATAATTATATCTTTTTTCTAAAATTAAGAAAAAAAAACTTACAAAAAAAATAGGAATTAGATAAAATAAAATGATGTAATATTTTGCCCTTTATTTTTGTAGAGAAAATTTTTAAAACACTTCTTAAAAAAGTTACATATTAGCCCTGAAAATTAACAAAGTAGCATTTTTTATAGTTTTTTCATCTCATGCGAGGGGCGATTGTTCCAATTTCTTTCCAATTGTTGTATGAATAAATGGTATTGCGAACCTGAATTAGCGTTTAGGTCCACTACTTGACGCCATTCTTTAAACTTTTCCTCCTTTTTTTGAAGGTAAAAATAATAGGCCATACTCGAACCAATCTCGCTTTTTAATCCTTTATCTTTCGTTTTTTCCAAACATTGTTGGTAGGTTTTTTCTGCCATCGTTACCATGCCCGAATTTAAAAAGGCAAAAGCTAATTCCTTGTAAAATAGTGGTTGCGAAGCATCATTTTCGAGTGCTTTGGTCAATAAAGTAATTGTCAAATCGTACCTACGAATGCCGTTGTAACTGTAGGCCAATTCCAATTCAACACCATTATAATGCGGTTTTTTTTCATAGACCTTCTCCAATAAAACTTGAGCCCGTTCAAATTCTCGGTCCGCATTAAGTGCTTTTCCAGTGAAATAGTAGCGCTGAAATTCATCAGCTATATAATGGTATGAAAAACCCTGGGGTTGGAGTGGCAATTGCAATTTTTGCTGGTGTTCTTCACCTAATCGGGCCATTTTAAAGTTGTACGCCCGTCCCAATCGAATACGATTCAACTCTTGCGTATCAATGCCGTCGGGTACAATTTCGTTGGAAGTGCCGAAATGAAAGCTCGAATGATAGTGGAACACAATGCCTTCTTGGGGTAAAACATAAAGATAGCCCGCTACAAATTGCCCTTGTTTTTTTAGAGAGGGAAATGCCACCCATTCTTGAACGGCATCTCCATAATGCACATCAAAAATTAGGTTGGTTTCCCTTTGCCCAAACAAACTGAATCCACTTAACCAGAAAATCAAACTCCATTTGAACATTATCGAATTTTTAAAAGCGATTGATAATTGCTCCAATGTTGTATGATTAAATACAAATTAGTCCCAAAAACAAAGAAAGCAATAGCTAAATTTTTGGGGTCTAAAAACAAGTGGACCAATGCAATATTGAGGCTTATTGGAAGTAAAACTAAGGGAGTGATTCGTGGAAAAAAACCACTGAGTAACGCCAAACCGGCGATTAATTCAATTCCTTTTACCAACGGGAGTAAGTATTGTGAAGCCATCAAACCATTCATAAAAAGCGCCATTTTCCCCACGGGAGGCTCAGGATTACCTAGGTTAAAAAAACAGGCAATGGAAGCAAATACCATTAAACCACCCAAGAGGATGCGGATAACCTGTGTGGTTAATTTCATAATGCATACGTTTTATGTACCAAAACTACAAAATAATATAAAACAAAAACCACCGGATTCCTCCGATGGTGTGGTTTTTACTTCCGTGCCCAACGCCGATAGCCCATATATCCTAATGTGCCTAGAACACCTAGCGGCCAAAAGAGTATGAGAAAAGAGAGTACCTGCTCCAAGGCCGACCATCCTGTTTTTGCATTTTCCCACAGTTGAAAACCCAAGGAGGGACGCAACCGTTCGGGTACATTAAAAAGCGCTTTTCGTTCGTTGAGCACCGCTGGTTCTTGATACAATGCCAAGGTGAGCGTGGCATAACTTACTTTATCGGTTAAAGCCAATTTCTCGATGAATTTACCATCGGCTTGGGCTTGCTTGTCGCTTCTTTCCTTTTCGGCAGTAATGATAGAGTTTAAACGGCCTTTATTCACATCGATTTTTTGCTCCAAACGTTCGGCACTTTTTTGATGCCGCTGCTGCTCAAACGTTTGATTCAAAAGTTGTAAAGTCACGTCCTCAGCACCTAGTTTTCGGTAATCCAAGTACACAATTTCTTGGGCAATGTGTTGCAAAACCGTAGGTAATTCTTGTTCAGGAATTCGCAACGTGAGCGTGCTTTGGGTATGGTATTGCGTGGTGACCCAAACACTATCGGCGCTTACTTGCGTTTCTTCTTGGCGATCTACAACCGATTCCAAGTCGCTTTGTGTGACAAATCCTCCAGCGCGACTTACTGCTTGTTCAATGCGGTGGGTCGACTGCACTACATTGTTTACTTTGACCCGCGCATCGCCGCTACGGACAAACTTTTTTTCGGAGGAGGCTAAAGGTTTGGCGACTTCACTAGTCATTCCCTTTGATGCTACAGCCACCGAATCGGCAGTTTTTAGGGCTGCGGTGTGTTCGGCTTCATTCTTTTGACACCCCATAAGGGTAATTAACATTCCTGCACTCAACAGGAACAACGCCTTTTTTTTCATACAATAAAATTTAAAGTGATACAATAAGTGATTACGTGTATTTTTATTGAATAAAGTGAGTTAGGAATAAGTGAATACTAAAAATTATAATACGGTTTCAATCGTTAACTATAAAAATCGTGCCAAAGCTAACCCCCGTTTTTATACAACCTGAAAATGCATTACTTTTGACCGTATGCGAACCACCTTTCCTATAGCCATTGAAGCCACCCCATTGTGGAAAAAAAAGTTACTTCAGTATACGCAAGAAGCCCGCGAAGTAGTTTACCTCGAGTCCAATGCACAAACGCATTTGTATAGCGAGTTTGATTGGATTGTAGCGTGGGATGCTTTTACCGTTCGACAAACCGATACCCATCAAGCATTTGCCGAATTGCAAGCCTATCAGTCTCAAACCCGTGATTGGTTGTTTGGGTATTTGAGTTATGATTTAAAAAACGACACCGAAGCCTTATATTCCCATAATTTCGATGGCTTGGAGTTCCCCGATTTGTTTTTTTTTCAGCCTAAAAAAATAATATATTCCCTTAAAGGTCAGGTTTTTGGAGCTTATCTAAACGGATGGGTTGATGAATACGAAGCCGATCTAACAGCCATTGAGGCACAGTCGATCGCTTTTTCAACAACACCTTCCATTCCGTTACAAGCACGTATCTCGGAAAAAGCGTATCATGAGAAATTTAAGGAACTGTTGCACTACATCCAACAGGGGGTGATTTATGAGGTCAATTTCTGTATGGAATTTTTTCAAGAAGGCGTACAACTCAATCCTCAGGAGGTATTTTTTCAATTGAATGCGCGTTCCGAACCTCCGTTTGCCGTTTTTTTAAAGCAAGATTTCCGCTATTTACTTTCGGCGTCTCCCGAACGTTACTTACGAAAATCGGGCACAACCGTCATTTCGCAACCTATCAAAGGAACGGCGCGACGTGGACAAACGCCTGAGGAAGATGTGCAACTGAAAATCGATTTGCAACATAATGAGAAAGAGCGTTCAGAAAATATTATGATTGTCGATTTGGTCCGTAACGACTTGTCACGAACAGCCGAAAAGGGGAGTGTCGCCGTTGAAGCCTTGTGTGAAGTGTATACCTTCAAGCAAGTACATCAAATGATTTCTACCCTTCGCAGCACTGTGGCCGAGGATTGTCCCCCCGTTTCACTGTTACAAACCACCTTTCCCATGGGGAGTATGACGGGAGCGCCCAAAATTGCAGCCATGCAAATCATTGAAAAAGTCGAAGCAACAAAGCGTGGAATTTACAGTGGGGCAGTGGGGTATTTTACTCCAGAAGGCAATTTCGACTTTAATGTGGTTATTCGCAGTATTGCCTACAATGCCCAAAAAGGCTATGTTTCTGTTTCCGTTGGGAGTGCGGTGACAGCCCTAGCTAACGCCAAGGATGAATATACCGAGTGTTTGTTGAAAGCAAAAGCAATGCAAGACGTATTGGGCGGCAAATAAATCCGTATCTTTGGGTATGTTAAACGCTTTTCAACACCATATCAACCAAAGTTTTCCATTTTTACAACACCACCGTTGTCTCCTCGCGGTGAGCGGCGGAATCGATAGTATGGTATTGCTCGCCTTGTGCCACCAGTTGGATTGGACCGTGGGGGTAGCCCATTGTAACTTTGGTTTACGCGGTGCAGAAAGCGATGCCGATGAGATTTTTGTAAGAGAGTATTGCCGAGAAAACCGCATTCCCTTTTTTGTCAACCGTTTTAACACGGCCGTTTTTGCCGAAGAAAAAGGTTTATCCATACAAATGACAGCCCGCCAGTTGCGCTACGATTGGTTTGAAACCTTACGGGTGAGGGAAGGATATGATTATGTGTTGACCGCCCACCAAGCCGATGATGTGTTGGAAACATTTTTGATTAATCTCACGCGTGGTACGGGTTGGGACGGACTTACAGGGATCCCCGCACAAAACGGAACCATAGTGCGTCCGCTTTTACCCTTTCCGCGAACAATGATAGAAAATTATGCGGCGGAATACCTTATTTCATGGAGAGAAGATTCGAGCAATGGAAATTCCTACTACCAGCGAAACGCCCTTCGGCATGAAGTGGTCCCTGTTTTAAAAAGCATGAATCCAGCTTTGTTGGAAAATTTTCAAAAAACCTTGTCGTATCTCCAAGAAACGAAAACCATGGCTGATTGGGCTGTAGCTCATTTTTTAGAACAGCATCTTTCCCAACATGGCAACGAATTTCATTTGGCCATTCGCCCCCTCAATAGTGTGCCTTCATCTAGAGCGTTGTTATATTATTGGCTCCGAAGTTATGGATTTACGGCGTGGGAAGACATTTATCAATTACCTTTCGCCGAAACTGGGAAGCAAGTGTTGGCGCCTGATTTTGTTCTTTTCAAAAACCGAACTCACTTGGTATTGGCGGCTCGGCATGAACAACGCGTGGAGGTGTATACAATTGATCGTACCCAGTTGAATCTTAATTTTCCCCTAAAATTGACGTTTTGTAATGTAAGTGATATTCAAAAAGTATCGGCTTCAACTATATTTGTAGACGCTGATTTGCTGGAGTATCCGTTAACGCTTCGCAAATGGCAAGAAGGAGACCTTTTTCATCCCTTTGGATTGCAAGGCACCAAAAAGCTGAGTAAGTTTTTTAAGGATGAAAAGTTTAGCCTAACCGATAAAGAACGGCAATGGTTATTGTGCTCTGGAAACAAAATAGTGTGGGTGATTGGCCAACGGGCTGACGACCGCTTCAAAGTGACGGAAAAAACACAAATGATACTAAAAATTACTCTTTCCGAATGAAAAATTTTTGCTTAGCGATACTTGCACTTCTGACCAGCTTCACAGCTTTGGGTCAGATCAAAACTCCTGTCAAATGGACCTCCAAAACCGAAAAACTTTCTGAGACCGAATTTAATTTAATTGCTATCGGAACGATAGAAGAGGGGTGGCATGTGTATTCTCAATTTACGCCCGAGGGAGGTTCACTGCCCATGGTACTTACCTTCAAAAACGCCAAAGGCAATTATGAATTAATCGGAAAAGCCAAAGAAAGTCCGTACAAAAAAGTATATAGCGATATTTTTGAAGTTGATGAATACTTGTTCGAACACAAAGTGGTGGTGACCCAAAAGGTAAAAGTGACCAATCCGAAGTTGAAAACAATACAACTTAATCTCGACTATCAGGTTTGTAAAGAGCAGTGTATTAATGATAATAAGCTTTTTACCTTCGAAATACCAGAAATTAAACCCGCGGATACTTCCACTTCAACTTCTCTCGAAGATAAATTAGTTGTGGCCAACGATACCGCCAAAGCAACCACCAAGGCTCCCGTTGAAAAAGCCATAGCCACAGTTAAATCAGCGAAAGGCGCCATAGAAGATAAAAGTATTTGGTCGATTTTCTTTTTATCTTTTTTTGGGGGATTTGCAGCCTTGCTAACCCCTTGTGTATTTCCAATGATTCCAATGACCGTGAGTTTTTTTACCAAACAGAGTAAGAACAAAGCCCAAGGGAAAAAGAACGCGATTATTTATGGAGTGTCCATTATTTTGATCTATATCTTACTCGGGTCTCTAGTAACCGCCATCTTTGGTGCAGATGCGCTTAATGCTTTGTCCACTAATGTATGGTTTAACCTCATATTTTTTGCTTTATTACTCTTCTTTGCGGCTTCATTTTTGGGTGCTTTTGAGATTGTACTACCTAATTCGTGGGCTAATAAAGTAGACCGTCAAGCGGATCGTGGGGGATTGATTGGAATTTTATTCATGGCTCTCGCTTTGGCTATCGTTTCGTTTTCGTGTACGGGTCCCATTGTAGGCACCTTACTTGTGCAAGCAGCCTCCAAAGGCGGTTTAGCACCACTTATTGGTATGCTTGGTTTCTCTTCAGCGTTGGCTTTGCCATTTATGTTATTTGCTTTATTCCCCGGATGGATGAATTCGTTACCCAAGTCTGGCGGCTGGTTGAATACGGTGAAAGTATCCCTCGGATTTTTGGAATTGGCTTTGGCTTTCAAATTCTTATCCAATGCCGATTTGGTATTGCAAAAACATTACTTTGAACGCGAATTATTTTTAGCGGTATGGATTATTATTTTTGGAGCTTGGGCGGTGTATTTATTTGGAAAACTAACCTTACCCCACGACAGTCCTGTTACCCATTTATCGGTGGGACGACTTTTTATGGCTCTACTGGTTTCCATTTTCACCTTGTATTTAATCCCAGGATTGTGGGGCGCTCCTTTAAAACTCATCTCGGGTTTTCCACCTCCAATGCACTACAGTGAGAGTCCCAACGGATTGACAGGGGGTGGATATACAGCAATAGGTACTTTGCCTGCGGGCGCACATGTAGGCCCTCACGGAATTATCGCTTTTGATGATTACAAAACAGGATTGGCGTATGCTAAAAAAGTAAACAAGCCTGTGCTTGTTGATTTTACGGGTGATGCTTGTGTAAACTGTCGTAAAATGGAAGATTTTGTATGGTCCTCTGATAAAATTTTACCTACATTAAAAGATAAAGTGGTCCTCATTTCATTGATTTGTGACCGAAAAATTGAATTGCCAAAAGCACAACAATACATCTCAAAAACCACAGGAAAAGAGATAATAACAATTGGTAACAAATGGAGTGATTTTCAGATTACCCGTTACCAAAATAATGCACAACCCTTGTATGTTATTCAATCGCCCGAGGGCAAAGATCTCAGTGCTCCCGTGGGGTACACTCCCGATATTCAAGAGTATCAAAAATGGTTGGAAGACGGCATTAAAAACTTCAAGTAAAACTAAAATCCCAAGTGCTCCTTGGGATTTTTTTTTTAATCTTCCTCTTCCAATTCAAAGATTTCTTCTACCGGTTGTTCAAAAAAACGACTCAATTTTAGCGCCAACACCGTAGAGGGAACGTATTTTCCTTTCTCCATCGCATGGATCGTTTGCCGACTGACCTCAATGTGTTTCGCCAATTCTTCTTGTGAAATGTTTTTGATGGCCCGTAAGATTTTCAATTTATTCTTCATGATCAGCCGATTTAGATACGCAATAGATACGGTAATGAAAACGCAAGATAAAAAAGAATAACAAGGTAAATAAATTATGAATCAGCACATTCATGTAAGCTACCCCAAATACAAAAAGCGTCGTAAACAAAATGATTCCGTAGTTGAGGTAGGTTGCCCAAACCAAACTCTCATAGCGTAGGCTGGCAATCATTTCATCCTCATTTTTCATTTTTGAAAATCCCACCAAAAGTCCACCCCCAATAACCATTACCGTCAAAAGTTCGTCTGCAATTCCATTTTCCACCCATTCAAACCAACCCGAAGTTCCTAGAAAAGGATCACTATACAACGCCCAAACTTGGGTTTGTAACAAATCGTCTATGCTTAGGTTCAAAAACGATCCAATAAGCACCAAAATAATCCCAGGAATGAAAAGCAACCATCCCACAATTTTCCATGAATTTGGAAATAAAAAATTTGTTTTCATCGTAAAATAATTAAAAAGAACATTTCAAATGTAAAGTATATTTTACATATAGACAAATAAAATTTACAAAAAGTTAATTTTATTTTACTTTACAACTTCCGCAGTATTGAATTTGCGACCAAAATGGCAGCGGATGTTTTATTTCTAGAAAAAATAAGTACCTTCGTAGGTATAGTATTAGCCTAATTTAAATTACATGCCATGTTAGTAAAAGTTTTTGGTAGCGCCGTCTTTGGAGTAGAAGCCACCACCATCACTGTAGAAGTTAATGTTGATAAAGGAATCGGGTACCATTTGGTGGGTCTCCCCGACAATGCCATCAAAGAGAGCAGTTACCGCATTGCGGCCGCATTGAAAAATAACGGATACGAATTGCCCGGTAAAAAAATCACCATCAATATGGCACCTGCTGATTTGCGCAAAGAGGGTTCGGCTTACGACCTGACGTTGGCTTTGGGAATTTTGGTAGCGAGTGGCCAATTGCAAACCGATTTTTTGGATCAATACATCATTATGGGCGAATTGTCGCTCGACGGTGGCTTGCAACCCATACGCGGGGCTCTTCCCATTGCCATTAAAGCCCGAGAGGAAGGCTTTAAAGGAATTCTTCTGCCGCAACAAAACACACAAGAAGCGGCCATAGTGGATGATTTGGAGGTCTATGGAATCGAAAATGTCTTGCAAGTCATTGATTTTTTTTCGGGAACATCCACGCTCAAACCCGTCACGGTCAATACACGGGATACATTTTTTCAAGCCATAGAATTTCCAGAATTTGATTTTGCTGATGTCAAAGGACAAGAATCCATCAAACGGTGTATGGAAATTGCCGCAGCAGGAGGGCATAACATCATTCTCATCGGTCCCCCGGGCGCGGGGAAAACTATGTTAGCCAAACGGTTGCCGAGTATTTTACCTCCTATGACCCTACGCGAAGCACTTGAAACTACCAAAATTCATAGTGTGGCAGGGAAAATCAAAGAGGTGGGACTCATCAGCCAACGCCCCTTTCGGAATCCGCATCACACCGCCTCGAGCGTATCCTTGGTAGGAGGAGGGAGCTACCCGCAACCAGGGGAAATTTCTTTGGCGCACAACGGTGTCCTTTTTCTGGATGAGTTGCCCGAGTTTAAACGGGAAGTGCTCGAAGTAATGCGGCAACCGCTCGAAGATCGAGAAGTTACCATTTCAAGAGCAAAGTTCACCATCACCTATCCGTCATCCTTCATGTTGGTTGCGAGTATGAATCCGAGTCCGGGCGGATTTTTTAACGATCCCGATGCGCCAATAACGACCTCACCTGCCGAGATGCAGCGCTATTTGAGTAAAATCTCGGGTCCTTTACTCGACCGAATTGACATCCACATTGAAGTTACCCCTGTGCCGTTTGACAAGTTGGCCGATACACGCCGTGCAGAGAGCAGTACTATGATTCGTCAGCGGGTGATGGCGGCACGGGATATACAAACCCAACGTTTTGCTGAACATCCCAATATTCATTACAATGCACAAATGAGCACGCAATTGATTCGAACCTATTGTGAATTGGATGCATCCTCATTAACTTTGCTCAAAAGCGCGATGGAACGACTCAATTTGTCGGCCCGTGCTTATGATCGAATTTTAAAAGTAGCCCGAACCATTGCTGATTTGGAGGCCCATCCCATGGTAGAAGCAGCGCACATTGCCGAAGCCATTCAATACCGCAGTTTGGATCGCGACGGATGGTTAGGGTAAACCCAAAGACTATGAAATATTTGTTTTTTTTTATCGGGTTGACCATGATGTCGTTGCAAGCCCAAGAAGTGCCTAAGGTAGTATCAGGGACCCTAGAGCGATTAGCCGATTTTCCGTCCCAATATGTAACCGCCCGCCATGTCGATGTGTGGTTGCCTGAAGGCTATACAGAAGCTAAAAAGTATAGTGTGCTCTACATGCACGACGGGCAAATGTTATACGATCCCAACACCACTTGGAACAAGCAGGCCTGGGAGGTGGATAACGTATTGAGTGAACTCGCCCTAACGGGAAAAATTCAGGATTGCATTGTGGTAGGCGTATGGAATGGGGGAGAAACACGTCATGCGGATTATTTTCCTCAAAAACCCTTTGAACAGTTAACTGCGCTGCAACAAGATTCGCTCTATCAGGTGAACCGTCCCAATGGGAATTCGGTTTTTCAAAAACACCTCGTGCAATCGGATAAGTATTTGAAGTTTTTGGTGAAAGAACTTAAACCCTATATCGATCGCCATTATGCGGTCTATACCGATGCTTCCCACACGTTTATTGCGGGCAGTAGCATGGGCGGGTTGATATCGATGTATGCGCTTTGTGAGTATCCAAAGGTGTTCGGGGGCGCTGCCTGTTTATCGACTCATTGGCCCGGTGTTTTTTCGATGGAAAACAATCCAATTCCAGCCCAATTTATAGCGTATTTGCAAAAGCATTTACCTAAGACTAATTCCCGAAAAATCTATTTTGATTTCGGTACCGCTACCTTAGATGCGCTCTACGAACCCGTTCAAAAACAAGTCGATGCGGTTATGCGTGCTAAAGGTTGGAACGAATCGCATTGGATAACCCGAAAGTTTGAAGGCGAAGACCACAGCGAACTGGCTTGGCAAAAGCGATTGGCAATCCCTGTGCAGTTTTTGTTGGGACGTTAACGGAACCCATAATACCGCGCCCCTAATAAAACAGGATTCTCCTTTTCGATTTGTTCCAATACAAAGCCTTGGGGTGTGCCTACAGGTTCTGTAATTTCCTTTTTATGTAATTTTTCGTAGGTGTAAAAATCAATGGCTTTACGATGGTCTAGGGTTTCAAACAAACAAACGGCTTGAATCGCCTCCCGCCAACCGGGTTGTATTTGCCCTTCAAAGACTTTGGACTTTGAGCTGCTACCGTAGGCAATGAACCCGACCTTTTGACCTTCAAGTTCCTCGGTTTGTGCCGCAGCCTGACTCAATCCTGAGAGCATTCCTAGGAAAATAGAACCCGTGTAGAGATTTCCCATGACCCCTGAGGCTTTTTCACTGGGTGCGATTTTTTGAGCGACCAAAGAGCGATAAGCTTCACTTTTGGCAATTGCTTTCAAGTCCTCAGCGCCCGTTACTTTAGGATGTTTCTCTTGGGCATAAATACTGCTAAACGTGCGACGGGCTTGGAAGCAATAGGGCAAATGCATAAATAATTGCACCCAACCTTCAAAGTGAATTCCTTCTTGGGGGCGTAATTCCTTAAAATGTTGATAGGCTTCGGTAATGCGGTTGATGTAACACGTATTGGAATACTGGCCATCGAAAACGGGTTGTTCTTTGTAAAGGGTCACCTCATTTTCCAAAACACCCATCCATTCGGGATTGTCATTCGTACCCGTTATTAATGCTTTTGATACCGTTTGGCGCGGTTTAAAAAAATCAAACACCCCTTCCGTAGCAATGCCGGTAACATTATCCATCGCCACAATACGCGGATGAGCGCTAATTAATAGGGCTAGGGCACCAGCGCCTTGGGTATATTCACCCGAGGAACCCAAATCGTATTTTGCAATATCTGTAGTGACGACTATGGCTTTTTGCATAGGGTGGAGCCGCACATAATCGATACAACTTTGTAAAGCATCGACACCGCCAATGCAAGCGAATGTGTGATCTACGGTGTCACAATGTTTGAAAGCTCGTGACCCATAACGGGATTCAAGCAACGAAATGATGTACGAGCCAATGGGTTTTGAACTGTCAACACCGCTTTCGCTACCCACGTAAATTCGGGCAATCGACTCGGGAGATAATTGCGTTTGTTCCAACAAACGATGCACTGCATTGGCCGCAAAGGTGACCACATCTTGCGAAACATCGGGAATGGCCATTTGATATAAGCCCAATCCTTGGGTCAGTTTATCGGCTTCAATATGGCGTTGTTGCGCCAATTCAGGTATAGGAAGGTAGAGTTGAGGGAAATCAAAAGTGATGTAATCAATACCAATACGCATAGCTTTTTTTGGGTAAAATTACATACCTAGACGTAAAATAAGGTATGAGATTTTCGAAAATTAGCACAGATTGTAACGAATTACGACATCAATAAAATTGCTGTTTTTTAATTAGGAGAATGATAAAAATGAGGGTGAATTTTTATTTATTTAAAAGTAGCGTAAAGGTGTTGCTATCTTGCAAAACTCCTGTTTTAAATTCTTTTCGAAAGCCCTAGTAATTTAGTTCGGGAAAGTAAAATTACAATTAAAGCGAGATAACCTTTATGGAAATCCCGATTTTCAAAAAGTTTTATCGGAGACTAGTGATAAAATATAAAAAAAATAAACTATTTATATAGATTGTAAAGAGTTATGATTATGGTCACAGATTAGCCACACAAAAATAAAAAAAATCCCGAACTCTTGAAAATCAAGGGGGTTCGGGATGTTCTTCGTGACCTCGACAGGATTCAAACCTGTAACCTTCTGAGCCGTAATCAGATGCGCTATTCAGTTGCGCCACGAGGCCGTTATTTTCCGACATTTGCCTTCTGAGTCGAAATCAGTTGCGCTAATCTCCCGATAATTCGGGGGCGCCACAAGGCAGATTGTATAATGAAGCAATACAATTTGTAAGTGCTTTATTGCGGGTGCAAATATAGGCATAAATGTGTAACTTGCAAGCGTATTTTTGTAAAAATCCCAAAAAAATGAACTTAGAAAACTATATTCGTGATATTCAGGATTTTCCCAAGCCGGGAATTGTATTTAAAGACATTACTCCATTACTTTTATCTCCTGAAGGCCGAAATCATTGCTTGCAACAATTGGTTACCGCTGTGGTGAAACATCCCATCGATAAAGTAGTGGGTGTGGAAAGTCGGGGATTCTTTTTTGGAACATTAGTAGCCGATCGTCTTGAAGCCGGATTTGTCCCTGTACGTAAACCACGAAAGCTCCCCTTTCAAACCATTTCAGAGTCGTATGCCCTCGAATATGGCTTTGATAGCCTAGAAATTCACGCTGATGCTATTCAACCCGGCGATCGCGTACTCATTCATGATGATGTATTGGCTACGGGAGGGACGGCTGCAGCTGTTTGCCGATTGGTAGAGCGATTGGGTGGAGAAGTCGTCTTATGTTCGTTTTTGATGGAACTCACCTTTTTAAACGGGCGACAGCAACTCGATAATCGTCCCATTCATGCGGTCGTGACTTATTGATTTATTGCTCTAGTGGTGACATAGTACCGCCAAGCCAGAATGACAAGCTGCCACTTTTTCGCTTTGGCAGGATCCAATTCCAGTTTGGTAAAACTGGGTAAAAACAAGCGATTACAACGCGCTAGAAATCGAAACATATTTTTTTTGGTAAAAATAAAAAAAGACCCTGAATCAAGGGTCTTTTCATGTTATGCTTTTTTTGCTTTAGCTGGCGTCTCTTTTTTTTCTTTTTCCAAAGCTTTTTTGGCTTTTTCCAACTCTTCACGGGCTTTCACCATTTCTTCTTTGGCAGCTTCTAATTCTTTTCTCGTTTTTTCTAAGTCTTCTTCTGAAGGGCTGTCTTGAGAAAATTCACCACGAAGCGACTTTATTTTTTCTTTGAATTGTTCCAATCCTTCCGAATTGCGAAAATCAAATTCAAGGGGACTTCCTTCTCCAAATCCTTGAATGGACATTTTGTTGTTTTTCAAAATTTCATCCAACTCTTCTTTGGTATAATCATCACCGCCTTCTATCACTTTTCCATCTTCAATGACAAGAGGTTTTTTTCCATTTTCTTTGATAATCATTTTTGATTTTCCTGAAAAACCTTCGCCATTCCCAAAATTGAAATTGAATTCCTTCATATCGGGCATTCCTTCAATCGAAAATCCATTCCCAAACGGGCGCATGCTGTTACCGCCAAACGAACGGCCAAACATATCGTTCATCGCAATGATGTCATTGTTTTGCGCGGGTGAACCAAAACCAATAGTTCCGTTTTGTTTGAAAAGAACGATATCTGTAATGGGTTGATCTTGATCGTATTCCAAAGATCCTTTGTTACCTTTACGGTCTTTGTAATCTACTTTAATGGCCGTAATTTCTCCTTTGCTGTTCCGCTTTACACCCGAATATTTTACGGTTACACCATAATCCGCCAAAGCTTTTATGTCATCTTTCATCTCCTGATCGGGCGTATTTTTTCGCCAGGTCATGACAACATTATCGTTTTGGGATTCCGTTAGATCCATTTTGTTTTGTGCACTCAACAATTGAGCAAACAAAAGCACTACCACGAGGGTAAACCAATGAAATAATTTTACAATAACTGACATATACTTCGATTTTTGAATTGTTTTTGGTGGAACAAACTTAAAAAATAGCGGATTGCATCGCTAGACTTTGACAGTTTTTTAACGCGATTTAATTCTTTTTTAGTTTCGATTTTGTTTTTTCATATTCAACCTTTGCTTTTTCCAACTCGGCTTTCATTTTCAACATTTCTTCTTGCACTTTAGCCAAATCTTGACGGGCTTTTTCCCAGTCAGCTTGTGTGCTTTTATCTTCTGAAAGTACTTTTTTAATTTCTTCTTTGGCTCGGTTTACCGCTGCGTTTATTTCTTCTTCGTCTTTTATATTGTCACTGGTAACTACTTTTTTGGTGATAATTTTTATGACGCCATTTTTACCCATTTCCAATGCCTCCGGACTATTTTTAAACACACTCATTGAAGCAATGGTGTTTGGGTCTAACGAGTTTAGGTCAAAATCGACATCCATCATTTTCCCATTGATGAAAACCAAAGGCTTGTCAGAAGCATCAATTTTTCGAATGACAATTCGCTCTCCATTTTTGGGTTGACTTGCATTGTCAGTATCGTTAATGATGATTTCGGTACCGTCCTCATTACGGATAATACGTTCCTCAATACGAATTTCTTTTCCTTGAATGTCCTCTTTATCGACTTTGGAAGCGATAATGCTTTCCGATTTGGGTGCTGCAAATCCGATGTACTTGTCCGATTTGATAAATAATATAGGTTTAATCCCTGTTTCTGATTTAACCGTGGTTTCTCCTTCTGCATCATCTGTACGATATTGAACCCGAATTTGGGAGATTTTGCCTGCGGCATTGCGTTTTAGTTTACTATACTTTAACGTAACCCCTTTTGATTTTATCCGTTCAATGTCTTCTTTGATTTCGGCTTCGCTGGTGTTTTTATCCCATCGAACTTGGTACATTTCTTCAAAATGCGATTGTGTGGTGTAGGTAACTTTCCGCTCTTGTGCGACTGTTTTTACCTGAAAAATAAGCATAAAACCTACTAATGCTGGCAGCATGATACCGTATTTCCATAAATTACGGCGTTGCGATTGTTTTTGTTGTAACATGAGAATTCGTTTTTTGATTAAAGATTGATTAAAAGGATTGGTTAAAGAGTGCGCTTGTTTTCCCGTGGCTACTTTGACCAATGTTTTTTGATACACAGTGGGGGATTGCAATTGTTCCATGGCTTTTTGGTCGGCCAAAAATTCTAAGTTTTGCGCGATGGCTTTTTTGTAACGCCAAGCCAAAGGATGAAACCAAAAGAGTCCACAATACAGGTGTGAAAGCAATATGTCGATGGAATGATATTGATTGCAGTGAATTTTTTCATGCAAAACAATACTCTTGCGTTCTTCTTCTGAATACAATTGATTGTTGATAACTACATAGTTGAAAAAGGAAAAAGGAGTGACTTCTTGTTGCACATTCACTAGGCGAATTGAAGCCTCCGAAGTCACCGGATGTTTTTTCAAAAATACAAGAATTGAAATTAGCTGCACTAAAATACGTCCGATGATAACCAAGGCGATTATTACATATCCTCCCATAATTAGCGTTGCCCAATCCAATGTCGCTTCAGGAGTCGAGGAGAGGGATTCCGGGGATTTTGCCATTGCCATCCATTCTTCCATGGACCATTGCGGACGTTCAACGTAGATCGTTTTTGTCCATGTTAAAAGGGGGAAAAAGGCCGAAACAAATAAACCACTCAATAGAAACCAACGGTTGCTAGAAAAGAAGGTTTCTTTTCGCAATAAAAAATAATAAACCGCATAAAAACAAGTGAGTAGCCCTGCTGACTTTAATCCATAAATGAATAGTGATTCCATACTACGATTTCTTTTCAATTAAGGCTAAAATTTCTCGTAATTCGTCGGCAGAGATTTTTTCTTCTTCGGCAAAATGCGAAACCAATTGCTTGTAGGAATTGCCAAAATAATTCGCAATCGCCGTTTTCATGAATGTTTTTCGGTAATCTTCCAACGCGATGATGGGAAAATATTGATGGGTATTTCCAAAGGCCGTATGCCCTACATACCCTTTATCTTCCAAATTACGAATTATGGTCGATAGTGTATTGTAGTGCGGGGTATCTTCAATAATTTCGGCTTGCACTTCTTTAACAAAAGCCTTTTTCAGCTTCCATAAAATATGCATGATTTCTTCTTCTTTATTCGTCAATTTTTGCATGTAAATTTCTATTTTTAAATGTTGATTCAAACTTATAACTATTTTTTTAGTTAACAAACTAATATTATAGTTATTTAACTATTTTTTTAGAAGTTCTATTTTTTCAACAATGATTATCTTTGTACAATGAGCCGTAAAATCTACCATCGACATAATTTTCATAAGTATACGTATTGTGTATTTCAAGAAGTCGATTTTGCGCTTGTCAAAGGTGTACAACCCGATTATACCAGTGCAACGGGAAGTACGTACTATTTTACAAACGCGGGGGTTTATCGTCATTCCAACCATTGGGGTCGTGCGGCCAATTGCAAATGGCGATTAGCATCGCACCAGTCATCACGTTATTCTGGCCGAGTACTTGGGTATGCTAACTGGTCTGATTTCCTCCCGGACAATGATAGTGAAAAGTTATACGCTATTGAAATCGACTTTACTAGTCAAACCGCTCATTATTATCATAAGTTTAGTAAAGATTTTCCCGAAAGCACCGTTTTTCGTACGGCTCCTGAAACGCTCAAGCGGTTGAAAGTCATTCGTCAGCATCTAAAAGATAATAAATGGTTACGGTATTTTGAGGGTGATCCTACAGCAATACGACAACACATTTTGACCTTATGGAACACGGGAGCCGAATCTTTAGAAATGATAAAAAGAGGGTTCTTTTAACGGAGTGGTTGATTTGATGAGCTGCTGAGAAACTAAGCCCCTTAGCCTCAGAGCCCCTTACTGGAGCTGATTACGGCTAACTGAACACTGCTGACTGTTCATAGTAGACTGCTAGTCCCCAAAGGGGAAAAAGTTTCATGATTTTAAATTGTAAGTGACTCAGAAGCATCCTTCCAACCAAAACCCCTTCTAAATATTTCGCCTGGGGTTTCCCTCTAACTAATCTTTTGTATTAAGCAAAAACAAATCAGCTACCGACACACCCAATGATTTAGCTATTTTAAGCATAGTTGAAACTTTCATCTCTTGCTTCCCTTTGATGTACTTTCTGAGGTTTTCAACATCAAGATCTGCATCATGAGCAACTTCTCTTGTTTTTAGACCTTTTGCTTTTATAATCGCTTCTATACACTTTCCAAGACTAATTATTTCAGGGTTAAGTGGTGTTTTTCGAACTCTCTTTTCCATAATGGAAAATTACTTTCGTCTAATTAGATGCATGTGATTGTTTGCAATAAGTTGTATGTAACTGATTTTTTTTATATTTGAAAAAAAATTAACCAAAATTGAAATTGAATTCCTTCATATCGGGCATTCCTTCAATCGAAAATCCATTCCCAAACGGGCGCATGCTGTTACCGCCAAACGAACGGCCAAACATATCGTTCATCGCAATGAT
>NZ_JBEILJ010000018.1:0-46594 GCF_040379285.1 Flavobacterium sp. | reverse complement strand
TATCTCGTCATTTATTCGTTTTTTTGTAGGCGGTATTTTTGTCGAAAAACACAACCCGTTTTATGTCCAAAATTGTTCTATTTGCCTCGGGAGAAGGCACCAATGCTGTGGCGATTATCAAGAATTTTCAAGCAAAATCTACCGCTTCGGTTGCGGCTGTTTTTTGCAATAATCCGCAAGCGGCCGTGTTGCAACGCGAGTCTGATTTAGGGGTTCCCACCGTGTTGTTTGGGAGGCAAGATCTTGAAGAGGGCAAAGTGCTACAAAAGTTGCAAACGTTTGCCCCCGATTGGATTGTACTGGCGGGATTTCTGTGGAAGTTTCCCGAAGCGATTTTGGATGTTTTTCCCAAAGTTATCAATATTCATCCCGCTTTATTGCCTAAATTTGGAGGGAAAGGCATGTATGGTAAGCATGTTCATGAAGCGGTATTGGCTCAGGGCGAGACGGTGACCGGCATTACAATTCACTATGTCAACGCGCATTATGATGAGGGTGCTGTTATCGCTCAATTTGAAACCTCGATTGCAGAGTGTACTACCGCAGCGTGTATTGCAGCCAAGGTACATGCCCTCGAACAAGAACATTTTCCAAAAGTTATTGAACAACTTCTTCATGCCCAACTAAACTCATAATTCATAACTCATAACTCATAACTCATAACTTTTATAAATGTATCAAATTCACTTATACACCGACGGCGCGGCCAAAGGAAATCCCGGTAACGGTGGGTACGGTGTGGTTTTGGAGCAAGTAGGTACAGGCTATCGCAAAGAGTTTTATGAAGGATTTCGCCTAACGACCAACAACCGTATGGAATTGCTGGCTGTGATTGTGGGTTTGGAAAAGTTAAAACAACCGGGCATGTCGGTATTGGTGGTGTCGGACAGTAAGTATGTGGTCGATGCCGTTGAAAAAGGTTGGGTAATGGGTTGGGAAAAAAAGGGATTTCAAGGCAAAAAAAACCCCGACTTATGGAGGCGTTTTTTAAAAGTATACCGCCAGCATAAAGTTGATTTTCAATGGGTAAAAGGCCACAATAACCATCCGCAAAACGAGCGGTGCGACCAATTGGCGGTCATGGCATCCATGCAATCAAATTTGTCGGTAGATATATATTATGAGCAGCATCAGGATACCCTGTTATAAATCGTCTTTATTCTTTAAAAGTAGCGAATTATAGGCTTCTAATAATTTGATGTACTTATTTTTCCAATAATCTACTGTTTCCACATCAGGATATTCTTCTGGGGGTTCGTGAAGGATTTTGGGATACATTTCCTTGATTTCTTGGGTAAAATCGTAATGGATGATTTTACCGATGGTGAGAATCGTATCGATGGAGACATTTTTTTGGTCAAATATTTGATAAAACCAACGTCGGCTTTTCCCCATCTGTTTCGCTATAGCACTGATAGGCATGCCGCTTTGGTAAATCGCATTTTTGATTATTTCTCCCCGGTGTTCCATCCCTGCAAAGTTTTACACTTATGTGGGAAAAATATTTCTCAAAAATTTCTCAGATGTGTGTATTTTTTTGTAAGTTAGCTCAAGAAAATGGATTATTTCAAAAATACTTACCGCATGGGCCTTTTCGGAGGTGCAGCAGGTCGTGTGTTTACACGGTAGTTTTCAAGACTAACGACTTGAGGACTATAATTCGAAAGTGACGCAACCCGGTTTAGGCCGGGTTTTTTTTATGAAAAAATTATACCGTTTCATTTACAAGAGAAGTTTTATTCTTATCATATGAATACGTATCTTTGCGCCTTTATTCTAAAAACGAGTTCATGAACAAGCTTTTAATCGTGGGAACCGTGGCTTTTGATGCGATCGAAACGCCCTTTGGAAAAACCGATAAAATACTAGGAGGAGCAGGTACCTTTATTGGGTTGTCGGCTTCCCATTTTAATCTTCAATCGGCTATCGTTTCGGTTGTGGGTGATGATTTTCCTCAAGATTACTTGGATTTACTTACGGCTCGCAACATTGATATTTCTGGTTTAGAAATTGTGCAAGGTGGCAAAACGTTCTTCTGGAGCGGCCGTTACCACAACGATATGAATTCCCGCGATACGTTGGCTACCGAGCTTAACGTATTGGCTGATTTTAATCCAATTGTGCCCGATAACTTCAAAGATGCTGAAGTGGTGATGTTGGGCAATTTGCATCCTTTGGTACAAACCGGTGTTTTGAATCAATTGACCGCAAAGCCTAAGTTAGTCGTATTAGACACCATGAATTTCTGGATGGACTGTGCGTTACCCGAGTTGATGGAGGTGATTAAGCGCGTTGATGTGATTACCATTAACGATGAGGAAGCCCGTCAATTGTCGGGAGAATATTCGCTAGTCAAAGCAGCGGACAAAATCCATGCGATGGGTCCAAAATATGTGGTGATTAAAAAAGGCGAACATGGAGCGTTGTTGTTCCATAACGAACATATTTTCTTTGCACCTGCGTTGCCTTTGGCCGACGTGTTTGATCCCACAGGAGCGGGCGATACCTTTGCGGGTGGATTTGCCGGGTATGTGGCGCAACAAGGGGATACTTCTTTTGAAACGTTAAAAACTGCGATCATTCAAGGGTCCAATTTGGCTTCCTTTTGTGTAGAGCAATTTGGAACGGAGCGAATGGTGCGCCTAACAAAAGAAGAAGTGGCCGAGCGCTTGAAACAATTTAAAGCACTCACCCAATTTGAAATAGAATTATAGTAACTTTATGCCTCGAAATTTCGGGGCATTTTTGTTTACTTCAACAATAGAAGTTCCGAGAATTTCATTGGTTTTCAGAACACTAAATCCCAACAATACAAACACAACATAACTACCATTTATGAGTGACGCCGTAAAACACGAATGTGGAATTGCACTCTTACGGTTGAAAAAACCGTTGGAGTATTACAAACAAAAATACGGTTCGGCTTTTTATGGGGTACAAAAAATGTACCTACTCATGGAAAAGCAACACAACCGTGGCCAAGATGGTGCCGGATTTGCCTCGATCAAGTTTGATGTGGCTCCTGGCGAACGCTACATAAGTCGTATTCGTTCCAATGACGCACAATCGATTCAAGATGTCTTTGCCCAAATCAATCAACGAATTTCCAACGACTTAACAGCACATCCCGACAAAGCCGATGACGTAGCTTGGCAAAAAGCCACTATACCCTATATTGGTGAATTGTTTTTGGGGCATGTGCGTTATGGAACGTTTGGCAAGAACAGTATCGAAAGTGTACATCCTTTTTTACGTCAAAACAACTGGATGCACCGTAATTTGATTGTCGCCGGGAATTTCAATATGACCAATGTTACCGAACTCTTTGCCAGTTTGGTCGAGTTGGGACAACATCCCAAAGAAATGGCCGATACGGTAACGGTTATGGAAAAAATAGGTCATTTCTTGGATGATGAGGTCACGGATCTGTATTTGGAATGCAAAAACGAAGGCTTGTCCAAACGAGAAGCCTCTCCAGTCATCGCCGAACGACTCAATATACAACGCATTTTAAAACGCGCTTCCAAAGGTTGGGATGGCGGTTATGCTATGGCGGGATTGTTTGGCCATGGGGATGCTTTTGTATTGCGCGATCCCGCAGGAATTCGCCCTGCCTTTTTCTACGAAGATGATGAAGTGGTCGTTGTGGCCTCAGAGCGTCCCGTAATTCAAACCGTATTTAATGTAGCGTTCGATTCGGTTCAGGAATTGCAACCAGGTCATGCGTTAATTATCAAAAAAAATGGGGCGGTTACTTCGGAGTCAATTATACCAGCGGTTGAAAAAAGAGCTTGTTCGTTTGAGCGGATTTATTTCTCCCGCGGGAGTGATGCGGCTATTTATCAAGAGCGAAAAGCCTTGGGGAAACTTGTTTTACCCGATGTGCTGGAATCCATTCAAAACGATACAGACAATACAGTTTTTTCATACATTCCCAATACGGCCGAAACTTCCTTTTTTGGAATGGTAGAAGCGGCCAATGACTTTTTGAATCAGCGCAAGAACCAATATATTTTGGACTACCAAAAAACCTTGACCAAAGAAAAGTTGGAAGAAATTTTAGCGGTCAAAATTCGCACGGAAAAAATTGCCATAAAAGACGCCAAGTTACGCACATTTATTACAGAAGACAGCAGCCGTGACGATTTGGTGGCCCATGTTTATGATGTGACGTACGGTGTGATCCAGCCCAGTGATAATTTGGTCATCATCGACGATAGTATTGTGCGCGGAACGACCTTAAAAAAAAGTATTCTCCGTATGATGGATCGTTTGAATCCGAAAAAGATTGTCGTGGTATCATCGGCGCCACAAATTCGCTATCCCGATTGTTACGGTATCGATATGGCGAAGTTGGAAGGCTTGGTTGCTTTTCAAGCTGCGATAGCACTTTTAAAAGAACGCGGGCAGTATGATTTGGTTGATACGGTTTACCAACAATGTAAAGCACAAGAAGGAAAGCCAGACGCTGAGATTATTAATCATGTGAAAACAATCTATTCGCTATTTAGCGATAAAGAGATTTCAAAAAAGATAGTTGAGCTCCTGAAACCAGCAGGTATTCATGCGGAAGTGGATATTATTTTTCAATCAGTTGACAACCTTCATAAAGCCTGTCCAGAACATGTAGGCGACTGGTATTTTACGGGAGATTATCCCACGCCAGGAGGCAACCGCGTGGTGAATAAGGCATTTATGAATTTTTATGAAGGTAAAGACGCACGTGCTTACTAAAATTCTGAAAAACACGCATTTTATCGATTTTTATGGTTATTCATCAATAATATTTTGAATCACCTTACAGGCAGGTATATATTTGAACCACCATAGCATTAGTAGGTTAAGTTTATGGTAGATTTGGGGCAAAAAGGGTGAAAGTTTACTTTCACCTTTTTTATTTTCTACAAATTTCAGTGCATTCCCTTTCAAATCGCATTCATCTACCCTTTTTTATTGCCTTTTAGCTTATTTTATAAGAAACGTTTGGGTTTCCCTACCGATATTGTTAACTTTGTTCTACCATAGGATTTAGTAGGTTAAGTTTATGGTGGATTTGGGGCAAAAAGGCGTTCGTATCCACGAACGTCTTTTTTAGTATAAAAAAACCCGATTGAGCGATCAATCGGGTTTTTGTTTTGTTTTGTTACGAATTATTTTTCAGTAGCGTAAAGGCGTGCCACTTCAGTCCAATTGATTACATTGAAAAAGGCCTCAATATAATCGGGACGTCTATTTTGGTAGTTGAGGTAGTAGGCGTGTTCCCATACATCCATTCCTAAAATAGGCATTCCACCGCAGCCTACTTCAGGCATTAATGGGTTGTCTTGATTCGGGGTAGCACACACTTCCAATTTACCTCCTTTTTGCACACAAAGCCATGCCCAACCTGATCCAAATTGGGTTGCTCCTGCCTTAGCGAATTTGGCTTTGAATTCGTCAAACGACCCAAAGTCGCGGTCAATGGCTTCAGCCAATTCCCCTGTGGGTTTTCCGCCCCCTCCAGGAGTCATAATACGCCAATAAAGATTGTGGTTATAAAATCCACCGCCATTGTTGCGAACGGCAGCGTTTTTCATATCCAAATTAATCAATATGTTTTCAATGGTTTTTCCTTCCCAATCTGTACCCGCAATGGCCGCGTTTAGGTTGGTGGTATACGCATTGTGATGTTTACTATGGTGAATTTCCATAGTACGGGCATCAATATGAGGCTCCAATGCATCGTAAGCATAGGGTAATTGTGGTAATTCAAATGCCATAACTAATTTGTTTAAAGGATTATTTAATTGACTTCAAATTTATACATTTAACTTCGGAATAGAAAATACTATTTTTCAATTTTACCATAGGTTTAACGTATCGTTTATTATGTCCATTTCACTACAACCCGCTCGTTTGGTGGGCGAAAAGGTGTATACCATACCCTTGATTCCAGCACATTTTGAGTCGCTGTACGCGGTAGCTTCCGATCCTTTGGTTTGGGCGCAACATCCGAATCCCAACCGCTACCAACGAAGTGTTTTTCAAACCTATTTTGAAGGAGCCATGGAATCCCAAGGAGCATTGTTGGTTCTCGATAAACAAACCCATTTGGTCGTTGGATGCAGCCGATTTTACGCCTATAATTTGGAGCAAAAATCAATCCTAATTGGCTATACATTTATAGGAAGAACCTATTGGGGCAAACGCTATAATGCCGATTTAAAGCAACTTATGTTTGATTACATATTCCAATATGTCGATACCGTTTACTTTCATGTGGGTTCCGAGAACATTCGCTCCCAAAAAGCCATCGAGAAAATAGGTGCTGCGAAAATTGATGAAATTCAAATAGCGTATTATGGCGAGGCAGAAAAGACTAACTTTGTGTATCAAATCCAACGTCCTAACCCAATTTCATGAGTACAACACCTGCATTTACTTTATATGACGCCTCTGCTGGATCGGGGAAGACCTATACTTTGGTAAAATCGTATTTGAAGATTATTTTAACGGCTCCACAACCCGATGCCTACCGCTCGATTTTGGCCATCACATTTACCAATAAGGCCGTACATGAAATGAAAAGCCGCGTAGTGGAGAGTTTGTCGCAATTTGCTGCCCTTCAACCGAGCGCAAAGGCCCGTGATTTACTCGATGATATAGCCGCCGAAACAGGGATGTCTACCCATACTATTCAAGAGAAATCTCGGGTGATTATTAAAAATTTGATTCACAACTATGCTGCCTTTGATATTTCAACCATTGATAAGTTTACCCATAAAGTCATTCGCTCATTTGCCCATGAATTAAAGTTGCCCATCACCTTTGAAGTGTCTTTGGATACCGATGGATTGTTGCAAGAAGCCGTTGATGCCATCATTGCGCAGGCGGGTGAAGACGAAACGTTGACGCAATTGTTGGTGAATTTTACCATGGAAAAAACCGATGAAGATAAAAGTTGGGATATTTCTCGGGAAATTATTGAAACGGGGAAATTGATGTTGAATGAAAACAACCGCGAGGAAATTCATCAATTGCAAGACAAGTCCATCGAAGACTTTATTGTTCTCAAAAATAAGTTGATAGCGTTAAGCCATGCCATGGAGGAACAGGCAGCACAAGAGGCGCTTTCTATTTTAGGGTTATTGGAAAAAAATGGGGTGGATTTAAAATCATTTTCTCGTGAAACTTTTCCCAACCATGTAAAAAGCATTGCGCGTAAGGACTACAATCCCAATCATAAAACCTATCGCGAAGCAGAAGCGATTCAAATCAATAAAACCGCTTCCGATAGAGCGCTCATCGAGTCGTTAGTACCCGAAATGGTGTCGCATTTGACCCAAATGTATGGCGCTTTAGAGAAAATGCTGTTCTACAAAGCCTTTTTAAAAAATGTCACCCCGCTTTCTTTGCTCAATACCCTTCAAAAAAAATTGAAAGCCATTCAAGAAGCCCAAAATATCCTTTCGATTACCGAATTCAACACCTTAATTCAAGAGCAAATACAACAGCAACCGGCGCCGTTTATTTATGAAAAAATGGGCGAAAAATACCGGCATTTTTTTATTGACGAGTTTCAAGACACTTCTGAATTACAATGGCACAACTTGATTCCCCTTATAGATAATGCGCTGGCCGGAGAAGAAAATGGGGTGCCCGGGTCGTTGCTTTTGGTGGGCGATCCCAAACAGTCGATTTATCGTTGGCGTGGAGGAAAAGCCGAGCAGTTTATTGCTTTGGGGAAAGGTGAAATTCCGTTTTCAAACAAAAATTTTGCCCGAAAAACCTTGGATACGAATTACCGAAGTTATTCGCAAATCATTGAATTTAACAATGATTTTTTCCAATTTCTCTCCGGAAAATTTCAGCACCCTGACTATAAAGAATTATACGCAAACTATAGTTTTCAAAAAACCAATTCCAAAAAAGGAGGCTACGTTCAGTTTGAATTTATACCTGGAAAAGTTGATAATACCGAGGACGATGAAGGGTTAGAAAAAGCCGATCTTTATTTGGAAGCCCTTGTCAATACTATAGCTAATATTCGATTGCAAGGATTTGCCTATCGCGATATTGCGATATTGATTCGCAACAATAAAAATGGAGCGCTCATTGCACAATACCTCACCGAAAAACAACTGCCGATCATTTCCTCAGAAAGTTTGTTGTTGGCAGCCTCTGCTGAAGTTCGCGTCTTGGTAGCGGCGCTTCGGTTTTTGAATAATACGAAAGATCAAGAGGCCAAAGCCAATGTTTTATACTATTTGGCGTCTCATTTCGATCCAGCACACCTCCATGAATGCATCGCCGAAGGCATGGCAAAAATGCTAGAAACCGACTGGGAGCAATGGTTGAGCTCACGTTTTGGGACTACTTTTTCACATTTTTCATTACAAAACCTTCGCAAAAAGTCGCTGTATGAAGTAGTTGAATACTTAAGTCATTTGTTTATCCCCCCGTCAAAACACAGTGCGTATGTACAATTTTTTCAAGATGTCGTATTGGAACACGATTTGCGCAAACAAGCCGGGATAGTTGATTTCTTGACTTTTTGGGAGCGTCAAGCGCAAAAGTTAAGCATCGCTTCTCCAGAAGGGAACGATGCTATTCGAATTATGACCATTCACAAATCAAAAGGACTCGAATTCCCCGTCGTTATTTTTCCTTTTGCCGAAGAAAATTTTGCCCAAAATAAGCAAGATAAGTTGTGGCTCGATCTTCCCGATACCGACTTAGGTATTCCCAAAGCTCTAGTGGCCAAAAACAAAGAAGTTGAAACCTTCAGTCCTGAAGCGGCTGCGGTATATAAACAACGAAACGAAGAAGAATTGCTGGACAATATCAATGTATTGTATGTTGCCATGACTCGAGCCGAAGAGCAGTTGTATGTGATTTCTGCCGAAAATCGTACGAGTAATGGCGAACTGCCGTCCAATTTGTCGTCCTTCTTCTTGGCGTTTTTAGAATCCAAAGGCTGTGTACTGGATCAAGGTAAAGTGCGATTTGGTGAGGCAACGCGCCGTTCCACACCCGATGCGGTGAGCGTTACTTCTATGCTCATCCCAAAAGTGAACGCTTTGTTTCGTCCGAGCAACATCAAAATTGCCCAGCGGGAAAGTTTAATGTGGAATACGAAACAGGGCGATGCCATTGCTTATGGAAATTTGGTGCACGAACTTTTAGCTTCAGTTACCACCCTGCGCGATATTGATTTGGTTTTAGCCAAAGCTATAGAAGAAGGCCTATTAGCGACTTCACAAAGGGATGTGATTCAGCAAACCCTTTTGGGGGTAGTCACCCACCCGGAGTTGCGTGAGTTTTTTTCAGAAAAAGGACGTGTGTACAACGAGCAAACTTTTTTACTGCCCCAAGGACCCGTTTTAAAGCCCGATCGTGTGGTAGTTTTTGACGATCAAACCGCTGTTTTATTAGATTACAAAACAGGGAGCCACAAAGAGGTCTATCGTGCCCAAGTAGCAGGGTATCAAACGGCTTTGGAAGCAATGGGTTGGCAAGTGAGGAAAAAATGTTTGGTTTATATTGGCGAACACGTTGAAGTTGTACATTTGCAAGAACAAACGAATTAAGATTATGTACGGAAAAATTCAAGCGCATTTGCAACAGGAAATTCAAGCTATTAAAGACGGAGGCTTGTACAAAAAAGAACGAATCATCACCTCGCCTCAAGGGGCTGAAATCATAGTCAACGGGGAGACTGTTTTGAACTTTTGTGCCAACAACTACCTCGGATTGTCTTCGCATCCAGAAGTCGTTCAAGCAGCCAAAGAAACGCTCGATACGCATGGTTTCGGCATGTCTTCAGTGCGTTTTATTTGCGGGACACAAGACATTCACAAAACCTTGGAGCAAAAAATTGCCGATTTCTATGGCACAGAGGATACCATTTTATATGCCGCCGCTTTCGATGCCAACGGAGGGGTTTTTGAGCCTTTGTTGGGCGAAGATGACTGTATTATTTCCGATAGTTTGAACCATGCTTCGATTATTGATGGCGTTCGTTTGTGTAAAGCCGCTCGTTATCGTTATGAAAATAATAATATGGCTGATTTGGAGGTGCAACTTCAAAAAGCGACAGCGGCAGGGCATCGATTTAAATTGATTGTTACCGATGGCGTGTTTTCTATGGATGGCTTGGTGGCTCCGTTGGACAAAATATGTGATTTGGCCGATCAATACGATGCGATGGTGATGGTCGACGAATGTCATGCCGCAGGTTTTATCGGTGCTACGGGTAAAGGAACGCTCGAAGCAAAAGGCGTCATGGGACGTGTGGATATTATCACGGGAACCCTAGGCAAAGCCCTTGGGGGTGCTATGGGAGGCTACACCACAGCCAAAAAAGAAATTATTGAGATTTTGCGTCAACGCTCTCGTCCATATTTGTTTTCCAATTCGTTGGCTCCGGCTATTGTTGGGGCTTCAATTAAAGTTTTTGAGTTGTTGGAAAAAGATACGACACTGCGTGATCAGTTGGAATGGAATACTAATTATTTCAAAAAAGGCATGAAAGCGGTGGGATTTGACATCATTGATGGCGACTCTGCTATTGTTCCTGTAATGTTATATGATGCCAAGTTATCTCAAGTTATGGCCGACCAATTGTTGGCCGAAGGTATCTATGTAATCGGTTTCTTTTACCCTGTGGTGCCCAAAGAAAAAGCACGTATTCGGGTGCAACTTTCGGCGGCTCATACCCAAGCGCATTTGGATAAAGCAATTGCGGCATTTACCGAAGTTGGACAAAGCTTGGGTGTAATCTAATCGAAAAATGCCTTAACATTTTGATAATTCATTAATTGGTTATAATTTTGTCGTCATATTCATATATAAATCTAACAAAATTAAGTATGAGACATCTTAAAAAATTATTTGCTATTTTGATGCTTGCTGGTATAAGCGTTCAAGCTCAGGATAGTAACAACCAATGGGCTATTTCGTTTGGTGTAAACGCAATCGATGGTGCTCGTGTAAGCGCGGCTTCCAAAATCGAAGATCAGTTTTCTCAATTCTATAATGCAAAGAGAAACTGGAGCATCATTCCAGCCGTTTCGTCTGTTAATGTTTCCAAGTATGTTGGGAATAACTTCTCTTTTGGTGTAACCGGTTCGATCAACAGAGTGAACAAGATTGTTGGGGAGCGTTTTTATGATGCTGCAACCAACACAAATGATTATCCTGTAGCGAATCCAGGCGATTTGATGTACTACAGCTTTGATGGGGTTGTTCGTTACAGCTTCATGAGCTTGTTAAAGTCCAAAACGATTGAGCCATTGGCACATATTGGAGGGGGTTATACCTTTTTGGGTGATGCTTCTGCAGGTACAGTGAATGGAGGTTTAGGATTGACCTATTGGTTTGGAAAACAAATTGGTTTGACCTATACTGCTACGTACAAGCATTCATTTGATGATTCAAGAGATCCTTCTGTAGATGTTGCTCCTCACGTTCAACACTTTGCTGGTTTAGTATTAAAATTTGGTGCTAAAGATTCTGACAACGATGGTTTTTATGATAATGAAGATGCTTGTCCTACCGAAGCTGGAACCGCAGAATTCAGAGGTTGTCCAGATTCAGACGGTGACAAAATCATTGACAAAGAAGATGCTTGTCCAGATACTCCTGGTTTAGCACAATTCGGAGGTTGTCCTGATACAGATGGTGACGGCATCCAAGATAAAGAAGATGCTTGTCCAGATGCAGCAGGAGTTAAAGCTTTAGGCGGATGTCCTGATGCTGACGGTGATGGTATCGCTGACAAAGATGACAAATGTAAAGATGTTAAAGGTCCTAAAGAAAATGGCGGTTGTCCATGGCCAGATAGAGACGGTGACAACGTGTTAGACAAAGATGATCAGTGTCCAGATGTAAAAGGAACTGCTGCTAACAAAGGTTGTCCAGAAGTTACCGATGAGGTAATGAAACAATTAAACGACTACGGTAAAACAATTCTTTTCGATACAGGTAAAGAGTCATTCCAAAAACAAACGTTCCCTGTATTGGAAGCGATGGCTGCAATATTGAAAGAGTATCCTTCTGCACAGTTCTCTATCGAGGGTCACACCGATAGCGATGGTAAAGATGCAACGAACCAAAAATTATCTGAAGATCGTGCAGCCGCTGTGAAAAACTATTTAGTTTCTAACGGAATAGATGCTTCTCGTTTATCTTCTAAAGGATTCGGTGAGTCTATGCCAGTTGCTTCTAACAAAACAAAAGCAGGTAAAGCACAAAACCGTCGTGTAGAGGTGAAATTGGTAAAATAATTTTCCTACACCACAATATATTGAAAAACGCGCCGATTTGTTCGGGGCGTTTTTTATTTTTATAGCATGCAAAAGAACTCCTTTCTCTTCGATATCGCCGCCACACTTTTAGAGGAGCATAGCCATCAAATGGAAAACCTAACGGTTATTCTTCCCAATAAACGTGCCCGCATTTTTTTGATAAATGCATTGAAAGCCCAAACCAAGGTTCCCTTGGTGGCCCCTGAAATCATCAGTATTGAGTCGTTTGTGCAAGAAGTTTCAGGAATTACCGCTTTGGATTCGATCGAATTATTATTTGAATTTTACGCGGTATATGGTCGGTTAACGCCCGAGCAACCCGAACCTTTTGAATCTTTTGCTCCCTGGGCTAAAACATTATTACAGGATTTTAATGAAATAGACCGCTATTTGTTGAACCCCAATACGATTCTGACCTACCTCGAAAACATCAAAGAAATTGAACACTGGTCAGTAAGTGTCGAGAAACACACTGCATTGATTGAACGTCATTTGGCTTTTTGGCGGAAACTGCCGTTGTATTACCACGAGTTTTACCAACATTTACGAGATAAGAAGCGAGGGTATCAAGGGCTTATGTATCGTGAATCCGTCGCTAATCTCCCTCATTTTATTCAACATTCCTCGGCTCGTAAGTACTGCTTTGTTGGGTTTAATGCCCTGACCAAAGCCGAGGAAACTATCGTACAACAATTAATGGCCGCCGATCGTGCTACTGTGTATTGGGATGCCGATCGCTCATTTTTGGAGGATCCATTGCATGATGCGGGACTTTTTTTACGACGGTACTTGAAAGAATGGCCCCACTACAAAACAAAGCCGTTTCAGCAAGTGTATTCACAGTTTCAAGAGGCTAAAAAAATCACGGTAATCGGAACCTCCAAATCTATCGGGCAGGCTAAATTGGTGGGAAGTATACTAGAAAAACATCTTGAAGACCATCCCGATACCGCCCTTCAAGATTGTGCCGTAGTCTTAGGAGAAGAGAGTTTATTAGTGCCTGTTTTGTACAACCTCCCCGCTTCAATTCCTGCCCTGAATATTACCATGGGGTATTCGAGCAAAAACAATCCCGCTCAAGTATTAGCGCACAAATGGTTTAAAATGCACCTCAATGCACAACAACGCAATCCCCAACAGTATGTATTTTATTTTCGGGATGTTTTGGATGTCATTACGCATCCGCTGGTTGAACCCTATATTCAAGCCGACGTTTTATTGAAATATGTACGACAAAATAACGTCACGTTTATTCCTCAGAATCGATTGTTTACCTTATTGGAGAAACCGCCAACAGCTCTTTTTCAACTCCTTTTTCAAAAATGGGAGGCTCATGCTTCGGAAGCGCTTCAAACCCTAGCAACGTTGCTCCTGGAAATCAAAGCACAATTGAATTACACGTCAAACGACGAGAAAATTGCCAATGCTTTTTTGTATTCATTGTACAAAATTGTCAACAAACTCATCTCGTATTTTGAGCAGCATCCTGTGGATAACCAACCCGAAACGGCTTTTGCTTTGTACAAACAGATTGTCGATTTGGCCGAAGTTTCTTTTGAAGGTGAGCCGCTCGAAGGACTCCAAATTATGGGGGTACTGGAAAGTCGTGTGCTCGATTTTGAAACCGTGATTATCACGTCGGTTAATGAAGGGAAATTTCCTTCAGGGAAGTCCAATAACTCCTTTATCCCGTATGATGTGAAGCGCGAGTACGGCTTGCCTACCTACAAAGAAAAAGACGCCATTTATACCTATCATTTCTACCACTTGTTGCAGCGTGCCAAAAATGTGTATTTGCTGTATAATTCCGATTCAGAAGGACTCGACGCGGGAGAACGCAGCCGTTTTATCACGCAATTGGAAGTAGAAAAGCAACCCCAACACCAATTGATATTTGAACAATACCATCCTGAAGTGCCTCAAATTGCTTACGAACCCATGGTGGTTCCCAAAGATGAAGCGGTGATGCACCAATTGAAAGCAATAGCCACTGAAAAATACTTCTCCCCTTCTTCCTTAACCAATTATGTGCGGAATCCGATACGGTTTTATTTCCAGCGGTTATTGCGCATTTCAGAGGCCGAGGAGGTCGAAGAAAATATTGCGGTGAATACGTTGGGTACGATTATACATGCTGTTTTAGAAGATTTATATACCCCTTTTATCGGTCGAATTTTAACGGTTCATGATATCGAAGCTTGTTTTTCGAAAATCGAAGCAAAAGTTGTAGAAAAATTTAAAGACGTTTACAAGGAAGGTGAAATCCAAAAAGGGCGGAATTTACTGGCTTTTGAAGTGGCGAAGCGCAACGTATTTAATTTTTTGAAGCTCGAACTCGAAACGCTAAAAAAAGGCGAAGTGGTGCAAATTCTGGCTTTGGAAAAAGGGTTTGAACGTGAATTTGTGCATCCAAAGTTGCCTTTTCCCATTAAAATTGGTGGGAATGTTGACCGCATCGAACTACGGGACGGCCGTGTGCGCATTATCGATTACAAAACCGGAAAAGTAGAGGGTAAATCCGTAACACTTTCTTCCTGGAAGGGATTGACCGAAGACATCAAAAACGACAAAATTATACAGGTTTTAGCCTATGCTTTTCTCTATGAAAAAGAAGCGAAATGCTTACCTATGGAGGTAGGAATCATATCGTTTAAAAATTTAAAAAGCGGATTTTTACCGTTTAAGTTCAAAGCGGATAAAGAAGTACAAACCGAAGTCACTCCTGAAATCCTTGCGGCCTATTTGGAGGAATTAGCAACGTTATTGGCGGAGATTTTTAATCCTGAAATTCCGTTTAAGGAGAAAATAGTTTAAATCCCCTTCAAAAAGCTTACAATTGTTTTCTCCAAGGCTTTTTGGTTTTCCAAATGACTCATGTGCCCGTCGTGGAAGGTGGTAAGTTGCACGCGCGTATTTTCGACTTGGGTGACATTGTCGTCATATGGAAGTACGCCGTCTTTTTTACCCAAAATTAATGCAATAGGATACGGGCCAAAATGCAAAAGCACTTCGCGGTCGTTCCGGATTTTCATGCCTTCCAAAGCGGCGACAATGCCTTGTAAAGGGGTTTTTAACGCTTCGAGTTTTACGTTTTCGATGGTTTCGGCTAATTTTTCGCGGTTGTCTTCGCTGAATAAGTTGGCAATCGACATGCGCACAAAAGCCGTGTAGTTTTGCTTCACCGCTGCAATGGCGCGATCGCGGTTCAATTTGCGTTCGTCACTGTCGGCGCGGGAAGTTGAATTGAGTAGAACCAAACCTTTTACATTATCGGGATAGAGTTCAGCAAATGCCAACGCCACATAGCCGCCCATGGAATGCCCAATCAAGACCAATTTTCGGATTTTGAGTTCGTGCAACACATGATGCACCATATCGGCTTGGTCTTCCATGGTGTGCACATAGCCCAAACAATCGGTGTTGCCATGACCCAATAAATCTATCGTAATCACGCGGTATTTGGTCGCCAAAACGGGAGCCAAATACTGCCACATGGTTTGGTTTTCCAAAAAACCATGCAACAACACCACCGCAGTACCTTTGCCCGTTGCGGTGTAGTCAATCGTGATATTTTTATACTGGATTTGTGCCATAACCGATTGCAAAAATAAGAGAACTAAACATTCAATTAAAAAATTAAACCGTCTTATTAGCAGTTAACTCCTAATTCATAATTGATAATTCATAACTCATAATTTATAATTCAAAACAACCCCTCTCTCCAGCCCCGATTGCAGCAAGCTATCCTGCCGTTCTCCTTTGTTGATTTGAAAACAACACTTCCTGCGGCAGATAGCGCGGAAAGCGGGTGCTTGCGGAATAGATGCAGGGCGTTGTTGCTGCATAAAAAAACGGCCCATAAGGCCGTCTCTTGTCATTATAGCAATGATGAACTTTTCACGGCAAACAAACTGTTCACTGCGACTGCGACTGCAAACTATTTTCCGTTCATAAGTGATTCAATCTCTGCCGCTTCAATCGGGATGTTGCGCATGAGGTTGAACGGTGCGCCGCTCGCCTGAATCACCACGTCGTCTTCTAAACGAATCCCGAAGCCTTCGGCTGGGATGTAAATGCCGGGTTCGACGGTAAACACCATATTCGGTTGCATCGCCTCGTGCAATAAACCATAATCGTGGGTATCTAAGCCCAAATGGTGCGAGGTGCCGTGCATAAAATATTTTTTGTAGGCAGGCCATGCGGGATCTTCGTTTTGCACATCGGCTTTGTCCAACAAGCCCAAGCCGAGCAATTCGGAGGTCATGATTTTACCCACTTCCACATGGTATTCTTTCCAAAGCGTGCCGGGAACCAACAGTTGGGTCGCTTCGTTTTTCACCTTCAAAACCGCATTGTACACCGCGCGTTGGCGATCGGTGAAACGACCCGAAACGGGAATTGTGCGACTCAAATCGCTGGAATAATTGGCGTATTCGGCACCCACATCCAAAAGCAATAGATCGCCGGCCTTACATTCTTGGTTGTTTTCAATGTAATGTAACACGTTGGCATTGGCACCACTCGCGATAATTGGGGTATAGGCAAAACCTTTGGAACGGTTGCGCAAGAATTCGTGGGCAAATTCGGCTTCGATTTCGTATTCCATCACGCCGGGTTTCACGAAGTTTAAGATGCGACGGAACCCTTTTTCGGTAATGTCGCAAGCCGTTTGCATTAAGGCCAATTCTTGGTTTTCTTTTACCGAACGCAGGCGCTGTAAAATCGGGTTGGATTTCTCGACTTTGTGCGCGGGATAGGTTTCTTTCCACCATTTGATAAAACGATCTTCGCGGGTTTGCGTTTCAACGGCCGAACGGTAATGTTCGTTGGTGTTGATGTACATCGTGTCGGCGTAGGTCATTACCTCTTTGAGCATTTTTTGGAAATCTTGCAACCAAACAATGTTACGGATACCTGAAACTTCAAAGGCACGTTCTTTGGTTAGTTTTTCACCTTCCCAAATGGCGATATGTTCGTTGGTTTCGCGTAAAAACAAGATTTCCCGTAAATGCGCATAGGGAGCATCGGGGAATAACAACAAGATACTTTCCTCTTGATCGGCACCCGATAAATAAAAGATATCGCGGTGTTGGGCAAAAGGCAATGTGCTGTCGGCCGATACAGGATAAATATCGTTGGAGTTAAAAATGGCAACGCTATTGGGTTTCATTTGTGCCGTAAACTTGGCGCGGTTGGCGATAAACAGTTCGCGGTCGATAGCATGGTATTTCATAATCTTTTATTTGAAGATTTTTTAATTTGAAAATTTGAAAATGATTTACCAAAATTACGGATAAGTCTAAAGCGATTCTTAGACAAATGGCGTTATTTTAGATTTTTTCGAAATTAGATTTCAATATTAGGCAATTTTTGGAAATGAAGCGAAAAGTGTACTTTTAGAAAAAAATAAATCTATGAAAAAGGTTGTTTTTATTCTAATCTTGCTTATTGGTGTTTCGTTGCAGGCACAAGACAAGCCCGCGTATCAATTGTATGATAAAAAAGGGAAGAAGGTAACGTATAGGAAAATGCTAAAAGCTGCCGCGGCAACCGAAGTGGTGTTGTTTGGCGAATACCATAACAATGCGATTTGTCATTGGTTGCAATTGGAATTGACCAAGGATTTGGCCGAAGTAAAGCCTTTGGTGATGGGCGCCGAAATGTTTGAAGCCGACAATCAACTCGCGGTGAATCGGTATTTGGCCGATAGCATTACGCAAAAACAATTGGACAGTACGGCGCGGTTGTGGTCCAATTACAAAACCGATTACAAGCCGTTGTTGGATTTTGCCAAAGAAAAGAAAATAACGTTTGTGGCGACCAACATTCCCCGTCGGTATGCTTCGATGGTAGCCAAAAAAGGATTTGAAGTCTTAGAAACCTTAACACCTCACGAGAAATCCTGGATGGCGCCGCTGCCCATGCCCTATGACGCGAGTTTACCTGGGTATGTCAATATGATGAAAATGATGGGGGAGCATACCAGTCCGAACATGCCCAAAGCCCAAGCCACCAAAGATGCGACTATGGGGTATTTTATTGCACAGAACCTGCAACCAGGAACGGTTTTTTTACACTTCAACGGTACGTACCATTCTGATAATTATGACGGCATTAATTGGTATTTAAAAACCTATCAACCGGGGGTAAAAATTATGACCATCGCTGCGGTAGAGCAAAAGGATGTCGGAAAACTCGAAGCGGAGCATTACAATAAAGCCGACTATATTCTCGTTATCGATGAGGATGTAACAAAGACGTATTAGTTTCGTCTATAAGGTAAATGCTATACGTATGAAAAAATGGATCGCTTTTGGAATTGTTTTATTGGTTTTTGTGCCCTTTTACTCTTGTGATCAGGAAGAAACGGTTACGGAGCCGTATTTGGTAGTTCGGTTTCAATTTGACCCCAATCAAGTGCGCTTAAACAATTTGGGGCAACCGGCGGCGGTACCTTCGGGACATGCAGCACAATCGCCTTCATTCAACACCATTGGAGCTCATTATTTGGAGTTAGCCCAAAATGCCAATACACAATTGGGCCAAGGCTTGGTGGTTTATCATGCGCCTGAAACCAATGCTGGCGGTGCTACAGCTATTGACTTTAATCAATCAAAGATCGTTGCCGAAGGAGCGGTTTTTCTAAAAATACCCTTACGCACACTGGCACAAGGGACGTACGAGTGGGTCCGCGTTTCGTTATCGTATCAAAATTACGGGATTTCTGTTCGGCATGCTGGTGCTGATTATGCGGGGACCTTGGCAAGTTTTGTGGGGTATAACACCTACATTACAAGCCATGCCATAGGGAATAATTTTTTCGCTGTCGATGGCAATCGGACGCAAGGGTATTGGGCGTTTGCGTTAAATGATTTCCCATATTCATCTTCTGGCCAAGCTCCTGCCGGGGCAACCACGGTACCCAATCCTTTAGCGGCCACATCCCCAATTCCTGCGGGCTCATGTGTGGTCACAGGGAAATTTCCCGTAGCATTACAAATCACAGGCAACGAAACCCACGATATTGAACTCACGCTTTCATTGTCCAACAACAACAGTTTTGAATGGATTGAAGTGGTGTCTGATGGTAAGTTCGAACCTGCGGCAAGCGAAACGGTAGTTGACATGGGGTTGCGGGGTTTGCTTCCAACCTTTGAAAAATAAGCGTTTATTTTTTTTGTATTCCTTTTTTTGTTGTCGATTTACCTACATTTTTGCAGTCCCCTAAACGCTTTTTAAATTCATTATAAATTAGTGTGAAAAGGTTGTAGTTAACTGCAAGAACCCTTATTTTTGTTTGATTTTTTAAAAAACTATTACAATCAAATAAAAATTATGGCAAAATCTGCACTTCTGAAGTCCTCCATTGCAAAAAAATATTGGATGGCGCTAACGGGTTTATTTTTATGCTTGTTTTTGGTCGGTCACTTGCTGGGGAATCTCCAGTTGATTTTCAGTGATGCCAAGCATTTCAACGATTATGCGTTGTTTATGACGACCAATCCAGCGGTAAAAATTCTTTCTTACCTTACTTACATTTCCATCATTTTCCATGCGGTAGATGGTATTTTATTGACGGTTCAGAATAAAGCGGCTCGTCCCGTAGGCTATGCCAAAGTGAATGCGTCGGCTAGTAGTAGCTTGGCGTCCCGCAACATGGCGGTGTTGGGGACATTAATCTTAGTTTTTATTGTAACCCACATGGCTAATTTCTGGGCTCGCATGCATTTTGATGAAAACATGCCTATTGTAGTCAAGGAAATGAACACGGGTATGGGGGTTAAACAGCGAGTGGCTGTGGGAACGAAAGAGTCTCCAAATCCGTATTTTCAAGTGGATGAAAATGGACAATTTGGCCCTAAAGTAATCGAGGATATCAAAAGGCAATCCATGGGTCAATACGACTTAGCCGTTCGCGATTTGACTACCGTTTACAACAAAAAAGATGGTGAAGTCATTTTTATTGGACAAAAAGACTTGTACAAAATTACCATCGACTTGTTTAAAGATAAAAAATGGGGAATGGCCGCCACAGGATTATACGTTTTGGCCATGTTGGTTTTGGCATTTCACTTATTGCACGGGTTTCAAAGTGCGTTCCAATCGATGGGCGTAACCAGTCGTAAGTTAACGCCAATCATCAAAACATTCGGAACTGCTTTCGCTATTTTGGTTCCTGCCTTGTTTGCTGCGATTCCTGTTTACATTCATTTTTTCTTAAAATAATCAACATCACGATATGAAGTTAGATTCAAAAATACCGGAAGGTCACATTTCAGAAAAATGGACCAATCACAAAAATAACTTAAAGCTAGTAGCGCCCAATAACCGTCCCAAAATCGACATTATTGTGGTAGGTACTGGATTGGCGGGTGCCTCTGCAGCCGCTTCCTTAGGAGAAATGGGGTACAATGTAAAGGCATTCTGTTTCCAAGATTCACCGCGTCGTGCGCACTCCATTGCCGCACAAGGGGGAATCAATGCTGCCAAAAACTACCAAAATGACGGAGACTCTGTGTACCGTTTGTTTTATGATACCATCAAGGGAGGCGACTACCGTGCCCGCGAGGCCAACGTACACCGTTTGGCTGAAGTGTCGGGTAATATCATCGACCAATGTGTAGCACAAGGGGTTCCTTTTGCTCGTGAATATGGTGGAATGTTGGACAACCGTTCTTTTGGTGGAACGCAAGTACAGCGTACATTCTATGCAGCGGGTCAAACAGGGCAACAATTGTTGTTAGGAGCCTATTCTGCTTTGTCACGTCAAATCGGATTAGGTCGTGTGCAGATGTTCAACCGCCACGAAATGTTGGATTTAGTAAAAGTTGACGGGAAAGCCCGCGGTATTATTGCGCGTAACTTGGTTACAGGTGAAATCGAACGTCACTCAGCACACGCGGTCATTATTGCTTCTGGAGGATATGGAAATGTATATTTCTTGTCGACCAATGCTATGGGAAGTAACGTAACTGCAGCGTGGAAAGTACACAAACAAGGCGCCTTATTTTCCAATCCTTGTTTCGTGCAAATTCACCCAACGTGTATTCCTGTTCATGGAACCAATCAATCCAAGTTGACATTGATGTCGGAGTCTCTCCGTAACTCAGGTCGTATTTGGGTACCTAAGAAAAAAGAAGATGCAGAAGCCATTCGCGCTGGGCAATTGAAACCCACGCAAATTGCGGAAGAAGATAGAGATTATTTCTTGGAAAGAAGATACCCGGCGTTTGGAAACTTAGTGCCACGTGACGTAGCTTCTCGCGCTGCCAAAGAGCGTTGTGATGCGGGATATGGTATTGAAGCTAATGACACGAATGAAGGGGTGTATTTGGATTTCTCAACAGAAATTCAAAACAAAGGGAAGCAAGCGGCCTACGCCTCTGGAAATCATAATCCTTCCCCCGAAGAAATTACCCGTTTAGGTAAAAAATGGTTGGAAGAAAAATACGGTAACTTGTTTACCATGTACCAAAAAATTACCGACGAGAATCCGTATGAAACCCCAATGAAAATTTACCCAGCGGTACACTATACCATGGGAGGTGTTTGGGTAGATTACAACTTACAATCGACTATACCAGGTTGTTTCGTGGCAGGGGAAGCCAACTTCTCCGATCACGGAGCCAACCGACTTGGAGCGTCCGCCTTGATGCAAGGATTGGCCGATGGGTACTTCGTATTGCCCTACACGGTTTCTAACTACTTGGCCGATGATATTCGTACCGGTAAAATTTCAACAAGCTTGCCCGAGTTTGACGAAGCAGAACAACGCGTTAAAGACCAAATCAACAGTTTCTTGTCGAATAACGGTACTAAGACTGTCGACTATTTCCATAAACGCTTAGGATTGATTATGTGGAATAAAGTCGGAATGGGACGTAATGAACAAGGATTAAAAGAAGCAATCAGCGAAATAGATGCGTTACGTGCAGAATTCTATAAAGACGTCTTCGTTCCAGGAAGCGCCGATGAGTTGAACCAAGAATTGGAAAAAGCACTTCGCGTGGCCGACTTCCTTGAATTGGGTCAGTTGATGGCGATGGACGCCTTAGAGCGAAACGAATCTTGCGGAGGTCACTTCCGTGAAGAATACCAAGACGCCGAAGGGGAGACGCTTCGCGATGACGAAAACTATGCTTTTGTGAGCGCTTGGGAATACAAAGGACCCGACATTAGTAAAGAAGAACTTCACAAGGAAGAGCTGAAATACGAGTATATTAAAATTGCAGCGAGAAACTATAAATAATTGAAACATGGCTTCTAAAAAGAACATCAATATAAACTTGAAAATTTGGCGTCAAAAAAATGGAAACGTCAAAGGACAATTGGTCGATTATAAGTTGGATAACGTCTCTACCGACAGCTCCTTCCTCGAAATGTTAGACCAGTTGAATGAACAATTGGTATCCCAAAAACAAGAGCCTGTAGCGTTCGATCACGATTGTCGTGAGGGAATTTGCGGTTCCTGCTCTTTGTTTATCAACGGACGTGCGCACGGGCCAGATACAGGTATCACCACCTGTCAGTTGCACATGCGTATGTTTAAAGATGGCGATACTATTTATGTGGAGCCATGGAGAAGCCGCGCGTTCCCAATCATCAAAGACTTGGTGGTAGATCGCAGTGCCTTCGACCGTATTCAACAAGCAGGAGGTTTCGTTTCAGTAAATACCTCAGGGCGTACGATCGATGCCAACACAATTCCAGTGCCTAAAGAAAATGCCGATAAAGCATTTGAAGCAGCTGCCTGTATCGGATGTGGTGCCTGTGTGGCCACCTGTAAAAACGGTTCAGCGATGTTGTTTGTAGGCGCCAAAGTATCGCAATATGCTTTGTTACCGCAAGGAAAAGTTGAAGCTACACAGCGTGTAATGAACATGGTACGCCAAATGGACGAAGAAGGATTCGGAAACTGCACCAATACAGGGGCGTGTGAAATCGAATGTCCAAAAGGAATTTCCTTAGAAAACATTGCACGCATGAACCGCGAATATTTGAAATCAAGTCTTAAATAATTCCTCAAAAAGGTTAATTCATAAAAAAGCACTTCTTCGGAGGTGCTTTTTTTATTGGGGCGAGCCCCGTCAAGTTTTTTGCTAAAAAAAGGAATTTTAAATTTCGGGGCCGGGCTATCCGCCGTGCACGGCACTTGGCTACTACTTGCCTGCCGATAGGTAGGTCCCTCTCGCAATCCCTGCAAAAAAAACGTATATTTGAATACAACAAATAAACGACACGAATGAAATCCCTTTTTACGCTCGTACTTTCGGGATGGGCGCTACTACTCACAGCTCAAAACAACACTTCCTTTGTCAATCCAATGATCGGAACCGACGGTCATGGCCACACGTTTCCAGGAGCCACTTTACCTTATGGAATGGTTCAACTCTCCCCCGATACGCGTATTGATGGCAGTTGGGACGGATGTTCAGGCTACCACTATTCGGATTCCGTGATATTCGGATTTTCTCATACGCATTTAAACGGAACAGGGTGCTCAGATTATGGCGATATCATGCTAATGCCTACAATGGGCGATGTTTCTTTCGATCCGAAAGTTTATGGTTCTCCTTTTTCTCATACCACCGAAAAAGCCAGCGCCGGCTATTATGAAGTTCGCCTCGAAAAGTATCAAATTCAAGCGCGATTCACTGCGTCAACGCGAGTGGGTTTTCATGAATATACCTATACACAAGCAGGGTTGGCCAATTTAATCCTGGATTTAAACCATAGAGATAAATTGCTATATGGCGAAATACGTGTAGTCAATAACCGTATGCTCGAAGTGCTCCGTCGCAGCGAAGCTTGGGCCAAAGATCAATGGGTATTTGCCCGCATTGAATTAGACACCCCCATGAGTATAGCTCGTGTGGAAGCCAATCGTTCGCAACAAAATGATTTTTACACCGGGACAGATTTGAAAATCGCACTTCAGAAAAGTGTCAACGCCGGAGATAAAATTAAGGTTAAAGTTACCCTTTCACCTACATCCTACGAAGGGGCTCGTTTAAACAGCAGTGAGATTACGGGTTGGGACTTTAATCAGGTGCAAAAAAATGCCGAAAAAGCGTGGGAAGCGGAACTGTCAAAAATTCAAATTTCAACCGCCAATAGCGACCAAAAAACAGTCTTTTATACGGCGCTTTACCACACGATGAAGCAGCCCAACATCGCTCAAGACATGGATGGCTCCTACCGTGGACGCGACAATCGCATTCACAAAGCAGAGGGGTTTACCTATTACTCGGTTTTTTCCTTGTGGGATACCTTTCGTGCCGCCCATCCCTTGTATACCTTAATCGATAAAAAACGTACAGCCGATTACATTAACACGTTTATCAAACAATACGAACAGGGAGGCCGCTTGCCTGTTTGGGAATTGGCGTCCAACGAAACCGATTGTATGATTGGTTACCACGCGGTCTCCGTTATCGCTGATGCGATGGCCAAAGGAATTCAAGGATTTGATTATCAAAAAGCTTTTGAAGCCTCCAAACATTCGGCAATGCTCGATCATTTGGGACTGGAAGCATACAAAAAACAAGGATTTATTGCCATGGACGACGAGCACGAAAGTGTATCCAAAACCTTAGAATACGCATATGACGATTGGTGTATAGCCCAAATGGCCAAAATTTTAGGCAAATCTGACGATTACCAGTATTTTATGAAACGCGCCCAAGCATGGAAAAATGTTTTTGATCCAAATACAGGGTTTATGCGTCCCAAGAAAAATGGGGGATGGGATAAACCGTTTGATCCGCGCGAAATCAACAATAATTTTACCGAAGGCAATAGTTGGCAATATTCCTTTTTTGTCCCCCAAGACATCACCGGCATGATCGAGGCCTATGGTGGCAATTCAAAGTTTGAAGCCAAATTAGACGAAATGTTCAACAGTGAAAGCAAAACCACAGGACGCGAACAAGTGGATGTAACCGGACTCATCGGCCAGTATGCGCACGGAAATGAACCCAGTCATCACATGGTATACCTCTATAATTTCATTGGAAAACCCGAAAAAACTAAAGAGAAAGTCCACTATATCCTGAACACCTTCTACAAAAACAGTCCCGACGGTTTGATTGGCAACGAAGATTGTGGTCAAATGAGTGCGTGGTATGTGTTGAGCGCTTTAGGGATGTATGCGGTTACTCCCGGAATTCCCGAGTGGACGCAAACCCAACCCTTGTTTTCTTCGGCGACGATTCAAATGGAAGACGGATCTCGTGTTACCCTAACCCCTGAAACACCAAAAAGCCGTTTGGGAATTGCCACGGTTCCAATAAACACGCAAGCAAATTTATTAACCGCACCCAAAATTGTCCCCGTTCCTGTGATTGAAGCGGCACATAAAGCTTTTAAAGACCAAATGCAGGTTGCCATCACCGCTCAGCATCCCTCGCATAAGATTTTCTATTTGGTTACCGTAAAAGGAGCCGATTATTCAAGAGTAAAGCGAACCTTCGTTTCTTATGTAGCTCCATTTACTATTGATTCAACGTCAACCGTGAGTGCTTATGTCATGGAGGGAACACAAACGAGCCAAACGATTTTTGCTTCGTTTTTCAAAAAACCCAACAATTATTCAATAGCGTTAACTTCTACCTACAATCCACAATACCATGCTGGCGGCCCCGATGGCTTACTCGATGGGATTTACGGTACTACCAATTGGCGAAAAGGCGATTGGCAAGGATATCAAGCCCAAGATTTTGAAGCCGTAGTTGATTTGAAGGAAACCAAAAGCATTAGCACGTGCAAAACCTTCTGTTTACAAGATACCCGTTCTTGGATTGTTATGCCTACACAAGTAGCCTATTACAGTTCACTAGATGGGGTTAACTTCACTTTGCTGGGAACACTTACCCACACGGTCGATCCGCAAGATTATGAAAATTCGATCCATGATTTTGCATTGCAGTTGCCCAAACCCATTCAAGTCCGTTACCTCAAAGTAAAAGCCATCAATTACGGCAAATTACCCGAGTGGCATATCGGTGCAGGCGGAGATGCTTTTATTTTTGTAGATGAAATTGAAATCAACTAACGATGCAAGTAGCCTTAGTTCAAACCGCTTTGGAATGGGAAAATCCCAGTAATAATCGAGCTTTATTGGATAAAAAATTAAGCGCTATTTCGCCACATACCGATTTAGTAGTTTTGCCCGAAATGTTTACGACAGGCTTTACGATGCATCCACACCACTGCGCCGAAACGATGGAAGGTCCTACCATCAAATGGATGCAGCGTTGGGCGCAACACTTACAAGCAGCTCTTGTAGGCAGTGTAGCTATCGAAGAGAACGGTTTGTATTATAACCGATTACTTTTTGTTACTCCAGCGGGGAATGTTTTGAATTATGACAAAAAACACCGCTTTGCCTTAGCGGGAGAAGATCAGGTGTATGAAGCGGGAAAACACCGTTTGTGTATTGATTATAAAGGATGGAAAATTTGTCCTTTCATTTGCTACGACCTTCGATTCCCAGTGTTCTCACGCAATACAGAGGATTATGATATATCGCTATATGTGGCAAATTGGCCAGCGCCTCGAATTCAAGCTTGGGATGTGCTTTTGCGGGCCCGTGCAGTCGAAAATATGTGTTATACCCTTGGCGTCAACCGCGTTGGAATCGACGGCAACGGGTTGGAATACCCCGGACATTCGCAAGCCATCGATTGCTTTGGAAACTATCTTTTGTCGCCTCAACCCACAGAAGGGCTATACACGGTAGTATTGGATAAAGAAAAATTAGTAGATTCTCGATTACGATTTCCGTTCTTAAACGATCGCGACCCCTTTACTGTATAGCGTCAAGGCCCTAAATCAATGGTCTGTTCAGCATCCCAATTCATTCGAACTTCAATGGGCTCGGGATAATAATAGACTTCTTCGCTTTGTTTTAACTCCATAAAGTTGCCTGGAGTCCACTTTCCATCCTTGTCATCGTCATAAATTATACGTACCGTAAAGGTGTTGGGTTGAATCAAATCAAAGGAAAAATAAGACGATTTATCGCTATATGACGAAGCTAAAAGTTTGCCCTGACTGTCCGTCAGTTCTACGAGTATCGGAAAACGCTTGGCATTTTTAAGATTGAGTTTCAAATTCCCGTAATCAGCATAATCGCCCGTATTGGTATTCAGTTGTAGCGTGTCGTTTTTTTGTTCAAACCAATCCGTTAGAGCGCCGGGTAAAGCCGAAAATTTGTATTTTTCTTGAGGTTCTTTGTCAAAAAGCACGGCCAAGGTATTGCGGTATTCACTATACTGCAACGTAAACTTCACCTCAGAGGAATCTTTTCGTACTAAGCGCATCAAACTCGAATCCCATTTTTTAAGCGGATTAGACGGCTTGATGAACAAGGTATCCCTAAAGGGTAAATTTCCTCCTGGACCAATCCCTATTTGAAGGCTGTCTTTTTTGGCATCTTTCACTTTAAACCCAAAAGTTTTTTGATACGCATCTTTTTGAAGGTGTAACGAAAGAGAATCTCCTTTGGTAGCGTTGAACCAAACTTCTGCCGAGTCTTTTCCAGCCAATTTCACCAAGCGATGGGGAATTACCTCATTTCCTTTTTGAAGTTTCAAGGAAGCCTTAGCAATAGCGCCTTGAAAACCAACCAAAACACGTGATTTCTTAATGTGCGATGTCGAAGTAATGCGTAAATCCCGCTGAGGGCTGAACAATTCAAGTTGGTAAACAGTATCGTTGGGAATACGAACAAAATCGCGTTGGAAACCAATTTTTTCAGTTTGGGGATCAAAACGATTGTTTTTGTTGAGGTCTTTTATGGCAACCAATCGGTAGGTGCCCGATTTTAGGTTTTCCAAACGCACTACTTTGGCACTATCTAGTGAATTGGCAACATATTTGGGTGCTTTTTTAAACACGATCGAGTCGGTGTAATTGGCATCCACTTCATAGAGCATAACCGACACAAAATTGTCGGTTTTCCGTTCGAGAGCATCTTTAATTTTTACCCCCAAATGCAAGGTGTCAATGGCGGGACCTGTAGAGAAGACAAAGCGAAATTGCTGGTACGGATTTCCTTCGTTATTGTCTTGAATGCTTTGTCCAAAATTGAAACTATACGTGGTATTGGGTTGTAAGGTGTCTTTGATTTTTACTGTAAGGATTTTACTCGGGTTTTGAGGAGTCACCTCAGGAGCTGTATTCATCGGAGGCGAAACGACCAATTGCTTTTCCAAATCCTTGAGCTTAACATATTCATCAAATTGCAGTTTTATGATATTGCCCGAAAATTGGGTGCTAAAATTCTTAGGAAAACTCGAGACCAATTGCGGTGCGAGCGAATCTTTTGGCCCTCCAGTAACATTCCCACGACGAGCACAAGAAGGCATCCAACCGATGAGGGTGATAAGAAGAAGGGTGAATACTACTTTTTTAAACATAAATGCCTGTAATTACACCGCAAAGTAACAATTATAATTGGGGAAGCGAAAATCTTTTTGAGGAGATTTAACGAATTTATTGACTCATCGCCATACAGACAATGCTAATTTTTGCGCCTGGAATTTTCAAAAGTTCACGGGCACAAGCTTCCAAGGTTGACCCTGTAGTGATGACATCGTCGACCAACAGAAAATGGTTGTGGTGAAAGGCTTCTGCATTACGAAGACCAAAAATTTCATGTACCACTTCCGATCGGCCTACTATCGATTTCTTCGTTTGCGTTTTGGAATACAATTGCCGCACGAGTAAGGTGCGAAGGCAGGGAATACCCAACCGTTCTGCCAGTGCATCGGCATAGGAATCAACCTGATTGAAACCCCTTTGCCGCTGTTTCCGTGGATGCAATGGAACTGGAATGATGAAATCGGGATATGGCGATGGAAAATTTCGTTGTAAAACCCCGCCATGCCAATGACCGATGGCTGCCCCTATAGTTTCTTGTCCTTTGTATTTTAGGTGGTGAATGAGTTCCTGCACAACCCCTTTTTTGTGAAAATACAACAAGGCTCCACCATATACCAGCGGGATACGACCATAGAATTTTCGTACGACTTCATTGTCCTTTTGCAGATGGTGCAGGGTTTGCGGAAGGTCATGCCGGCATCGGGTGCAAATCACAAATTCTTGATGGAGTAAGAGTGCTTGACAGGCAGCGCAAGTTTCGGGATAAAATAGGCGAATAAAATGCGATAACATAGGCTTATAATTAAAAAAATAAAGATATAAAAAACACGGTAATCCTCATCGCTACAAGGCAGTTTTTTATATTTTTGCACCACTATGGCAAAACAAGAAGATATTTTCAAAAATGTAGTTTCGCATGCAAAAGAGTACGGATTCATCTTTCCGTCGAGCGAAATTTATGACGGATTAAGTGCCGTCTACGATTATGCACAAAACGGTGCTGAATTAAAGAAAAACATTCGCGAATATTGGTGGAAGGCAATGGTGCAAATGCACGAGAATATTGTGGGGATTGACGCGGCCATTTTAATGCACCCTACCACTTGGAAAGCTTCGGGGCACGTTGATGCTTTTAACGATCCTCTTATTGATAACAAAGATTCCAAAAAACGCTACCGCGCCGATGTTTTGCTGGAGGATTATTGCGAAAAATTACAGCAAAAAGCGCAAAAAGAAATCGACAAAGCCCGCGAACGTTTTGGCGAATCCTTTGATGAACAACAGTTTATCACGACGAATGGACGTGTCGTGGAATATTTGTCCAAAAAGAAATCCATTCTAGAACGCATGGCCAAGGCGTTGGATAGTGGCGATTTGGAAGATGTTAAAGCCTTGATTGAGGAACTGGAAATTGCCGATCCTGAAACAGGTTCAAAAAATTGGACCGAAGTACGTCAATTTAACTTGATGTTTGGCACCAAATTGGGCGCCTCTGCCGAAAATGCGATGGATTTGTATCTACGACCCGAAACGGCACAAGGAATTTTTGTCAACTTTTTAAACGTACAGAAAACAGGGCGCATGAAAGTCCCTTTTGGGATTGCGCAAACCGGAAAAGCGTTTCGTAATGAAATCGTTGCACGACAATTTATTTTCCGAATGCGAGAATTTGAGCAAATGGAAATGCAATTCTTTGTGAAGCCTGGAGAAGAGATGAAGTGGTATGATTACTGGAAAGAAACCCGACTTAAATGGCACTTGTCGTTAGGATTGGGGGCAGAAAACTACCGTTTTCACGATCATGAAAAATTAGCGCATTACGCCAATGCAGCTGCCGATATCGAATTTAATTTTCCTTTTGGCTTTAAAGAATTGGAAGGAATACATTCTCGCACCGATTTTGACCTGAAAGCACACGAGCAGTATTCGGGTAAAAAATTACAATATTTTGACACCGAAGAAAATAAAAACTATGTTCCTTATGTGGTGGAAACCTCGGTTGGTTTAGACCGTATGTTCTTGGCCGTATTTTCTAAAGCCTTGCAAGAGGAAACGTTGGAGGACGGCAGCACGCGAACAGTTTTGCGTTTGCCCAGTGTGTTAGCCCCAACCAAAGCTGCTGTATTGCCTTTGGTTAAAAAGAATGGATTGCCTGAGATTGCCCGTTCTATTATCGAGGATTTAAAATGGGATTTTAACGTAGCCTACGATGAAAAAGATGCTGTGGGTCGTCGTTACCGTCGTCAAGACGCTTTGGGCACCCCCTTCTGTATTACCGTAGATCACCAAACGCTAGAGGATCAAACTGTGACGCTTCGTCACCGCGATTCTATGGTGCAAGATCGTGTAGCTATTAGCGCGCTTCGGGGAATTATTTTAGAAGAAGTATCCATGCGCAATTGGTTGATGCGAACGAAATAATAAAGAAATCAAATAAAAAAGCGGCTCGTTTCTATGAATGAGCCACTTTTTTTATGCCTCTTCCTCCCGTGGGAGCATAATGTCAGTGAGCAAAAAGTCTTTCACCTTGTCCCACGTTTTTACATTCAGGGAGTAGTAAATGTTATTTCCTTTGGACTTCCCTTTGATCAGTTTAACGCGTTTCAATTCCGATAAGTGTTTGGAGACCGTAGATTGGGCTAACGGCAGTACTTCTAAGATTTCGCCACAGGATGAAGCAGGGGCTTGCATCAAAAACTGTAAAATTTTCAATCGTGCGGGATTTCCCATTGCCTTTAATATGTCGGCTAAATCGTTGATTTTAAATGAAAAACCCTGCGTTTTAGTGATTCCCATATCGCTAAGTATAAATTTAAAATTGCGGTTCGCGTTAAACGTTGCCCTAAAGGTAATGCAAATCGTTCAAACGAAAAAAAAACCGCCTTATTTTCATCCGTTAGTTTGTTTATAAAGTTGTTTAAAAATACTGTTTACAAGGCTTGAGGGGTAGCTGTTATAATTTCTATATTCATATATGTAAAAATAGCCTTTTATGTAAAGGGTATTTGAACGAAGTTTTGCAGATAAAAGAAGTTATTTCTTACAAACAAGACCCCTTTCGTCGACCTTTTTATCCGTTTGCCTATTTTTCAGGTTTGTGGTAACCGATGGTCGATTTCGGTTGTTTTTTGTAGAGCCATTCTTTTATTTTAGCCTTTGCGAGCCCCTGCAAACAGCGAAACTTTTAGTTTTTAGATTGTCATAGACTTAACCGCAATTCCTTTTGGAACACACTAGTGCTTTGCTCAAAAAGTAAAGCTTTGAAGACCATTTCCTTTGTAGTATTGGACGATGATCCCCAGCGGATGCAAAAAACAGCAGCCGTTGCGGGAGGATTTCCATTTATGGTCTTTTTAGGATCGGCAGGATCGGCTGATGAGGCTTTGGATTTGGTGCTAGACGTTCGTCCTGACGTCGTTTTTTTAGAAATTGAACCCGAAGAACCCGAAAATGGATTGTCTTTGGCGTTAATCAGTGAATGGTATCGGTATCTCGTTCAAGTACCCCAAGTAATCGTTACCACCAAAAATGACACCCTTTGTTTGCAAGCCTTTAAGTACGGGGTTTTCGACTATTTTACGCATCCGGTAACGACGTCTGAACTCCGAAAAACCCTTTTGCGCTTGGAGAAAACCATGGGGTATACGCTACGCCAACCTGCAGCTGTGCCAGTAACGCCTGTTGCTACACCGGTTGTACAATCGCATGCAGCGGCTCCTACCGTTTCCAATACGGAAATAGTTCCACCTATGGCGCTTGAAGAAGCCACCACAGAAGGCGATGAAGCAATTGAAAATGAGACTCTAGAAGCGACAGAAGTCATTCCTGAAGAAACACCTGAAGAAGCCGACACTACCGAGGAACCATCGGTTACTGTGGCTGTAAATCCAGCTACGGCAGTTGAAGTCAACACCCCCCAACCGCTGGTGATTTGCGTGAAATCGTATGGCGATTATCGCTACATCGATGCCGATGAAATTTGTTATTTGCAAGCCGATAACAATTCGACCGACATCCATTTGAATACGGGTGAAATGATTACCGCATTTAAAACCTTAAAGCATTTTGAAGGGGTATTGCAACCGCCTTTTATTCGTATTCATAACAGTTATATTGTCAATACAAAGTATATTGGTCGAATTCATACTGGAAATTCGGTGTGTCACTTGAAAAATTCGACGGTAAAATTGCCGTTTTCTAAGTCTTATAAAGACAATATCGACCTCATAATCAATCAAATTGCTTCAGGAAACTATTTGGAGATTTAAGGAATTTTTCTTTTTTTTGTAGTCTAAAAATAGTAAACGCCATGACCATAAATGTACTCATTGTCGATGACCACAAATTAATTATTGAAGGGTATAAAACCATTTTTTCCAACAATCGCTTAGGGGCAGAAATCGTTGTCAGTGAGGCTACTACCGCCACACAAGCCGTAGAAATTTTGAAAGCATCCGCCTCCGAAAAGGCATACGATGTCGTTATTTTGGATTATACGCTACCCGTTTGTGAAACGTATCATATTCAAAATGGTTTCGATCTGGTTCACTATGTTCGAACCTATCAACCGCTGGCCAAATTAATGATTCTAACGTCCCACTCGGAAGCGCTTATTTTGTACCGTGTAATCATGGAGTCCCGGGCAGAAGCCATTATGATAAAAAGTGATTTTTCTTCCATGGAATTGTTGGACGCCTTTGAAAATGTATATCAAGGAGGTACCTGCTACACCAAAACGGTAGCCGCTTTAAAACAGCAATTAAATGCCGATTACAAGGTGTTGGACGGCATCAACCGGCAAATGATTGCCATGCTGGCACAAGGGTTTAAAACACGCTATATCATGGATCAATTGGGACTCTCCAAAAGCGCCATTGACAAGCGAAAGGCTCTTATTCGGGAGTATTTTGCCATTGAAAAAGGGAATGATGAAACCATAGTGCAAATCGCACGGGAACGAGGATATATTTAAATTTTAACAAATTATACACTTTTTGCACACCTGAGATGGCAAATTGCCTTGGTATCTTTGTCTACGATTTGAGAATGAAAATGATGTTGTTGTTGGAATCAAATACTTTACGCCATGATAAAATACGTTCTAATTGGATTTTTTGCCATAGTATTTAATGTACTTCCCGTTCGATCACAAGCCCCTTTAGACTCCGGGAAAATAGTAGTTCGGCTGGTTTTCATGACCGATACATTACAGTTACATTTTGATTCAAAAGCGATTTGGGCGCAAGCGTGTCACGATTTGGATTTTTCCATTGCTGACTTTCCGTGGTTCCTTACGCCCGAAACTGGCATCGTTCCCACGGTTCTTGTTACGCTTTATGAATGGAACCCAATATGGGTCTTCCCGTATACGCTGTTTGGATTTTGGAAGCGCTACGGACCCATAGCTTGTGAACTGGAATGTATAACGCATGAAATCAATACGTTGTGGTACGGTGATAAAATTGCTTCACGTTAAATTTTAACAAAATGTACACTTTTAGTGTAACAATAGTTAAAAAATAGCCTTGTAATTTTACCATGTACAAGCACTTAAAATTGGGTTTCTGCCGATACTATGATAAATCCCCTCACTCGGAATTTACTGTTGTCACTTTCGTTAATTCTGTTGTATACGCCCGGATTCTTTATTTTTTCTACGCCTTTCCGAGTAGGGGATTTTTATTTATTTGTTAACTTGAGCGGATTAATCCGCTTTTTTTATAGACTTATGCGATACGTTGTTTTGATTAGTTTTTTACTCGTTTTAACCACCTGTAGTAACCCACAAAAAAAGGAAGGACCAAGTCCTCAAACCTTACTGAAGGTGGATAGTCTCTTTAATGTTAATAATAGAAGTTCCTTGGAGCCTGATTTAGTGCGGAAAAACTTGGACGAAGCCATAAAAATCATAGGCACAGCGGGAGATTCACTTACCCAAGAGTACAAGTTTAAAATATTGTGGAACAGTTTTTTTTGTTTGAAAAGTAAACACCAAAAGTACATTGCGGATTTTGAGAAGTATTGTAAAATGTATCCTAGGGATTCGGTTCTTACAGGAAGGTTGTATTTAGCAAGGGGAAGGTATTTTATAAGTATTGATGAGTCTGATAAAGGATTTTCAAATTATTACAAGGCTGAAAAAGTTTTTACAAGAATAAAGGATAAACAAGGTTTGTGCGAAACATATTTGAGAATGTCCGAAATGTTGGCAATTTTAAATGATTATACAGTAGCCGAGCACTATTTAAATAAGGCAGAAGAAATTTTAAAACAATTGAAGGATTCTCAAAAATATAGAAGATTAATTCTTATCAAATCATCAATTTTAAATAAACATTATAAGTACGATTCTTCAATAAAATTATTACAAGATGCTTTAAATAATGGGATAAATGATATTGCTTTTGAAAACTTTGATAGAGTTCAATTTAAAAAGGCTTTGATGTTAGCTTATAGTTTTAACAAAATGTATAAAGAAAGTCATCAATTAATGAATGAATTAAAAAATGATAAATCAAGTGGAGATATAAATTATGAATTGATAGTAGATATCCAGAACAAGATAAATATTATAAATAATTATGATGCAATTTGGGATTATGAATATTATTTAAAAAAATGTAAAGGATATAAAAATCTAGAGTTACTTATATATTTTGACTACGCCGATTATTTATTATCTATCAAATCAATTGATAAAGCGAAACAAATAGCTCATCGTACATACGAATTATGTAAAAATGGATCATCGCCATTTGGTCATTTGAATTCATTAGTGTTGTTAGGCAGAGCAGATCCTTCTCAACGTCTTTTCGCTATAACAGAATACGATCGTGTAATCGATGAACTTTTGTTGAAAAAACGATACCAGCAAAATAACTTTTACAAAATACAGCTGGAGACCAATCAGTTGGCCTTGGCTAAAGTCAAAACCGAGCGCCAACGTAACCAATTGATGTGGGGACTACTTGGCGCCAGTTTGTTGTCGCTGATCATTTTCCTAATTTACCGCAATCGATTGTTTCAATTGCGTCATGAAATCAACAAAAAAAATCAAAAAAGCAATGCGCGTATTGAAGAGTTATTGGTCAAAAATCAAGAAATCGAAGCCCAAACCCGCAAGCATCTGCTGCGGGGTATTGCTATGGAAATTCACGACAATGTGCTCAACCGCTTGGCCAGTACCCGGTACCAGCTTTTTAAATTGCATTTTAAGCAAGACAAGCAAACGCTACACGAAGCCATGGAAGGTATCGATCATATACAACAAGTGGAAAACGAATTACGTTTGTTAACCCATAACCTTACCAACGAAAGTCAATCGGCGACCATTTCTTTACTTTCTATGATTCAAGAGTTGATCGATATCCATCATGAGGTATACGATCAAGAAGTAGAGTTTACTGTATCCCAATGGGATTGGGAACAGTTGCCCAATGAAACTAAAATTAATTGTTTGCGCATCGTACAAGAGGCCTTACTCAACATCACCAAACATGCCAAAGCGACCCGAATATCGATTCAATTTATTCACGATACTCATTATTTACGATTTCGAATTTCCGACAACGGGAAGGGCATGGAAGCCGTTAAAACAATAAAGGGCATAGGCTTAAAAAATCTAGAAGAACGCGCTCAAATGATGGCCGCCAAGATAGAGGTTTATTCAACCCCTGCCGAGGGCACAACCTTGCAAATCACACTGCCGATATAATTTAAACAATTGAAATTCAATGTTTTAGAGCATAAAATAGCCTTATTTTTACCTGTTTTTTAAAAAACGTGCATTCACCCAAATTTGAGCTTCATTCACTCACAAACAGCCATCATTCACTATATATAGGCGTGAGGCTATCAATTACCTCACAATGCTCTAGTAGTTTTACATCGTGAAAGTCCCAAATGTATTGGCTTTACGAAACTAAAAAGTCTAACAAAAACTATTAAAGCATACAATTATGAAAAAGTCAGCAATTATTTCAGTAATGTTTACAATGATGATGGTATTAACTTCATTTAGCACTCCATCAGGAATAGGAGGAACTCGTGGAACTGGCGGAGGTGGAAAAAATCCAACCGATGGAACTCTTTCTGTAGGTGGTGAAAACAATACAACTATTGGAACTCTATCTGTTGGTGGTACTGGCGGTGGTGGAAAAAATCCAAAAGGAACTATATAAATTTTTCACACTAAATATATTGGTGTAAATAATTATCAAATTTAAATAAATATCAAAATCCGCAATACTGCGGATTTTTTTATTTTTGTATATTTAATTACAATTTTTAACAGAATATTCAATTGTCAAAGTATATAACATTAAGTTATGTTTTAATTCTAATCAACTTTGGGTTGATTAATGCAAATAATAATTTCTTATTGTTTAATAATGGGTTATTGGCTAAAGATTCTACTTCAATAAGTAATTTAAAGTTAGAAAAATTAAAAGAAGATTTTTTGAATAAGAATTGGGTAAAATTTAATAAAACATATTCAGAATTATTAGCCAAATCAATTAAAAGAAAGGATACTTTTTTAATAGCAAATTGCTATAAGTTTAAGGCAAGTTATTTCATGATGCAAAATCAAAATGATAGTGCTTATACATATTATCTTAGAGCTGAAAAAAATTTTAAAAAATTAAAAAATAATCTAGAGTTAGCAAAAGTATATTTAAATAAAAGTGTAGTACAATACAATGTTGGTGATTTTTCAGGGGCTTCCTTAAATGCGTCAAAAAGCTATTTTCTCCTAAAAAACTTACCTAAGTCAGAATTACTATTGTATCAGATCCTAACGATAAGTGGGAATATTGCAAATGAATTAGGAGAATATGAAAAGGCTCTTGATTTTCATAAAAAAGCACTTGAAATAGTTAAGACTAATGATTTTAAAAATGACCAACCTAACATTGGTGTATGTTTGAATAATATTGGAAATACCTACAAAAATAAGGGGGAGTATAAAAAAAGTATTGATTATTTTCAAAAAGGATTAAAGGATGATAACCTAAAAAATGATCCCGAACTTTTGGCACTATTGTACGACAATTTGGGGTACTCTAAACTAAAGTTAAAAAAATATGATGATTTACCCAATGTATTTTTTAAAGCAAAAAAAATATCCGATAGTTTAAATTTTATTTCAACATCTATTTTTACTGTTATTCACTTGTCTGAATATTATTCAACTGTAGGTCAACCTGCAAATGCTATAAATTATGCTAAAATTGCTCTTTTTAAATCTAAAAAGGAGAATTTTTCAGCGGGTGTTTTAGTTTCATTAAAACAGTTATCATTGGTTGATAAATTGAATTCCTCTAAATATACAGAATCGTATATAAAACTGAGCGATAGTCTTCAAACTGTAGAAAGAAATTCAAGAGATAGATTTGCTAAAATCGAACTCGAAACCGACGAAATCCTCCAACAAAAAGACTCCCTCGAGAAGAAAAACCGAAATATCCTCAACTATTTTATAGGAACTATTGCCGTAGGCGGGCTGTTGTTTTTTATGCGGGCGCAACGAGCGAAGAGTCGTGAATTATTGCTGCGGCAAGCACAACAACGCGCCAACGAAGATATTTACCGCTTGATTATTTCGCAGCAAAACAAACTTGAAGAAGGACGTGTGCTCGAGAAAAACCGAATCGCCAAAGAACTCCACGACGGTGTGCTCGGACGCCTCTTCGGTTTGCGCCTCAACCTCGACGGACTCAATCACCGCAATGATGAAGATGCTATTCATCAACGCATTCACTGCCTTGAAGAACTCAAAAATATCGAGCAAGACCTACGGGAAATCTCCCATGAGCTGAGCCGAGAAAAATATGTACTCGTCAATAACTTTGTCGCCATCGTCAACAACCTTCTCGACGAACAGGCCAAAGTTAATCCAGCGAAACTCAATGCCGTAATTAGAGAAAACATCGATTGGGACCAACTAAACAACACCACCAAAATCAACCTATACCGAATTTTGCAAGAGAGTTTGCAAAACATCAACAAATACGCCAATGCCAAAACCATTAAAGTTGAATTTCGTAAAGATAAAAAAGGTAATTTAGTGCTCAACATCACCGACGACGGCGATGGATTTGAAGTCGATAAAAAAAGTAAAGGCATCGGACTGAAAAATATTGTGACACGAACCCATGAGAGCAACGGAATTATTGAAATTAAATCGGCACCTGGAAAAGGAACCCGCATCAGTATTACCGCGCCCCTCGAACATAAAAATATTAAAAGCTAACCCCAATTTTCCGCAAATATGTCCCAAAAAGTCAATATTCTTATCGTAGACGATCATCCCTTTATTATTCAAGGGTACAAAAATGTGATTAATCTATTTCCCGATAAATCGATAACGTTTCAGTTTTTTGAAGCGACCGATTGCCGCTCGGGTTATGACATTATTATGCAAGCCAATGAACCCTATGATATTGCGTTTCTCGATGTAAGTATGCCCGAATATGAAGAGAAAAACATCCATACAGGAGAAGATTTGGCCAAACTTTTAAATGCCGAAATGCCCCAGTGCAAAGTGGCGTTGCTCACCATGCATTCGGAATCCCTTAAAGTGCAATCCATTATCGATGAGATCAATCCCTTAGGTTTAGTCATCAAAAACGACCTTACCTTTGACAATATGATTTTGGCCTTGACTACCATTTTGAAAGGGGAAACGTATTACAGCGATTCGGTGATTAAATTCCTAAACAACCAACAAAAAGAGAAAGTATATGTCGATGTCATTGACCGCCAAATTTTGCATTATCTCAGCAAAGGCATCAACTACGACGACATTCCGTTATACATTTCCATCTCATCCAGTTCGGTGAAAACCCGCAAAGAAAACATGAAAGAATTACTCAATATTTCGGGAAGTGACGATGAAACCTTAGTGGCCATCGCTAAAGAACGCGGTATATTACTCTAGGCTTTAGGCTTCGTAGAGGGCGTTCCAACCGCGCGCCTTCATGGCAATTTTGGTCTGGGCTCGGGTCACCAAATGCATGCCTTCCTGCGCGGCAGTCATGTGTCCGATGACCGTTAAGTTCGGATTCCCTTTGATTTTATCAAAATCAGCGAGGTTGATGGTAAACAACAACTCGTAATCTTCACCGCCATTGATGGCCAAGGTTGTGCTGTCGACATTAAATTCTTCACACGTACTGATAAATTGAGGGTCAAGCGGCAATTTGTCTTCAAATAGATTACATCCCGTTCCGCTGTTTTTACACAAATGAATGAGCTCCGACGAAAGTCCGTCCGAAATGTCAATCATCGAGGTGGGTTGCACCTCCAACTGCGCCAACAAGCCCTTGATATCTGTACGCGCTTCGGGTTTTAACTGCCGTTCAATCAAATACGTATAGTTGTCTAAATCGGGTTGGTTGTTGGGATTCACTTGAAAAACTTGCTTCTCGCGTTCCAGGACTTGCAACCCTAGATAAGCTGCGCCCAAGTCGCCCGTCACCACAATCAAGTCGTTTTCTTGGGCACCGCTACGATACACCAACTCGTGCTCTTGCGCTACACCCAAGGCCGTAATCGAAAGAATCAACCCTTTTTGCGATGAGGTGGTATCGCCGCCAATAATGTCAACGTTGTAGGTTTTGGCCGCCAAGCGAATTCCTTCGTACAATTCCTCTAAAGCTTCTAAGGGAAAGCGATTGGAAACGGCGATGGAAACCGTAATTTGCGTTGGCGTCGCGTTCATGGCACACACATCCGACAAATTGACGACCACCGCTTTATAGCCCAAATGTTTCAACGGCATATACGACAAATCAAAATGAACACCCTCCACAAGTAAATCGGTAGTCACTACAGTTTGGGTGTTTTCAAAACGTAAAACTGCGGCATCATCGCCAATTCCTTTGTGCGTAGAAGACTGACCCACCTCAATATTTTGTGTGAGGTGAGCGATTAAACCAAATTCGCCAAATTGCGATAAGGGAGTTCGTTGTGGGGATTTGTCTTCCAGCATGATTCGTACCATTTTAGGGGGCAAAGGTACGATAAGCCCGTTCGATTTCCAAGTTGAAATTGCAGGCATAACGGGTTTTGAAAACGACTCGTGTATTCAGCCCCGATCGCAGCGGCATCCTCTGGAGCTTCCTTGGTAAAGGAGCGCCAGAGATAAAGCGGAGAGCGGGAGGATACGACCTTTTGCGCACAGGCCGCTGCTGCCCATAAAAAAAGTCCGGCGAAAACCGAACTTAATTTATAATGTATCATTTAGAATTTAGAATAGTTGAATGTTAGTCGTTCAACTTCAACACCGCCATAAATGCCGACTGTGGAATTTCGACATTCCCTACCTGGCGCATACGTTTTTTACCGGCTTTCTGTTTTTCCAACAATTTACGTTTACGCGAAATATCTCCTCCGTAACATTTGGCCGTTACGTCTTTACGCAAGGCTTTGATGGTTTCACGGGCGATAATTTTAGCGCCAATCGCGGCTTGAATCGGAATATCAAATTGTTGTCTTGGGATCAATTCGCGCAATTTCTCGCACATTTTCTTCCCAATATGGTACGCGTTATCTTCGTGAATCAAGGCCGACAAGGCATCTACAGAATTGGCATTCAACAGCACATCCAATCGCACCAACTTCGACGTACGCATCCCAATCGGGTGGTAGTCAAACGACGCATATCCTTTGGAAACCGTTTTCAAGCGGTCGTAAAAGTCAAACACAATCTCCGCCAACGGCATGTCGAAGTTCAACTCCACACGCTCCGTGGTTAAATAGGTTTGATTGGTGATAATCCCGCGTTTTTCGATACATAAACTCATTACATTTCCTACGAAATCCGACTTCGTGATGATCGTTGCTTTGATATACGGTTCTTCCACACGATCCAATTTTGACGGCTCGGGTAAGTCCGACGGATTGTTCACAATAATCGGCGTTTCGGGCTCTTTTTTGGTATAGGCCAAATACGATACGTTGGGTACCGTAGTGATCACCGTCATGTTGAATTCGCGTTCCAAACGTTCCTGGATAATTTCTAAGTGCAACATGCCCAAGAAACCGCAACGGAAACCGAAGCCCAAAGCGGCCGAACTCTCGGGGGCAAACACCAGTGAGGCATCGTTCAACTGCAATTTTTCCATGGAAGCCCGCAAATCCTCGTAATCCTCGGTGTCCACTGGATAAATTCCCGCAAAAACCATCGGTTTTACATCTTCAAATCCTTGAATCATTTGCGTAGTTGGCGTTTTGGCGTCGGTAATCGTGTCGCCCACTTTTACGTCTTTCGCTTCTTTAATTCCCGAAATCAAATAGCCTACATCCCCGCATCCTATTACGTCTTTGGGGACTTGGTTCAATTTTAAGGTGCCCACTTCATCGGCAAAGTATTCGTTGCCCGTCGACATGAATTTGATTTTCTGCCCTTTACGGATTTCCCCATTTTTCACCCGGAAAATAACTTCAATACCGCGAAACGGATTATATACCGAGTCAAAAATCAACGCCTGTAAGGGTTCGTCCTTGTCGCCTTTGGGAGCTGGAATGCGCTCCACAATGGCTTCCAAAATTTTATCGACGCCAAAGCCCGTTTTTCCAGAGGCATGAATAATATCCTCCAATTTACAGCCGAGCAAGTCCACAATGTCATCGCTCACCTCTTCGGGATTGGCACTGGGTAAGTCTACTTTATTGAGTACAGGAATAATTTCAAGGTCGTTTTCCAAAGCCAAATACAGGTTCGAAATCGTCTGCGCCTGAATGCTTTGAGCCGCGTCTACTATCAACAACGCGCCTTCACAAGCAGCAATCGAACGTGAAACCTCATACGAAAAGTCTACGTGACCGGGCGTGTCGATCAAATTTAAAATGTATTTTTCTCCTTTATAGGTGTATTCCATCTGAATCGCGTGACTCTTTATAGTAATCCCACGTTCCCGCTCCAAATCCATATTGTCCAAAAGCTGCGCCTGCGCCTCGCGTGCCGTTACCGTTTGCGTCGAGTCCAATAAGCGATCGGCCAGCGTACTTTTTCCGTGGTCAATGTGGGCAATAATGCAAAAATTCCGAATGTTCTTCATCGTCAATAGTCCTTTTTTTGTAGCGCAATAATTTAAAAATTCAAAATTTCTAATTCAAAATTTCTAATTCAAAATTTAGAATAATAGTTAGGGCGCTCTCGTCGTTCCTCCTCACCGGGCTTTCCGCAGTACGCGCCTGCCTCACGGCTACGGCGGGGTACTTTGCTTCAATCCCTAGCGCAACAACGTGCAAATATAGTTTAAAGTTTACAATTTTGTGGGCCTCACTAGGGAATAGAAGCGTTTGTTTTTGTGTGTTTTTTTATCTTTATGATTGATTAACAAATGTTTAGCACTAGGATTAATTGCTTTTCCTTTGGTTTTCACAAGATTAATTCCCTAATAGTACTATTTTTGCACTCAGAAAAACCACCTGTATGCCCAAAATTGGTCCTATCGAACTCCCTGATTTTCCGTTGTTACTCGCGCCTATGGAGGATGTGAGTGATCCGCCATTTCGTCGATTGTGTAAAATGCACGGCGCCGATTTGATGTATTCGGAGTTTATTTCCTCCGAAGGCTTAATTCGTGACGCCATTAAGAGCCGGATGAAACTGGATATTTTTGATTACGAGCGTCCGATAGGGATTCAAATTTTTGGTGGTGACGAAGAGGCAATGGCCATGAGTGCCAAAATTGTTGAAGCCGTGGAGCCTGATTTATTGGACATCAATTTTGGTTGCCCCGTAAAGAAAGTAGTGTGCAAAGGTGCCGGCGCCGGGGTGTTAAAGGATGTCGATTTGATGGTGCGGTTAACCAAAGCCGTCGTCAAAAGCACCCATTTACCCGTTACCGTAAAAACCCGTTTAGGTTGGGACGAGAGTTCGATCAATATCGATGAGGTTGCCGAACGATTGCAGGATGTTGGCATTCAAGCCTTGACCATTCACGGACGCACACGCGCCCAAATGTACAAGGGCCATTCCGATTGGACGCATATCGCACGGGTCAAAAACAATCCGCGTATTCATATTCCGATATTCGGTAATGGTGATATTGATTCTCCCGAGAAAGCCTTAGAATATAAGAACAAATTTGGATTGGACGGCATCATGATCGGTCGAGCTGCTATTGGCTATCCTTGGATTTTTAACGAAATCAAACATTTTTTTCAAACCGGGCAACACCTGCCGGTTCCTACGCTGGTTGATCGGGTGGAAGCCGCACGCAACCACTTGCTTTGGTCCATGGAATGGAAAGGGGAACGCTTGGGCATTGTAGAAATGCGTCGCCATTATACCAATTATTTCAAAGGCATTCCCAATTTTAAAGAATACAAAAATCGCTTAGTCACCACCGATGATCGCGAAGCCCTACTTGGGGTTTTTGAAGAAATTATTGAGTCGTTTTCTGGCGTAGTATTTTAATCCAACATTTTCTCGGAAACGCGACTGCTAGCAATACCACTCGAAATCATTCCCAAAACGATAACAGTAAGCCATACTAAGGCCAAATTTTCCCAATGAAATTCGATGGGATAGGCCAAGGTTTCGGTAATCATAATGAGTTGGTAGTGCTGTTGCATCACCACCAATACCGATCCGAGGATGAGGCCCACCATTCCCCCGAAAATACTCAAAAGTGTTCCTTGTAAAAAGAAAATTTTCCGTAATTGAGGCAAGGTTACGCCCAAACTGAACAAGGTTTTTAAATTATTTTTCTTGTCCAAAATCATCATGATTAAAGCGCCTGCTAAACTAAAAAGCGCCATAATGATGACGAGGGTAAATATAAGGTACACCGCAACATTCTCCGAGTTCAACATTTTGTACAATGTTTCATTGAGTTGTGCCCGGTTTTTGACCGTAGTGTTTGGAATATATTTTTCGAGAGCAGCAACTACTTGTTCTTCCGATGCGTTAGGATGCAGTCGAATCTCGAGGTTGGTAATTTCATTGGGTTTTAATTGTACCACTGCTTGCGCCAACCGTAAGTCGGCAAACACATAACGGTTGTCCATTTCTTCATTAATGGCATAAATCCCTACCGGATAAATGCGTTCTATGATAAAGGAGTCCTCGGGATTTAATCCCAAATCGCCACGACCGGGTTTGGGAGCATACACTTCAAAAGCATTTTGGTAATCCATGAGTCCCAACGACAGTTTTTCAGAGAGTCCGTACCCTATAACGACTTGATAGCTATTGGGTTCGAGCCACTGTCCGTTGAATAATTTTTCAGGCGTTTTTGAGACGCGGCCAAACTGTGCATCGACGCCTTTGAGAAAAGAAAATTGCGTTTTTCCATCAAATAAAAACATAACGCGTTTTTCTACAACCTGACTAAAATGGGATACTCCCTCAATGTTTTTTATTTTTTGTGCTTGCGCTGGCGTGAAGGTAAAATGGGTGCCCGATTTCGGAAAGACTTTTAAATCAGGATCCAAATCATTTGAAAAAGAAAGGCTAAAGGTGCGTAGTCCACTAAAAACGGAAAGCACCACAAACAAGGCCATCGCGCCCACGATCACACTCAAGGAAGCAATACCCGTAATGATATTGATAGCGGTGTTTTTACTGCGTGAAAACAAATACCGACGGGCGATGTAGAGCGAAAGGTCCACTTACGATTTTTTGCGTTTGGCTAAAAGGTCGCGGTTTTCAATAGGATTTTCCTCACCCGCTAGAGCGCGGTCAATTTTTTCGATGTATTCTAAGGAGTCATCGATATAAAAAAGCAAGTTGGGCACTTTGCGCAACTGCAACTTCACCCGTTGCGATAAATCGTGTTTGATCAAAGGGGTATTGGAACGAATTCCTTCCAGAATTTCGGGCCCTTTTTCGGCGGGAAAAATGCTGAGAAAAACTTTCGCAATAGACAAGTCCGTGGTTACATTGACTTTGGAAACCGATATAATCAAATTGGCAATACCATTTTTACGAACTTCGCCTTGCAAAATATCGACCAAGTCTTTTTGCAATACGGTTCCTATTTTTTTCTGTCTATTTGATTCCATGCGACAAAAATACAATATTAATCGTAATTTGCTTTCTGACTTTTACGACAAAAATACGGCTACCTTTTGGGGTTTTAATATCTTTGTTGGAAAGAAATAAAAATGCAAAAAATAGAACACATCGGAATTGCTGTAAAATCGCTCGCAGCATCCAACCCCCTTTTTGAAGCCTTGCTGGGCGTGCCGTGTTATAAAGAGGAAGAAGTGAGTAGTGAAGGCGTAAAAACTTCTTTTTTCAAGAACGGTCCCAACAAAATTGAACTCCTAGAAGCGACCCGCCCCGACAGTCCTATTGCCAAATTTATCGAAAAAAAAGGTGAAGGGATTCATCACATTGCTTTTGATGTGGCCGATATAGAAGCCGAAATGAAACGGTTAACTGCAGCAGGATTTGTATTGCTCAACGAGCAGCCTAAGCGCGGAGCCGATAATAAATTAGTGGTTTTTCTTCATCCCAAATCGACCAACGGCGTTTTGATTGAGTTGTGTCAAGACGTAGGGTGATGTTAACTCCAAAAAAGTATTGCAAGAAACTATAATAAATAGTAATATTGCATCGCTGAATGCTTGACGGATGACAATATGTTTATTCTCTAGCTAGTAATCAGCTCATAGGTCCTATAGCTCAGTTGGTTAGAGCACCTGACTCATAATCAGGTGGTCCTTGGTTCGAGCCCAAGTGGGACCACAAAAGTGCCTTTACGGCACTTTTTTTATTAAATGAAGTATATGCCATGCCTTATTGTTACATATTATATAGCCCTTCACAGAACACATATTACACTGGTTTCACCCAAACCGATTTAACAGAGAGAATCTCCACACACTATTCTGGTTTTTAGATCAATACATATTCTTCAGTTTGTATTGATTGTTCGCTATAGTTGAGTATTGAATCCAAT
>NZ_JBEILJ010000017.1:0-47738 GCF_040379285.1 Flavobacterium sp. | reverse complement strand
TGCAAATTTTTGCGATTGTATACCCCAATCGTACTCGAAAGTCTTGGCTAATTCAGCCTTCTCTTGAAAAGTAAGTACATTAAAAACCTCGGTACTAGGCAAGGTAGATGGAAATGCTCTCACTCCATTGTCATAACCTAACCAATCTGTACCACTCCCTTCATAGGTTCGTTGTTCTTGAAAAGTAGTAATGGTATTAAAACCACTACCGATTGAAAGCGTCTGAAAATTACGATCTGGAACTGACTTCGTATTTATTTGTACAACCCCTCCCGCAAAATCGGAAGGTAAATCGGGGGTAGCAGTTTTTGTAATAACTAAATTATCCAACAAATTGGAAGGGAAAATATCAAACGAAAACGCTTTTCGATCCGATTCTGAACTGGGTAAAGGTGCTCCATTCAAAAAAGCTACGTTATAACGGTCATTTAGTCCGCGAATCACTACAAACTTATTATCTTGTACACTAGCACCACTAATTCGTTTTAGTACATCTGATGTGGTTCTATCGGGAGTCTTTTTTATCGTTTCGGCCGAAATACCATCCGACACACTAGCATTATTCTTTTGTTGTGTCAAAAGGGATTTTACGGATTCTGCTTTGGCTCTTGTTTTGGTAATGACTACTTCTTCAAGTGTATTCTTTTGCTCCTCTAATGTAACATCTAAATTTGTCACCTCATTGGCAGTAATAACTACTTCACTTACTTGCTTGGGCAAATAACCAATCATTGAAAATTCTACTTCATACACTCCGGGCACTATTCCAGTAATGACAAATTTTCCTTCACCATCTGAAATGGTGCTTTTATTGGCTCCTTTTATTATTACATTAACTCCAACTAAAGTCGTTGCGTTCTTTGCATCGATTAGGGTTCCTTTGAGCGAGCCATTTTGAGCAACGGCCATTGAACAAATAGAGGCAAACAAAAAAGCTAAAATTGTTCTCATATTGAAATTTTAATTGCCCAAAATAAGAACAATAAGAAAAAATAAAAGTTAACTGAAAATTAACATTTTTTGAAGTGTTAAAATAAACATATCTAATTGATTTTGTTTTACTTACAAAACATAAAACAAGTAAAAATCTCTAAAAGTTGCTTTTTTTGTTAACAAAACGTTTCTTATATATTATGTAATTTGTTTCATTTATATCCGTAAGGTTTAACTATTATATTTGTCGCTAAATTCATTTTAAATTCATGAAAACTACCTTCAAATTCTTCTTCTTGTCCTTAATTTTTCAATGGGCATCCGCTCAAGAAAATGCAGCGATGTTAGACAGTATAAATGGAAAAGAAATTGACTCCACTATTTCAAAACTAAATAATTATCGATGGAGATTTGAATTTTCAGTCGGCGAGAGTAAAGGAATTACGCCTTATTCTGAAAATTACTTTTCAACGAATAATAAGAAGAAATTCGGTGTCCTTGACATAAACTCCTACACTATTGGAGCAACATATACCTTAAATAGAACTATCGGTATCCGAGGCACCTTTGCTTTTGATCGCTTTCGAGAAAAGGAAAATAAAAGCAAACCCTTTGAAATCGCTCAGTTTCGTTTAGGAATTGAAGCTATGATAGACTTAAATTCTTTCCTAAAATTTAATAGTGAAGATTCACGTTTTAAATTTATGCTTCATTCAGGTATTGTATTATCAACATTTCAAGAAGTTACATCCGATAAAAACCCTATTTCAGGGAGACGCGAACTCAATGGTGGTGTTGTCTTAGGATTGATGCCTATGTATCGCATCACCAACCAAGGTTTTATTCATTTGGACTTAGTTACAATTCATAACTTTAGACAACATTACACCTGGGATGGTGTGTATTCAAATCCCGATCAGAATTTATATGGACATATGATTAATGTGTCACTTGGTTTCTCCTACTCGTTTGGAAAACAATTAAAATGGAAGTCCGATAACAAAGAAATAGTTGACTTAGAAGCAAAGAATAATGCGTTGCAAAAACGTGTTGAAGACTTGGAAATAAAAATGAATGATGCAGATAAAGATGGTGTTCCTGATTATCTTGATATTGAAAATAATTCAGTCGCTGGTGTAGCCGTTGATACTAGAGGAGTAATGATTGATGTAAATAAAAACGGTGTACCGGACGAATTGGAACGCTATTTAGAAACTAAATATGGAAGTGTAGAACAATCCAAAACGATCGCAAAAAATAATGATTCAGAATCAGCTGAGTTCTTTAAACGATCAATTGATCAAGGATATATCTCGATATTATTTGATATTGACAGTGCAACTCCAAATGCTGTATCCTATGATGGCATCTATTTTGTCTTAAATTATTTGAAACAAAACCCCTCTGCAAATATTACTATTGTTGGTTATGCAGACGCAAAAGGCGACAAAGAATATAACAAACGACTTGCTTTAGCTCGTGCCAACAATGTAAAAGATATATTAGAAAAATCGGGTGTTGAATCAAATCGTATAAACGCAATTTCTGGAGGCATGGATCAAACTGTTGACGTCAATGCTTCTGAAGCCCGAAAACTAGTACGAAGAGTAATTTTTAAAATTAATTAGTCCTAAACATTTAGAAGACTTTTAATCGCATCGATAAAATGAAAATTGTAGTTATTGGTTTAGGTTACGTAGGCCTACCTTTGGGTGTTCTTTTTGCTCAAAAATATAATGTCATTGGATTTGATATTAATAAAAAAAGAATAGCTGAATTAGGTCAGTTCAACGATAAAACGAACGAAGTTACAGCAAATGATTTAAAATACGTAGCAAAACAAAGTTTAGATGCATCACAAGGAATTTTCTTCACGAGTAAAATCGATGATATTCGAAAAGCAGACATTTACATCGTAACTGTTCCAACTCCCGTTGATAAATTTAATAACCCTGATTTTACGCCACTTGTAAAAGCGAGTGAAACTGTGGGTAAAGTAGTAGATAAAGGAGCTATTGTAATTTTTGAATCTACTGTTTATCCTGGTGCTACAGAAGAAATTTGTGTTCCTGTAATTGAAAAAAACAGTACTCTTCATTACAATAAAGACTTTTTCGTAGGGTATTCCCCAGAACGAATAAATCCCGGTGACAAAGTAAATACTCTTGAAAATATTGTTAAGATTACTTCTGGTTCAACACCAGAAACAGCGCTAAAAATTGACAATTTATACAAATCAATAATTTCAGCGGGGACGTTCCCTGTATCAAGCATTAAAGTGGCCGAAGCTTCCAAAGTCATTGAAAATGCGCAAAGAGACATCAATATCGCCTTTGTGAACGAACTAGCTAAAATATTTAATCTCTTGGCTATTGATACCAATGAAGTCCTTGATGCTGCATCGACAAAATGGAACTTTATCAATTTTAGACCCGGAATGGTGGGCGGACATTGTATAGGCGTTGATCCGTATTACTTAGCCCATAAAGCACAAGAACTCGGATATCATCCCGAAATTATTCTCTCAGGTCGACGGATGAATGATAGCATGAGTTCGTACATTGCCTACGAAGTGGTGAAAATTGTTCTAGAAAAAAAGATAAAGGTTAAAAATGCAAGAGTCTTGCTTTTGGGAATAACATTCAAAGAAAACTGTAATGATATTCGAAATACGAAAGTGATTGATCTGTATAAATCATTGATTGAATTTGGATTTATTGTAGATGTATTCGACCCCATTGCCGATAAAATTGAAGTTAAAAAGACGCTCAACATTAATCTCTTGAAGCAAATTCCAAAAAATCAAAAGTATCAGGTCGCAGTTCTAGCCGTAAAGCATGATGAATTCAAAACTTTTGACCCTAATCTCTACTTAAAGAAGAAATCCGTAGTATATGATGTTAAAAGTTATCTATCCTGCGAAGTTGATGGAAAATTATAACTCGATAAAAAGGTTAAATTGAAGGCGATTCAAAGCCTACTCAAAGGTATAGATAAAGTATAAAAAAGGTATGAATGTTAAAATGTAGCCTTTTGAGTTCAATAAATAAAAAAAGGCCCTTTCGGACCTTCGCATTTATTCGATAGTAATCAAGTAATAATTCTTTTTCCCTTTTTGAAGTAATACATATTTACCATGAATTAAATCTTGGGAAGTGATTTTATACTCCTGATTCACTTTGACTTTGTTTAACGAAATGGCATTCTGCTTTAATTCGCGCACCGCTTCACTATTGGAGCTTAAAAAATTGGTTTTTGCGGCTAAAGCACCTACCATATCCAAGCCGTTGTCTGCTAGCGTTGATGCTGGTAAATTGGCTACGGGAATCCCTTCAAACACCTCCAAAAAGGTTTGTTGATCAAGCTGCTTTAGTTCTTCCATCGAGGGACTAAAAAAGGCTGCCGATGCAAATACCGCTTTGTCGTATTCCTCACGGCCATGTACAAATACAGTGACTTCTTCGGCCAATCGTTTTTGCAACACCCGAAGATGAGGCGCTTGTTGGTGCTCTTCAATTAAGGCAGCCACCGTTTCTTGATCTAAGAATGTAAATATTTTGATGTATTTTTCCGCATCTACGTCGGTCGTATTCAACCAAAACTGGTAAAATTTATACACCGATGTTTTATCTGCAGTCAACCATACATTGCCCCCTTCGCTTTTACCAAATTTTGAACCGTCGGCTTTGGTAATTAAAGGACAGGTCATTGCATAGGCTTTGGCATGCTCATCATTCATACGACGCACCAATTCAGTCCCCGTAGTGATATTTCCCCACTGATCAGAGCCACCCATTTGCAACAAACAATGATAATGCTTGTGCAAATAATAAAAATCATACCCTTGAATTAACTGATAGGTAAACTCGGTAAAACTCATTCCAGCGCCCGCTTCACCACTCAGTCTTTTTTTCACCGAATCTTTAGCCATCATATAGTTTACCGTAATTCGTTTCCCCACATCACGGGCAAAAGCGATAAACGAAAAGTCCTTCATCCAATCGTAATTGTTGACCAAAACGGGAGCCGTTGACCCTTCCGCATTAAAGTCCAAAAAACGTGACAACACCCCTTTGATCCCGTCTACATTTTTTTGCAAAGTAGCTTCATCCAATAGGTTACGTTCGTCCGATTTTCCCGAAGGATCACCAATCATTCCTGTCGCACCCCCAACCAAAGCAATGGGTCGATGGCCAAAATTTTTCAAATGAACTAATAAAATGATGGGGACTAAACTTCCAATGTGTAAAGAATCACTGGTAGGGTCAAATCCAATATACACCGATGTAGGCTCTTTCATCAATTGTTCTTCGGTGCCAGGCATCATATCGTGCACCAATCCCCGCCATTGTAATTCGGCTACTAAATTATTCATGGGTAAAAAATTTGCGCAAAGATAGGAGAAAATAATCTTTTTTTCGTGCCCACCTATGTCGGGGATACTTCAAAAAAAAGCTAAAAATTTTAACAAAAACGACACTTTTTGCCTCCCAAAATTCTAAAATGGAACTATATCTTTGAAATTAAGTTCAAACGCTATTTTAATGCCATGAAAAAATTATTTCTAAAAGTATTTGCTGTTTATGCCTTGTTTGCTGTTCTCATCTACTTTATTTTGTGTTTATTTTCTTAAGAAGCCTGATAACTCATAACCTTTTGTGAGGAATTTGATGTACTTTTACACCTATGATTTTGGTCACTGGAGGTACCGGATTAGTGGGCGCTCATCTTTTGTTGTATTTGATACAAGAGGGTGAATCCTCTGTACGGGCCATTTTTCGCGAAGCCAAACAAATCGAAAAAACGCGAAGTCTATTTGCTTGGTACCAAAAAGAGTCTTTGTTTGATCGCATTGACTGGGTGGTGGGTGACATCACTGACATTCCTTCCTTGGAAATCGCTTTTGAAAAGGTAACGCACGTCTATCATTGTGCGGCTCAAATTTCGTTCAATCCCAACGATGAAACGGCGCTTCGGAAAATAAACATCGAAGGCACCGCCAATATTGTCAATTTATGCATCGATAAGAACATTCAAAAACTTTGTCATGTTAGTTCGATTGCCGCGTTGGGTGATCCGTTGCAAAATCAAACAGTTATCGATGAATTAACCGAATGGAATCCTGAGGTGCTTCATAGCGATTATGCCCTTACAAAATATGGCGCCGAAATGGAAGTATGGCGCGGACAACAAGAGGGATTGCAGGTGGTCATTGTCAATCCGGGAATCATTTTGGGTCCATATCCTTCCAATTGGGATGCGCGCAAAGGGAGTGGCAGTTTATTTACTTCTATTAAAAAAGGATTGCCGTTTTACACCCAAGGCTACAGTGCGTATATCAGTGTTCTCGATGTGGTGATTTTGATGAAAAAAATAATGGAAGCACCCATCCACGGGGAACGGTTTGCTTTGGTGGCAGAAAATCGGAGTTTTAAAGACATTCAATTTACAATCGCCGACAAACTTGGGGTAAAACGCCCTGGTTTTGAGGCGCAACCTTGGATGCTTGCCTTGGGGTGGCGCTTGGATAAACTTCTTTCTTTACTAACTGGCCGACCCAGAAAATTATCGCGTCAAAGCGCGGCTTCGTTGTGCAGTGTAAAACAGATATCGAACGAGAAAATTACACACACATTCAATTATACCTTCCAACCAACTGACGCATACATCGACCAAATCATCCAGGCGTTTCGATAATTATTTAACCACACCTCCCACATCAGGCGTTGAAGAGGGCGGTGGTGGTGACGAACCCATATTTCGATTTTGATCCAATCGCTTTCGAACTTCCTCGTACATTTTTTTGTAATCCTTCAAATCCGATGCGTAATACTTGGTATTCTCGGCTAACGTTAGACTGTCAATTTTGTATTTTTCTTTGACAAAGGCGACTGCGGTAGGATAATTAACCTGTGTGGAAAAAGATTGTGAGCGAGCAGCTTCCAAAACCGCCAAATCATACAATATATTAATCATGGTTTCCCGATCCACTTTATTTTTGGGCGGCGGTAAAACATCTTCCTTACAAGAAAAAAACAGTATAGACAACGCGAGAAGAAAAATCCCTTTTTTCATGAAACTACAGGATTAGCGGTTAAACAACAAACGTTTCCCTGCCGGAATTGGGTGCACTGTCCCCTTTTCATAAGCCAATGTTCCGTTCACAAAGGTATGGGTAACTTGGTGGTGAAAAGTCGTGCCTTCCATCGGAGACCAACCGCATTTGTACAGTACATTTTCTTTGGTAACCGTCCAAGAAGCTTTTGGATTTACCAGTACTAAATCGGCGTAATAGCCTTCTCGGATAAAGCCGCGGTCTTCTATTTTGAACAATACCGCTGGATTATGCGCCATTTTTTCAACTACTTTTTTCAAGGAAATTTTCCCTTCCTGTACCGCTTCCAACATCGCAATCAAAGCGTGTTGTACTAAGGGACCTCCCGATGGTGCTTTGGTGTAAACCTGACTTTTCTCTTCTAAGGTATGTGGGGCATGGTCGGTGGCAACCACATCAATACGTCCGTCATTCAAAGCTTCCCACAACGCTTCGCGGTCGGCTGCCGTTTTCACCGCAGGATTCCACTTGATTAAACTCCCACGAGTAGCGTAATCAGCATCAGAAAACCAGAGGTGATGGATACAAACTTCGGCCGTAATTTTTTTCTCTTCCAAAGGCAAGGTATTGTCGAACAAGCCGAGCTCTTTCGCCGTAGAAATATGAAATACATGCAAACGAGCCCCTGTTTTTTTGGCTAAAGCTACTGTTTTGGAGGAGGAAAGATAACAGGCTTCCTCGGTACGAATCAAAGGATGATAGTGAACGGGGATATCTTCGCCAAACTGTTCTTTGTAATGTGCTAAATTGGTTTTCACGGTGGTTTCATCTTCACAATGCACAGCGATCAACAGTGGGGTTGCTTCAAAGATCGCTTCAATAGCTGCCGAACTATCCACCAACATATCGCCTGTGGAGGAGCCCAAAAAGAGTTTCAACCCTGCGACATCCCGCGGATTTGTTTTTAAAATTTCGGCTAAATTATCATTGGTACCGCCCATCATAAAGGAATAATTGGCATACGAACGGCCCAAGGCATTTTGGTATTTTTGAGCCAACAATTCTTGGGTGACCGCATGCGGAACTGTATTGGGCTGATCAATGTAGGATGTAATACCGCCCGCAATAGCCGCCCGACTCTCAGATTCAATATCGCCTTTGTGGGTAAGACCCGGGTCGCGAAAATGCACTTGGTCGTCAATAATTCCCGGCAACAAATAGTGTCCCTCAGCATCGATTACACGAGCATTTCCTGCTGATAATTGGGTTCCAATTTTTACAATACGTTCCCCTTCAATAAGCACATCAGCTACGGTAATTTGCCCTTCATTGACTAGTGTTGCGTTTTTTATGAGCGTTGATTCCATGTTTACAACTGGTTAAATAGTTTTTTTATGCGTAAAGACAAGACCCCAAAAACGGCTTCTTTTATAATTGATCCACTCATTTTGGATTGCCCTTTGGTGCGATCGGTGAAAATTACGGGGACTTCCTTGATGACAAATCGTTTGGCCCATGCACGATACTTCATTTCAATTTGAAACGCATACCCTACAAACTTGATCGCATGAAGGGGAATAGTTTCAAGCACCTTACGCCGATAACATACATATCCGGCCGTGGTGTCCATGATTTTCATCCCTGTAATTAAACGCACGTAGACCGAAGCAAAATAGGAAAGAAGCACGCGACTTAAGGGCCAATTGACGACATTCACACCCGTAACATACCGTGATCCCACCGCGATATCGGCTCCGTCAACAGCACAAGCCTCCCACAAACGAGGTAAATCCTCTGGATTGTGTGAAAAGTCGGCATCCATTTCAAAAATAAACGCATACTGATGATGTAATGCCCATTGAAAACCGTGAACATAGGCCGTACCTAAACCTGCTTTTTTGGTACGAACTTCCAAAAACAATTGTGTTGAAAATTCACGTTGTAATTCCCGAACTTTTTCCGCAGTTCCGTCGGGAGAATTGTCGTCTACAATCAGTACGTGAAAAGGCATGGAGAGCGCAAAAACCGCACGAATAATGGCTTCAATATTCTCGATTTCATTATAGGTGGGAATGATGATAATACGTTGCTCCATGAAGTGATATTTTTGCAAAAATAGTCAAAATTAAATCCCATAACGCTAATAATTTCATAATACAAAAGGGTAAAAAAATCATTACTTTTGTAACCCATGATAGCCTGCGAATTTCAACCCCGTATAGTCTCACCCTACGATTGGGCAACCCTCATTTTTGTGGTTGCGCTGGGCTTGGTTGTCATTGCACGAACAGCTTTTGAAAGTCGGTTCAATGACTATATTCGCCTTTTGGTATCGGACAAATACACCAAAATATACCGCGAAAGCTCGCATTTGTGGAGTGGATTTAATATATTGTTGTTTGTAGTCAATTTAATTTCCCTCTCCTTTTTTATTCAAATCGTTTTGGCGCACAATGGATGGGGCGATAAAACAGACTGGCTTTTATTCATTCGCGTGTTTACGGGATTGTTTGTTTTCATCCTTTCCAAGTTTTTGATCGAAAAAGTTATCGCGGTTACTTTTAATGTAGAAGAACTTATTGACGAATTTAATTTACAGAAAGTTAACTTCAGAACCTATATCGGACTGCTACTTTTCCCTATATCGATGATTTTGTTTTATGGAGATTTCACAACAAATGCGCTAATTTCTATAATAATTATCACTATTCTCGTTATAAATATATTAACTTATCTGTTTTCTTTAAAGAATCATCAAAATATTATAACAGGAAAGTTGTTTTATTTTATTTTGTATCTTTGCGCACTTGAAATAGCGCCCTATTATTTCATATATTATTTGATTACCAAAAATTAGAGCAAACGATGTCTAGTCTAAAAGTGAGAACCATTTTGGTATCCCAACCCGAACCAAAAGTTGAGAATTCACCTTATCACGATTTGATGCAAAAGCATAAAGTGAAAGTTGATTTTCGCTCTTTTATTCATGTTGAAGGTGTGAGTGCAAAAGATGTCCGAGCTCAGAAAATTGATCTCAGTCAGTTTACCGCTATCATTTTAACCAGCAAAAATGCCGTGGATCATTTTTTCCGCGTGGCTGAAGAAATGCGGTATAAAGTCCCTGAAGACTTACGTTATTTTTGCCAATCGGAAGCCATTGCGTATTACTTACAGAAGTACGTGGTGTATCGCAAACGTAAAATCTATGTGGGTCAAAAAGACTTTGCTGATATGTCTTCGCTATTCAAAAAATATAAAGACGAAAAGTTTTTATTGCCTTCATCCGATCAATTGAATGCCGATATCCCTCAAACGCTCAACAATTTGAAAATTGATTGGACAGCGGGAACGTTTTACAAAACCGTGATGAGTGATTTATCGGATTTGGCCGATGTTTACTATGATATCTTAGCGTTTTTCAGTCCTACAGGGATTAAATCGCTATTCAAAAATTTCCCTGATTTCAAGCAAAACAACACTCGTATTGCGGTTTTCGGAAGCACAACGCAAAAAGAGGCTTTGGAACACGGGTTACGTATCGATATTCTGGCGCCAACTCCCGACACTCCTTCCATGACTATGGCGCTTGAAAAATATGTCGCTGAAGTCAATAAAGGAAAATAATCCCATTAAATTATATACCCTACCATCCCAAACGCACTTGTGTTTGGGATTTTTTTTGCCCATAAAAAAAGCCCAACACGTTACTGTTGGACTTTTTCGTCGGTTAGTTTAGTTTGTTTGTTTTTATTTACAATTGTGGTCCCGCCATTACTAATCGCGTGCCCTCTTCATTATCGGTGTATTGCACAAAGTTTTTGATGAATCGGCCGGCTAAATCCTCAGCTTTCGTTTCCCAATCTTGAGCATCTGTATACGTATCGCGCGGATCTAAAATGGCAGCGTTAACATCATGAAGCGCAGTTGGCACTTCAAAATTGAAAATCGGAATCATTTTAGTAGGTGTATTTTCAATCGAACCATCTAAGATCGCGTCAATTATAGCACGGGTATCTTTGATAGAAATTCGTTTCCCTGAACCGTTCCAACCCGTATTAACCATATACGCAGTGGCTTTGTGCGCATCCATTTTTTTGACCAACTCTTCCCCATATTTGGTAGGATGAAGGGTTAGGAATGCTTTACCAAAACAAGCCGAGAAAGTGGGTTCAGGCTGGGTTACACCGCGCTCTGTACCGGCTAATTTTGCTGTAAATCCCGACAAGAAATAGTACTTCGTCTGTTCGGGTGTTAACTTGGAAACCGGCGGCATGACCCCAAAGGCATCGGCGGTTAAAAAGATAACCTTTGTAGCGTGACCCGCTTTGGATACTGGCTTAACGATATTATGAATATGGTAAATTGGATACGATACTCGGGTGTTTTGGGTAACCGAACCGTCTTTAAAATCAATAACGCCTTGAGCATCTAACGTGACATTTTCAAGAAGTGCATCACGCTTGATAGCACCAAAAATATCGGGTTCGTTTTCTTTACTTAAGTCGATCGTTTTGGCATAACAACCGCCTTCAAAGTTGAAGACTCCTTCGTCGTCCCAGCCGTGCTCGTCATCACCAATTAATTCCCGCTTCGGGTCGGTGGACAAGGTCGTTTTTCCTGTGCCCGATAACCCAAAGAATACAGCTACATCGCCGTCAGCTCCTTTGTTGGCCGAACAATGCATCGATGCCATTCCCTGCAAAGGCAGGTAATAATTCATCATGGCAAACATGCCTTTTTTCATTTCACCTCCATACCAAGTACCTCCAATGAGTTGCATTTTCTCGGTAAGATTAAAAGCAATATAAACCTCTGAGTTCAACCCATGAGAGGCATAATCTTTAAATGAGGTCTTGGAACCGTTCATCACCACAAAATCAGGTTCACCAAACTGATCGAGCTCCTTTTCCGTAGGACGAATGAACATATTTTTGACAAAATGCGCTTGCCAAGCCACCTCCATAATGAAGCGAACTTTCAAACGGGTATTTTCGTTGGCACCACAAAACGCATCGACAACAAACAATCGTTTCCCTGACAATTGTTTTACGGTAGTTTCTTTCAGAGCATCCCAAGTTGCTGGAGAAATCGGTTTGTTATCGTTGGCCGCTTTATCTGAATTCCACCAAATCGTATTTTCGGTGACGGCATCCTTTACAATATACTTATCTTTTGGGGAGCGTCCTGTAAATTCTCCCGTCATCACATTAACCGCCCCTAACTCCGATACTTGACCGCGCTCGTACCCAGAAAGCTCCGAACTTAATTCTTCGTTATACAATTGTTCATAGCTAGGATTATAGACAATTTCTTGAACATTTGTAATCCCATATCTTTCCAACGAAATCGATTTCGTAGTTGGGGTGTAGTTATCCATAGATAATGCGTTTGTTGTGTTAACTTTAATTAGACGACAAAGGTAAAAATTAATTATTACAACGTTATAGTTGAGTGAAATTTTATGCTTTTTTCTTTAAAAAGGAAAACATAAGCACACCCCAAGCCACCGCAAAACAAAGTCCTCCAACCGGTGTGATTGGACCTAAAATCTTTAACTCCAAACCGGTTAAACTCTTAGTAGCCAGTAAATAAATAGAACCCGAGAACAAAATAATTCCAAAGACAATTAATCGGAACAAAAGGGTTCGCATCGTTGAAGTCAAATGGGAATTCAAACCCACAAAAAGCAAAAACAAAGCATGATACATTTGGTATTTTACCCCCGTTTCAAAGGTCACCAATGCCTCATCAGAAAGTACCGCTTTTAAACCATGGGCACCAAAAGCCCCTAATAGGATGCCCGTCATTCCGAAAAACCCCGCAGCAGAAAGTATTTTTTTATCCATATCGCTAACAATATTTTACAAAAATACCGGTTATCTCTCCGATTACCAATTGGATTTTGACTTTTCTTTCACGCAAAACGGTGTAAGAAGTTTTATATTTGCAAACAATTTTTAATTATGAAAAAAATAATATTGTTGCCCTTATTTTTATTGTTCCTTGTATCCTTTAAAGCGGATGAGGGAAATGGAATTGATGCGGGTGAAAAATTGGTCTATGCCGGTTCGTACAATATGAGCGGACTCATGACGCATATCGCACAAGTGACGATGAGTACCGAAAACGTGAATACGTCCAAAAATCAATACTTACATTTGAGCTGTGAGTTGTCTACCTTTAGTAAATGGGACAAATTCTTTAAAATACGTGATCTTTATGAAACGTATGTAACTCCTGGTAGTCTAAAACCCAATTTGTACAAACGCAGTATTGATGAAGGTGGATATACCAAAAAAGAAAAATACGTATTCAAAGGAAATCAGGTTACAAGTACCGTTCAAAAACGCAAGCGTCCTGAAACTACGCGCACCTTTAGTATAGGCGCAAATACCGTCGATGCTATTACGCTGTTGTACAAATTACGTACGGTTGATTTTTCAAAAATGAAATCGGGACAAACCAAATCGTTTACCATTGTTTTTGATGAAAAAGAGATTCCTGTTACATTGAAGTTTATGGGAACGGAATCTATAGCCGCTGGAAATTTAGGCACAAAACCGTGCTACAAATTATCTATTGGCGCCAAAACCAATGCCCTTCGCGGAAAAGATAAAAACCTCATTTGGTTAACTGCCGATGCGCATAAAGTTCCCGCTTTAATGAAATTTAGTATTCCCGTGGGCACAGGCGAATTAAAACTAACTTCAGCAACGGGTCTTTAATATGAGAAAAGTCTTCATGGTATTGGCTTATGTATTTACGGTATTGAGTTTACTCTTATCGATTTTGCCGCTAGATACGTTGGCCTTTGTCGCTATCCTTCCCGCGCTTTTGTGCATCAGTTTGGCCTTTTGGAAATCGGCACCCTCAGAACGAAAATGGCCAAAACGGTTGTTTATTGTGACCTACATTTGTGCTTTGGGCGTGTTGGGGAAAACCTTTTTAATCGAGGAAACCGTTGAAAAAGATGCGGCGTTTGAACAACAGAAAGTGGAAGCCAAACAAGAAGCCCGAAAAGAGTTGGAAGACTTAGAAAACGAGCTTGAATAATTGAAGTCTGGATTTACGCAGACTTTTTTGTTTTAACCGTGTGGCTTTTTATACATTTGTCGCACAACAAACCAACGTCATGAGAAACGTACTCATCATCGGAGCTGGGCGCTCTGCCTCGTCTTTAATCAACTATTTATTGGAGAAATCCCAATCGCAACAACTTCATCTCACTATAGGCGATTTATCCTTAGAATTAGCGCAACGCAAAACCCGAAACCATCCCAATGCAACTGCCATCCAATTGGATATTCAAAATACAGCACAGCGTCAATCGGAAGTAGCCAAAGCAGACATTGTGATTTCGATGTTGCCCGCTCATATGCATATAGAAGTCGCCAAAGACTGTATTCATTTTAAAAAACACATGGTAACAGCTTCGTATATATCGGAGGCGATGCAAGCGTTGGACGAAGAGGCCAAAGCACATCATTTGGTTTTTATGAATGAAATTGGTTTAGATCCCGGGATTGACCATATGAGTGCGATGCAAGTTATTGATGTCATACGTGAACAAGGCGGTGAAATGTTGCTGTTTGAATCGTTTTGTGGCGGACTGGTGGCTCCTGAATCCGATACGAATTTGTGGAATTATAAATTCACTTGGGCGCCTCGCAATGTGGTCTTGGCAGGCCAAGGTGGAGCCGCAAAATTTATTCAAGAAGGAAAATACAAGTACATTCCCTACCATCGTTTGTTCCGACGCACGGAGTTTTTACACGTCGAAGGCTATGGCAAATTTGAAGCCTATGCCAATCGGGATTCTTTGAAATACCGCAGTGTCTATGGTTTGGATGATGTACTCACGCTATACCGCGGCACCATCCGACGAGTGGGGTATTCGCGCGCTTGGAATATGTTTGTGCAACTCGGAATGACGGATGACACCTATGTGATGGAAAACTCCGAACACATGAGTTACCGCGATTATATAAATTCCTTCCTCCCCTATCATCCTACGGATTCGGTAGAGATCAAAATGCGTTTGCAATTGGGCATCGAGCAAGATGATGTGATTTGGGAAAAACTCATTGAACTGGATTTATTTAATGGAGATAAAAAAATTGGACTCAAAAACGCTACCCCGGCTCAGATTCTAGAGCACATTCTTACCCAAAAATGGACGTTAGCCCCCCATGATAAAGACATGATTGTGATGTATCATAAATTTGGCTACCGTTTGAATGGGAAAGAAGAACAAATTGATTCCAAGATGGTCTGTATCGGTGACGATCAAACCTATACCGCAATGGCCAAAACAGTAGGCTTACCGGTGGCTATGGCGACTTTGCATATTTTAAATGGAAAAATAACCACTCCTGGCGTACAACTACCGATTCGAAAAGAAGTCTATGAACCGATTTTGGCCGAATTGGAGGAGTATGGCGTCGTGTTTAAAGAAACTAAGTTGCCGTACATTGGCTACAATCCCGATAAAATTATAGGCACATCATAACAAATGTTAAAACATAAGCTTTAAGGTGTTTTCGTGATAAATATAAAATTGTAATTTCTATTTTTGCTGTATATTTTTTTACAATGAAGGCAAATCAGTTACAAATTGAAATTGACGGCATCGACAAAGAGATTTTACGCCATTTGATGGAAGATGCGCGTAAACCGATACTGCAAATTGCAAACAGCATAGGAATTTCGGGGGCAGCGATTCACCAACGATTAAAAAAATTGGAAGAAGCGCAGGTAATTTCGGGTTCCAAATTCATACTCAATACCAAAGTTTTGGGATACCGTACCATGGCCTTCGTGGGCATTTATTTGGACAAAGCCTCGAGCAACTCCGAAGCGGTGCGGGAACTGCGGAAAATTCCAGAAGTGTTGGAATGCCACTATACTACAGGAAATTGGAGTATTTTGGTAAAAATCATTTGCAAAGACAACGAACATTTGATGCAATTGCTCAATAAAAAAATCCAACCTATTGAAGGGGTTTCACGTACGGAAACGTTTATCTCCTTGGAACAACAAATCGAACGACAAATTCAACTCTGATGCGCAACAAATTCTCCAAAGAAAATATTGCTTTAGGTTTTTACATCCTCTACTTTTTAGCGGCAGGGATTTGCTACGAACTTTTCCCGGGCGATGCGGAAAATCCCAATATGGGCATCGCGTTGATGTATTTGTTTATCCCTATTAGCTTGGTTTATTTTATGAATCATCTTATTCGGCAATTTTTTGGTAAAAAAAATTATGCTAAATGCTTGTTGATTCACGGCGTTGCATGGGTTGCTTTGTTTATTCTTTTGTTTTTGTTTTCCACAGGTAAAAAATAAAAATCCGTGAAGCTTTGACCCCACGGATTTCATTCGCTTATTTCAAATTGACACATCGCCATATCGGCTAATTGACTCATTGGCACACCTACCTAACGGCAGGCAGGTTGACTCATTATTCACGCTCCCGACTCCCCATAAAAATAGACACGTAATACAATAACGTGGCAATCGATCCAATAGCCGCTACCAAATACGTACGTGCTGCCCATTTCAAAGCATCTTCCGATCCAGCATACTCCGCTTGATTGACTATGCGTTTGTCACGCAACCAAGCCAAGGCACGGTGACTAGCATCGTATTCAACAGGCAAGGTAATGATGGAGAAAAGCGTTGTGGCAGCAAACAACACAATACCCACTAACAACAAAGAGGGGAATGCTTTAATCAACAAAATCCCTGCGAGTAATATCCATTGCACAATATTGGAGGCAAAAGACACTACAGGCACGAGTTGTGAACGCATCGTGAGCCATTTGTAGCCGATTGCGTGTTGCACCGCATGGCCACATTCGTGGGCGGCTACGGCGGCTGCGGCAGCATTTCGTTGATGGTACACGCCTTCACTTAAATTCACCGTTTTATCGACGGGATTGTAGTGATCGGTCAACATCCCGGGCGTAGAAATCACTTTTACATCGTAAATACCGTGATCGTGCAACATTTGTTCGGCGATTTCTCGTCCGCTCATACCGTTGTTTAAATGCAATTTGGAGTAGTGTTCAAACTTACTTTTCAAACGACTACTGACCAACCAACTGGCTCCCATGATAAGGAGGGCCAAAATCATATAACCTGATCCCATTTTTTCTTAAATTTTAATCTATTCACCTCAAATTCAAGACCAAAATTGAAACGCTGACAAAGTGGCATTACAGAAAGGCAATTCCAAACACGAAGCGGTTGTTTCCGTTTTCTTGAATGTTGTTGGAAATGCTACCGTATTCAGAGCGGTATTTTCCTCGGGTTAAGGCCAACTCGTAGCCGGCATTGATTCGGATTTTGAACGAGGATTTTTTAAACAAGTACAACATAACATTGGGGCCGGCATACAACATACTATTGTCCAAATTGACATGACCACTGTTGAGTGCGGGATCCAATACATTTAAATCGGTGCTGTTGTTATTGTTGTAAATGTCGTAGCGGTTGGTTTGATAGGCCAAAGACAATCCCCCTGCAAAAGTAACTTTGGGTTTGTGAATCAAATTGTAGTGAAAACGGGCACGCGTATTAAAACCTAAGTATTTGAGGGTATTGTTCCCTTTTTTGTTTTCCAAAAAGGACGTCCCAAACTCAATATCTCCTGAGTACTTTTCACCCAAAATATTCAAACCAAACGTCAGCTCTGGCGCTACATCGCGCATCTCGGGTAAATTCCCAGCTCTTAATTTTTGATTCAAATTCAACGACTGATTTGCATTAAACGAAACACCAATGTAAAAGTCCATATCGGGTTTCTTTTTGATAGAATCTTTAGCTACTTCCTGCGCGTTTGCAAATAGGGAAACTACCATCCCTAAAACGAGTAAAATTTTTTTCATATGATTGATTTTTTATAAAATTAAGCGACAATTCCCAACCTGATTTTGAATTTAACGTTTTGTTTAAAAAAAATCTGTGAAGCCGCGTCAACTCCGACTCCTATCGCAATTATACCTGATCCACAAAAGTCTTCCAGCTTTTTGCCGTTCCCAAAGAACGCTCTTGAGTGAAAAGTCCCGTATGAATAACTGTTTTACTAGCAATTGGTGCTGATTGTTTCGCCTCAAAATAGCTAAGTCCTTTAAACATATCATTCATAATGGTCTCAGTTGCCTTGATTTCAACCAAATGTAAAGCCTCTGAGTTTTGCCAAATTAAATCTACTTCATGTCCCACAGCATCCCGCCAGAACCAAAAATCGTTCAGTAAATGGTGATGATAATTATGTTTTAAAAATTCATTAATCACATAATTTTCAAACAAACTACCTTTAAATGGGCTTGTTTTTACTTGAGAAGCCTCATTAATGCGAAGCAAAAAACACAACAAACCCGTATCATAGAAATAGAGCTTTGAACTTTTAGTTACCCGTTTATTCAAATTAGCATGAAAGGGTTGCAATTGATACACTATATAACTGCTTTCTAGTACTGAAATCCATGACTTTGCGGTAGGTTGCGATATCCCGCATTCATTGGCAAGGGAATTCAAATTAAGTAATTGTCCAACCCGTGCCGCGCACAAAGTGATAAAATTTCTGAATTGTTTTAAATCTTTCACCCGAACCACTTCCGACAAATCGCGTTCTACGTAGGTTTGCACATAATTGGAAAAAAAAGATTTACTCGGAATATCACGATCATACAAAGCGGGATAAAACCCCCTTTGCAAGTTGACTGAATAATCCTCACTAAGCCAATTGGCCGAACTCATTTCTTGCAAATCAAATGGCAATAACTTGAAAAGCGCTACACGACCTGCAAGGCTTTGTGTGATGTTTTGCAGTAAGTGAAAATTTTGCGAACCCGATAAAATATACTGACCCATTAGCTTATCCTCATCTACTTTTGTTTGTAAATAGGAAAATAACTCAGGAACACGCTGAACCTCATCGAATATAACATATCGATTGTATAGCTTTAAAAAACCATTCGGGTCCTCAAGAGCAAACTTTCGAACGTCTATGTTCTCTAAATTTACATATTGATATGAAGGGAACTGTCCTCTTAAAAAAGTAGTTTTTCCTGATTGTCTCGGCCCTGTTACCGCTACGATTGGATATTTTGTAAGAAAGGTATCTATTGCGCTTTTGCTATTTCTAATTACACTCATTATCCACCAATTTGAGTAGCAAATGTACAATCTATTTTGAAAATAAAACAGTTTTGCTTTGAAAATGCATTATTATGTATTTTGAAAATGCACAATATTTAATGGCGCTTATATGTTCATCGTTAACACCTTGATATTGTCAGAACAAAAAAATCGAAAGTAAAAATTTGAATCAAAACAGTAGCGAATTAACCCCTTAACAACGACAAGCCTTTTGTAAGGCAATCCGGTTGCCCAATTACGCAACTGCAGGCAGGTTGCCACATTGACTCATCGACTCATTGGCTCATCGGCACATTGATTACCCCACCAAGTTGATAATTTTCCCGGGGACAATAATCACTTTATTTGGCGTACGCCCTTGCAATTGCTGTTGTGTACGTTCATCAGCCATGACGATTGCTTCGATTTCGGCAACCGATAAATCCAACGGTAATTTGATCGTAAAACGCATTTTTAATTAAATAAATAGTTCATTAGTCTTCTAAAAGATTTATTTTTTCATTATATTCAATTCTACATAAAGGCTTTTTAAAATAACTTGCAATTGAAAAAGGCTTTCCTTGTGCGTTATATTTTTCTCTTTCGGCATTTAAGATTTCTAAAATTCTATTATTTACTAATTCATATTCTGTTTCAAAATCTTTAGTAATTGCTTTGCTTTTAATTTCATTATATATTCCATAAGCTATTAATTCATCTGCATGAGGCAAATGAACATATTCTGAATATTTTGGGTTATTTAAATTCAATTTCTTTTTAATCTGAATAAAATCATAAATATAGTATGATTGTAATAATTGAATATAGATTACAGAATCTTTATTTCCGTTAAATAATTGATGTAGTGGATGATGCGTTATTTTACTTGCATCATATATATCTTCTAAAACGGTTGAAATACTGTTTTTTGCTATTTCAGGCTTTCCATTATAAGTTGCATACCAAAATTTTAAAACTATCTCATTTGGTACTGATTTATTTAACCAAATATTACTTTGATTAAAAATTTCTCCTCTTTTAACTAAATAATTAATATCATTATTTCTAAAAAGTTCCTTTGTTATAGAGTTAAAATCCTCATTTGAAATTTTATCTTTAAAATTTATAGGCGTTTGAGTATTTGTAGCATCAGTAATTAAATCAACTAAATCTTTTTCCGATGACTCATAGATTCTTATGTTAACAAATACATCTTTTAATTTTTCAGAATCTTTTTTATAAAAATCATAAATGACTCTTGATGTTTGTAAACCATTTACGATTAATGGATTTTTCACTTGAACAATATATTTACTAACTTGAGTATTTGCAGGAATATTAAGTTTTTCACATATTAAAGTTAATCCATTGTTTAAAAAAGGAAAGTAATATTTTTGATTAGGATCATTTAAAGTACCTAGCATTTTTTGATTTGCTTTAGGTTTAAAGCCTAAAAATCCTCTTATATTTTCAGAGTAAAGAGTATCTAAACTTCCGTTAATACTTTCTTCTTTAAATATTAACTCACATAATTCAGTTGCTTGAATTCTAAAATTTAAAGCTTTTACATTATTAATTACATAGGAATATAAAGCTTGATTATCACCTTTTACAACATTAGAATTTTCTGGATTAAAAGTAAAATCAATATCTTTTCTTCTACTACTTGATTCAATTATTCTTACAACTTTATCATATAGTATTTCTGAATCAATTATTTCAAAAACATTTTCTTGATGATAAAAATTAGTTAATTGTTCGTTTGAAGTTTGACTGTCAATTCTACTACCGTTGTACAAAAAGTATAATTGATGTTTTATAATATATCCTTTTCTCGTAAGATCTTTATATTCATCTATTTTAGAGGAAAGATCTTTTGAGTTTGGCAAAACCTTACCTTTAATAAATAATTCTTCAAAATTATCTTTGAATTTATCTAATTTTCCTTGTTCAAGTTTTTTAGAGTTTTTACATTGAAAAACATACATTGTACATTGTAATCCATTTTCTTCAAAATATACACCATCAATACCTCCATCTTGACTCGAGCTTTTATTGCTTTCTGGATTTAAAATTATAATTTCATTATACACTTCATCAAAAGATTTATCCAAAACTACGGCAATAGAAAATATTTCAAAAGCATCATCAACATTGATATTAAATTGTTTAGAAATTCTTTCTAAATAACCCTGAATAAATAAATCTTTCATAATTTGTATTTTACCCCACTAAATTAATAATTTTACCTGGAACGATGATTACTTTGTTTGGTATTCGTCCTTGTAATTGATTTTGTGTTCTTTCATCAGCCATGACGATCGCTTCGATTTCGGCTACGGATAAATCCAACGGTAACTTGATCGTAAAACGCATTTTTCCATTGAAAGAAACCGGATATTCTTTCTCACTTTCCACCAAATATTTGGCTTCAAATTGTGGGAAAGCGACCGTGGCTATCGAACCCTTATGCCCCAATTGACTCCAAAGTTCTTCGGCAATATGAGGTGCATAAGGCGAAATCAACACCGCTAAAGGCTCGAGAATCGCACGGTGACGGCATTTTTGTTGCGCTAATTCGTTTACACAAATCATAAACTGCGACACTGACGTATTGAAGGAGAAGTTCTCGATATCTTCCGTTACTTTCTTGATCGTTTTATGTAAGGTTTTGTACATATCCGCGGTGGGTTCGTCATTTACTACAACCAAACCATTATCGTCAAAATACAAACGCCATAATTTTTTCAAAAACCCGTACACTCCCGTAATTCCGGCCGTATTCCAAGGTTTGGCTTGTTCCAGCGGCCCCAAGAACATTTCATACAAACGCAAGGTATCGGCGCCGTATTCGTTGCAAATGTCGTCGGGGTTGACCACATTGTATTTGGACTTGGACATTTTTTCCACTTCGCGACCTACGATGTATTTGCCATCTTCTAAGATAAATTCGGCATTCACATAATCGGAATATAACGGGTGCGCTTTAAATTTTTCAATATCCAATTCGTTCGTAATATCATTGATTACTGACAAATCGACGTGAATAGGGTGAACATTTAGTCCTGAAATTAATCCTTTAGAATATAATTTTTTTGAATCTTCAGAACGATACACAAACGCACTCATCCCCAAAATCATCCCTTGGTTGATCAACTTTTTGAACGGCTCTTCTGTAGGAGCGAAACCGCGGTCTTTCAAGAATTTGTTCCAAAAACGGGCATACAACAAGTGACCAGTGGCATGTTCGCTACCGCCAATGTACAAATCAACATTTTGCCAATACTGCAACGCGTTTTCAGAAGCAAACTCGGATTCGTTTTTCGCATCCATATAGCGCATCCAGTACCAAGACGAACCTGCCCAACCCGGCATGGTGTTCAATTCCAACGGAAAAACAGTTACGTGATCTATGAACTGATTACTAACCACTGCACACTGCATAGTATCCCAAGCCCAAACGCTCGCATTTCCTAAAGGCGGCTGACCGTCTTCGGTGGGTAAATATTTCTCCACTTCGGGCAATACGATGGGTAAATGTTGGGCGTCAATCATTTGCGGCAAGCCATTCACATAATATACTGGGAAAGGTTCGCCCCAATAGCGCTGACGCGAAAATACGGCATCGCGCAAACGGTAATTCACTTTGGCTTTACCCGCTCCGATTTTTTCTAATTCCTCAATAGCTTTTTGGGTACCCGCTTTGTAATCCAATCCGTTTAGGAAATCAGAATTTTTAAATTGAAATCCTTCTTTTTTTGAAAAGGCTTCCGTGGCGATACACTCGTCAGAAGCATCTATTCCCCCTTCGGGGGTTAGGGGGCTGAATATGTTTTTAATTTCGGGCATGCCCACCGTTCCTTTAAAATAATTGGCAAACGCATAATCGCGTTCGTCGCCACACGGAACCGCCATTACAGCTCCCGTTCCATACCCTGCCAACACATAATCGCCAATCCAAACCGGAATGGGTTCTTTGGTAAACGGATGTTCGGCATACGCTCCCGTAAACACGCCTGAAATGGTTTTCACATCGGCCATACGTTCGCGCTCGGAACGTTTCGCAGTAGCTTCGATATAGGCTTCTACCGCTGCTTTTTGTTCGGGCGTTGTAATTTGTGCCACCAATTCATGTTCGGGTGCCAAAGTCATAAACGTAACGCCGAAAATGGTATCGGGACGTGTTGTAAATACATCGATAGTTGCCGGTTGTTGGTTTTCGGTTGTCGGTATAAGTCGGAATGAAACTGAGGCGCCCACCGATTTTCCAATCCAATTGCGTTGGGATTCTTTTAACGACTCGGTCCAATCAATGGTTTCCAAGCCTTGCAACAAGCGCTCAGCGTAAGCCGAAATACGCATCGACCATTGGGTCATTTTTTTGCGAATCACCGGATGGCCACCCCGTTCTGAAACGCCATTCACAATTTCGTCATTCGCCAAAACGGTTCCTAGAGCCGGACACCAGTTCACTTCGGTTTCTGCCAAATAGGTGAGACGGTATTTCAACAACAAGCGTGCTTTTTCATCCTCAGAAAATCCGTTCCATTCGGTTGCTGAAAAACCAGGCACATCGTCATCACAGGCGACATTCACTGTTGCATTTCCTTCTTTTTCAAAAATTGCCACCAAATTGGCGATAGGCAACGCTTGATTCGCCTTGTAACAATAATAGGATTCAAACAACTGAATGAAAATCCATTGGGTCCATTTGTAATACTCTGGATTGGAGGTGCGCACTTCGCGGTCCCAATCGAAGGAGAATCCAATTTTATCCAATTGTTCACGGTAGCGCGCAATATTTTCACGGGTAGTTTTCTCCGGATGTTGTCCTGTTTGAATCGCATATTGCTCGGCAGGCAATCCAAACGAATCGTACCCTTGCGGATGCAACACATTGAATCCTTGGTGGCGTTTGTAGCGCGCCACTATATCAGAGGCGATATACCCCAGCGGGTGACCCACATGCAATCCGGCACCGGAAGGATACGGAAACATATCCAACACATAGTATTTGGGTTTTTCGGAAGAATTGGAGGCAGCAAACGTGTGGTTATCGGCCCAATATTTTTGCCATTTGGCTTCTATTTGTTCGTGAAAATATTTCATCGGTAAACGAAAAAAGGTTGTTGCATGAATCCGTAACAAGGGTTGGATGTTCAGGCATTAGTAAAAATTAGAGGCAAATTTACACCTTTCACACAAGAAGAGAAAACTTTGAGCGTTATTAAAGGAGTAAAATGATTTTCTTTTTTATTTTTACGGCATAAAACAAAAGCTATGGCCTCATCGTTTGATCAATATCAGAAACGCAGATTAATTTCTTCTTACTTTTCGGTCGTTTTGAGTGTTTTTTTGGTGTTGTTTCTATTGGGCGCTTTGGGACTTTTTATCCTGAACTCCAAGCGATTATCCGATAATTTCAAGGAAGATATTGTGATGACCGTTTTCTTCAAAAACGAAGCCAACGACACCGTATTCAAAGCATTTGAAAAGACGATTCAATCGGGAAAATACGCCAAAGATTTCAAATTCGTTTCCAAAGAAGCGGCCGCCAAAGCCCATAAAGAAGTGGTTGGGGAGGACTTTATGCAGTTTTTGGGGATGAATCCGTTGCAAAATTCCTACGACATTCACTTGAAAGCCGAATATGTGACCCACCCAGGGTTTACGACTATGGAGCGAACACTTCGTAAAAATCCATTTGTAGCCGATGTGGTCTATGATAAGCAGTTGGTTACTTTGGTGAATGATAACGTCAAAAACATCAGTTTCTGGGTTTTAATCGTTTCGGGCGTGTTCATGGTCATTTCCGTGTTATTGATCAACAGTTCGATGCGGCTGTCTATTCATGCCAATCGTTTTATCATCAAAACCATGCAAATGGTGGGAGCAACCAAGTCGTTTATCCGTAAGCCGTTTATCCTTCGCAGCATGTTGTTGGGATTCATCGGTGGGGTTTTGGCTATTATTGCGTTAATTTCCCTCTTATTATATATTGCTAATAACTTCCCAGGATTGGATATTTTCAATCAGTTGGAGCTCACCATTATAGTTTTGGTTGGCGTTTTGGGCATGGGAGTGTTAATTACATGGATTAGCACTTATTTTGCAACCCAACGTTTCTTAAATTTACGAACAGACGATTTATATTAATTCCTTACGGCCTTATGAGTGCACCTGAAAACAAACCGGATTTCCTTTTTAAAAAAGAAAACTACACCTTTTTAATCATCGGTTTAGCTGTTATCGCGTTGGGATTTATCCTTATGTCGGGCAGCAGCAACGACAATCCTGCCGAATGGAATGCCGATATTATGAGTTTTCGCCGTATTCGTTTGGCCCCAACGATAGTGCTCGCCGGTTTTGGAATTGTGATTTATTCCATTTTTCGTAAAGGAAAATTCGAATAAACTTCTTAGGGGAGACTTAACAATACACCATGGACTTACTTCAAGCGCTTCTCATTGCTATTGTAGAAGGATTGACCGAATATTTACCGGTTTCTTCTACGGCCCACATGATTTTTACGAGTGCTTTTTTTGGCATTCAAAACGATGATTTTGTAAAACTCTTTCAAGTAGCCATTCAATTTGGCGCCATCTTGGCCGTAGTTGTGTTGTATTGGCGGAAGTTTTTTGATTTCAAAAGAATCGGTTTTTACCTCAAATTGGCTGTCGCTGTAATTCCAGCCTTGGTGTTGGGAAAATTATTTGACGATAAAATTGAAGCGGTATTGGGCGATCCTATTCCCATTGCTATTGTTTTGATTGTTGGTGGAATTGTTTTGCTTTTTGTAGACACCCGTTTTCAAAATCCAACGGTTACTTCTGAGGAAGAAATCACTTATAAAAAAGGATTTTTTATTGGCCTCTGGCAGTGTTTGGCGATGATGCCAGGCACGAGTCGGTCGGCCGCTTCTATCATTGGCGGAATGCAACAAGGACTCACAAGAGCGGCGGCGGCTGAGTTTTCTTTTTTCTTGGCTGTTCCAACGATGCTAGCCGTGACAACCTATTCGATTTTTTTAAAAACTTACGAGAATACGGGGCTGAAAGGCTATGAATTGCTGACGCAAAATAGCGAACATCTCAAATTGTTTTTAATCGGAAATGCCGTTGCTTTTGTAGTAGCGATTCTTGCGATTAAATTCTTCATCGGCATCATCAAAAAATATGGCTTCAAACCCTGGGGCTACTACCGAATCATCGCTGGAACCGCATTATTATTATACTTTACGTTGGTAAAACCATGAGTTGGACGGCTGAAACATTTAAAGATGGACAAGTACTACTGATTGATAAACCGCTCACGTGGAGTTCTTTTCAAGCGGTCAACAAACTGAAGTATGCCTTAAAACGACGTTATCAATTTTCAAAAACCTTTAAAATTGGACATGCGGGAACATTGGATCCTTTAGCAACGGGTTTGCTCATCATTTGTACCGGGAAATTCACTAAAAAAATTCCAGAAATTCAAGATCAAACCAAAGAATACACGGGAACAATTACGGTAGGTGCAACCACACCTTCTTATGATTTAGAGACCGAAATCGATGCTACTTTTCCCATTGATCATATTACAGAAGATTTGATTCGAGCAACAGCTCAAACCTTTGAAGGCGAAATCATGCAAAAACCGCCTGTTTTTTCGGCGATAAAAAAAGACGGCAAACGGTTGTATGAACATGCACGAGCAGGTGAAGAAGTTGAAATTGAAGCGCGAAAAACCACTATATACGAATTTGAAATAACCCGAATCACCTTACCCGAAATTGATTTTCGGGTTACTTGCAGCAAAGGGACGTACATTCGTTCTTTGGCTTATGATTTCGGAAAAGCAATGCAATCAGGTGGGCATTTAACGGTCTTACGCCGCACTAAAATTGGCGATTATTCGGTTGAAGAAGCTCTCACCCCCGAGGACTTTGTTGTACTACTATCAAAAAAGGAGTCCGAATGAACTCCTTTGTCTTATACTTTAACGGGTTGCAATAAAGCTACCACCTCGTTTTGAATACTAACCCCTTTGTCTTGCAGATACCATTTTTGCAGTGCTGCTTTGGCTTCATCGTCGACTACGCCGTGTGCTGCTTTATAGGCTACAATCAGTTCTTTGGCTCCTTGAGGTCGGGGTCCAAAATCACCAATGACTTCACCAGAAACTTTATCTACAATAATTAATTTGGGAATAGAACGGGTTCCGTTGGTTAAAAATAAATCCATTAAGGCAGGATGTTCATCGCGAAGCACCACATGCATCTCAATTTTTGGAGTATGAGACGCCATTTTGTCCAAAACAGGAAGTACTTGAGCCGCATCGCCACACCACGTTTCCGCCAAAACAATCCAGAGTAACTCGTTTTGCAAATGGTCAAAGAAATGACTGACCTCGGGCGTTAAAGTGATCGTTTTATCCAAACGGTGCATACGCGCTTCGTTCAAATGGGTGTAATGAACATAGGCTTCCGTTTGCTCCCCCGTTGTTTTCCCTTCTTGAGCATAGGCTTGCATTAAGTTGCGATACGCGGCATAGGAGTAACTATTTTGTAAACTGTCTTGAATAATTGTATTCATGGGTTTAGTGACTTGTTTGGGCAAAGGTAATGCATTTCGTATATTTGGTTAATAACCTAAATTACACGCCTATGAAAACCCTAACTTCCCAACGTATTGGATATGTTTTGTCTGGTGGTGGCACCAAAGGTTTGGCCCATGCAGGAGCCCTTCATTTTTTGGAAAAACAGGGTCTAAAGCCCGCAATTATTTCAGGTACCAGTGCGGGTTCGATTGTAGGTTCCTTGTATGCTTGGGGGAAAAGTCCCGTTGAAATCTTGGAGTTTTTTCAATCGATTTACTTTTTTCATTGGACTCATTTTACCATAAAAAAACCGGGGCTAATCGACTCAGATTCGTTCAAAAAATATTTTGATCAAATATTTGGGAAAGCAACCATTGGCGATTTCCCATTGCCAATGTATATTACCGCTACCGATATGGTGCAAGGAAAGCTATGCGTTTTTGAGGCAGATGTCCCCATCAGCGATGCTATTTTGGCCTCATCGGCATTTCCAGGGGTTATTTCACCGCATGTTATTGAAGGAAATATTTACAGTGATGGCGGCATTTTAAATCATTTTCCTGCCGACTTGATTGCCGACGCTTGTGATTATATTATTGGCATTTATGTGAGTCCGATTGAAAAAATTCAAGCCGACCAATTGCGATCGATTAAAGCGGTTACCAGCAGGGCCTTTGATTTGCTCTATGCGCACACCCATTTGCAAAAATTTAGCAATTGCGATTTGATTATCGAACCGGAAGCGCTGTGCAATTATAGCACCTTTGAAACCAATAAACATAAAATGGAGGAAATTTTCCAAATTGGGTACGATGAAGCCCAAAAACGATATCAGGAGGTCTTGGGATAATTTTTTTCAGGGCACTTTTACAACATTAGAATATCGCTATATTTGCATTGCAAAAAAGAAAAAAGCAAAACCTTCCTATGAAATATAACCGAATTCTCTTGAAATTAAGCGGTGAGGCGTTGATGGGTGACCGTCAATACGGCATTGACCCGAAACGTTTGGCCGAATATGCCGACGAAATTAAACAAGTCCATGACCAAGGCGTACAGATTGCTATTGTGATTGGTGGCGGTAATATTTTCAGAGGAGTGGCAGGGGCTAGCAACGGTATGGACCGTGTACAAGGCGATTATATGGGCATGTTGGCTACGGTAATTAACGGAATGGCATTGCAAGGCGCTTTGGAAGATAAAGGCATGCAAACCCGTTTGCAAACGGCCTTGAAAATTGAATCGATTGCCGAACCTTATATCAAACGTCGAGCTGTGCGTCACTTAGAAAAAGGGCGCATTGTGATTTTTGGTGCGGGTACTGGAAACCCCTATTTCACCACCGATACGGCAGCCGTTCTTCGCGGTGTGGAGGTAGGTGCAGATGTCATTCTCAAAGGAACTAGAGTCGATGGCGTATACACCGCCGATCCCGAAAAAGATAAAAATGCCGTAAAATTTGATTTTATTTCCTTCGAAGAAGTGCTTCAAAAAGGCCTCAATGTAATGGATACCACGGCTTTTACGTTAAGTCAAGAAAACCAATTACCGATTGTAGTTTTTGACATGAACAAAGCGGGCAACTTATTGAAGATTTGCCAAGGCGAAACCATAGGAACTGTTGTAACTATCTAACTTTGTTAATATTGAATTATGGAAGATATTGAATTGATTTTGGAAGAAGCAAAAGATGCGATGAATGCTTCGGTAGCACACCTTGAAAAATCGTTTTTAAACATCCGTGCCGGCAAGGCCTCCCCACAAATGTTGGGTAGTGTATTTGTGGATTATTACGGGTCGATGACACCGCTTTCCCAAGTTTCCAATGTCAATGTACCCGATGCGCGCACCTTGACGATTCAACCTTACGAAAAAAGTATGTTGACGCCCATTGAAAAAGCCATCATGAGTGCCAACCTTGGTTTTAATCCGATGAACAATGGAGATGTAATCATCATCAGTGTGCCACCACTTACGGAAGAACGTCGTCGTGATTTGGTAAAACAAGCCAAACACGAAGCGGAAGAAGCAAAAATCGGGATTCGCAATCACCGAAAAGATGCCAATACTGAAATCAAGAAATTGGAAAAGGACGGCGTTTCGGAAGATTTGTGTAAAAAAGCAGAAGATGATGTGCAAAAATTAACCGACAATTTTATCAAAAAAATTGAAGAACATCTCGCGGTGAAAGAAGCTGAAATTATGAAAGTATAACGAACCGATACGTTCGTACTATAAAATCCGTTATCCTTACTGTTAACGGATTTTTTTATTCCTACTTTTGTACCCATCAAACTAAACAAACGTCCATGAAAAACAGTTGGATTTTCGGGTTGCTTTGGCTAACCCAAATCCTGAGTGCGCAAAAAACAATGCAGGGACAAGTCATCGATTACGATACGACCATCCCGATTGCTTTTGCGATGGTATCCTACCAAAACCAAACGGTGTACACCAATTGGGAAGGTCGTTTTTCATTGGTCATTGACGAAGAAACCAAGCCGATTCAGGTAAGTTATAAAGGCTACCACGACAAAAATCATTACCTCAGCGTGGGTGCTCCCTTTATTTTGATTAAAATGATTTCCGACCAATCGCAAAAATCGGCTGAAATTTATACCGACAACGAAACCAATGCCATCCTAAAAAAAGTCATCGAAAACCGCGCAAAAAATCAGCCGGAAAAGGTTCTTCAAACCTACGAATACAAAAACTATGAAACCCTTTTGGTGACGGCTAATCCCGATTCTATTTCTACCAAAATTGATACTATTTACAAACCCCGCTGGTTTGGTAAACCCAAAATGGTTTTGGACTCTTCCAACTACAAGTTCAAAAAATTGGTCGAAAAACAGCATTTGTACCAAACCGAAAAAGTTAATTTAATTCAGTTCAACAATTACGGCACAAAAGAAACCGTGCTTGCCTCGCGTATGGCAGGCTTCAAAAAACCGCTGTACGAGTACTTGGGGTTGAACTTGATTTCGTATTCGTTGTACGATCGGTATTTGGACATTTTGGAGGTTACCGTTCAGAATCCGATATCTTCCTATGGGCGTAAAATGTTTGTTTTTAAAATGGTTGACACCCTCACGATTCAAGGCCGAACGGTTTACCGCATTTATTTTCAACCCAAAAAATTAAATTCCAATAAGTTACGCGGATTGTTGTATATCGACGCCGAAAATTTTGCGATTGCTAAAGCCTTTTTTCGGGTGTATGGCATGGTCAATATCAATGCTACCTATACCTTCAACTGGCTCCCAAAACATAACATTTGGTTTCCAGAAAAACGAAAATTGCTGGTGGTTAAGGGAAATAACTCCGAGAATTTAAAATTGTTTGGCGGTACGATCATGTTCAATTCCAGCATTGAAGGATTGGAACAAAATGCCTCCGATCGGATGTACTTGAAATTGGAATCCAAACCGTTTGATGTAAAAATCAATCAAAATGTGGTAACGCGTCAACCCGCGATTCGAATTGATGTCCCCGAATCCAGCATGAGCAAACCCGATGGCTACTGGCGAATCATGCAACGGGACACCCTTGACCGACGAAAAATGCCCACCTATATCAATATTGACAGTTTGGCTGCCGCCGAAAAAATTGAGCATAAAATTTTTCTTGGGCGTAAAATTTTTAACGGATATTTGCCTTTGGGAAAATTTGATATGGACCTTCGTAGTGTTTTAAAATACAACAATTATGAAGGCTTCCGACTTGGTTTTGGGGGAACTACCAACACCCGTTTTTCTGAAAAATATAAAATTGGAGCGTATGTCGCCCACGGTTTAAAAGACGATGCTTTCAAATACCATATCGCACCTTCGCTGTTATTGGACGCCGAGACCAACAGCTGGGCCTCCCTATCGTATACCGATGATGTGGCTGAAATCGGTCAAATTCAATTTGTCACCGAAAGCCGACGTTTTCGTATTTACGACCCGCGTCCCATCAATATTTCCACCTTTTACAATCACAAAACTGCATCAGCCTACTGGGAAAGCAAATACATTCCAAAAACCGATCTTTATGCCGGAATCAGCCGCAGTGCTATCGCTCCCCGTTTTGAATACCAATACCAACAAGGCGATCGATTGTTGAGTGAGTACACCTTAACAACCTTGCAAATGGCAGTGCAATGGAATCCGTTTAGCTCGTATATGCAAACGTCAACCGGGCGTTTGGAAATCAACAAAAGGTATCCCAAATTTACCCTGCAATTGACCCAAGCCTTCGATCAATTGTTGGGTGCTGATTTTCAGTTTTCAAAAATAGATTTTCGCATCAATCACGAAATCAAGTATTTATCTGGACAAGAAACCGGATTTATCATACAGAGTGGTTTGGTATTTGGCGAAGCGCCGCTAACCCATTTGTACAGTATTGCCCCCAATAACCTCAACCGCGATGCATTGTTAAAACGAATTACTATTGCGGGGAAAAACAGTTTTGAAACCATGTTTTTCAATGAATTTTTCTCCAGTCGATACATTAGTTTTCAAGCCCGTCACACGTTTAACAAAGTAAAAATTGCGTACCGTATCAAACCCGAAATTTCGGTGGTCACCCGCATGGCTTTTGGTACCATGGAAAATCGAGAACGCCATTTAGGATTTACCTACAAAACGTTGGAGGAAGGTTATTTTGAAAGTGGTGTCGAAGTGAACCAACTCTTTAAAGGCTTTGGAATTACCTTTTTTACCCGGTATGGCCCGTATGGTTTAGCTAAATTTGAAGACAACCTTTCGTTGAAAGTGAGTTACAACCTCGATTTAGGGTTTTAAAATCAAAACCGAAGGCACGGTACTCAACCACAAAGACTGGGCATCGACGAGCTGTTTCCAACTTTCCAAACTCACCATCATCAAATCTTGTTTGGCCATTAATCCTGCTTTCATCTCGTCTTCACGGATGACCGTAACTTTGTCAGCACCGTAGGATTGTTGCAGCGCTGCAATAGCTTTTTCTAAAACAAAATTGGACTTCACATGATTGTTGACATCCAAAAAGGTAACTGTGGCTTGGCTGTTATAAATTAGTTTTTGGGTATAATCCAAAAGAAAAACGTCTTCGGGAGTTACAATGGGAACAAATACATCATCGACGTTTGAAAGGTCTTTATCCACCAAGATTCCTAACGGCTTTTTACTTTTGGAAATGATAAAAAGCGTTCGGTCATCAAAGGGTGAATTTTCAAACAACCCTTCTTTTCCCGTAAACTTATCCAGCAAGCGATCGGGATTGATGATTCGAGTGGTAAATCCCAGCACTTTCCCTAACAATGAACCTTCAAAAATGGATTTCCCAAGTCCGATTAATACCAAATCAAAATTCCCTTCGTTGGCAATTTCGGCAATATCGGTTTCGATGTCCACCGTCGATTTGAGCACGGGTGTAACTTCTTGATTCAATGCTTTGGATTCGGCCAAAATGGGGGCGAAAGTTTCTTGCTCGTATTCTTCAAGGTTATAGGAGTGAATTTCATCACTTAGGGATAAATGGAGGGCGGTGACTTGCGAATGGTCATTTTGCTTTTTCACAAAACTGTGCGCGAGACGAAGTAGGGATTTCCCTTTTTCATTATTCCCAAAAGAAATTAGGATTTTAAATTTCCCTTCGGAAACAATTTCTTGAGGGAGAATAGCCGCTTTTCGTTTAAAAATAAAATTGATAATATCGATGGCCGGTCCTGTCATAAAAGTAGTTACCAACGCCATAATCACCATCATGGTAAAGATTTCGGGCGACAAAACCCCCAAGTCAAAACCGATATTTAGCACCACCAATTCCATCAACCCGCGCGTGTTCATCAGGGCACCAATGGTAAGACTATCGCGCCAATTTTGGCCCACAAATCGCGCCGCCAAAGCTGATCCGACGAACTTACCGGCTACGGCCACCAAGATGATATAGCCCGTTATTTTCAACAACTCCGGATCGCTTATGAGTCCGATCTGCGTTCGTAACCCCGTAAAAACAAAGAAGAGCGGTAGGAGTAAAATCAAAGCCACATCCTCCACTTTTTCAATAAAAATATTTCGAAATTTGGTACTATCGGGCATGATAGCTCCTGTCATAAAAGCTCCAAAAAGCGCATGAATTCCAATCACCTCGGTCAAATACGATGAAATGATGAGGGTAAGCAGAAAAATTGCCACAATTGGCTTGCTTAATTCATTGCGGTTGGCATACAAATCGCCGACTTTTTTCAAAAAGGGTTTCACCACAAATAGCATCATCAATACATAGAGTGTGGCACATCCAATCACGTACAACGAACTCATAAAAGTTCCCGCTTTGACAATAGCAATTACGGCGGCTAACAAACACCAAGCCGTGATATCATCGGCAGCAGCACAAGTAATCACAATGGTTCCGAGGCGGGTTTTGTGAATGCCGCGTTCTTGTACGATACGGGCTAAAACCGGAAAAGCAGTAATGCTCATGGCAATTCCCATAAACAAACTGAACGCCAAAAACTCCACCCCCGCTGGCGCAAACCGGTGGTAAATGAAATAGGAAAGTCCGATCCCCAACGCAAACGGAAACACAATACTGGCGTGACTAATCACCACGGCGTCGTTGGCCTTATTTTTCAACACTTTCAAATCGAGTTCCATCCCGATAACAAACATGAAAAGGATCAAGCCAATTTGACTCAAAAACTGAAGATTTCCCAGAGATTCCACAGGAAAGAGCATTGCTGAATACTCGGGCAAATACATCCCCACAACGGAGGGCCCAAGAAAAATTCCTGCGATGATTTCCCCAATTACCGTAGGCTGTCCAATTTTTCGGAAAATCCAACCAAAAAAACGGGCGACAATGACGATGGTGATGATTTGCAACAATAAAATTGCCAGAGGGTGTTTTAGATTGTGAATAATCGCATCCAAAAACTGATTGAAAAAAGTGTCTTGAGAGGCATTGGAAATGATTCTTCGGCCAATTTCCAATTGTTTCCCTTGGGTAATAATCCAAAACATTAGAGCGGTAAATCCACCTGTTACACCTAAATAAAACAATGCGTTTTTAAGATTTTTCATAAGGGCAAACTTGTTGTGTCACTTGGATAACAAAAGTAGGTTAATTTCTTGAAGTTTGTTTTCCTTAAGGTTGCGATTCTTTTTCAAAAAATAAAAAAAGGAACCGCTTTTTTTACAGGAAAAGATTCTGTCCTTCTCCGTTTGTTTTCAACGCTTTTCACTACCTTTGCACACCTTTTTTGCGGCTATGAAAAAATTACTCGGCATTGGATTTTGGGAAATAATTGCTCGCATCATCCTGAGAAACCGTTTGGGATTTATTTTTGGGATTGTCTTATTGACGGTCGGATTGGCTATGCAGTGGAAATACATTCGATTTTCCAATACCGAGGCCAACTTGATTCCAGCAACCGACCAGGTTAATTTGGACTATAACCAATTTCTCAAGGTTTTTGGTGAAGAAGGAAATGTAATTGTCATCGGTTCAAAAGACCCTAAATTGTTTACGCCCAAGGTTTTTGAAGCCTATACGACTTTGATGGCGAATTTGGCGAAAGACCCCGAAATCGGACTTGTACTTTCGTTGGAGAACCTTAAAGTCCTTCGCAAAAATGATTCCTTGGCCCAATTTGAGTTGGCCCCTTTTGTGAATAAAGCCCAGCTAAAAGACGAAGCGTACTTGAAACAAGCCCGTGCCGAATTGACGCAGCGTTTGCCTTTTTACGAAGGATTATTGTACAGCAAAGACAAAAGTACACTGCGATCGGTGGTGTATATGAAAAAGGAATTGGTCAACACCAAAGCGCGTAAAGACTATATCCTCGGCCGTTTTTCGGATAAAATTAATCAGTTTGAACAAGCCACGGGTGTCGATCTTCGGGTATCGGGAATGCCTTACATTCGCTCGTACAATTCGAAAACCATCACCGACGAAATTGGACTGTTCATTGGAGCGGCATTGTTGATTACGTCATTGATTTTCTTCTTCTTCTTCCGTTCATTTCGGGCAACGTTAATCTCTATGATCATAGTGATTATTGGGGTTATGTGGTCCTTTGGGATTATGGGGGCAATGGGGTACGAAATCACGGTGCTCACAGCGCTGGTACCTACCTTGATGATTGTGATTGGGATTCCCAATTGTATTTTTTTCATCAACAAATACCATCAAGAATATTACAAACACGCCAACAAAGCCAAGGCATTGCAACGGGTAATCACCAAAACGGGAACCGCCACTTTGATGACCAATATTACGACGGCGGTCGGTTTTGCCACGTTTATTGCCACCAACAATGTGCTCTTACAAGAGTTTGGTGTGCTTACAACGATCAACATTATTGCGGTGTATGTGCTGAGTTTGTTGCTGATTCCTATTTTCTTTAGTTACATCCCAGCGCCTATTCCGAGGCATTTGGGGCACTTAGAACGCGAATACCTCACCGGTTTTTTTGTGTGGATCGTCAATACCGTCAAGTACAACCGACTGAGTGTTTACATGGTTTCTATTATCCTTTTGATTTTTGGCATTATCGGGATTTATGAAATCAAAATTTCGGGAAGTATCATCGAAGACATGCCCAAGAAAACAGCCTTCTTTGAGGATATTCGTTTTTTTGAAAAAGAATTTGACGGGGTGATGCCGCTGGAAATTATGATAGACACCAAACGGAAAAACGGTGCCTTGCGTTCTTCCAATCTCCGTCGTTTGGAAGAGTTGGAAAAAACGCTCACCGACATCCCTGATTTGTCCAAACCGCTTTCAATTGTCAGTGTAGCCAAATATGCTAAGCAAGCCTATTACAACGGAAATCCTGATTATTTTCAGTTGCCCACCGCACAGGAGGAGCCTTTCATAGCCACTTATATCAAAAATACCGCCAAAGGGAAAAATGAAAATCTCTTTAAAAGTTACTTGAGTGACGACAAATCGATTGCGCGCATAACCACCTTTATCAAGGACGAAACGGGTGAAAAAATGCCTGGAATCGAACAGCAGATTCGTCAAAAAACCGACAAACTTTTCCCCAAAGAGCGCTATAATGTGGTGATTACAGGACGCGCCTCAGTCTTTCAAAAAGGAACTAACTACCTTTTGGACAACCTTTTATCATCTTTATTATTTGCCTTTTTCCTCACCGGAGGATTGGTGGCGATAATGTTCCGTTCGTTCAAAATGGTGTTGGTAGCCATCATTCCGAATCTTCTTCCTTTATTGATGACGGCAGGGTTAATGGGCTTTTTGGGCATTCCGTTGAAGCCTTCTACGTTGTTGGTGTTTGGTATAGCCTTCGGAATGTCGGTTGATGACACCTTACGCTTTTTGGCACAATACCGATTGGAACTGTCACGTAACGATTGGAAAATTAAAAAATCAGTATTTGCAACTTTTGATGATGCTGGAATCAGTATGTTTTACACCTCGATTGTCCTGTTTTTTGGGTTTTCGGTTTTCATGCTCTCAGGTTTCGGAGGCACCGTAGCCCTCGGTGGATTGGTTGCCATTACACTTTGTTTTGGAATGTTGTCCAATTTGGTGCTGCTGCCCTCTTTGGTGTTATCGTTGAACAAAACCTTGGCCAACGAGCAAGAGTTTATCGAACCGACCATTGACATTTTGGAACATACCGATGAAGAATTGGATGCCCTCGAAGAAAAAAAGAATTAAAGTATATTTGTCCTACTCGAAAATCAAGAAATAATCATGAAATATTCAAAGATTAAGGCCTTATTAGAAAGTGAAAAAGGCGGCATAGAAGTGGCCACTCGTGGTTGGGTGAGAACCTTTCGCAACAAACAATTCATTGCTTTGAACGACGGTTCGACGATACACAATATTCAATGTGTGGTTGATTTTGAAAATACGCCTGAAGCTACTTTGAAACGCATTACTACCTCAGCAGCTTTGGACATCCAAGGTATATTAGTAGAAAGCCAAGGCTCGGGACAGAAATACGAAATCCAAGTTACTAAATTGGAAGTTTTAGGCGATTCGGATGCGGAGAAATATCCGATACAACCTAAAAAACATTCCCTTGAGTTTTTACGTGAAAATGCCCACTTACGCGTACGCACCAACACCTTTAGTGCCGTAATGCGTGTGCGCTCGGTATTGGCGTATGCGGTACACAAATATTTCAATGAAAAAGGATTTTTCTACTTCAATGCTCCCATAATTACGGGAAGTGATGCCGAAGGTGCGGGTGAAATGTTCCGAGTATCGGCTTTACCCTTTGATGGCACACCACGAACAGAAGACGGTAAAGTGAATTTTAAAGAAGATTTCTTTGGTCGTGAAACCAACCTTACCGTTTCGGGTCAATTAGAAGCGGAAACCTATGCGATGGCTTTGGGTCAGGTCTATACCTTTGGTCCGACGTTCCGTGCGGAGAATTCAAATACCTCACGTCACTTGGCAGAATTTTGGATGATCGAACCCGAAGTTGCCTTCAACGATTTGAACGACAATATGGATTTGGCCGAAGATTTCATTCGTTATGTGATTAAATATACGATGGAAAACTGTGCGGATGACTTGAAATTCTTGGAGCAACGTTTGATCGATGAAGAGAAAAACAAACCCCAAGCAGAACGCAGTGAAATGGCTTTGTTGGAGAAATTGAACTTTGTATTGGAAAATAATTTCATTCGAATTTCGTATACCGAGGCGATAGATATTTTGAAAAATTCGAAACCCAACAAAAACAAGAAGTTTCAATATATCATTGAAGAATGGGGATCCGATTTGCAAAGTGAACACGAACGTTTTTTGGTAGAAAAACACTTCAAATCGCCAGTGATTTTGTTTGATTATCCCGCCAAAATAAAAGCGTTCTACATGCGTTTGAATGAAGACGGACAAACGGTGCGTGCCATGGACATTTTATTCCCAGGTATTGGTGAAATCGTAGGTGGATCACAGCGGGAAGAACGATTGGATGTCTTGGTAGAAAAAATGAACGCGTTGGGCATTCCCGAAGAAGAATTGTGGTGGTATTTGGATACCCGCCGATTCGGAACCGCTATCCACTCGGGCTTCGGCTTAGGCTTTGAGCGTTTGGTCTTGTTTGTAACGGGGATGACAAACATCCGCGACGTGATTCCATTCCCAAGAACTCCACAAAACGCCGAGTTTTAAGTCGTAAGCCAGAAGTATATTGGCCACTAAGACATAAAGACACCAACAAAAATTCAGAAAAATGTATAACGCCTTGAAAATGAATACTAGCCATGGAAGATTTAGAAAAAATCGCAAAAGATGTAGTTCACTGTGCCTATCAAATCCATAAACAATTAGGTCCAGGACTATTAGAAAAAGTATATGAAATATGTCTTCAATTTGAATTGAAAAACTGTGGTTATGATGTAAAAAGACAAACAAAAGTTTCTATCAATTACAAAGGAATTGAATTTACGGAAAGCTTACGCTTAGATTTATTAGTGAATGATTCGATTATAATTGAAGTTAAAGCGGTTGAAATTGCAAACCCAGTTTGGGATGCGCAAATCATCAGTCATTTGAAATTAACCAATAAAAAAATTGGTTTTTTGATTAATTTTAATGTGCCGATTATCAAACAAGGAATTAAGCGATTTGTAAATTAAAATACCTTATTGTCTTCGTGACTTTGTGGCAAAAACTAAATTAGATGTTAAAACAAAACCTTCAATTTAAACTCTCACAAAAACTGTCCCCGCAGCAGATTCAGTTGATGAAACTGATTCAGTTGCCGACCCAAGCTTTTGAACAACGTTTAAAAGAAGAGTTAGTAGAAAATCCGGCCCTAGAAGGGAGCACGGATCAGGAGGAATTGTATGAAAAAGAGGAGTTTGATTCGCAAGACGATTACGATGAATACGACGGAAATGAGTCGATTGAAGCCGACGATATAAATATCGATGAATACCTTAGTGACGATGAAATTCCCGACTATAAATTGGCTGCCAATAACTACAGTGACGACGATGACGATCGCGAATCTCCCTTGGCGGCTGCGGTTAGTTTTCACCAAGATTTACTGAATCAATTGCAAACCTTTATTTTAAATGATACCGAAATGGAGGTAGCCGAGTTTGTGGTGGGTTCGATTGACGACGATGGGTACCTTCGCCGAAGTATTCAGGATATGGTCGACGATATGGCTTTTACGCAAGGGATTTACACCGATGAAAAAACAGTAGAGCGAATCCTTAAATCTATCATTCACGAGTTGGAACCCTCAGGTGTAGGTGCGCGTGATTTACAAGAATGTTTGTTATTGCAGTTGAAACATAAAACCCCTACGGAATCAATTGCTTTGGCCACACGCATCATCGACGAGCAGTTTGACGCATTCACCAAAAAACATTACGAAAAGTTACTCACAAAATACAGTATCAGTCAGGATCAGTTAAAAAAAGTCATTTCCGAAATTGAGAAATTAAATCCCAAACCAGGAGGAAGCTTTTCAGGTAGCCGAGTTACTGAAAATATTGTGCCCGACTTTATGATTCGCGTGGTCGATGGTGAACTCGAATTGACCTTAAACGGTCGAAATGCCCCCACGCTTCATGTTTCCCGCGACTATCAAGAAATGTTGCAAACATACAAGGATTCCCGAGATAAATCCGCGGCACAAAAAGACGCCGTGCAGTTCATCAAACAAAAATTGGATTCGGCCAAATGGTTTATTGATGCCATAAAACAGCGGCAAGAAACCTTATTTGTTACGATGAATGCGATCATGCATTTTCAATACGATTACTTTTTGGAAGGCGATGAATTGAAAATCAAACCCATGATTTTGAAAGATATTGCCGATATGGTGGGCTTGGATATTTCTACCGTTTCGCGTGTGGCCAACAGCAAATATGTAGAAACACCGTACGGAACCAAATTGATCAAAGAATTCTTTTCAGAGGCCATGAAAAACGACCAAGGAGAAGATGTTTCTACTTTGGAAATCAAAAAAATTCTGAAAACCGTCATCGAAGATGAGGACAAAAGCAAACCCTTACCCGATGATCAATTGGCTGAAATATTAAAAGAAAAAGGCTACCCTATTGCCCGTCGTACCATTGCCAAATACCGGGAACAATTGGATATTCCTGTGGCCCGTATGCGAAAAAAAATTTAGGGTAACTACCTAATGAAAAACAACTTGTGAAAAAAATTCTCCCTTTTTTTTCCTACCTCTTCCACCCCATTTTCATTCCGCTTTTGGGATGCCTAGTTTATATTGCTTTTAGCGAACGTTTTTATTCGCAAGAGCAGTACTTTTTATTGTTGTTTCAGGTAGTCATTATTACCTTTTTCTTACCGCTATCGTTCTTTTATCTATTGCGCACCTTTGGGAAAGTAGATTCTATTATGATGTCGGAGGTACAGCAACGAAAAATCCCTTTGGTAATGCAAATGGTTTTGACCTATATTTTGATCCACAAAAGCATTACGATAGAGCGCTTCCCCGAACTTTACTTTTTCTTTTTGGGCGGATTTGTAAGTACTTTTATTATATTTATCTTGTTGTACATTCGATTCAAGGCAAGCATACACATGGTCGCGATTAGTGCGCTGACTTTTTTTGTGATCGGACTCAGTGTCCATTTTCAAATCAATATCATGTATACGATTGCGAGTCTATTTTTACTCACGGGACTGATTGCATCCTCACGTTTGTATATGAAAGCGCATACCAGTTTGGAGCTAATGGTCGGATATGCCAGTGGAATTATCCCACAAGTGGTGTTTTGGTATGCGTGGTTATAGGATGTAAAATTGTAGTCCGATATTCAAATTTCGCAAATTCATAGGCGCACCATTGACTTCCGCATTTTTATACAAGGCATTTAGGCCATAGTAAATGTATAAATTCCAAGTATTCCACCCTGCAGTTAAGTAACAGCCGTACAAAAGTTTGTTTAAGTCTGGATTATTGCGAAAGGTAACCGATTGTAAGTCGTTTTGAAAACGATACGTGTCGGCGAGGAGGTAACTCACTTTAAAGCCGGTATAAATACGCCAAAACTTGTGACTACTCAACGTTGAAGCCCGCCAACGAAATTCCAAAGGCACTTCAATAAAATGTTGTGTAAGGCGATTGCGTTGAAAAAAAGTATCCCCAGAAATCAGCTCATAAGTATAGGCCGTTCCATTTGCCGTGGGGTTTGGATACTGGTACAAATTGTGATTATACACGGCCAAGCTATACCCTAAGCCCAAAGCAACGGCATAGGTTCGCGCTTTATTGATAGGCATATCCCGTAAAAACCCAATTCCGATTCCTGGGGAGAATTTTTTTTGGGAAAGTCCGTCCAAATTTCCAGCGGTGTTGTAGGTAAAGGTAAAATAAAACTGATCTTCGCGATACAACGAATCTACCACCTTGATTTCAGGTTCAAGCGGTTGCTCCTCTTGCGCTTCTAGCGAAAAGGGCAATAGGAATCCGAAAATCCCCCAACATAAATACGTCCAAAACTTTTTCAAGGCGTTGCCATTAGTATGTACAAAACTACACAAAAAATTAGCAAGCCCACGATGGATTGTGTGTAATTAAACGATGTGAAATAACTTTATACTAATGTAAATTGAAATGCATACAATTAAAAACCCAATCTACTTAGACTAAATTTACAGATTGAATCCCTTCCACTCAACAACCCAAGGGCAGCGCTACGCACTATGCCCTTTTTGTATCCAAAAACCCTTCAAAAACGGGATTACTCACGTGATCCCCAATGTGGATTCCGGCACAACCCAAGGGCAGCGCTACGCACTGTGCCCCTTTTTGTATCCAAAAAACCCTTCAAAAGCAGAGCTTTTGGGGTTTTTTGGATACAAAAAGGGCAGGCCACCGGCCTGCCCATGTCTTGCAGAGAGGAAGGGATTCGAACCCTCGATGCAGTTACCCACATACAAACTTTCCAGGCTTGCTCCTTCAACCACTCGGACACCTCTCTAATTTGGATTGCAAATTTGATGTATTTTTCGCAATAATCAAAATGTTTTACGAAATCATTTCGCCCCGCAAAGGGGTTTCAAATATGGTCTTAAAGACCTTGAGAGCTACCTGTTGTCCTAGTAAATACATAAGTTTAGTAACGGCTGCCTCGGTGGTTATATCTTTTCCTGAAATGACCCCAATTTGCTTCAACTGCGTACTTGTTTCATACTGTCCCATGTTTACACTTCCCCCCGAACATTGCGTCACATTCACAATCGGGAGTCCTTGTTGAATCGCTTTCTCTAAAATGGAAATAAACCACTCCTCAGTAGGAGCATTCCCCGATCCGTAGGTTTCTAGAATCAGCCCATGCAAGTTGGGGATGGCCACAACAGCTTCTAAAACCTCCGCAGTAATGCCTGGAAACATTTTTAAAACCACTACATGAACATCCATCATTTTATGAACAGCCAATCCTTTATTGTTGGGCGGTAACAATGCAGCAGTATTCACATTCAAATGCACTCCCGATTCCGCTAGAGCTGGATAATTGGGCGATGTAAAAGCATTAAAATGTTCGGCATTGATTTTGGTCGTGCGATTTCCACGGTATAACTTGTATTCAAAATACAAACAAACCTCCTGAATTACGGGCTTCCCCTTTTGCTGTAACGAAGCAATTTGTATGGCAGTAATTAAATTTTCCTTTGCATCGGTACGCAAGTCGCCAATCGGTAACTGCGACCCTGTAAATACCACGGGCTTAGCTAAATTTTCGAGCATAAAACTCAAGGCCGAAGCCGAATACGACATGGTATCAGAGCCGTGTAAAACGACAAATCCATCGTAAGCATCGTAATGGGATTCAATAAGCGTTGCAATTTCTTCCCAACGTTGGGGGTTCATATTGGAGGAGTCTATCGGACGAGAAAATGAAACCGTATCGATATGGCAATCCAATTGCTTGATCTCGGGGATTTTTTGCAGCAACTTGGCAAAATTGAAGGCTTTGAGGGCACCGGTTTTGAAATCTTTCATCATTCCAATGGTGCCCCCCGTGTAGACCAATAGTATATTAGGCTTGACTTGCATGACGGTATTTCAATTGATTGATTACCGGATTGGCATACATTGCCAAAAATCCTTCACGCATTACTTCATTGTTGCCATCAATACGCATTTCCAAACGCCGTTCAAAAAGCGATTTCTCAGCTTCGGTATACTCAGCGGCATAAGTATTGGTGTGGTGCAATAAATCGTAAGCAATATAATTCGTTGGCCACAGCTTATACGATTGTAAAATGGAATCGTCAATCACTTGCGCCAAGGCTTGAATTTGTTTGTTGGTATTGTCGTTTTCCGCTTGAATCTGAACCAATTCGGTGTCTAAAATTTTTCCCACATGCAAATGAATACGCTTCTTTTGACCAATGATGCCACTCAATAACGTGATAAAATCTTCATTTTTTTCTTTGATATAAATCTCTTCACGCGCTTCCGCCATCAATTGAGGCATCTTCAACGCATCGGTAGGATCGTATTCGTAAGAAATGGAAACGGGAACAATCTTTATCTTTTTAAAATAATCCAAGACATTCTTCTCATCCGACCCCATCGCCAACATCTTCAATACGCCACTGTGGGTAGCATCATTGCCATCTTTGGTGCGACCTTCGCGTTGGGCTATCCACACCGAACGATTTTCGCGGAGTAACAATTGTGCAATGTACTCGGACATCAGTTTGGAACTTTCCAACAACTCTCTTGGTGGTAATCCACGTTGTACCATAAAATTTCGGTTTAACTTGGACAAAGTTTTTAAAAAATCTTTCTTGACCAAATTATCCCCAATGGCGGATGCCGTCATCACCAACCCGTGATCAAAAAGGCACACGTTTAAAATAGAGGTGTCCAAAATAATATCACGGTGATTGGAAATAAACAAATACGAAGTATTGGGCTCCAATGCTTCAAACCCAGAAGTTGACAAGCCGTCTGAACTTTTCTCCAACACTTTTTGAACCGCTTGATAGGCAAAATTGATTTGGAAATCACGAATGGAATGGGTGCGCATCAATTGGGCTTTCCAAACCTCTTCATCCACGTGCGGATAGGCAAAATTCATCAACGCTTTCATCATCGGATGGTTGGCCACCGCCTGAAGCGCCGCATTGACTTCCGCATCGTAAAACGGACGAATGGCATCGAACTTTTGCATGGGTTTTTGTTTGATTAGGATAACAAAAGAACAAAAAAATAATGACTTTTCGGTCAAATGAGTGTTATATTCCGAACACGTTTTGTGCGTTTTTGGTCGTTATTTCTGCGATTTCTGTTAGGGTAACGCCATAAATCTCGGCTAATTTTTGAGCCACCAACACGGTATAACTACTCTCATTCCGTTTGCCTCGATACGGCACAGGAGCCAAATACGGGGCATCGGTTTCCAATACAAGATGTTCGAGGTCTATTTGATTCAAAAACTGATCGATCTTGCCATTTTTAAACGTCACCACACCACCAATGCCCAACTTCATGCCCAACCCAATCGCGCGTTGGGCCTGTTCAAAATCGCCTGTGAAACAATGAAAAATTCCAAATAATTCTGGAGACCGTTCGCTTTCTAACACCGCAAACACTTCCTCAAAAGCCTCGCGACAATGAATGTTTATGGGCAATTTCATCGCTTTCGCCCATCGAATTTGCTGCCGAAAAGCCTCCTGTTGAATGGCCAAGGTCGTTTTATCCCAATACAAGTCAATACCGATTTCCCCCACCGCACAGTACTTTTGGGTTTCAAGCTGTTGCAACACCCACGCCAATTCCCGCTCATACGTTTCCGGTTTAACATAACAAGGGTGCAAGCCCATCATCAAAAAAACATGGTCGGGGTATTGCGCCTGTAAATCCCACATTTTTTGGGTATAGGAAGCATCGATAGAGGGCACAAACAAACGACGCACTCCCGACTCCAAGGCACGATGCATCATGGCGTCTCGGTCGTTTCCAAATTCTTCCGAATACAAATGGGTATGGGTATCAGTGAATAGCATGGCCAAAATTTTGCGGCAAAGGTACAAAGGAAAGCGAATCCTAAGCGAGTATTCCGAGATATTCCTACCTTTGACCTATGAATCAAATTCCCGACATTTTACACCAACATGGCTACAAATCCATTCCCTTTCGCGTCACCAAAACGCAACATTTGGTCCTCCATGCAAAAATCAATGGCGTTCGTGGACGGTTCATTTTAGATACCGGCGCCAGCAACAGTTGCCTGGGTTTTGAAGGCGTCGAAAAATTTCATATACAAACCCAACACTCCTCAACCAAAGCCGCAGGGGCTGGAGCAACAGGGCTTCATACCGAACAATCAGTGCGCAACGTGCTGCAACTTGGCCGATGGAAAAACCGTTATTTTCCGCTCATTGTTTTGGACTTAACACATGTAAACACCGCCCTGCAACACTATAAGGTCAAACCCGTTGATGGCATTATTGGTGCCGATGTATTGCTGGAAGGTCAAGCCCTCATCGATTACAACCTGAAGCAATTGTTCTTACGTTAAGCCTTTTTGCGTAAAGTCATAAACGAGATAATGGTACTCACCAACATCAAAACGCCTCCTAACACAAAAGGAGCTCCCGCAAATTGAAACGGGGCTTGGTCGTGGGTAAAAAAGTAAAATAAAGACGTCATTAACGGCGGCCCTACAATAGCCGAAGCGCTCATCAAACTCGAAAGGGTGCCTTGAATTTCCCCTTGTTCATTGGCAGGTACTTTTCCCGAAATCACCGACTGCATCGCCGGACCTGAAATTCCGCCCAAACAATAGGGAATCAAAAAGACAAATAGCATCCAGCCTTCCGTGGCAAAAGCAAACAAAAACATCCCAATCGTATACAACGCGTTGCCTACATAAATACTTTTCTCATTGCCAAGCTTAGGGTTAATCCAGCGAATCAATCCGCCTTGCACCAAACCCACTAAGAGTCCGATAACCCCCAACGAAATTCCAATCATCCGCTCTTGCCACCCAAACTTATACATGGTAAAAAAGCTCCAATTGCTGTGCACCGCATGGGAGGCAACATACAATAGAAAAATGGAAACCACCAACGGAATCAATACGGGATACTTGCGTAAATTCAGAAAAGCGCCAATCGGATTCGCGCGTTTCAAACTAAAATTTCGTCGGTTCTCTGGCGCTAGCGATTCGGGCAATATAAAGAAGCCGTATAAAAAGTTCAACAAACACAACACCGCTGCGGCATAAAACGGCACCCGCGCACCATATTGACCCAACAAACCGCCCAATACGGGACCGATGATAAAGCCCAATCCAAAAGCCGCCCCAATCATACCAAAATTTTTCGCGCGATTCTCAGGCGTACTCACATCGGCAATATAGGCCGAGGCCGTGGTAATACTCGCACCCGTTAAACCCGCAATGATGCGCCCAATAAACAACCACGTAATCGTAGGCGCAAAAGCCAACAACAGGTAATCCATCGAAAACGCCAAAAGCGAGAGCAAAATAATCGGGCGTCGTCCAAATTTGTCGCTTAAATTTCCTACCAATGGCGCGCACACAAACTGGGTAATGGCATAGGCAAACGTTAGCCAACCCCCAATTTTAGAAGCTTCACTCACATCGCCATGAATCAATTCTTGAATGAGTTTCGGGATCACCGGAATAATTATTCCCCACCCCGTAATATCGATAAGCATCGTGATAAAAATGAATCCGATGGCTGCTGACTTGCTTTTTTGCATCATTCTGTTGGTTTGGGCGTGTCCCCGCCATTGACTATTTTTTTCTTATCAATCCACGGGGCGGGGTCGCGCTATCCGCAGTATCAGCCTTCCTTTTGTCCGGCAGGATACTTGCTCCTATCGCTCACGTAGCTGCAAAGAAAAGAAATTCTCTGCGATAAATTGCCGTTGCCTGTAAGTTGCTTTCCCCAAAGAATCAACACCAAAAAAAATCCCAAACCTTTTGGGTTTGGGATTTTTACATATAGAGGCGCCTCATCCGAGGACGGTAGAAACCCTATAGCTCTAAAGCCTTCTTAGGGTTATTATTCATCAAAATCTCTACTGGATTTTC
>NZ_JBEILJ010000016.1:0-48783 GCF_040379285.1 Flavobacterium sp. | reverse complement strand
TTTTTTCTTTATTAGAAAAAAATAAATTCGAATTTTTAAACAACAAAGGCCTAACCCCAGAAATAAATTTACAAGATGCAATCTCTGACTTATTTAAGAAGAACGGATTGAAACCCACACCTGATTCTCCAAATTTTGAATCAGGTATTTATGGAAAAGAAAAAAATGAATACCAAAAATTAATGCGTAAAGGAGTAAACGAAAAAATACCAAACAGTCATCGTTTCCCCAAGCATTCAGCACTAATTTTAAAACGTTTTGAAGATATTTTAGCGGTTACTCACAATAGAAGAAATTTAGATTTAAGCAAAGAAGTACGTGAACGTTTTAATATAAAAAAACATACAGTAATTCCATTAAATGGGTTAGACAAAAGTCCTACAATCACCACCTTACCCGACGACTATATTCATTACCAAGAACCTCGCATCCTTACTGTTCGTGAATACGCAAGAATTCAAACATTTCCTGATTGGTATATTTTTCAAGGAAAATACACCACAGGCGGAAAAAGAAGAACACAAGAGGTACCTAGATATACACAAATTGGAAATGCAATCCCTCCTCTATTTGGAGAGCAAAGTGGTTTGATTTTAAAACAACTTATTTAGATGAAAAATCCTTTAAAATTTAGAGTCAGTTCTGCATTAAAAAACATTATCGGAAGAGATTTAATTACTGATGACTATATAGCTATTTTTGAGCTAGTAAAAAATGGTTTTGATGCACATGCAAACAGAGTAGACATATTTTTCAAAAATATTTATAGTTCAAATCCTAAGATACTTATAATCGATAATGGAAAAGGAATGGACTATAATGATTTAATAGAAAAATGGTTATTTGTTGCCTACTCTGCGAAAAAAGAGGGCACGGAAGACAATACTTACAATTATAGAGATAACATTAACACCAATCGTTTTTTTGCTGGAGCAAAAGGTATTGGTAGATTTTCTTGTGACAAATTAGGAAAAATACTTTATCTCGAAACAATTAAAAAAGATTTAAATCCAAAAGTTGAAACTTTGTTTACTGAATGGGAAAAGTTCGAAGAAGATATTAAAGATAATTTTGTAGACATTGATGTATTACATGAAACAATTAAAAAAAGCCATTATAATATTAAAAATGGAACTATTCTTGAAATTTCTGAATTAAGAGAAGTTTGGGATCGACATAAATTTTTGAAACTTAAAGATTCTCTATCCAAATTAATTAATCCAATAAATGAAAATAATTTTGAAATTTATATTCACGTAGAAGAAGAATTAGAAAATGATATTGATCAGGAATATTACAATAGAGTAAATGGAAAAGTTGAGAATTTTATATTTGATGCATTAAATATTAAGACTACAAAAATAATTTCTAAAATTTCTGAAGACGGTAAAATTATTACTGAGTTATATGATGGAGGCAAAAAAATATATAAAGTAATTGAAAAGAATAAAGAATTCCTTAAACTACACAATATTAATTATGAAGTCTATTACTTAAACCATTCTGCAAAAATGACATTTGCATTAAGAATGGGATTGCCTTCAGTTCAATATGGGCATATTTTCCTATACAAAAACGGATTCAGAGTTTATCCTTATGGTGAACCTGGTGAAGATTCTTTTAAAATTGACCAGAGAAAATCTCAAGGTTACAATAGGTATTTAGGCACAAGAGAATTAATAGGCCAAATACAAATTAATGGAAATAATAATTCTTTTATTGAAACTTCAAGTAGAGGTGATGGTCTTGTTAAGAATGAATATTATGAAGAATTAGTAGAATACTTTTGGATAGTTTTACGCCGTCTAGAAAAATATGTTGTAGAAGTACAAAGATGGGGATTAAGTATTGAAGATAACTCTTCTTTTGATATGAAGTCTAGAATAACTGATTTATTAGCAAAACTAACAGATAGTTCTGATATTTTAGATTTTCAAATAGAAGATGATTTTTTAGAATTAATTGATGCAAGTCAAAATAATAGTGCTAATTCAATTGTTGATAATTTAAATAGAATAGCTCATGAAACTAAAAATGAAAATTTAATTAGACAAGCAAGGAAAGCAAGCGAATATTTAGCAAAAATTAATTATGCAAAAATTGAAGCAGAAAGACTAGCAGAAGAAGAAAGAAAAAAAGCTAGTGATGCAACAAAAAAGCTAAGAGAGCAAATTAGTGAAAACCTTTTCCTTAAATCAATAAATTCCTCAGACTATAAAGAAGTAATAAGCTTATTACATCACATTGGTATATATGCAGGAACTATAGACAACAATTTAAAAGGTATATCACTTCGTGTACAGAATAGTATCGAATTATCGAAAGAAGATTTAAATGATATTATAAGGCTTTTAAGTTTCGAAACTAAAAAAATTCTCAATGTTGTAACTTTCGCAACCAAAGCAAATTTTAAATTAGATACTGAATATAAGGAGGTCGACTTAGTCAATTATATGTTGGAATACATTCAAAATATTATTCCGAGTATAACTGATAAAAGTCTGAACATAAAAATTGATAATTCCACTTCTTCTAACTTTATAAGAAGAATTAAACCAATTGAAATCAATATAATTATTGATAATTTGATCAATAATTCAAAAAAAGCAAAATCAAATAATTTATTAATAAAATTTGAAGATGGTCATCAAGACAATTCACTAGACATTTCTTTCATTGATGATGGAATAGGTATTGAAGAAAAATTTTTAGATAAGATATTTGACTTAGGATATACAACCACAGATGGTTCAGGAATAGGTTTATATCATGTTAATCAAATTGTTGAAAGTATGAAAAGTAAAATTTCAGTAACGAATAATAAAGAAAAAGGTATTTCCTTTAAAATACACATTAAATAAATCAAAAAACATGAAACAAATAATTCTACTTTGGATAGATGACATGGAAAATTGGGCTAGTTCAGCTCAAAAGAATCTAGAACTAATCTCTGCAAAACACAATATAATTATAAATATTATTCCAGCATTAAATGGAGAAGATATTGTTCAGCAATGCATGCAATACAATTTTGATGGAATTATAATGGATTATAATATGGAACCATCAAATGGTGATAAATACATAAAAGATGTTAGATTTGAGGAACATTTAGAGCATATTCCAATAATTTTTTATTCTCAGGATAATAATGCAAATTTGGAAAACCTTGTAAAAGATATTCCTAATGTTATTTGTGTATTTCGTGGTAATTTAGAAGATAAGATAAAAGAAATGTTTTTTAATGCCTAAAAACCTCTGGTCCCGTGAAGAACTAATTCTAGCTTTTAATCTCTACTTAAAGCTACCGTTTGGCAAAATGCACAAGCATACCCCAGAGATAATTGAGTTGGCAAATCTATTGGGTAGATCGCCAAGCTCTATTGGGATGCGTTTAGGTAATTTTGCAAGTTGTGACCCCTATCATCAACAACGTGGTGTGGGTGGTTTAAAAGGAGGAATGAATCAGGTTCAACCCATTTGGGATGAATTCTACAGCAATCAAGAAGCACTTGTTTATCTCAGTGAAGAAATTCTTGCTCAACGACAACATACAACTATTGAAAATAAATACAAAGAACTACTTCTTGACCTTAAAGATATCAAAGGAGAAACCAAAACAAGGGAGGTAAAAACACGTGTTAACCAATCGGTTTTTCGGGATATCATTTTAGCCAACTATGATAGCCAATGTGCTATTACAGGTATTGATATACCGCAATTACTCACAGCAAGTCATATCATTCCATGGTCAAAAGATGAAGAACACCGCTTAAATCCTGAAAATGGAATTTGTCTTTCACCACTTTATGACAAAGCTTTTGACAGAGGCCTAATAAGCATCTCCACAGATTACAAATTAATTTACTCAACTGAACTTAAAAAGAAAAAAAATACCGATTTCTATCAAACTCAATTTACTCCTTTTGAAAATCATCCTATGACAAAACCTTTAAAATACTTGCCCAGAAAAGAATTCTTAGAATATCATTTGGATAACATTTTCAAAAATAAATACCGTGAATTGAATACGTTTTAAAATGCAACCTATGAAAACATTTAAAATTGAAATAAAAGAAACACTTTCCAGATGTTATTGAAATTGAAGCCAATTCTAATGAAGAAGCTCTTTCAAAAATTGAAGAATTGTACAATCAACAAGAAATTGTTTTAGATTCAACTGATTTTGTGGAAACAGAATTTTTTGAAATGAAAGAATAATTTAGTTGAAACTTAATTCAATTAACCTATATAGTTTTTCACTACTATTCAAACACATATCTCCCTCTAGGATATAGCACTGTTCAGAGCAGTCAACAGTCAACAGTCAACAGTCAACAGTCAGCAGTCAACAGTCAGCAGTGAGCAGTGAACAGTGGTAAGAAACTAATCACTAATTACTAGTCTGCCTGCCAGCATAAGCAGGTCACTAATCACTAGCCTGCCTGCCGGCATAGGCAGGTTACTAGTCACTAGTCACCAAAAATCGTTTTCGTATTTACAACCCCGTAAAAAAACACCTTCTTTTTTAATAAACTCACAAAAATTAAAACACACCCCCTAATTTTTTACTCTGTTTTACTTAAAATGTAGTGTAATTTGTAATTTTACCCTATCAAAATTAGGGTTAAAGCATGAAATTAGAAAAACGTTGGGTGTCGGCTTTTGTCATTATTACCCTTGTGGCAGTGGTGGGACTGGTGTGGCCGCATACCGATCCCGTAGCAGGTTCTACTTTTGGTACACTCAACCAACTCAACACCGCCGATATCGCTTGGATTCTTACTTCTTCGTGTTTGGTGTTGCTCATGACCCCAGGGCTTTCGTTTTTCTACGGCGGGATGGTCGGCAAAAAAAACGTGATCTCGACCATGCTCAAGAGTTTCATTTGCCTAGGCGTCATCAGTTTGCTGTGGGTCGTGGTTGGGTTTAGTCTCTCGTTTGGCGACCCTATCGGCATCACCCTCAACGGAAAACACTATGGCCTTATCGGTAATCCCACCGACTTTGCTTTTTTTGATCAGGTCTCCTTTTTGCCCCATAAATCCCTCGGGAGTACACTTCCCTTTATCTTGTATGCGTTGTTTCAAATGAAGTTTGCGGTCATCACCCCCGCAATCATTACCGGCGCATTGGCCGAACGCATCCGTTTTATTTCGTTTTTATTGTTTATTAGTTTGTTTACCCTACTCATCTACGCACCGTTATGCCACATGATTTGGCACCCTCACGGCCTACTCGGCGGGTATTTCGGTGTGAAGGATTTTGCCGGCGGCACTGTCGTTCACATGAGCGCCGGGTTTGCCGCACTGGCAGGGGTTATCGTGCTCGGAAAACGACAAAACAACGAACATATTCCAACCAATATTCCGTTTGTGCTCCTCGGCACCGGACTCCTGTGGTTTGGCTGGTTTGGATTCAATGCGGGCTCTGCGCTCGCCGCCAACGCTACCGCTGCACTTGCCTTTGCAACCACCACCATTGCTTCGGGAGCCGCGATGCTGACTTGGGTGTTCTTTGACCGATTGAACGGACGCAAAGTTTCGGCCCTCGGGGCATGTATTGGCGCGGTGGTCGGACTCGTAGCCATCACCCCTTCGGCGGGCTATGTGACCGTGCCGCAAAGCATCTTCTTTGGTTTTATTACCGCTTTGGTGTCCAACACCATGGTGTACTGGAAACGCTTACAACAAATTGACGATACCCTAGATGTGTTTGCCTGTCACGGAGTGGGCGGAATTATGGGAATGATTCTCACCGCCCTTTTCGCGCAGGGGGAAAACGCCAGCCTCGTCCACGGCGGTTGGTCGGTTTTTGGTCACCACATGATGGCCTTGGTATTGGTGTCGGCCTTTACCTTTGGCGGGGCTTACCTCCTCTTTAAATTCACCAACTTCCTAATCCCAATTCGCGTAAGCCAAGAATCGGAACAACTGGGCTTGGACTTGTCGCAGCATGGGGAGAAGGTGTGATGTGTCGATGTGGCAATGTGTCAATGTGTCAATGTGTCGATGAGGCAATGAGGCAACCTGCCTGCCGGTAGGTAGGTGTGGCAATGTGTCGATGTGGCAATGAGGTAATGTAATGATTTGAGGATTTGAAAATGAATCTTTCTATTGACGCGTTAGCTTAATACCCTTCCATTCCTATTCGTTTCTTTCTAACGATTAATTTCTAAACCTGAAACTTGAAACCTGAAACTTGAAACATTAATCCCCTATCTTTGCCCTACAAACAAACCACTACATGACTACTAAAATTTTAATCATCGGGGCCTGTGGGCAAATAGGCACCGAGTTGACCACACAACTCCGATTGCAGTATGGGGTTGAGAATGTGGTCGCTTCTGATATTCGCAAACTCAACAACGACATTGTCAATACGGGGATTTTTGAAGTCGTCAATGCACTCGATTACAACCAGATTGAACATTTGATTGAAAAATACCAAATTACCGACGTGTATTTGATGGCGGCTCTTTTGTCGGCTACGGCAGAAAAGAACCCTGCTTTTGCCTGGGATTTGAACATGAATTCCCTGTTTCACGTGTTGAATTTGGCAAAAGCCGGAAAAATCAAGAAAATCTTCTGGCCCTCCAGTATTGCGGTATTTGGCCCCACGACACCGAGAGAAAATACGCCTCAGTACACCATTATGGAACCGACCACGGTGTATGGCATTTCGAAACAAACAGGCGAACGTTGGTGCGAATACTACCACCACCAATATGGCGTTGATGTGCGCAGTATTCGGTATCCGGGATTAATTAGTTGGACTTCTGAACCGGGTGGCGGTACCACCGATTATGCCGTAGACATTTACCACAAAGCTTTGGAAGACGGGAAGTACGAATGTTTCTTACGCGACGATTCCAAATTGCCGATGATGTACATGGAAGATGCCATTCGCGCGACGATAGAAATCATGCAAGCCGACGCGGAGGCAATCAAAATTCGTTCCTCCTACAATCTCGCCGGTATTAGTTTTACCCCCGCCGAAATTGCCGCCGAAATCACCAAGCATATTCCCGATTTTACGATTTCGTACAAGCCCGACTTCCGGCAAAAGATTGCCGATTCGTGGCCAGCGTCGATTGACGACTCGCGTGCGCGCACCGATTGGGGTTGGAACCACCGTTACGACCTCGCAAGCATGACGCAAGTGATGTTGGAGAATTTACGAGAATAACAAAAGAAGAAGCCTCCACACAGTGAGACGGCTTTTTTTGCATAATTAGCGGTTTTTTATTTTTTTTTTAATTTTGTTTAAATAACGGTAAGCTCTACGCTTTTTTAAAAATTAAAAGTTATGAAAAAAAAGTACATTATTTTTCTAATTTTTTTCAGTTTTGGCTGCTTTGGTCAACCAAAAAACTATGCCGAAAACGAAATAATTGTTGCTTTTAAAAAATCATTTTCGGGTAGTGAAGAAATTTTCTCTAAAAACAAAACTTTACAAAACCTAAACAACACTTTCGGATTAGCTTATTGGGAAACCGTAGGCGACAAAAATGCCAAGGAGTGGTTTCGCCTTGTTTTTAATTCCAATCAAGACCTACAATACCTCATTAAAAAATACAGTGAAACCCAACTTTTTGATGTAGTAGAGCCCAATTTTATTGGTTCCGGGCATGGTGTTATGCTAACCACTCCAAACGACCCTTTTTATAACAACCGGCAATGGTCACATGCCAACAACGGTACATTTTCATTGAGTCCATCAACAAATGATGCCGATATTGATACCGACTTGGCTTGGGATATTACCCAAGGAGATCCCAATCTTATTGTTGCTGTTTTGGATACGGGTGTAAAGTTGGACCATCCTGAATTTGCTGGCAGGATAGTTGCTGGGTATGATTTTGTTAATAATGATTCCGATCCAACAGACGATCACGGACACGGTACTAATATTGCTGGTATAGCATTGGCATCAGGCAATAACGGAATCGGTTATGCAGGTGTAAATTGGAATTCTAAAATTATGCCATTAAAAGTTTTAGACAATAACAATAACGGTTTTTACAGTGCTTGGGCCGATGCAATTTATTTTGCAGTAAATAATGGGGCAAAAGTTATCAATTTGTCTGCTGGAGGCAACAGTCCGTCAGCATTATTAGAAAATGCAGTCAATTATGCCTATGCTAATAATGTTTGGGTGGTAGTTTCTACAGGCAATGGAAATACAAACATTCAATATCCTGCTAAGTATCCCAATGCAATGGCAATTGGGTCTACAAATCCTAATGACACCCGAAGTAATCCATTTTTTTGGAGCCCGACCAGCGGTAGTAACTATGGGCCTGAATTAGATTTTGTTGCTCCAGGTAATTTTATGTACGGGTTAAGCCATAATTCCAACACCAATTACAACGGCTATTGGGGAGGGACTTCGCAAGCAGCGCCCCATGTCACGGGAGTTATTTCGTTAATGCTTTCGCAAACCCCGGGGCTAACGGTCAATCAAATCAAGTTGAAACTCCAGCAAACTTCACAAGATTTGGTTGGAGGCCCTGAAGATACTACGGGTTGGGACCCGTATTTTGGATTTGGACGAATTAATGCTCATGCGGCTTTGAGTAATGGGGTAGTAAATTATATCGGTTTAATAGGTACGGCAACCGAATCGGGTAATTTTGATTTCGATTATATTATGACTTCAAGTGACCAAGTTAATCACACCTTGTCGTCTGTTTTTTTGTCTACCACAGGAATTTCTCCAACAGTTCCAGGCGAAGTAAAATTTAGATTAAATAGCAGTTGGGCAACAAATTGGGGGGGGGCTGCATTTCCTTCGGGTGTTGGAGTTCAAGATGGCCCCAACATACCGATAACCCAGTCGGGCTATTATAATGTTGCTTTTAATTCTCAAACCGGAGCCTACACCTTTACTTTGGTTAGTCAACCACCTACAATTTCAATAATTGGGTCTACTATTGGTATGCCTTGGAATACCGATTTAAATTTATCAAGTGCCAATGGCCGCGATTATTCGTTATTGAATACAACTTTGACACAAGGTATAGCTAAGTTTAGACAGAATGCAGCATGGTTTATTAACTGGGGTAATTCAACGTTCCCATCGGGGATTGGTGTACAAGACGGTCCAAATATTCCAATTACTTCTGGCAATTATAACATTACGTTCAATCGCTATTCGGGAGCTTATGTGTTTTCATCGGCCTTATCAAACCCCGATTTGAACTCGAGTACGGTTTCACTTTTCCCCAATCCCGCCACCGATTTTATTGTTTTAACCACTACCGATAGGGAGTTAGGTGCCGTAAAAATAAGGGATGTCCTAGGGAAGACGCTTGGTGAATTTATTACGTCAAAACCTAACATTACAATAGATTGCTCATCTTATCCAAATGGCATGTATTTTATTTCCTTCCAAAACGATACACAAATTGGAGTTAAAAGAGTTATAATTAAAAGATAAATATTTGATAATCAAATTTTTATTGTTTTATGTTCTTCGCATCGGATTGCTCCTAATTTTTAAATAAACAAGCAATAAAATTATAGTTTGCCGTTTAAAGTAAGAAGTAATTAAAATACGTGATGATAAATTTGTTTAACCCATCTTCCAAAATATGAAGTAAAAAATTTTGACAAAGCGTTTTTTTTTATACTTTTACGCCCTATGAAAATCGACCCAACGAAAGTAATTTTAATCACTCTAGCGATTTTGTGTGGTCCAATGACCTTTGCAGCACCGAATCCGCCGGCCCCAATTCCACCTCCACCTCCAGGGCTTCCTGTAGATGAAGGTTTGATTTTTTTGGCCCTTTCGTCTATGGTATATGTAGGATACAAGTTAACCCGATACAATAAAGCTTCAAGATAGTTCTGAAGCTTTTCTTTTTTTTATTCAATTGTTATTTGAGATTATTTTCCGATTTCGCAGAGTCTAGCCACATATTTTCCGATCACATCAAACTCTAAATTGACTAGGGTGCCTATAGTAAAGGTGTGAAAATTCGTATGTTCGTAAGTATAAGGGATGATGGCTACACTGAAAGCACTTTTTTGCGAATCTACCACGGTCAAACTCGTGCCGTTTACCGTAATTGATCCCTTTCCGATGGTAACATTGTTGGTTTGTGCGTCATATTCAAACGTAAAATACCAACTACCTTCAGCTTCGCGAATGGCCACACAGGTACCTATTTGATCCACATGCCCTTGCACAATATGTCCGTCCAAACGATCGCCCAATTTCATGGCGCGTTCTAAGTTCAATTTATCCCCTACATTCCATTGCCCTACATTGGTTTTCAAAAGGGTTTCCTTGATGGCAGTTACCGTATATTGATTGCTTTCGATGGCAACGACGGTTAAACATACCCCATTGTGGGCAACACTTTGGTCAATTTTTAGTTCGGAAGTAAGTTCGGAAGCCACCGTAATATGCAGGTTTTCTTGCTCTTTTACGAGTGCGGTTATGGTTCCTAGGGTTTCTATAATGCCTGTAAACATTTATCGTTTTTATTTTCTAAATTTGCCCTTCAAAAGTACGCATTTAAAACGACTTCATTTACCCATGAAAAAAGCGGAGAATATTATACTAGGAATTGCTGTTGGAGATCTTAACGGGATAGGTTGTGAAGTAATTTTAAAAACCTTTGAGGATACTCGCATGTTGGAGTTGTGTACGCCCGTTTTATTTGCCAATGTCAAAGTGATTTCTTTTATCAAAAAAAGCATGCAATCGGAATTGCCGCTTCATGGTATTGATCGTTTGGATCAAATGATTGTAGGGAAAGTAAATGTGCTTAATGTGTGGAAGGAATCGGTGGATATTCAGATTGGACAATTGAACGATCAAGTAGGAAGTTATGCCATTAAATCGTTTGTAGCCGCCACGGAAGCGTTAAAAAATGACGCCATTGATGCGTTGGTGACGGCACCTATTAATAAGTATTCGATACAATCAGAGGATTTTTCATTTCCTGGACACACCGACTATCTCGACCAACAATTAGAGGGCAATGCCTTAATGTTGATGGTTCACGATCGATTGCGAGTGGGTTTGTTAACCGATCATGTTCCTGTTAATGAGGTTTCTCAACACTTAACTCGCGAACGGGTTCATCAAAAGATCCGAACGGTATATGAAACCTTAAAACAAGATTTTCGCATCAATCGTCCTAAAATTGCGGTTCTTGGATTGAATCCTCATGCCGGTGATAATGGCGTTATTGGCAAAGAAGATCAAGAAATACTAAAACCCGAAATACAAAATTTGTTTAACCAAGGTATTTTGGTCTTTGGCCCCTATTCTGCCGACGGATTCTTTGGTTCGGGACAGCATGAAAAGTTTGATGCCGTTCTCGCCTCCTATCACGACCAAGGATTAATTCCATTTAAAACGCTTTCTTTTGGTTCTGGAGTGAATTATACGGCAGGCTTGCATAAAATTCGAACCTCACCCGATCACGGAACGGCCTTTGAAATTGCGGGGAAAAATCAAGCCGATGCCACTTCTTTCAAAGAAGCAGTATACCTTGCTCTTGACATTTACAAGGCGCGCCATGAATATAAAGAATGGTCAAAAAATCCCCTAAAAATCAAAGAAAAACAGTTGGAATCAAAAAAAGGGCATTAAGGCTTTTGAATTTGATATAAATTTATATCTTTGCACTCCCAAAGTTGAGGCTTGCAGTTAGGCAAATTGGTGAAAAGATGAAAGTTACAAATGAATTTTTAATTCCTTTTACAGGATTAAAATTGGGAAAACACCAATTTGACTATCAAATTAGCCAGAAGTTCTTTGAATCGTATGCGTATTGCGATTTTGAAAATTGTGCGGTAGACGTAAAATTGATTTTAGACAAAAAATCAACGTTTATGGAATTGTCACTCAAACATAAAGGAACTGTTTTTGTTCCTTGCGATGTCACGGGTGAAAAATTCGATTTACCCGTTAAAGGTGCTATTAAAGTGGTTGTTAAGTTTGGAGACGAATTTAACAATGAAAATGAGGAGCTTCTCATTTTGCCTCACGGTGAACACCAAATTGATATTACGCAATATGTTTATGAGTTGATTGTGTTGTCGGTTCCCCAAAAAAGGGTTCATCCCGGCGTAAAAGAAGGATCACTCAAAAACGAAGCCCTAGAAAAACTGTCTGTTACCTCGGTGAAAACCGAAGGAACAACACAAAAAGAAGAAAATATAGATCCCCGCTGGGATAAATTAAAACAACTATTAACGGATAAATAATATAAAAAATGGCACATCCTAAGAGAAGACAATCTGCGTCAAGAAGAGACAAAAGAAGAACGCACTACAAGGCTACTGCTGCGACTATCGCTACTTGCCCTGTAACTGGTGAGGCTCACTTGTATCACAGAGCGTACTGGCATGAAGGTAAAATGTATTACAGAGGTCAAGTAGTTATTGATAAATCAGTAGCTGAGGCTTAATATATACGGTAAAAAATCCCTCAAACTCTCACTATGTGGGAGTTTTTTGTTTTTTACACCTTAAAAAGTATAACTCAATTATTTTTTGTAATTTCCACCCTCTGAAACGACATGCTTTTCAGAGCGCTATTAAACCAAACTATGAGTACAATTACAGCCGCTATTACTGCCGTAGGCGCTTATGTCCCTGATTTTGTTTTGTCCAATGAAGTACTGGAGCAAATGGTAGATACCAACGATGAATGGATTACTACCCGCACCGGAATCAAAGAGCGCCGTTTGTTAAAAGAATCGGGAAAAGGCACTTCTTTTTTAGCCATCAAAGCGGCTCAAAATCTTCTGGAAAAGAATAATATCGACCCCTTAGAAATTGATTTAATCATCATGGCCACGGCTACACCCGATATGCCCGTTGCTTCAACTGGAGTCTATGTAGCTTCTCAAATTGGTGCGGTTAATGCTTTTGCTTTTGATTTGTCAGCTGCATGTTCAAGTTTTTTGTATGGAATGTCGATGGCTGCCGCTTACATTCAATCGGGGCGTTATAAAAAAGTGTTGTTAATTGGTGCCGATAAAATGTCTTCCATCATCGACTATACTGATCGAGCTACTTGTATCATTTTTGGTGATGGTGCTGGTGCCGTTTTGTTTGAACCCAATACAGAAGGCTTAGGATTGCAAGATGAGTTCTTGCGCTCGGATGGAATCGGTCGAGAGTATTTAAAGATTGATGCGGGTGGTTCGATTTTACCAGCATCCAAAGATACCGTGGAAAACGGACAGCATTTTGTTTTTCAGGATGGGAAAACAGTTTTCAAATACGCCGTTTCAGGAATGGCCGATGTGAGTGAAAAAATCATGCAACGCAATAATTTAACCCATGATGATATTAATTGGTTGGTAGCACATCAAGCCAATCGCCGTATTATTGACGCTACGGCACAACGCATGGGATTGGATGAGTCCAAAGTATTGATTAATATTCAACGCTATGGGAATACAACTTCGGCTACCTTACCCCTGTTGTTGAGTGATTTTGAAAATCAATTAAAAAAAGGTGATAATCTAATTTTTGCTGCATTTGGGGGTGGGTTCACTTGGGGAGCCATTTACCTTAAATGGGCGTATAACAAACAATAAACGATAACTAAAACGAAAGAACTATGGATTTAAAAGAGATTCAAAATCTGATCAAATTCGTATCCAACTCGGGTGTTGCTGAGGTAAAATTGGAGACTGGCGATGTAAAAATTACCATCCGCACCACTTTGGAAGGAAATACTCCTGATATTACGTATGTACAACCCGCACCGGTAGCTCCTGTGATTTCGCAAGTAGCGGCTCCTGCTCCAGCAGCCCCAGCAGCTCCAGCTACACCTGCCGCTCCAGCCGCTGACGATGCAAAATATATTACCATCAAGTCGCCTATGATAGGTACTTTTTACCGCAAACCCGCACCCGACAAATCTCCATTTGTTGAGGTAGGTTCAACCATCGGTAAAGGGGATGTGTTGTGTGTGGTAGAAGCCATGAAATTGTTCAATGAAATTGAATCGGAAGTATCGGGTAAAATCGTCAAAATATTAGTAGACGATATGTCTCCCGTTGAATTTGATCAACCGCTATTCTTGGTCGATCCGTCTTAATTTGTAGCGATTTCCACAGGATGAGGACTCCCTTTTACTGTGTTGGAAGTCTAGGTTTAATTTAAATTGAAACAGGATGTTCAAGAAAATATTAATCGCCAATAGAGGCGAAATCGCTTTGCGTGTAATTCGCACCTGTCGTGAGATGGGGATAAAAACCGTTGCAGTGTATTCTACCGCGGATGCCGAAAGTTTACACGTGAAATTTGCCGATGAAGCGGTGTGTATCGGACCTGCGCCGAGTAACTTATCGTATTTGAAAATGTCCAATATCATCGCAGCAGCTGAAATCACGAATGCGGATGCGATTCACCCAGGATATGGTTTCCTTTCTGAAAACGCTAAGTTTTCTAAAATTTGTCAGGAACACGGTATCAAATTTATTGGTGCTTCTCCTGAAATGATTGAAAAAATGGGAGATAAAGCAACCGCTAAAGCCACGATGAAAGCAGCGGGAGTTCCCTGTGTACCTGGTTCTGATGGAATTTTAGAGTCCCTAGAACAAGCCAAAAAAGTAGCCAAAGAAATTGGGTATCCCGTAATGATGAAAGCTACTGCAGGGGGTGGAGGAAAAGGAATGCGTGCCATTTGGAAAGAAGAAGAGCTCGATAAAGCTTGGGAAAGTGCCCGATTAGAAGCTGCAGCGGCCTTCGGAAACGATGGGATGTATATGGAAAAATTGATTGAAGAGCCCCGTCATATTGAAATTCAAGTGGTAGGGGATTCCTATGGAAAAGCATGTCACTTGTCTGAACGTGATTGTTCGGTGCAACGTCGCCACCAGAAATTAACCGAAGAAACACCGTCTCCATTTATGACCGATGATTTGCGTCAACGGATGGGGGATGCTGCCGTGAAAGCAGCTGAGTTTATTCAATATGAAGGTGCTGGAACAGTAGAGTTTTTGGTAGATAAACACCGGAATTTCTACTTTATGGAAATGAATACCCGTATTCAGGTAGAACACCCCATCACCGAGCAAGTAATTGATTACGATTTAATTCGCGAACAAATATTGGTAGCGGCGGGTGTGCCTATTTCGGGTAAAAATTACTTACCGCAATTGCATTCCATCGAGTGTCGTATCAATGCGGAAGACCCGTACAATGATTTCCGTCCTTCGCCAGGTAAAATCACCGTGTTGCATGCGCCAGGAGGACACGGAGTTCGTTTAGACACCCACGTTTATGCTGGCTATACTATTCCACCCAACTACGACTCTATGATTGCCAAGTTGATTACCACGGCACAAACTCGTGAGGAGGCGATTAATAAAATGAAGCGCGCGCTGGATGAGTTTTATATTGAAGGGATTAAAACCACCATACCTTTCCACCGTCAGTTGATGGATGAACCGGATTATGTGGCTGGAAATTATACCACAAAATTCATGGAATCGTTCAAAATGAAAGATCCCAATTAAAAATAAAGCCACCTTTCGAGGTGGTTTTTTTTGGCTTCGACTGAGTCTAATCTCCTTTTTTTGTAATGAAAGTGAATCGAGTGCAATAAAAAAACCCGCTCCAAGTGAACGGGTTGATTTATGTTCTATACGAAGTATTATGCTTTGAAGGGTTCAACAGATACAAAAGATTTGTTATCTCCTTTTTTCTGGAATTTTACAATTCCATCAACCTTAGCGTGTAGTGTATGGTCTTTGCCCATGTACACGTTTTCACCTGGATTATGTTTTGAACCACGTTGTCTAACAATAATGTTACCCGCGATAGCCGCTTGGCCACCATAGATTTTTACACCAAGTCGTTTCGACTCTGATTCTCTTCCGTTCTTGGAACTACCGACACCTTTCTTGTGAGCCATGATGTTTTGGTTTTATAAGTTATTATTCTTCAGTTTTTTTGGTTTTCTTCGGTGCTTTTGGTGCAGCATCCTCCGATTTTTCTGCTTTAGGCGCTTTTGCTTTTTTTGGTGCTTCTTCAGTAGCTTCTACAGCAGGAGCAGCTTCTTTTTTAACCGCTTTTTTTGGACCAGTGGCAGCAATGCCTTCAATAACGATTTGGGTTAAGGATTGACGGTGACCGTTTTTCTTTTTGTACCCTTTTCTACGCTTTTTCTTGAAAACGATTACTTTTTCACCTTTAAGGTGTTGTAAAACTTTGGCTTCTACGGAAGCACCTTCTATAGCTGGGGCGCCGATCGTAATTGTTCCGTTGTCGTCTAATAAAAGAACTTTTTCAAAAGAAACTTTTGAACCTTCTTCGTTCGCTAAACGGTGAACAAAAACTTTCTGGTCTTTGCTTACTTTGAATTGTTGCCCTGCTATCTCTACGATTGCGTACATAACAATAATGTTTAGTTAAAAATTTTAAGGTTGCAAATATACAAATTAATTTCATTGAAACAAGCTAATTTTCAAAATACTCAACCTAAGAATCAAAGAATTAGATTAAGGCATCACTCGAGAAGTAAAAAAATGCTGAAACCCAATTAAAAAATCTATTTTTGTGTAACAATATGCCCATTGGTGTGACTTATGGGCATTCGATTTAACGCTGGGTTCAAGCCCGAAAAAACAAACAACGAATTCTTATGAAAAAATCTTTAATCGCTTTAAGTTCATTGCTTATGCTTGGAGGTACAGCTCATGCTCAAAAAGTTGCTTTTGAAGAGTATGACTTAGACAACGGAATGCATGTCATTCTCCACAACGACCCTTCGGCGCCTGTAGTGATTACCTCGGTAATGTATCACGTAGGAGCCAAAGACGAAAATCCAGAACGTACAGGTTTTGCCCACTTTTTTGAGCACTTACTGTTCGAAGGGACTCAAAACATTAAACGAGGGGAATGGTTCAAAATCGTTACCGGTAATGGTGGGACAAACAATGCCAATACCACTGATGACCGTACGTATTATTTTGAAGTTTTTCCTTCCAATAACCTTGAATTGGGGTTGTGGATGGAATCTGAGCGATTGATGCACCCGGTGATTAACCAAATTGGAGTTGATACTCAAAATGAAGTGGTTAAAGAAGAGAAGCGTTTACGCGTAGACAATCAGCCTTATGGGCAATTGATTGCTGAGGTAAAGAAAAATATGTTTGTGAAACACCCTTATCGTTGGGCAACAATTGGTTCTATGGAGCATTTAGATGCGGCTACTTTAGAGGAGTTTCAAGCGTTCAACAAAAAGTTTTATACCCCAAACAATGCCGTTTTGGTCGTGGCTGGGCAAATTGATATTGCACAAACGAAAGCTTGGATTCAAAAGTATTTTGGACCCATCCCACGTGGTGAAGAAGTGATGCGTCAGAAGTTTGAAGAAGCGCCGATTACGAAAGAAATCCGCGCTAGCTATGAAGATCCTAACATCCAGAAACCGATGGTGGTAGCTTCTTATAGAACACCTTCAATGAAGTCACGTGATGCTCGTGTGTTGGACATGATTTCAACGTATTTAAGCGATGGGAATAGTTCCAAATTGTACAAGAAAATTGTCGATGATAAAAAAATGGCGTTACAAATTGGAGCATTTAACTATTCACAAGAAGATTACGGAATGTACATTCTATATGGAATGCCTCAAGGGGATACTACTTTGGCGCAGTTGGTAAAAGAAATGGATGATGAAATTGTGAAATTGCAAAACGAACTCATTTCGGAGAACGACTATAAAAAACTGCAAAATAAGATTGAAAACAACTACGTAAACAACAATTCCAGTGTAGAAGGGGTAGCTGAAAATTTGGCGTCTTACTATTTGTTGTATGGCGATGTTAATTTAATCAACACTGAAATCGAAATGTATCGATCTATTACCAGAGAAGAAATTCGTGACATTGCCAAAAAGTATTTGAATCCCAACCAGCGTTTAATTCTGGATTATGTTCCAGCCAAAGACAAAGCAGACGCTAAATAACTGAATCATCATGAGAAAATCTATTATACTTTTATCAGGCTTGTTTCTGACATTCATTATGCAAGCACAAGACAGACCCCAACCACAGCCCGGACCGGCACCTAAAATTAGCATCAAAAAACCAGAGATATTTACGCTTCCTAACGGATTAAAGGTCATGGTGGTAGAAGATCACAAATTACCTCGTGTTTCTTTTAGTTTGACCATCGACAACGCTCCTTATGCAGAAGGTAATAAAAAAGGAGTTGACGATTTGACCAGCAGTTTGATGGGAATGGGTTCAACTAAAACGCCAAAAGATGCCTTCAATGAAGAAGTTGACTTTTTGGGAGCCGACATTAGTTTCAGTTCAAGTGGTGCTTATGCTAGTGGTTTGTCCAAATACTCAAAGCGCATTTTAGAATTGATGGCCGAAGGATCATTGATGCCTAATTTCACACAAGAAGAGTTTGAAAAAGAACGCGATAAACTAATCGAAGGATTAAAAACACAAGAGAAAAGTGTTCCCGCAGTAGCTGGACGCGTTGAAAATGTTTTGGTTTACAGTAAAAATCACCCTGCAGGTGAATATTTGTCGGAGGAAACTATTAAAAATGTAACCTTAGACGATATTAAGAAAAATTATGTGACCTATTTTGCGCCTTCTCGTGCTTATTTGGTCATCATTGGGGATGTAAAATTTAAAGAAACCAAAAAGTTAGTCGAAAAGTTATTTGGCACTTGGACCAAAGCTATAGCGCCTGCGGTTTCGTATACGCAGCCTAGTAATGTTCAGTACACACAAATCAATTTCGTCGATATGCCCAACGCAGTGCAATCAGAGATTTCGGTCGTAAATACCGTAAACTTGAAGTTGTCTGATCCTGACTTTTTTCCTGTTATTGTGGCGAATCAAGTGTTGGGAGGTGATTTTAATAGTTATTTAAATATGAATTTGCGTGAGGCTCATGGTTGGACGTACGGCGCCCGTTCCAATGTGGGGTCAAATAAGTACATGATGAGCAAATTCAAAGCAAATACGCAAGTACGTAATTCGGTTACCGATAGTGCTGTGGTTGAAATCATGAAAGAAATCAAACGTATTCGCACTGAAAAAGTAACCGATGAGGCACTTCGCAATGTAAAAGCAGGGTATATCGGTCGTTTCGTAATGCAAGTTGAAAAGCCGCAAACAGTTGCACGCTATGCCTTAAACATTGAAACAGAAAGTTTACCCGCTGATTTTTATGAAAATTACATCAAAAATATTGAGGCAGTAACGGCAGAAGATGTTATGCGTGTGATGAACAAATACGTATTGGCCGATAACTTACGTATTATTATTACAGGGAAAGCGGCTGAAGTTGTACCTGCTTTAGAAAAGATGAAAATTCCAATGTTCTTCTTTGATAAGTTTGGTAACCCAACTGAAAAGCCAAAAATGAAAATGCCAGTGCCTGCTGGGGTAACTGTGAAAACGGTTTTAGATAAATACATGGCAGCCATTGGAGGCGAAAAAGCAGTTATGGGGGTAAAATCTATCGCGGTAAATGGAACTTCTGAGATTGAGGGGGCTCCTGCTCCGTTGGCCTATGTTTCCAAAAAAGACAGCAAAGGACGTACGTTGATGAAATTAGAACTTACCGGAATGATGGAGCTGTCTAAACAAGTCATCGGCGATAAGTCAGGGTATTCTGCAGGTCAAGGGCAGAAAAAAGAGATGACCGCTGAAGAGTATGCAGAGAAAAAAACATTGGCGGGTACCTTTGAAGAGTTGGGCTTGGCTAAGAAAACCGATGTGGTTTTAGACGGGATCGAACCTTTTAATGGCGTGGATGCTTATGCGTTGAAAAGTGGTAAAACAATTTATTACTACGATGTGAAAACGGGATTGCGTGTAGGTTCAACAACAACACAAGAGCGTAATGGCCAGCAAATGACCTCTTCTATTTTATTGTCGGATTACAAAGATGTAAAAGGGGTTAAAGTACCTTTCATCATTGTGCTTTCTCAAGGAGGACGTGATTTAGAAATCAAAGTTTCGGATATAAAAATCAACGAAGGAGTGACCGACGCTGATTTTCAATAAGCTAAAAGCTTTTATAACATGAAGGCTGTTCTTAGGAGCAGCCTTTTTTTATTTTTTACTCGAGAGGTAAACGCCAATTAATATGATAAGCGCCCCAATGCCCTGCACTGCGGTCAGTTTTTCGCCATCAACCATACCCCAACACACGGCAACCACCGGAATTAAATAAGTTACCGAAGTAGCAAAAACAGGGGAAGAGATTTGAATTAGTTTATAAAAAAGAATATTCGCTATTCCTGTTCCAATCACTCCCAAAATCATAATGTATAGCAACGCTTCTTGGGTAGCAGGCACTGTAATTATTTCCAGAATATTGGTGCTCAAAAGAAGGACTAATGCGGGGAATAGCATAACCAAAAAGTTACCGGTTGTAATGCTTAATGGTTTCACATCGGATAGGTATTTTTTGATTAAGTTCACATTGGTCGCATAACAAAGCGAGGCAATAAGCACTAACACGGTATACATATAATTTTGATTGGGGTGAGAAAGCGCTCCGTCGATAATGAGTAACAACGTTCCTGAAAATCCGATTACAACACCAAAAATCTGACTGCGTTTAAAAGAAAGGCCAAAGGCAAGCGCTCCCAAAATAAGAGTGTTTAGGGGCGTCAACGAATTCAGGATGGAACTCACAGCACTGCTGATTTGTGTTTGTGCAATGGCAAAAAGGAAAGCAGGAATAAAGGTTCCAAATAAGGAAGTTAACGCTATATACTTCCATTGATAATGGCGAATGTCTTTCAAACTCCGAAATCCAATGAAGAGTAAAAAAAGGGAAGAAAATACGATGCGAGCGGCTCCCAGCTGGATTGGCGTCAAGCCCAACAATCCTCTTTTTATCAAAATAAATGAACTTCCCCAAGTAAGCGCGAGGATAATGAGGAATAACCATTTTACTTGTTGTTGGGTCATAGCAAAGATGTTAAGGTTTGCAAAATTGGGATTATTTTATGAATGCTCGTATAAAAAAAAATTTATTTTTGCTTGCAATTCAAAGGAATAATCATGAAAATATCATCTGCATTCAGTATTCTAGCGGCTATGGTTTTAACATTAACCGCTTGTAAACAAGAGACCGCTGCTGCTCCAAACGGAAAAGATGTTGCCAGTACTACCAAAGGGCCTGCTGTTAAACCAGAGACAGCCTCTTTACAAATTGATGGAATGACTTGTGCAATTGGATGTGCCAAAACGATAGAAGAAAAGCTCGTAGAGATGCCTGGTGTACAAGAGGCTAAAGTCGATTTTGAAACCAAAAAAGCGGTTGTAAATTTTGATGCTGATCAACTTTCAGGTTCTGAATTAAAAGCGGCTATCGAATCCTGCGCTGATGGCAAAACGTATAAAGTCACCGATATGAAAGTGGCCAAAAAAAGTTAACAACTTACTTAATTATATTCAACCCAAGGATTCCAATACAGCTGGAATCCTTTTTTTATTTCCATTTTAAAGATTCCATCAAGGATTGCATGTCGTTTTTAATGTAATCGGCGGCAGGCATGATGGAGTCAAAATTAGGACGCGCATAAAAATACATGGAACCACTTAAAAAATGGCGGGTACTGTCGGTTACATAGAATTGTGCATTGGTAGCGGCGTTCCCCCCCACACGATAAAACATGCCATACACCTTGTCTTTGGCATTCATAAAAGGTTGTTCCAATATGTTGTCGGCTTTGATTACATGTTTGTACGTTAGTTTTTGCGTATCGCGTAACAATTGTTCTAAATTCCCTTGAATCGGTTTGTACGTTAGAAATAGTGTTGCTTTCATTTTAGGATACGTAATCGTAAACGTGCAGTCGCCTTTTTCTTTGATTTGCGCTTCTTTGTTTCGGGCAAATGAAAAAGGACATGGGCCGTTATAAGTGGTATACGCAGCCATTGGATATTCTAAACGTAAATTTCCAGGTGGTTTTGGAATGATTTCCTCTTTGCAACTCGACGTGCAACATAAAAGTATAACCAATAAAAAACCGAAGCGATACGAACGATTTTGCGCTGAGAAAATAGAGGTATGTTGATTCATCCGATGATTAGAATTATACGAGCACAAAGGTATCATTTCGATGCGACAATTTGTTCTTTTTATCAAAGGGGTTAACGCTAAGCGAGTCGTATTATTTTATAAAAGAAAATGAACGTTGAAAATACAGGGCGGCACTAACAGATTAGATTGTAAATAAAAAAGAACTGCAATTGCTTTTTGGTTTGTTCTGAAGAAACAAAATTATATTCGCACTGGGTGGAACATAATCCAAGAAGCAATTGCAGTTTAATTTTTACCTATTAATGCAAAACATTAAAAAGGAGTGGTTTAGAAAGGCATATCGTTTTCAACATGCGAGCTAGGCGTTTCATAGCTTGCATTTCTAGGTTCGTGGTTAGGAACCGAGCGGCTTTCTAAATCTTTTTTCACATTCAGAAATGTAAACTCAGTCACCTGAATTTCTGTTGTGTATTTAGTAATACCTTCCTCGGTAGTCCATTGACGCGATTTGATTCGCCCTTCAACATAAATTTTATCGCCTTTGGATAAAAAGCGTTCGCAGATTTCCGCTGCTTTGTTACGCACAACCAAATTGTGCCATTCGGTTGATGTAATTTTTTCGTTAGTGGATTTATTGATATAAATCTCATTTGTTGCTAATGGAAAGCGCCCAATACAATTACCGCCTTCGAAATAGTGCATTTTAACATCATCCCCCAGATGACCAATCAGCATAACTTTGTTAAGTGTCCCGTTCATAATAAAATTGGCGTGTTTATATCACGCAAAAATACGAATTAATACCTAATACATCCTAATAAAATTATAAATTACTATTGGAAACGGGTAATCTTCGAGAGATTCTCTTGGAACACCAGTCTCCATTTCTTTATTAAGACTAATCTTATAAAAACGAATGTACAAATTTTGATGAGAAAGTTTGTGTAAAATAGTTATTTTATTAACTTCAATAATAGAATTAATGGTTTCACGTGGACAAATGGATTCTATTTTTTCTTGTAAATCCTCCCAAGAGGAAGGAGAAGGGGTTTCAATTAAAGGAAATTGGTAGAGGTTATGCCAGATTCCTTTTTCCGTTCTTTTTTCAAGCAAAATCTTTCGTTGTGGATCTTCGATGACTAGATAATGGAAATAGCGGTCGGTTACTTTGGTTTTTTTTGTTTTTACAGGCAATACATCTACTTTTTGATCGCGATAGGCTACACAACCCCATTGAAGGGGGCATTGAAGACATTGCGGTTTTTTGGGTGTGCACTGTATCGCGCCAAATTCCATCATTGCTTGGTTGAATTGCGCTGGGCGTTTTGGGTCTAATAACGTATTAGCCAAGGTAGTAAACTCTTTTTGAGCGGAAGTAGAGGCGATGTCCGTTTCAACCCCAAAAAAGCGTGCTAACACCCGATATACATTTCCATCAACCACAGCTACGGCTTCGTCAAAAGCAATGGAAGCTATCGCGGCAGCGGTATAAGCACCAACCCCTTTAAGTTTTAGGAGTTCGTGATAAGTTGTTGGAAATTGGCCTTGGTAATCAAAGGCAACTTGTTTGGCGGTATGATGAAGATTACGGGCACGAGAGTAATATCCTAGTCCTTGCCATAGTTTCAACACTTGTTCTTCGGTGGCTTCTGCCATATCGACCACCGTGGGGAAGGCCTCAAGAAAGCGCAAATAATAGGGTGCGGCTTGAGCGACTCGGGTTTGTTGCAACATGATTTCTGAGAGCCAAATACAATAGGGGTCGCGTGTTTGACGCCAAGGGAGATCGCGTTGGTTTTCTAAATACCAAACTAATAGTGAGTTAGTAAATTCCATGGATAATTTGAGATTAACAAAAGTATAACTTTATGTATTTAAATTTTAATAGATTATAATTGAAAATTTGTTTTTTTAATTCCTATATTTGCACTCTCAAAAATTTACACATAATTATTAAATACGAAAGAAAATGACGAAAGCAGATATCGTAGCGAAGATTTCAGAGAAATTAGGTCTTGAAAAAGGAGATGTTCAATCTACTGTAGAAGCATTTATGGAAGAGGTAAAGGCTTCATTAGAGAACGGAGACAATGTATACCTAAGAGGATTCGGTAGCTTCATCATCAAAACAAGAGCAGAGAAAACAGGTAGAAATATTTCCAAAAATACTACCATCAAAATTCCAGCCCATAACATTCCTGCCTTTAAGCCAGCTAAAGTATTTGTTGAAGGTGTAAAAGCTAAAACCGAAGTAACAGTCTAAAAATATTTATTAATCACAAACAAATTAACCTATGCCAAGCGGTAAAAAAAGAAAAAGACATAAGGTTGCGACGCATAAACGTAAAAAAAGAGCTAGAGCAAACCGTCATAAAAAGAAAAAGTAGTTTTTAACTACTTTTTTCTTTTTACACGTTCCTTGAAATTACGGGAAAAACTTAAAAAAAATCGAATTAAATGCCGTTTTTTACGTTGTTTTACGTTTTAAACCTAAACAATCGTTATTTTTTCCATTTTTCCCAACGGGTAAACAACCTGTATAAATGTTTAATCCATCCTAAAATTGGTCTTTTTGACCTGTTCCGGGATAAAAATTTACATCATGAATAAAGAACTTATCATCCGAAAGAGTTACGATGCTGTAGATTTTGCCTTACTAAAAGATGGAAAACTCATTGAATTACACAAAGAAGAAGAAGATCGAAGCCAATTTTTGGTAGGCGATATTTTTATTGCCAAAATTCGAAAACCAGTCCCAGGACTCAACGCTGCCTTCGTTAACGTTGGATTCGAGAAAGATGCCTTTTTGCATTATCACGATTTGGGACCCAATCTCACTTCTTATTTGAAATTCATTAAACTTGTAAGCACAGGTAAATTAAAAGATTTCTCCCTAAAAAACTTTCCGTTTGAAAAAGAGATTGATAAAAATGGTGCCATCGCCGATGTGTTGAGCGCTAATCAATCGGTACTAGTTCAAGTGGTCAAAGAACCCATTTCCACCAAAGGACCGCGCATCAGCTCTGAGCTGTCGTTTGCCGGGCGTTATTTGGTGTTAGTGCCGTTCTCCGATCGGGTTTCGGTTTCACAAAAAATCAATTCACGAGAAGAAAAAGACCGACTTAAAAAATTAGTTACCGCCGTCAAACCAAAAGGATTTGGTGTTATTGTGAGAACAGTAGCCGAAGGCAAATCAACAGCCGAACTCGAAAAAGACTTGCAAAATCTGATGAACAGATGGGTTGCAATGTGTAAACGATTACCTACGGCACATCATCCGTCGAAAGTATTGAGCGAACTTACCAAAGTTTCTTCTATGCTTAGAGACATTTTCAACGATACCTTCACTGGAATCACCGTTGATGATGAAGTGTTGTGCCAACAAACCAAGGACTATTTAGCCGAAATAGCGCCGGAGAAACAAAAAATTGTGAAGCTTTATCAAGCCGTCGATCATCCGATTTTTGAACGGTTTCATATTGAACGACAAATCAAAACTTCCTTTGGGAAAACGGTTTCCATGAGTAAAGGAGCCTATTTGATTATCGAACATACGGAAGCGCTTCATGTCATCGATGTGAATAGCGGCAACCGCTCAAATAAAGCAACCAGTCAAGAAGGCACCGCTATGGAAGTCAATTTGATTGCAGCTACAGAAATTGCGAGACAGTTGCGACTGCGCGATATGGGTGGGATTATTGTTATTGATTTTATTGACATGCAAAATCCAGAAAATCGCAAAGTGCTCTATGATCATCTCAAAGCCGAAATGAGCGATGACAAAGCGAAACACAAAATTTTGCCTCCGAGTAAATTCGGATTGGTCCAAATTACACGACAACGGGTGCGACCTGAAGTCAACATTAAAACACAGGAAGAAGATCCTAGCCAAGGATCACAAGGCGAAGTCGATGCGCCCATTTTGTTAATCGACCGCATTGCTTCCGATATTGAACGATTAAAAGACAGTCAAAATAAGTTGGTGCTCAATGCCCATCCTTTTGTGGCTGCCTACCTTACCAAAGGTTTTCCATCTTTACGTTTGAAGTGGTTCTTCGAACATAAAAAATGGGTGAAAATCATACCTCGTGATGCTTACACGTACCTCGAATACCGTTTCTTTAACGAAGAAGGAAACGAGATTAAAGAATAAACAAAAACCGCCTTTCGATGTGAAGGGCGGTTTTTTTGTTTTGGGCAGCAATTCCGGCTTTCCGCTGTATCTCCCTCCTAACGTCGGGAGGATGCCGCTGCAACCTGCCTGCCGGTAGGCAAGTCCGGGCTGCATCATGGTATCAATCGCGTATCAACTCAACTTTACGCTTGATTTCATTGCCTTTTTCATCCACTACCGTCACACGATGTACACCCGTTTGGGCCGTAATCTGCATTTCGTGAAAGGTTTGGGTGGTTCCCAAAAATCGGTCATCCACATACCAATATAATTTGGCTTCTCGATTGGAATGGGCTACCTTAAATACCACGGGCTGTATCACACCGTTGAAGTTTTTGGTCAAATAAATTTTACTCGTAGCCCGCGGATAAATAAAATCCATTTGAACTTGTGTTTCTCCCACACAATCCACTCGGAAAGGCGGTAAGGGTTGGTAATCAATATGTAAACTCTTGTAATACCATTCCCAAACCGGTGGCAAGACAAACCATTTTTTGGTTACAATTTGGTCTACTGAGACACAATTGCTATTCACACGATATTGTTCGGTTGGGTCCAAATGAACCAATTTATGATACGGGCAAACTTTGGTTTTTGATCCTTTTAATGGAATCCATTGTTTTGATTTAGGACAGTCGTCTTGGGCGATATGTCCGCTTTGCATACAAATTTCTGCTTGTTCCAAATCGTTTAAGGGTGCTTTAAACCAACCCGACTTGGATAATGTATTAAAAACATCAAACAAAATCGGAGCTGCACTGTCCACACCCGTTAATTCAGGTCGGCCTTCTCCCGATGCATTTCCTACCCAAACGCCCACCACATATCGTGAATTGGTTCCAATCGCCCATGCATCGCGATTTCCAAAACTCGTTCCCGTTTTCCAAGCAATCGGTAAAGCAGAATCATAAAACTTCCAAGCTTCATCGCCTTCCGGACGGTTGACTTCTTTCATCGCCGTATAGGTGAGGTAAATCGAACCCGCTCCGAAAATGGTTTTATCAAAAGAATCGGTTCCGAAATCATGTTCTTTTCCTTGCATGTAATTCAAATCTGCAAACTCTTGACTGCGGTATTTTTTGGTGCGGTTGTAATAATTTAAGGTCGACGTCATATTGGCATAGGTCTTCGTTAAATCCCAAAGATTACTTTCTGCCCCACCCAAAATCAAAGACAATCCATAATGATCGGGATGTTTGTTGATGTTTTTTTGACTTAACTTTTGCAAGGTTTCATAAAACTTCGGTATCCCGTGTTCTTGCAACATCAAAACCGCGGGAATATTCAACGAACGCGATAAAGCGCGCTGTGCAGGAACGGCACCGTCAAAGGTTTGATTGAAATTTTGAGGTGCATAGCCCGAAATTTGAGTCGGAATATCCGCTACTAAAGTGTTCGGTAAGAGTTCGCCCTCATCCAACATTGAAGCAAACAAAAGGGGTTTTAAAATACTTCCCGTACTTCGCGGAGCGCCAATAATGTCTACATCTTTACCGTGTTGCATATCCGTAGGGGCATTGCCCACATAACTCACGATATTGCGGTTTTGTACGTCGATTACAATCACCGCCAAATTATGGACTTCATTCTGTTTGTATTGATTGTAATAATAACTCGCAATTTGATTCACCCGATTTTGCAAGGGCAACTCAATGGTTGTGGTGATGCGTTCACCCGGTTGTTTTTTGACCACCCGTTCCAATAGATGAGGGGCCAATTGGGGTAAATCATAGGGTTTTTGCGGTAACGGTTCTTTCAACGCCAATTCGTAAGTGAGTTGGTCAATCTCTTTATTTTGGTATAATTTTAATAATAAGGCATTCCGTTTTTTCAATAATTTTTCCTGATTTTTTCCCGGATAAATCAATCGAGGAGCATTGGGTAATACCGCTAAGGTTGCACTTTCTGCCCAGGATAACTGATGTGCTTGAACACCAAAGTACCGCCAGGAGGCCATTTCAAATCCGACTACATTTCCCCCAAAAGGCGCATGTGCCACATAGAGTTCGAGAATCGTATCCTTGGAATGGCGAAACTCCAATCGCGTCGCCAAAATGATTTCTTTTATTTTCTCCCAATAGGTGCGGTCTTGATTATTCCGCGACAGGCGTATGACTTGTTGTGTCAACGTACTTCCACCGCGAACGACTTTTCCTGCCGCCCGATTTTGTTGTACGGCTTTGTAAATGGCAATTGGATTGAATCCCCAATGGTGGTAAAAATGTTCGTCTTCATAATAGACAATGCATTTTTTGAATTTTTCGGGAACACTATCTTTTGCTGGAAAACGCCATTGACCATCGGCAGCAATTTTTGCGGCCAATAACTGGCCATCCGAACTTTCAATTACGGTAGCGTAGGGGACTTGAAACAGGGTGCGGGGCAGTGAAAAATAATAAGCCAACAGTAGTAAAAAAAGGACTGTTGCTTTTTTGGGATGCTTACGTACACGCGTTTTCACTGCATGGTAAAACAGTAAAAGCTTAGATTGTAGGAAGTGAATAAATATGTAAAGCTGTTTTTGCAATGGCTTGTTGATTAATACCTAACAGGTTTTTGAAACCTGTTAGGTTTGTTTATTGTTCAAAAAATAGAATATCCTTCAAAAGTTCAAATTTTATTTTTTTTAAATCATGTTCGTGTTTAAAATTATCAATCCCTCCAAATAATGCAATTATATATTGACGGGTCAACAAGGTTGGCTGTAGGCAAAGATAGGCTTTATAGGAGGTGTGTTTGTACGACTCAAAATCAGAACAAACTTTGTGGTATTCGGGATTTAAATGTACAAAAGCAACCGCTTGAATCAGGGTTTCATTGGAACTGATTCGATTCCTTTTCAGATGCTCTTGGAATAAACTACCTGTTCTTCCGTAGGCTTTATTTATTGCCTTTGCATAGCTGTTAAAAAAGTTGGCAAAGGGTAAATGCAATTTGTCTTCAGTCACATTTATTAACTCCTCTTGTTCTTTTATTTTTAAAATGATATGAAAATGATTTTTCAGCAAACAATAGGCATAAATTTCAGCAATTGGATGAATATACTTCTTCATAAGGTTTAAAAAATAAAGATAATTTCGTTCTTCTAGGAATAAATTTTCTCGATTGTTCCCTCGGTTGTAAACATGGTAATACCCACCATATTCAAATAGTTCTCGTTTCATTTTGGCTTATATTATAGACCTAACAGGTTTCGAAACCTGTTAGGTCTGGTTAAACTAGGCTTATAATTTTTCCAACCTATCGCTATAGGCTACTCATTTACCACTTCCACCCATTGTCCTTTAGTTCGAGCAATGAATTCATGGTCATACATCGCTTCACATTGTAATCCAGGTAAATAGTATTTTCCGAGGTAGGAAGCGTTCAATAATAACTTAAAGGTACGGGTTTCTCCCCCTTTTAGGCCAAAATAATAGTTGGCGCGGTCATCGCGAATATCCATATAATCCACCGTGTTGTCGGTTGCATTGCCATATTCGGTATACCGAGTATTTACAATTTCAAATCCAGACGGAATGATTTGTGTCAAGGCAATGTTTTCGACATAATCACTCTTTAAATTGGTTAGAGTTACTACCGCAATAAACTCGGTACCTTGCGTGATTTTACGCACATCAATTTTGTTCCCTTTGCGATCTTTAAACACCAACGAAGCTTTCACATTGTTTTCCATTGGCTTTTCTTTTCCAACCGGAAGAATTCCGCTGTTGTAAACCCGAACGAACAAAGTGTTCTTCAAATTATTTTTCAAAGTGACATTATTTGAACCGTTTTGGACCACTAAGGTACGTTGCGAAAGCGATTTTGCCGAATTGATTGTCTCCGATTTCCCTTTTTGAATCACATTCACATTCATCCCTTTTCCACCATTGGATTGGGCAAATTTTGACATAGCATACAAACAGTAGGCTGATGTTTGCGTACTCATCCATTCGTCAGAAGCCATATTTTTGGCCAATTTTGTTGCCAATTGAAACGCCTGCGTTTTTTGACCCAAAAGAAGCAACGTTTCCAACGCCATGGCACGATTGCGTTCCCGCGAACCGTAGTAATAGTCGTAATAGTTCTCGTCTGTATATTCCTCATCGATTTTAGCTCGTGAAAGTAATGCCATACCTGCATTATTTTGTTTCAATAAGGCAAAAGTTGCCGCTAGGCGTAATTTGGCTTCATTGGAGATATCGCGAGTTTCTCGCAAACGGTTCATCGAAGCCAAGTCAGGATTCCCCGCCAAAGCCAAGGTATATAAACGATACGCTTGTGCTATATCATTATGACTTTCAAAACGCCACTGTTTGGCAGCCCTTTGTTGGTAAGCAATCCATTTTGCTTTAAACATTGGCGGCAAAGCATACCCTTTTCTCTCGGCTTCAAGCAAGAAATGTCCGGCATAACTGCTTCCCCAATCGTCAGCATAATTATTGCCGGGCCAATAACTCATACCACCACTTGCGGTTTGGAATTTCGATAAACGTTGGATTCCTGCAGCGACGTTGCGTTGAATTCGATTTTTGCGACTCGTGTCCACATCCATTATGTCCATCAAATACAATTGTGGAAATACCGAGGATGTCGTTTGCTCCACACAACCGTGAGGGTACTGAATTAGATACCCCATTCGGCGACCAAAATCAACAGTAGGCATGGACGAAATTTCGACCACCGCTTTATTACTTCCCGCAATTCCGAAGGTTTTCCAGTTGACGGATTTACTCGGATTCGGATTCAAAACAACATCGGTATAAGAAGTAGTTACCGGATTCGGGTTGAAAATATCAACTTCAATTTCGTAAACGGAGCGTTCTTTGCCCGAAGTAGCGATCACTTGTACTTTTCCAACACCCGTGACATTGGCAATTTTTAAATTAAAAAAGGCCATTTTTTCATCGGGACGGGCAAAAGTAACCGATTGTGTCGCTTTTCCTGCAATCACAATGCCGCCACTGGTTTTCACCTGTACCGTTACATTTTTCACCTGATTTTCCATAACGAATAGCGTCACCGGTAAGGTTACTTGTTCCGAGGGTGTAACTTTTCTTGGGAACGAAGCCAAGACCATCAGCGGACTGCGAACAGGTGTTGTTTTTTCAATACTTCCATAAGCATTGCTATCGGCATTGGCGGCAACTACCATGGTGCGCACCGAACCAATGTATTTCGGCAACTTGATTTGGTGCGTTTTTCGGCGCCTTTTTCTAATTTAAATGGACCTAAAAATACGACCACAGGTTTGAAACGATTGGCCTTTTTCGATTTGCCACCGCCTGCATCAGCGTCACCACCAATACTGAAAACCTGATTCACACGGCCACCATAAGCGCCAATCACATCATTGTAAATATCCCAAGTGCGCACACCCAAGGCTTCGCGTTTGTAAAAATCATCCCAAGCATTGGGCGTTTGGAAACGCGTAAGATCCAACAAACCTTCATCGACTATCGCAATGGTATAGGTCATGGCTTTGCCTTGCTGTTCGCTGACTTTGATGTTTACCGTTTGCTCGGGTTTTAAAACTTCAGGCATCACCAATTTAGGTTGTAAAACCGTCGATTTATCCGTTACCCCAATCGGAACTACGCCATACATGCGAATCGGCGCGTCGTTTTTCGTAGAAGAATGCGGTTGTAATAAGGTTACATTAATGTACACATTCGGCGCCATCTCGGCGGTAATCGGTACATCAATTGTGGTTTCACCCGATTTTGTTTTGGCCCATAATGTTTTTAAAACTTTGGAACCATTTTCTATCGAAATCAATGCCCGTCCACCCTCACTAGATGGTAAAAACACTTTTGCAGTTTCACCCACCGCGTATTCTTTTTTATCGGTATTAAAACGTAAAACAGTAGCTCCATCGCCATCAACATTGCGGGAACGCGACGACCAATAGGGATAATCTAAAAATACAGTTGTTCCAGAAGCATGTCCACTCGTTGGGTCGATAACACGTATTAAATAGCGCCCCCAATCATCGCCAGGTACTGAAAATACCACTTGACCACGGCCAGAAGCATCGGTGTTGATGCGGAATAACTTATACGAAGTGGTCACGTTAGCCGTGTTGTAATTGGATAAATCTTCGTTCGAAGCATCCCACCACCAACGTGATTCCAAACGGTAGACGCGAACTTCCAAGTTTTTCACCGCAACGGGGTTTCCGTTTTCATTTACCGAAATGATTTCGTAACGGTTGTTTTTGTCGGTTTCGATTAAACCGTATTTATTTGGATCGGGCGCTTTTATGCCGACATAGGTTTTATAGGGAGAATAATTAACAGCCGCAACATCAGTACTTACATCACCGCCTTGTTCGTAAACTTTGGTAATGAAAGCCGCGCGAAGCATACCTGGAGCTTGTCCTTGAATGGTCGGATTAATCGGAATCGAAACTTGACCATTTTCGTTGATTTTTCCAGAAAAAATATTGATTTCTTCGGTGGAAAAATTACGAGAAGGATCGTCAAAAATATAATTCGAATACCCTTTAAAACTGGTAACTTGTTGAGAAAATTTGGCTTGTACTTCGGTTTTTAAATTTTTTGCGATGGCACCATGTAACCAAGTCACTTGAACGGTATTGGTGTTTTTTTCACCCGCAGAAAGCATTTTACCATTAAAACTATTTTTAATTTTTAAACGGTTGGGCTTAATGGTTTCAATTTTAATGCTTTTGTAAAAATGAGCACCACCCACACTAATCCGCGCTTCCCAATTCCCCGTAGGCGCATCGGCTTCTGTAGGAATCATAAAGGCATAATGATTCAACTCGTTTTTGGTTTGAACCGTTTGATACACCGTTTTGCCTTTGGGGTCATTAAAGCGCAACTTAATCGGATGGTTTTCAGGAAGTTTATTGTTGTTGTCATTTAAAATAAAGGACAAATACACTTTGTCTCCCGGACGCCAAACGCCGCGTTCCCCGTAAATGTAGCCTTTCAAGCCTTTTTGCAAACTTTCACCCGAAACATCAAAATTACTTACCGACAATGAAAGTTCATCATCCAGCTTCACATACGTACTTTGATCACCTTTGGAAACTACCGCGAAGTACGCCATTTTCGTCAATTCGAAAGTCGCCATACCATCGCCATCAGTTGTAGTTTCGGCTAATTTTTGTTGTTGGTAGTTGAATAATTCTACTTTCGCCCCCGATTCAGGATCGGTTGTCACAATATTACTCACTGCAACCGTAACCGATTTATTATTGCCGCGTTTTACAATAACTCCCAAATCTGTTGCTAGAATATTTGTGCCGCGTTTGGTGTTGTAATAGTAATAGTTGGAACAAGGATCTTGACTTTCCATCCAGTTATAATCCTCCTCATAATAGTAATAATAACCGCCACCACCACTGTAGTTCACATCGTCTTCATTTTCTTCTTCTTCATCCTCATTGGAAGATTCCTCAGAAGTACCGTCGCATTTGTACAAAGCATATTTTTTACGGAACGAAAACTCAACTCGGTAAATCGCCCCAGGTTCGGGTTCGATAATTTTGGAAATATCCAATGCGTAAGTATTCCATTTGTTGTAATTATAGAGATTGTTCTGCTTGAGTTGCAAGGTGGTTTTCGCGATAGGCTGACTCACACGGCGCAAGTTTTGCGTGCCATTGAGTTCGTTGTCTTGCAAAAACTGAAGAATATTGTTCTTGTAAATTTTATAGATTTTTACGTCTACAGCATTTAAACTGGCCGCTTCAAAATTCACTTTTAAATTGTTCGAACTGGGGAGAATACTGCCGCTTTTTACCAATTTCACCCCCGGTTTGATGGGGTCGAAAATAAGTGTTTCAGAGTAATTTTCTTTGAGTTTAAAACCGTCACTGCTTTCAATTCCGGCAAACACTTCTACAAATTTATTGGCCGAAATCATTTTGGGTTCTTCCTCTTCTTCATAATCCGAAACCTCGTCGGAAGTGTTGATAACGGTTGCTGTTGAGTCTACTGCCATCGCCACGGTATCCACCGCCACTTCTGCGGTAGCTGCCACTTCGTTTTGTGCTGTTTTTTGGGTGTTGGTTGTGGGGCCGACATTGTCGAAATAGACTTTGAGCACATTGCCCATCGTGCTAAATTTCAAGTTGTCGGTGTTTTGTATGTTGACTAAGCCGGCAAAATTTTGGTCTTTTTTCAACGGATCCGAGAAATTGATTAAAATCGATTGGTTATTTTCATCGCCCGAAGTGATATGCACCACTTTAAATTGGTTTTTCCCCGGAATTTTAATTTCCACCGAACCTTCTTGGTCTTCGACATCGGCTTCGTCACCGTCCCATTTTAAGGTGATCGTGCTTTCATCGTCAAAGCGTTGAATGCTGTCAATAAGGAATTTGAATTCGGTGGGCGAACTCATTTCCTTGTCGATTTTCACTTTTAAATCATTACCGTTTTGGCTCGCCGAGAGGATTTTTTGTGCCAACGCAATATCCATTTCATCTGCGGTGCGAATCGTCCCGTATTGGTAATAATAGTTCTTGTTGTACGACTGTAAATCCTGGGTTTGAACAATAAAATCTTGCTTAATGGTCTTGAATGAAAAATTAAAAGCTTGGAGTTTTTCATCCGTTACGGTTGTCAATTTTTCCAAATTCAAGGTCACTTGGTACAAGGTGTTTTGTTCCAAGGGTTCCTCAGGAATAAAGGCAATCGTGTTGGAGGATAACATTTTCACTTTTCCATCCACACTTGGTGAAATGGAGAATAAATCATCATCCAATTCTTGCTCGGGATTCCAATCCTTTTTTTGGAAAGCAAGTTGCACCCGAATGTCGGATTTTGCAGGAATAAAACCAGAGGTAAAACCAGCAATGTACGCTTTAAATAGCGTAGGGTCAGAGTCAAAATCGGCAGCCGATTTTTTGGAACAAGCGGCTAGGGTCACAAGGACCATAAGCACAGACAGAAACTTAAAAGTTTTCATAAAATGGGTGAATGAAGATACGTTTATTTATTGGTAGGTGGGTTGCGGGATGGCGAAGAACGGGTTCGTTAGCGCAAATAGGTTAGCGTCTTTTTTTAAAAAAATCTTTCATCAATTGGGCGCATTGGTCGGCCATCACCCCCGAAACGACTTCGGTTTTGGGATGTAACTGGGTTCCCAAGGTCATAAACCCTCGTTGTTCGTCGCGGGCACCGAATACAATTTTGGAAATCTGACTCCAATACAACGCACCAGCACACATTTGACAAGGCTCCAACGTGACATACAACGTGCAGCCTTTGAGGTATTTTCCCCCAATAAAATTGGCAGCTGCGGTGATGGCTTGCATTTCGGCATGTGCCGTAACGTCGTGGAGCATTTCAGTGAGATTATGACTTCGGGCAATGACCCGATTTTCTACTACAATAATCGCGCCAACCGGAATTTCACCTTTTTCAAAAGCATTTTCAGCCTCAACTAAGGCTTTTTTCATAAAGTATTCGTCGGTGAAAATGGGTTCCATAAAAACAAAAATAGGAATTCAATTTGTACCTTTGACTTATGAGTCAACATTTACTCGAACAAATTCAATCTCCGTCCGATTTACGGCAACTCGATATCGCGCAATTGGAGCAAGTTGCTCAGGAATTACGGGATAAAATCATTAATGTGGTTGCGGTAAAAGAGGGACATTTAGGAGCGAGTTTGGGTGTTGTCGAATTGACCATTGCCTTGCATTATGTATACAATACGCCTGATGATTTGTTGGTATGGGATGTCGGGCACCAAGCCTACGGCCATAAAATTTTGACGGGTCGCAGGGATCAATTTGAAACCAATCGGCAAAAAGGTGGGATTTCGGGTTTTCCTAAACGTTCCGAAAGTGTCTATGATACCTTTGGCGTAGGCCATTCCTCCACTTCGATTTCTGCGGCTTTGGGGATGGCGCTTGCTTCCCAATTGAAAGGCAAACAACGGTCGCATATAGCAGTGATTGGCGATGCCTCGATTGCCAGCGGAATGGCGTTTGAAGGACTGAATCATGCGGGCGTAACCGAGGCCGATATTTTGGTCATTTTGAATGATAATGCGATCGGAATTGACCCGAGTGTGGGTGCCTTGAAAACCTATTTGACGGCCGTGAAAGAAGGGAAAAATCCGAAGCAAAACAACATGATCAAGTCGTTGAACTTTGCCTATTCGGGTCCGATAGACGGTCATGATCTCCGAACTTTAATCAAAGAATTGAAGCGTTTGCAAAAGGTGAAAGGGCCAAAATTTTTACACGTCATCACCACCAAAGGCAAAGGGTTGTTGCAAGCCGAACAAGATCAAGTAAAGTACCACGCGCCGGGGAAATTTGATGCGGCGACGGGCGAACTCATTACTAAAGAAGAGTCCCATTTGCCTACCAAATTTCAAGATGTTTTCGGTCATACTTTAGTAGAATTGGCGCAGCAAAATACCAAGATCATCGGAATTACCCCAGCCATGCCGTCGGGGAGTTCGATGAAATACATGATGGAAGCTTTTCCCGAACGCGCATTTGATGTGGGGATTGCCGAGCAACATGCGGTGACATTGGCTGCGGGAATGGCAACTCAAGGGATGGTAGTGTTTTGCAACATTTATTCGACCTTTTTACAAAGAGCCTACGACCAAGTAATTCATGATGTTGCTTTGCAAAAATTACCCGTGATTTTCTGTTTGGATCGTGCCGGTTTAGTAGGCGAGGACGGCGCTACGCATCATGGTGTTTTTGATTTGGCCTATTTGCGCTGTGTGCCCAATATGGAAATTGTTGCGCCCCTAGATGAAGTAGAGTTGCGTCAACTGTTGTATACCGCTTCTTTAGGATTGGAAAATCCGATTGCGATTCGGTATCCACGGGGTCGTGGCGTAGGTTTGGATTGGAAAAAACCCTTTCAAAAAATAGACTATAAAAAAGGAAAAATACTGCATCAAGGCTCGGATATTGCGATAATAGCAACGGGTTTTATTGGAAATAATGCACTTGCCGCTTTAGCTGATTTTGACTCAAAAGAAAAGGTCGGTTTGTATCATTTTGGTTGTGTTAAACCGCTAGATGAAGCGCTTTTGCATACCATTTGTAAGCAGCATCGGGTTGTAATCACTTTAGAAGATGCAACGATTGAAGGTGGATTGGGCAGTGCTGTCGCCGAATTTGTCACCACGCACGATTATAAACTTCCTGTATACCGCTTGGGGATTCCAGATGCGTTTGTTGAGCACGGAACGGTTGGTGAGTTGCAAAAAGATTGTGCTATCGATGTTGCGGGTATACGGCGATTACTGAATAAATTGCTTTAACCGTTTCGGTTTTTTAAAACCAATTAAGCTTCAATTTGTGATTATTTTAATTCCGAAAGAAGCATTAGGTAAGTTGTTGTAGGTGACATAATCTTCCACTTTCTTTTTAAATTTTTCCATGGAAACCCATGAATAAAATGAAAATCGATTTCTTTCAAATGTATTTTTTGCATTAGACGAATCATTTAATTCAATGTAACCATTGCCTACTAAGGTATTTTCAAACGTATTATTTTCTTCATCTAGATTCCCTAACCATTCAATGCCAAGAAAGGCTCCGTTGGCAGGTAATTCCAAATCATACGCCCGAACATTGAACTCGATTTTTTCTTTTTTTGATTCTTCGGAAATAATGACAATGTCTTGCGTGATTAATTCACGTTTTGGTTCGCCAGTTAAGGAGTCCCGTTCATAAAGATGAATTTTAAATCCTACTTTGTTTTTTGAATGATTTCTTATTTTAAAAAGTACCGATTGAATAGGTTTTGGCTCATGGTAAGGATTCTCAATAAAAGTGCAAATCTCCATTCCCGTAGCTGCCCCCAATAATGATTTCAGTTTTGTAGTGTAATTCCCTAATAATGCCGTTTCTTTTTTTGCCTTTGGGTCAATAACTACTTCATTTAAATGATACACTACTGGTTTTAGCAGTAATGTATCATATTTAATTGAATTTTGTACAAGCTCTAAATTTTCATATCCAATACAGGATAACACTATTTTTGTATACTCTTTTTCTCTTTTTATTTCAAAAAAGCCTTTTTCATTACTATAGCCGCCACCTTGTATGGTCTTACCATTATACAAAAAATAGGACACATAGGGAACAGGCAAATGTGTGCTGTCATCAACTGCAATAAATCGTTGTGAAAAGGAAATACATCCCACATGTAATGTGATTGTGATCAAAAATTTTCGAACCATAAATATGATTTTGGCGAATAGGTTTGAATAAATTTAATTTAATAAAAGTAAGTATTTGTGGATGAAGTTTGTATTGAGGTTACCATATGTTTAACAAAATCTCACTAAAAAAAGAAGTGCGATTTTAATTGAATTTGACATAAAGAAAAACGAACCCTTTTGAGGTCCGTTTTTCGATTTAGTTTTTGATGATTTTTTCGATGATTTGTATGCTTTCTCCAGTAGCTTGAAGCAGGTACATTCCCGTTTGGAAGTTCCCGATTGGAATTCGGTTTATATTCCCGTTGCTCCATTGGGCTTGGTACACGACACGGCCGTGGATATCGATCAAACGAACCTCCAACGCACTGCTATAGTTGGGGAGCTCCACAAAGACCTCATTGGTCGCTGGGTTAGGATAAACCCGGTACGTGAGGCTGTTTTCAAATATAGAAGTTCCCAATGCGGTACAGTTGGGGCCAGGCGCCGGTTGCGTAAAGTCTTCTACCTGATCGGCGGAGTCGTTACGATTGCCCGAACTGGCATTAATACCGAGACCTCTGCGGGCAAAAACTTCCCAAATCATACAATAATCTGCACCGCCTGTAGTGGCTTGATCGGCAGCGATTAAAGCATCGCGGGCTTCCGTAAAAGAAGGATTACAGGGTTGCAATTTCAATCCGTCCAGCACCAAGCGCATCACACGGTTGTTTCCTCCCGTTCCCGTATATTTATTGTTGTCATACCCATATTTGGCAACATAAGCCCAGGTTAAATCCCAAAGCATGGCACACCAAACTTCACCGATATTATGAGGTGAAACGGTACTATTCCCGTCGGCATCGGTGATAAAGTTATCGTTTACTGTGGCAAATGTACTCGGGTTAATAGTCATATCAGTAGTATACGGAAAACGGCGTATCCCTCGTCCTGTGGTAGACTGACTTACCGCAAAAGTTCCAATCCCTTTGGGCGTTGTTCCTAAATCTCCTGGCTTCATTTGCAACATCAAGGCAAACCAATCCGACCAGCCTTCGCCCATTTGCTCTTCATTGGTTAAGCAGTTGCTTAAACTGGGTCCCCCCGTCAAACGATTGGAGATTCCATGGCCATATTCATGGGAAATAATTCCATTGTCAAAATCGCCATCGGTACTCACGAAAGGCGCTCCGTTGAGTTGTAAGCGAACATTTACCGAATTTCCAAATGTATTTCCGATCAAATTTTCCCCGTCGTCAAAACTCATACAAATCGCTGGGATTGTAATGGTAGCATCGGCTCCACTCATGCTCACAAATTCGGGTTCGGAAACATTATTCACGATAATCACTGCCACAGCTCCTCGCGTTTGTGCATTTTTGACTTTTACGGTGAAGTTGCAATTTCCACGACGAATAATGACGATTTTTCCATTCATCGCGGGTCCATTGGATGGAGGCACACACGCTTCATTTAAACCACCTGTCCCATCTTGATACAATACCAAATTCGATTGAATAAAGTTGGGCGCTTGCGGTAAACTCACAAAGCCAGGGTTGAAGACATTTTGTACAGCACGATAATTTCCAGCTACACTAGCAGGGCTATTTACGGTTACCGGAAAAATAGGAGGCGCTACATTCCAAACATACATTTGCATGCGTGGACGGGTTCCATCGGCTGGTGTGGAAAAGTTAGCATTGTTAAAAGTAGGCGTGTTCGAACGAGAACCGTCTTGCGCATCAGCCCATACAAAATCGGAACCTGATCCACCCCGACCGAAATTGTTTTGTTGGAAATTACCATTCTGCTCATTAAAACCGTATTGGTACCATACATCGTGTAAGCAATTGTTCATGTAAAACAAATTGGTTACCGCAGCATTAATGTAGGTATTGGGTTGCACACTTACTCCGCCATAAGGGAAGTCAAAGGTGAGACTACTTCCGCCATCGGGTGCATATCCATTGGCCGTGGGATTGGTCGAATGGGCTGTGGGATTCGTGTTGGTGTAGTCGGCACGGGCCCAAACATTATTGCCGCGGGTGTAGGTGTACTTCAATGTAGGAGTATTGTCCGAAAGATTGTTGGTATCATGCCATCCTTTGGGGGAGGCCAATGCATTGGCGGGACTGCTAATAAGTTGAAAGGGACTGTGGTTTGGACTTTCAAACTCAAACGGGATGACGCGATAATTCCCGCTTTGCACTTGTAAAGGACTTACCGCTTTTTGAACTGATTTTTCAAAAGAGAAAATAGGAGAAGCCGATTGCGCGGGGCTGTGCGGATGGTCAAATTGGCATCGTACTGTTAAATCGTTTTTTTGGACAATCGAACCAGAGGCCGCATCTGCATAGAGGCTCCATAAATGTTCTTGGTTGGGACTGTAAAATTCAAAATACCATACTTTTTGCAAGCGGTCGTTGACGGTAAGATAGCCTAAGGTAGCTTGAATAGGGTCATCTATAGCATCGCCGTTTGTGAGCGTTACCTTTGTTGCGCTTTCTTGTTTCAGCACAGATGGCGAAAGGGTATATCCTAGTTCTTGAGTTGCTTTCTGAAAAATTGTCGCTGCAGGTTGTACTTTTGTATTTCGATCGGCTTTTTGTAAAATTCTCGGAATGAAACGATCGCCGACTTGAATCACAGCGCTTTTTTTAACCCAAACGGTAGTTACGGATTCGAAAATAGGCAGCCCATCTAGGGTTTGTCGGATAAAATAATTGGTGATGCCTGTTGATTCAGAAGAAGTTTGGCTAACTACTTCCCAGTGGGCAATGTCACTTTCAGCCCATTTTTTGGTGATTTGTTGCTTTTGTAATGCTGTTTGAATAGCTTGTTTCGGAATCTCTTGCGCCCAAATACTGCTGCAAAGGCCCAGTAATCCCAGGTAAAATTTTTTCATAGCTGTTAGTTAATCTTTTCAAAATTAACGTAATCTTTTAAAAAAAACAACCGCAGCCCATTGATAGTCAGAAAATTAAGAAATGTTAACCAAGCATGTCGTAGTACAATACGGCATTTCCATCGGTCAAAAGCGAGATAAAATGGCAAATGTGCATCAATCGATCATACAAACTACTTTTTTCCAAGCGGTGTTTTTCGGGGAGTACTTTTAACAAAAGCGCATCGTAATTGGATGTTTTTCCTTCGTATTGATGGTTGTAAGCGGTGATAAATTTGTCCAATAAACTATTAATAATTTGGTAGCCTTTCAATTCTTTTTCAATGACCTCCCGACTTTGGTAAATGTTTTTGACACTCAATTTGATAATGTCATCCATTTGGGCTTTGTATTTGCTTTTGTCGGTTAAGGCATGATGAAATTCACCTTTCAAAATAGCTTCTTCATTTTCTAAAAATACTTTTACCGCATCATTGATGAGGTTACCAATGGCTAAGGCACGTAGGTAACTGATGCGATCCTCTTTGGTGGTTAAAGCATTGTATTTGTTGCGGTCAATGGTGTCTTTGACCAAATTAATGAGGTATTCCAGTGCGAAATCTTCGGAGACCAAGCCCAAGTTTATCCCGTCTTCAAAGTCAATGATGGTATAGCAAATATCGTCGGCGGCTTCGACCAAAAAAGCGAGGGGATGACGTAAATAGCGTAAATCTTCACTCGAGTTTATTTGGAGTAACCCCAATTCTTCAGCCACTTCTTGAAAAAAAGCTTTATCGGTTTGGAAAAAGCCGAATTTTTTATCGGAGATATTGGTTGTAGGTTTTTTAGGCAAACTTTCTTTGGGATACTTCATAAAAGCGCCCAAGGTGGCATACGACAAACGTAAACCTCCTTCAATGCCTGGACGCGTTCCCGTAAGTACCGAGAAACCATTGGCATTGCCCTCAAAATCAACCAAATCTTGCCATTCTTTGGGACTCAGTTGTTCTTTAAATTTTTGGCCGTTACCGCGCGAAAAATATTCCCCGATGGCTTTTTCGCCCGAATGGCCAAACGGCGGATTACCAATGTCATGGGCCAAAGCTGCTGCTGCCACGATAGCTCCAAAATCATTGGGTTGGTACCCGTGTATGGTGGCGAGGTAAGGATACTTTTCGATGATTTTTTTACCGACTAAACGACCTAATGAACGTCCTACCACCGAAACTTCCAAACTGTGGGTGAGGCGCGTATGTACGAAATCGGTTTTGGATAGTGGAATTACTTGAGTTTTATCTTGTAAACTGCGAAAAGGCGCCGAGAAAATAATCCGATCGTAATCGACTTCAAATCCCAAACGGGTATCGTCTTGCTCAATACGTAAGCGTTTGCCCGTGTCGCCTTGACGTTTCAGGGATAAAAGTTGTTCCCAAGTCATCATATAGTTTAGAATTTTCAGTAAACACAAATGTAAATAAATTCATTGTGGGGAATTATGGAATGATACAATAAAAAACAGCCACCATTACTGACAGCTGTTATCCTAATTTATAATTTAAAATTCCTAATTCATAATAAAACTAAGATCCGCACATTTCACAGTCCTCTGGACCGGCGTTGCGGGCGCGTTCGACCATCAATCGGAATTCTTCGGCGCTCATTTCACCCGATTCTGGGGCGATAACTTCTACCGCTTGGGGTTCGGGTTGTTGGAGGGTAACCGTAGGTTCTTCCTTTTTCTCATTGCTCAAAGTGAACTTGATGGCGTCAACCGCCGATTTAGTGCGTAGGTAGTACATACCGGTTTTCAAGCCGCTTTTCCACGCATAGAAGTGCATAGAGGTCAGTTTGGCAAAGGTTGCATCTTGCATAAACAAGTTCAACGATTGTGATTGGTCAATGAAATACCCGCGTTGACGTGACATGTCGATAATATCTTTCATCGACATTTCCCAAACCGTTTTGTACAAGTCTTTCAACTCTTGCGGAATGATGTCGATATTTTGAATCGAACCGTTGTGGCGCATGATTTCTTGTTTCAAGTTTTCATTCCACAACCCGTGTTTTACCAAGTCTTCCAACAAGTGTTTGTTGACTACGATAAACTCGCCCGACAATACGCGGCGGGTATAAATATTGGACGTATAAGGTTCAAAAGCTTCGTTGTTTCCAAGGATTTGCGACGTAGAAGCGGTAGGCATTGGCGCCAACAATAAGGAGTTGCGCACCCCGTGTTCCATCACTTCTTTACGCAGTGAAGCCCAGTCCCAACGACCAGATAAGTCGCTGTCTTTCAATCCCCAAAGATTGTATTGGAATTCTCCTTGTGAAATCGGCGACCCTTGGAACGTAGAGTAAGGTCCTTCTTCTTTGGCCAATTCCATCGAAGCGGTAACGGCAGCGAAGTAAATCGTTTCAAAGATTTCTTGATTCAATTGTTTGGCTTCATCGCTGGTAAAGGGCAAACGCATCATGATAAACGCATCGGCCAATCCTTGTACACCCAATCCTACGGGACGGTGGCGCAAATTGGAGTTCTCGGCTTCGGGAACGGGGTAATAGTTGCGGTCGATAACTTTATTCAAGTTGCGGGTCACGCGTTTGGTTACGTTGTACAACAATTCATGGTTGAATTTGCCGTCTTCGACAAACATCGGTAAGGAAATCGAAGCCAAGTTACATACTGCGATTTCATCTTCCGAGGTGTATTCCAAGATTTCAGTACATAAGTTGGATGAACGAATCGTTCCTAAGTTTTTCTGGTTCGATTTACGGTTAGCCGCATCTTTGTACAGCATATAAGGCGTACCTGTTTCGATTTGTGATTCTAAGATTTTCTCCCACAATTCACGGGCACGGATCGTTTTACGTCCTTTGCCAGCCAATTCGTAAGAGGTATATAATTCTTCAAATTTTTCACCATAGGTGTCATACAAACCAGGACACTCGTTCGGACACATTAAGGTCCATTCGCCGTCGTTTTCTACCCGTTGCATGAACAAATCAGAAATCCACATCGCAAAGAACAAGTCGCGGGCACGCATCTCTTCTTTACCGGTATTCTTTTTCAAATCCAAGAATTCGAAAATATCGGCATGCCAGGGTTCGATGTAAATCGCGAAACTTCCTTTGCGTTTTCCACCCCCTTGGTCAACATAACGCGCGGTGTCGTTGAAAACCCGTAACATCGGCACAATCCCGTTGGACGTTCCATTGGTGCCACGAATATACGAACCTGTAGCGCGGACATTGTGAATAGACAACCCAATACCTCCGGCCGATTGCGAGATTTTTGCGGTTTGTTTTAACGTATCATAAATTCCATCAATACTGTCGTCTTTCATGGTTAACAAGAAACACGATGACATTTGTGGTTTGGGCGTACCGGCATTGAACAAGGTAGGCGTTGCGTGGGTAAAGAATTTTTTGGACATCAAATCGTAGGTTTCAATCACCGACTGAAGGTCGTTTAAGTGAATACCCACCGCCACACGCATCAACATGTGTTGGGGACGTTCTACGATTTTACCATTTATTTTGAGAAGGTAGGAACGCTCTAAGGTTTTAAAACCAAAATAGTCGTAATTGAAATCGCGGTTGTAGATTACATGAGAATCCAAAAACTCGGCGTTTTCCATAATTACTTGATGTACTTCTTCAGAGAGTAAAGGCGCCTCTTGATTGGTTCTTGGGTTCACATAATGAAACATATCGTTCATGGTTTCGGAGAACGATTTTTTCGTGTTCTTGTGCAAGTTAGAAATCGCAATTCGGGCGGCCAACAACGCATAATCCGGATGGGTTACGGTCATGGCAGCAGCGGTTTCGGCGGCAAGGTTGTCCAACTCAGAAGTGGTCACACCATCATATAAGCCTTCAATTACACGCATGGCTACTTTTACAGCATCGACCATTTCGTTTAGGCCGTAACATAATTTTTTGATACGGTCGGTAATTTTGTCAAACATAACGGGCTCTCTGTGGCCGTCTCTTTTTACTACGTACATATTAGTTTGGTTTTAGGTTATGAGTTAGACAATCCCTTCTCTAACTCGAATTGATTTTTGATGCGGAGACACGGTGTGCCAGCCCGAATCGGTTGTAACTCCTCCCGGAGCAGTATTTACGTTTGATTTTGCGAATTAAAAATCAGCGTCGAAGCTAATTTTCTGTGTGCTGGAGTCATTATTCATAACGCCTGCTTTTTGGTATTCAGAAACGCGTTTTTCAAAGAAATTTGTTTTTCCTTGCAACGAAATCATGTCCATGAAATCGAAGGGGTTGGTCACGTTGAATACTTTATTGCATCCCAATTCTACCAACAAACGGTCGGTTACAAATTCGAGATATTGGGTCATTAATTTGGAATTCATTCCGATCAAACTCACCGGTAACGATTCCGTGATGAATTTACGCTCAATATCTAAAGCATCGGTTAAAATTTCGGTAATGCGTTCTTTCGAAACTTTATTCACCAAGTGGTGGTTGTGTAGGTGAACGGCAAAATCGCAATGCATTCCTTCGTCACGTGAAATTAATTCGTTGGAGAAGGTGAGTCCGGGCATTAACCCGCGTTTTTTCAACCAGTAAATCGAACAAAACGATCCTGAAAAGAAAATACCTTCTACGGCAGCAAAAGCAATGAGTCGTTCATTAAAATTGGGCGATTGCACCCATTTCAAAGCCCAATCCGCTTTTTCTTTGATGGCAGGAAAGACTTCAATGGCATGAAACAACTGATTTTTCTCGGCCTCATCTTTTACATAGGTATCAATCAAAAGCGAATAGGTTTCACTGTGAATGTTTTCCATCATCAATTGGAACCCGTAGAAAAATTTTGCCTCGGGGTATTGCACTTCACTGACGAAGTTTTCGGCCAAGTTTTCATTGACAATCCCGTCTGAAGCCGCAAAAAAGGCCAAAATATGTTTGATAAAATAGCGTTCATCATCGTTCAATTTGTTGTTCCAATCGGTTAAGTCTTGGTGCAAATCGATTTCCTCCGCCGTCCAAATACAGGCTTCTTGTTTTTTATACCATTCCCAAATATCATGGTGTTTGATGGGGAAAATTACAAATCGGTCTTTGTTGTCCTGTAGAATGGGTTCCGCAATTGCCATAGTGTTTTTCTTTATTAGGATTTTATTAACGTTATTCTGACTGTTACAAATTTGGTCAAATACCCGTAAAAAAGAAAGTCAAACTTATCCACAATCGGCTTTAGTTTTTAACAACGCGTAAGAAAATTCTTGTTTTTAACTATTTTATAACGTATTGAAAAACAAGGAAATAGAAGTTCATTTTTTGATAAAACGCTGAAAAATCAAGGGTTTTCGGAAAAGGAGTAAATAATTTTCGTTGGGTTTTCGAAGGCGCTGAATGTTGTTGTAATGTAAATAAAAAAACCGCTTCTGGGATAGAAACGGTTTTTAGTTTTTTGGATACACCTTTTACTCTTCGCGCTCGCTATCAATATAAGTCTTGTTTCCGTTTATAAACAATTAAAACAAGCATAATTGAAGCGCTAATCCGATTACATTTTTAGGATTTTAAAAGTGTAGTATAGGTCATTCACCGTATTGATTTTTAAAATGTAAACGCCATTTGCCTCAGGGAGTTCAATTGCAACTAATCCTGACACATCGATTTGATGGGAGAGAAGCTGGCCCAAGGGAGAATACAAATAAAATTGTACAGTTTCCCCATTGGGGTTCCATTGAATGGTTACATCACTTGTAGTTGGGTTGGGAAAAACAGTCATATCATATTTTGAATGTTCTAAATTGCCTAGAGTTTCTGTTAGACGTAGTGTCCAATAGTCATATTGACCAATAGGCCCTTCGGTTAATGTACCAGAAAGTGGAGAAGTAGCTACTCCTGAGAAAGACAAATCGCCATTAGGGAGTTCTACTATACTGTTAAATCCTTCTTCCCAAATACCACCATACACTTGCTGCCAGATAATATTTCCCGTTTGATCAATTTTAAGCAACCAATCATTCTTACTGCCTTGACCAATAGTTGGCAACGATTTCTCTCCAGAAACGGGAGAGTTTGAACTACCGCTCAACACTACATTTCCATCCTGTGTTTTAATCATTTCAAAAAGGCTTTCTGTTAAATTTCCACCAAGGGTAAATTGTTGGGTTAAATTACCTTGGGCATCGAGTATTGTAATCCAAAAATCATCAAAGCCTCTTGTGTTTTCACTTTTTTCTCCTGAAATAGAAGAGTTAGAATCGCCTCCTATCCAATAAGAATTCGGACTGTATTCAAATGAACAATATGCAATATCGAAATTTGATCCACCAATTGTCTTTTGCCAAAGGATGTTACCGCTTCCATCTATTTTTAGAATCCAATAATCATGATTTCCTCTTGAATTTTCGGTTTTATCACCTGAAATTGGAGAATTGGAGAACCCAGATAATAAATAATTCCCATCGGACAATGGACAAATCGAAGATAATATATCGTTGCCAATGCCACCATAGGTTTTATTCCATACCACATTACCCACACCATCAATTTTAACCACCCAATAATCTTGGAAACCTCTATTGCTTTCCGTTTTATCGCCCGAAATAGCTGATTCAGAATATCCACCTATTAAATATCCACCATCATTCGTCGTACAACTATCATAAGGTTCTTCATTTGATGTGCCACCCACTTTATTTTGCCATAAAATAGTACCAGAATCATTGATTTTCATCACCCAAAAATCCAGACTATTATTAAGACTTGCTTCGGTGCAATCTCCAGATACTATGGAGTTTGAATATCCTATAAGTAAATAATTCCCATCGTTTGTTGGAATGATTTTAGTCGCTACATCAATCGTTTCGCCGCCTAATGTTTTATCCCATACTACTTGACCTTGATCATTAACTTTTAGTACCCAATAATCAAATTCTCCTTTTGAATTTTCTGTTTTATCAGTTGAGGCATTTGAATTGGAGTATCCACAAAGGACGACGCTACCGTCGTTTGAAGAAGTAGAGGCTCTACAAATATTGATTGAGGAACCTCCCAATCGATTCTGCCACATTACGATTTGAGTTTGGGAAAAGGCGTTTACAGTCACCCACAACCCTACAAAAAGTTGAACTATTTTTTTCATACTACTACTTTATTTAATTACATGGCACCCCAGCTACGCTAAGTTGTTGCCCGGGCAGTGCATTGGGGTTGGTATTGAGTTCTAATTTTTCCCATTGGGTAAGGTCGTTGTTTGCGGCTCTGACAGATAATTAAATTACAACCTGTGATGTAACTACAAAATACAAAAACGATATTCATAAATCTAAAAAAATCCTATCAAAAGACAGGATTTACATTTTTAAGGTTGTAACAATAAAATAAAGTCCCTCGCTGGGAGCGGATTAGGCGGAAGCACCGTTCCTGCGGGTTTCCATCGAAGTCTCCACCCCATACTCGCTTGTAAAGCGGGTTGTCCATTGACCGTTATTCTTTTGAGTAATAATTGCCCTGAAGATTCACTCTCACTATGACTTATGCTCGTTGCGAGGGTTTTTTCACCCACTTCACACCCAAAACACAACGGACTA
>NZ_JBEILJ010000015.1:0-52056 GCF_040379285.1 Flavobacterium sp. | reverse complement strand
CCAATAATGAATCCGTTAATTTCTGGAGTTACATCAACAGTTTAACCCTAAACGGATCGGTAATTATTACTGTTTTTGGTGTTAGCGAGGATATTGTAGCTCTTGATGCTTATCGACAAGCTATGCCAAATTATAAGATAATTGGAATTAATTTTAGTAAGTACCCGGTTGGCTCAGTGCATTGTCAAACAAAAGAGATGTTTAAGTAGATGTTTTTTTGGAGAACTTTGACTTATTATCTGATTTAATAATTAACTTGGGTATTGCTTTTGATTCAGCTAAAAGATCCATCTTTTATTTTAAAATAGTTGATAAACTAGAAGGAGAAAATGATACGTATTACAGTCTGTTTCTTACTACCAAAAAGAAAACCAGCCCATAATAGCACCTGTAAGAAATTGGGGGTTCAGTGGTTAAAACGATTTTTGTAATTCTAATAAATTTTGAGCTTGATTGAAAGTGAAGTGCTCCGAAATCGCCATCTTCGCCAAGCCCGTAAAAGTTGTAGGTAGTGTTTTTTTGTTTTTAGTTTTGTAAGTATCCTTTCGACAGCGGTGCTTCTTATTTTGTTAAATTTGTAACAAGGGTTACATCATAACTCCGCACAACCTTGTAGTTTTACAGCAAATTAGTTTACCCTATGAAAATAGAACAAATTTACACCGGATGCCTCGCCCAAGGCGCCTATTATATCGAAAGTAACGGCGAAGTAGCCATAATCGATCCGTTGCGTGAAGTACAATCGTATATCGATCGTGCGTTCCATGAAGGAGCAAGCATTAAGTATATTTTTGAAACCCATTTCCATGCCGATTTCGTAAGTGGTCACGTCACGTTGGCCGAAAAAACAGGTGCTCCTATTGTGTTTGGACCCAATGCCAATCCCACATTTAAAGCCCATATTGCGGCCGATGGGGACGTTTTTACTATCGGCAACATTACGCTAACCGTTTTACATACACCAGGGCATACGATGGAAAGTACCTGCTATTTGTTGAAAGACGAAAACGGGAAAGATCATGCACTTTTCAGTGGCGATACCTTGTTTTTAGGCGATGTGGGCCGCCCTGATTTGGCGCAAAAAGCTGCCGATATGACCCAAGAGGATTTGGCTGGAATTTTATACGATAGCCTCCGCACCAAAATTATGCCGCTGGCCGACGACGTCATCGTATACCCGGCTCATGGCGCGGGTAGTGCTTGTGGAAAAAATTTGAGTAAAGAGACCGTTGGCACTATTGGGGAACAAAAAGCAACCAATTATGCGCTTCGTGCCGACATGACGAAAGAAGAATTTATCAAAGAAGTTACCGACGGTTTGTTGCCACCACCGGCCTATTTCCCGATGAATGTGCGTTTGAATAAAGAAGGGTATGAAAATGTTGAAAATATCATTGCCGACGCCCAAGCGCTTGATGCAAACGCTTTTGAAGCCGCAGCCCAAGAAACCGAGGCGCTGATTTTGGATGTACGTCACCAAGACGATTTTTCCAACGGCCATATTCCCGGTTCGATATTTATTGGAATTGATGGACAATTCGCTCCATGGGTGGGTGCGTTGATTCTAGATTACAAGCAACCTATTCTGCTGGTAACCCCCGAAGGACGTGAAAAAGAAACCATTACCCGATTGGCGCGCGTGGGGTATGATCAAACGTTGGGCTACTTAAACGGCGGTTTTGAGGCTTGGAAAAAAGCAGGCAAAGCGAACGATACCTTGAATTCCGTTACGGCTGCCCAACTAGAGACCTTACTGCCCGAAGGTATTCACGTTTTTGATGTACGTAAACCGGGTGAATATGCTTCCGAGCATATTGACAATGTACCGTCAACGCCCTTGGATTTTATCAACGAACATTGGGCAGAATTTCCTAAACACGACTCGTTCTACGTGCATTGTGCCGGAGGATACCGTTCCGTTATCGCAGCTTCTATTTTGAAGGCACGCGGTTATCACAACGTAATTGATATCAAAGGCGGATTTGCAGCTGTGCGACAAACGGGAATTAAACTACCGCCTACGTATGTCCCTCAACGTTAAAATAATGAAAGAGCGACTTTTTACGCGTTGGCATGTAATGCGTGTAGTGCGATTGGCTTTTGCCGGATTTTTATTCGCCAATGCGTATGAAACGCGCCAATGGATTTTTGTACCCATGGGATTATTTTTCCTGCTTCAAGCGGTATTCAATTGGGGGTGCGGAATCCAAGGCAATTGTACGGTGAATTTAAAAAAAGAACATCATGAATAGTAGTTTTGGCGAACTCATTAACGCTGATAAACCGGTGTTAATTGACTTTTATGCTACCTGGTGTGGTCCCTGTCAAATGCTGGCTCCCATTTTAAAAGAAGTTAAAGATGCGCTTGGGGATTCCGTTTCTATTGTAAAAGTCGATGTTGATAAAAACCAAGATTTAGCGGCCATGCAACAGGTTCGGGGCGTCCCCACTTTAATGTTGTATCAAAAAGGACAACTGTTGTGGCGGCAGTCAGGGGTGGTTTCCAAAGAGCAACTCGTTCAAACGATTGAGGCTAAACGCTTTCCATAAGCGAAGTACGTTTTCATAGGGCTGTTATTTTTTAAGTTTTCAAAGCCCCAAATTAAGTAAGAAATAAGAGTGGAGGTCAACCATTTCCACTCGTTATTTACTATCTTTGAACTAGAAACGAATTAAAATAAATAAAGTATGAAGAGAATGATTTCCCTATTTGCCGCTGCAGCCTTTCTTATTGCGGTAAGTGGCCAAGCCCAAGAGCAAGAAAAGAAAGAAAAGAAAAAAGCGAAAACCGAAAAATCTTGTTCGACAGAAGAAAAGAAAGCCTGTGGAACAGAGAAAAAAGGCGGGTGTTGCGCTAGCAAAAAAGCCGATAAAAAAGCAGAAACAAAAGCTTAATTTTGTTTTCAAATCCAAAAGCGTTTCCTCACCGAGACGCTTTTTTATTTCCTATTTCACCATTGCCCCATTGTCACATAGACACATTGTCTCATTGCCACATTAACTTGGGCGCGCCCCCTCGGAATCTCCTCCCTCTTCGAAATGAAATTACCCTCCTCGGGGTCGGGTCGTTCGTTGCAATCTTGTCTCCGCTGCGCTGCGTCAAGGATTTCCACTGCCACCCCTCGCGCGGGAGAGCATTATGAATTTTGTTATTCTAAATTTTAAATTAGCCTACCTAGGAACTAAGCATTACGAGATTTATCATGGCTACACCTTGTGAAACATCGTGAAAACATCCTGCCACTTTGTGCTACAAAAATTTAAACCATTAAAAAAAAGCGACTCAGTTTGTGAGACGGCTTCATTTTTAAGTCACTTTTTTAATCACACGTAAACGATGGGTGTGTCGATTTTCCTCAGCGTTGTAAATGCCTAAATGGTCTAATCGATCGACGCGAACTTTACCACTGGCGTGGATGATGAAATTGTTTTCTAAAATGATCCCAACGTGGATGATCTTGCCTTCTTCATTATCAAAAAATGCCAAATCACCCGGCTCACTTTCTTCAATAAAACTCAACACCTCGCCCTGGGTAGCTTGTTGCGATGCATCGCGTAAAAGAGCGTATCCATTGAGTTTGTAAACCATTTGTGTAAAACCAGAGCAATCAATACCAAAAGGTGATTTTCCTCCCCACAAATAAGGTGCATTCAAGTACATAAATGCCGTGGGAATCAATTCCGATTTCGGTTTTTTTCCTGTAATTTTCAAGCCTTCAAATCCGAATTGCCCCCGATTGATGTCCGCATGGTTTAGAAAAGTCAATGATGCCCCCAATAATAATGGAATTAAATGATTCTCGGGGGTAAACGCATATTCAACCAAATCTGCATTCAAGATTAACGCATCTTGCGATAATTTTTCAAATTGGTCTTGTGTAATTTCTAGACATTGTTTTCGGTCAATCCATCCTTCGTAGTGGTCGAAATGAAGTTTGATTTTTAGCCATTGTTTTTCTTTGTCTATAATTTCAAAATGTTCCCCAAACATGACTTGTGACACCATTTCACTTCGGTCACTCGGTTCGGCGCGCAGCGGAATTACAGAAAGGGTACAAAGGGCAAACTTCATTCTAATTAGGCAATTCGTTCAATTACTAAAGCAGATGCACCACCACCACCATTGCAAATGGCCGCAGCCCCAATTTTTGCATTATTTTGTTGCAAGACATGGAGTAGCGTAACGATTATACGCGCTCCTGAACATCCAAGAGGGTGACCCAATGAAACAGCACCGCCATTCACATTGACTTTATCATTTGGTAAATTTAAAATCTTTGCATTCGCAAGACCCACCACTGAGAACGCTTCATTGAACTCAAAAAAGTCCACTTCATCGATAGCCAATCCCGCTTTTGCAAGGGCTTTAGGTAAGGCTTTTGCAGGTGCTGTAGTAAACCATTTTGGTTCTTGTGCTGCATCGGCATACCCACGGATGACTGCTAAGGGTTGCAATCCCAATTCTTCAGCTTTCTCAGCACTCATTAAGACTAAGGCTGCAGCCCCGTCATTAATGGTTGATGCATTGGCTGCGGTAACCGTTCCATCTTTAGTAAAAACTGCATTAAGAGTTGGGATTTTGTCCAAACGAACATTGGTATACTCTTCATCTTTTATGACCATGATTGGATCCCCTTTACGTTGAGGAACTGCAACAGGAACAACTTCTGAATCAAATTTACCCGCTTCCCAAGCTTGAGCTGAACGCTGATAGGATTGTATTGCAAAATTGTCTTGCTCTTCACGACTAATGTTGTATTCGGTAGCACATAAGTCGGCACAAACACCCATGGCATTGTGGTCGTAGGCATCGGTTAACCCATCTTTTTGCATCCCATCGACTAGGGAAGTAGGTCCAAATTTAATACCATTGCGCAGGTGAACGTAGTGGGGAATCATACTCATATTTTCCATACCTCCAGCAACAACAATTTCGGCATCACCAGCCATAATCGCTTGCGCACCTTGCATGATAGCTTTCATCCCAGAAGCGCACACTTTGTTGACCGTTGTGCACGCAACATTTTCAGACAATCCAGCAAATAAAGCCGCTTGACGTGCGGGAGCTTGTCCAACACCTGCTTGAACAACATTGCCCATCAATACTTCATCGACAAGATTGGGGTCGAGTTGAATTTTTGCTAAAGCACCTTTAATAGCAGCTGCTCCTAAATGGGGCGCAGCAACCGAGGATAGGGCACCCATAAAACTTCCGATGGGAGTTCGAGCTGCCGAAACGATGACCACTTTTTTACTCATATTAATTTTAAAATTTCAATTGGTTTGTTTGTAGTGCAAATCTACTATTTTTTAGGAAATAGCCTGATTTTCCCCTTGTATTTTCAAGGTTATTTTACTTTTTTAAACGCTATTGAATTGATAACTAATGGATTTATTTTGGGATAGCATAAATTCGTAAAAAATACGTGCAAATAGTTGTATTTTTTACTTTGTTGCGTTACATTTGCAACCGCTTAAAGCGAAAGTTCTTTCTTTTTTAAGAATCAGGAGAGGTGCCGGAGTGGTAACGGAGCAGATTGCTAATCTGTCGACGGGTAACCGTCGCCAGGGTTCGAGTCCCTGTCTCTCCGCTTCTTTTCGGGGTGTAGCGTAGCCCGGTTATCGCGCCTGCTTTGGGAGCAGGAGGCCGCAGGTTCGAATCCTGCCACCCCGACAAAGGTCCAGTAGCTCAGCTGGATAGAGCAACTGCCTTCTAAGCAGTAGGTCTCAGGTTCGAATCCTGACTGGATCACAGTAAAGCCTCTGTTTTGGGGCTTTTTTTGTTTCAAAAATATGCGGTTTCAAGTTCCAAAAAATTCACTTCCTGTTAGAAACAAGAACCATAAAAACATTTTTTCATTTTACCCCAAAAAAGAACAAGGGCATTTTCGAAAAAACACCCCTGTTCCAACAGAAAACCAAAAAAAACAATTCAATCTATTGCGAGGTCTCAAGACTTCCTCCCAATGCTTTAAACAATACAATCGTATTTAATGTTGTATCCAATTCGAAATGCAATAAATCCAAATCGGCTGTAAGTTTATTTTTTTGCGTATTAATCAATTCCATATAATTGGCATATCCTGTGATATACAAATCGTTGGCTACTTCCACCGCACGTTTCAAATGCCCGACCTCTTGCGCTTTCAATGCCAATGTTTTTTGATAGATTTCGCGTTTTCCCAATAATGTTTGCAACTCCGTATAGGCTTGAATTACGCTTTTTTGGTAGCCCCAAAAGGCAATTTCTTGTTCTTTGGAAGCCACATTAAATTCCAATTTCAATTGAGAACGATTTAACAAAGGCGTAAACAAACCGCCTAGAAGTTGGTAGGTTAATGATCCGGGAAGGAAAAGGGTTTCGGCAGAAAAAGCATTATATCCAAAACGGGAGCCCAGAACTAATCGGGGGAGAAAGGCCGCTTTGGCTGCTTTGGCATCGGCCTGACTCGCTTGTAACTCAAAATAGTGTTGCAACACATCGGGACGATTGAAAAGCATACGTACATAATGTTCTTTTGCTTTGGAATCTTCATTATTGACCGTCATTAACGTATTGCCACGATCAATACGATACGTATATTTTCCGAGAAGGGCATTGAGCGCATTTTCGACTTCGAGCACTTCAATTTTCAACAACGAAATTTCAGTTTCCAGATTTTTACTTTGGGCTTGAAATTGTTGAACGGCCAATTCAGTGGCTTTTCCTACGGTTCGTTGTGCGGCAATGATTTCATACGCTTTTTGTTGTAACGCATAGTTTTCTTCATAAATCGTAAGCTTCTTGTCTAAAGCAATCAATTCAAAATACAGTACAGCGATATCGGTAAAAAGCGCCGCTCTTACTAAACGTTCTCCTTCACGTGTGGCCAAATAACGATTCCTAGCCGCTTCTGAAAGTTTCTTGAGTTTTCCCCAAATATCGGCTTCCCAAGCACTTTGTAAGCCTACAAAAAAGTTTGGGGTAAGATTCGTATTAATGATTTGTCGCTCACTAATATTGGACGACAAGTTGGTGTCAAAGTTGCCTACACCTTCCATCGTATAGTCTCCAAAACGGGTACCACTCGCCGAAAGTTCAAGATCTAAATTGGGTAATCGAACTTTCTTACTGCGCACCAAATAACTATTAGCAATGGCAATACGCTCTTTTGCTATTTGTATATCGGGATTGGAGGCCAACGCTATTTCAAACAATTGTACCAACTTTTTATCACTAAAGTAGATTGAAAGTTTGGGGGTTTCTTTTAATGTGACACTATCTGGAACGATGGCCATCTCACCTTCAGGTAGTGGAGCAATGGTCTTCGTGGGTGCTAATTTTGGACTAGCACATGAAGCCAAGCAGCCGCATACTAAAATAAATATGACCTTACGCAGTTGTTGTTTCATTTTTGAATTTTTTTTCTAAGGTTGCAAAAAAGATATAAAGCCCAGGAATGATCAGTAACCCAAAAACAGTACCGAGTAGCATTCCACCAGCCGCCGCCACACCGATGGATTGATTTCCAACAGCACCCGCGCCAGAAGCGATACACAACGGAATCAAACCAGCGATAAAGGCAAAAGAGGTCATAAGAATAGGACGTAATCGTTGTCGGGAGCCTTCAATGGCAGCCGAAATAATCGATTCTCCCTCTTGGTTGCGCGCCATTGCAAATTCTACAATCAGAATCGCATTTTTAGCAAGCAAACCAATCAGCATGACCAACGCCACTTGCGCATAAATGTTATTTTGAAGTCCCGCGAGATTCAACGCAAAATACGATCCGAAAATCCCTGTAGGCAAACTCAACAAAACGGGTAGGGGAAGTAAAAAACTTTCGTATTGCGCAGCTAACAAAAGATATACAAAAAGCAAACAAATCATGAAGATAATCGTCGTTTGATTTCCGGATAAAATTTCTTCCCGCGTCATTCCCGACCATTCAATAGTGTATCCTCGAGGAAGTTGTTTTTCGGCTACGCTTTCTACCGCTTTAATTGCATCTCCCGAACTGTATCCAGGTGCTGGTTCACCATTAATCATTGCCGACATATACATATTGTAGCGGGTGAGGATTTCAGGACCATACACGCGTTCCAAACGCACAAATGTCGAAAACGGAACCATCTGACCTTGATCGTTTTTCAAGTAAAGATTTAAAATACTCTCTGGGGCATTCCGGAATTCGGGTCCGGCTTGAACCATCACTTTATACATTTGCGTAAAGCGGATAAAGTTGGTTGCATAATACGAACCCAGCAAAGTCTGTAAGGTTTCCATTGCGTTTTCTACCGAAACTCCTTTTTTGGTAGCCATATCATAATCCATGTGGACAAGATATTGGGGATAGGTCGCATCAAATCCCGTGAAGTTGTTTTGTAATTCGGGTGCTTCATTTAAGGCTTTGATAAATGCTTTTGTAGTTTTATCCGTATCGGTTAACGTTCGTCCTGACTTATCCAACAACCGCAATTCATATCCACTCGCGTTTCCGAAGCCCGGTACGGTTGGAGGAGCAAACACTTCAATGTCGGCATCGGCAATCTTATCTGTTTCAGCGGTCAATCGTGCAATTAGTTCATCGGCTGAGATATCGCGTTCTGACCAATCTTTCATGTTGATCATCGCCATTCCGTAGGATGCACCCGCAATTTCGGTTACGATACTGTACCCCGCCAACGTAGTTACGTTCTCTACACCTTCCATTTCTTTGGCCAATTGTGTAATCTGCGTCAGTACTTTTTCTGTACGTTCAACGGTGGCGCCTTGGGGTGTGGTTACACTCACATACACCATCCCTTGGTCTTCAAGCGGAATAAAGCCGGTAGGAAGAAGTTTGCTATTGACCACCATTAATCCAATGAAGGCGATGAGCAAACCGAATGTTATCGCAGTTCTAGTGGCAAATCGGGACAACAAATTCGTATACCGCTGCGTCAAACGATCAAAACCGGAATTGAATTTTGTAAAAAAGCGTTGCAACCCTCCTTTGTGCGTGCCATGCTGGTGCGGTTTCAATAAAATAGCGCACAATGCTGGCGTAAGTGTCAATGCATTAACCCCTGAAATTACGATACTTATGGCTAAGGTCAGTGAAAATTGTCGGTAGAAAACGCCAACGGGGCCACTCAAAAAGGCTACGGGAATAAATACCGCCGACATTACCAAAGTAATAGCCACAACAGCTCCAGCAATTTCTTTCATCGACGCAACAGTCGCTTCATAGGGCGCTAAGCCTTCTTCCATCTTTACGTGAACGGCTTCTACCACCACAATCGCATTATCGACCACAATTCCGATGGCTAACACCAAGGCAAAAAAAGTCAATAAGTTGATCGAAAACCCGAGCATTTGCATAAACGCAAAGGTTCCAATTAAAGCCACAGGTACCGCCATGACAGGAATTAAGGTGGAACGCCAATCTTGTAAAAACAAAAAGACAACAATACCTACCAGCAAGAATGCTTCCAACAACGTTTTGATTACGGCACTAATCGAAGCGTCCAAAAATCGGGAAACATCGTAAGCCAGGTTGTAATTCATCCCGGGAGGAAAGGAAGTGCCTTTTAATTCGGCCATTTTGGCTTTCACCCGTTCGATTACTTCGGAAGCATTTGAGCCTGGACGCTGTTTCATCATGATAGAAGCCGAGGGTTTTCCATCTGTTTTTGAAACCATCCCGTAACTCATTGCTCCAAATTCAACTTTGGCGACGTCTTTGAGTTTTAAAATAGTCCCCGAAGCATCCGCGCGCAAGGGAATTTCTTCATATTGTTCGGGGGTGGCAAATTTACCCGTGTATTTGACCACATATTGCAACTGACTGGAGGTTTTTCCTGAAGTTTCTCCCACTTTACCAGGAGCTGCTGCAATGTTTTGTGCCCGTAAGGCAGCAATAACTTCTTGCGCCGAAATCGAGTATGCATTTAGTTTTTGGGGATCTAACCACACCCGCATGGAGTATTCTTTTTGCCCCATGATTTCGGCACGTCCCACACCGTCGATGCGTTTTAACTCTTGTAAAACGTTGATATCGGTAAAGTTGTAGATAAACTGCTCGTCCATGTTTTTGTCCTCACTCGTAATATTGAGGTACATCAACATACTATTCACCTCTTTTTCGGTGGTAACCCCAGCACGGATTACTTCTTCTGGCAATTCATCCAATACAGTGGTTACCCGGTTTTGAACGTTTACCGCTGCCACATCAGGATCGGTTCCTACTTCAAAAAACACCTGAATCATGGTCAACCCGTCGTTGGAAGTTACGGTCGACATGTAGGTCATTCCAGGTACACCATTGATGGCGCGTTCGAGAGGTAAGGCTACGGCATTGGCCGAAACTTCAGCATTCGCTCCCGTATATTTTGCCGTTACCGTTACCGAGGGAGGGACAATGTCGGGGAATTGGGTAATGGGCAATTGCAGCAAGGCCATCACACCCAACAAAACAAGAAATATAGAGATAACCAAGGATAACACCTTGCGTCGTATAAATAGCTCGATCATGAAAAAAGATTTTGTCGTGGATCCTTAGATTTTGGAACTGATTTGAATGCGGTCCCCGTCACGAAGCGATTGCGTGCCTTCGTAGATGATACGATCGCCTTCTTCAATACCGCGACTCACCAAATAATTGGAGGAAAGCACGGCTCCGATTTGAATCGTACGCATTCGAACTTTTTGGTTGGAATCTACCACAAAAACATAGGTTTTATCCTGAATCGAAAAGGTAGATTTTTTTGGAATGGTAATGACGTCTTTTCGTGTTTCTGAAATGACCAATTTACCCGATGTTCCGTGTTTAATCAAGTGTTCAGGATTGGGGAAGGCTGCCTTAAAACGGATAGACCCCGTACTTCGGTCAATTTCGCTTTCGGCCGATTTTAAGGTGCCTTTATAGTCGTAATGTACCCCGTTGGGCAACACTAATTCAATTTTTTGATGCTTCCCAAGCTTGTCTTCTGCAATGAGTTGAAAGTAAAGACTTTCGGGAATGGAGAAGTAGGCATACACTTCTTCCAGTTGTGAAAACGTGGTCAGTAAGGCTCCGTTTTCAATTAAACTCCCTTCTTTAAAAGGAATCACGTCAATCACTCCATCAAAAGGGGCAGTGATTTTAGTGAAAGCAATTTTTTGCAACACGGTATTTCGTTCCGCTTCCATAAAGGAACGTTGTGCTTTTTTGGCTTCCAATTTGGCTTTGATCATGTCCAATTCATTCTTGGCAATGATGGCTTTGTTGAAAAGACTTTGGTGTTGGTTGAGTTCAATTTCAGCCATACGAACATCGGCCTTCGCTTGCTGTAAGCCCGCAGTAGCTTTGGAGAGTTCCATCCGCAATTCGGCATCATTGATTTTAAACAAAGGTTGTCCTTTTTTGACATATTGTCCTTCGTTGACATAGATATGGTGGAGGATACCCGAAATACGCGAACGAATTTCAATATTCTTTTTGGCTTGAATATCCGTCACAAAATCGTTAGAAATTAAGGTGTCTTTTTCGACAACTTCCAAAACAGGGTATGCTTTATTTTCTTTATTTTCAACAGAATTTGAACGTTGACAGGCACTTACAAGCCCCAAGGCTAGAAGTCCCAAAACGAGATTTTTCATAGGTCATTTTTTGATTACAATTGATTTTCTGTTTAAAACGGGTACGAAAATCGGAATCAAAAAAGGTGAAAAATGTGTAAAAACCGTTGCGTACGATGCAACAGTGAAGGGGTGTTTTTGGCAAAAAGGGTCGAAGGGAGAAATACCAATCGCTCCTTTTGAGCAGGAGCGCAAGATTGCTTTTGGGTAACTTTTTGCTGTTGTAAACGAAATTGTTGTTGTGCTGTGGAAATCGGATTCTCTTCCGCGGTGTCTTGAACAGATTCAATCGCTTTTTTGACGCTCATGTCCAAAACTTCATCACAGTGCTTTAACCCGACTGACAAGGCCATCATCGCACTGAAGATGAAAATTAAAAACGAACGAAACAATTGCATCGGTTGCATTTCTTTGTTTTAAGTGGAGCAAAATTAATAGATAAAATAGGGGGGACTTGCGACTTTGTAATTAATTTAACATTTGAAAAAGTTCAAATACTCTTGGTTTTTTTTGTATTTTTCAACAGCTTATAAAGCCTATAATTTACTACCGTAGTACTATGAAAATCAGTTGTTTTTTGGGATTTCTTGGTTTGCTATTGATGGGTTGCTCGTCGACGGATAAAGCTTTTTCCAATCGTGATTTTTTAAAAAATAATTATCTGAATTCAAAATCGTTAGCCATTTACGAGGGCATCCATGATACGGCTTTTGTTAGGGTGCGCAATTATGAAGGTTTTTTTGTGTTTGACATGAAATATGCTTCCTCCGATAATTTTTTGAAAACGGCAGTCTATGACTGTTCCGAATGTTATTTACGCATGAAAACAGTTCGAAACTTAATTGAGGCCAACAATGAGTTTTTGGAAAAAGGGTATCGGATTAAAATTTATGATTGCTACCGTCCTTTGGACATTCAAAAGAAAATGTGGGCAATTTTACCCGATGCAGACTATGTCGCCGACCCTAAACGCGGTTCCATTCACAATCGAGGGGGAGCCGTTGATATCACACTGGTAGACAAAGATGGAAACGAATTGGATATGGGAACTTCCTTTGATCATTTTGGTCCTGAAGCTGCGCACACCCATGCAAATTTACCGGCCAAAGTCAAAGCCAATCGCGCCTTTCTAAAAGAAGTGATGTTGCGCCATAATTTTAGAGCCTTCAAGTCGGAATGGTGGCATTACAATCTAGCGGGTTCCCTCAAGGATCCGTTAGCCAACTTTAAATGGGATTGTCCTTAATCGCTGATTTTCGCTGTTTCAAGGACGGCTTTCTCTCCTTTTTCTAAAGTTACAAAAAACCAATAGCTTGTACCTCCGTCAGCTATTTTCCATTTTTTGCGTAAATCAGCGACACTTTCTGGAAAGTTCCGTGTGGCCACATGACCTTTCTTTCCTATTAGCGATTTCATTGCTGCTTTTTGGTAGGGAAAAACACGGCGTATTTGAAAGCGTCGCCCCGGATAGTCGATAAGCGCTGTAGAGGTAAATAAATGCGTGTGGACATGTAGTTTTTTTAGCTCCAATTGATGCGCCAAGACATCATAGCCTCCCGATTTCATTAAGGCTGCATTGGGTTCATACAAATAACTTTGTGGAGCCGCAAGTTCGACGGGAACACGCAACCCAAATTCATGGGTAAACAAAGAGGCGTTATCTGTTTTAAACAAAGTAACGGCAGTAATTTGTAGGGGTGTAGCAGTGTTTTTTCGCAGGTAAAACAACAACTCTTTTACTTCATTTTGAACCGCAATCACTTGTACTTCCGACACATACTTTAGTTCGTGAAGTGCAGCGGTAATATCCAAAAGAGGCGCTGTTTTAATCAGTATTTGATCGGTATACTTAAAATATTCATCTACGAGTTCGGGCACATTGGGCGTACAATCGCTCAAGAAAAATACTTTTCCTTTTTCCTCATGGCGTCGCGACGGGTCGAGGTAAAGCCAATCAAAACGGGTATTGTTTTGTCGTAAAAAGTCCAAACCATCGCCTGAAACTAAGGTAAGATTATGGACCCCCATGGTGCTACTATTATGCGCTACCATTGCTGACAATTGGGCATCGTGTTCGCAATGAACCACCGATTGAAAATGTTGTGCAAAATAGTAAGCATCTACGCCAAAACCTCCCGTAAGGTCGATAAGGCTTGCTCCATGAATCGTTTGCGCTTTGTAAGAAGCCGTTATTTCGGAGGAGGTTTGTTCTATCGAAATTTTAGACGGATACAAGCACATGGGGGTGGTAAACCATGTAGGTAATTTTTGTGCCGCTTTGGCTTTGGATTCAATTTGTTGTAAAATGCGTTTGTAATCGAGGTGTGGGAACGGATTTTTTTGCAACGCCAATACCGAAACGGGGGTGCTTAAATGGGCATTGATGAAGTCTTGTACTTCGGGTTCCAAAAGCGAATGATCGATCATCGTTATAGGTTCTTGGTCATTTGACGCACGATGTTGGCCTCGGGGAAAAAGGTTTTGGCAATGACTTTCACTATGGTAAAAGTAGGAACCGCAATAATCATCCCCATGATGCCGAATAGAATACCCGCAATCAAAACCACCAAGAATATTTCTAGCGGATGCGATTTAACACTTTTCGAAAAAATGATGGGCGAGGTGATGTTGTTATCAATTATTTGTACAATTGAAAATCCGATTAAAACGTAAAGGGTGGTGGGTAAGGTCACCGTTGAAAAATCGGCATTGATGTTGGAAAGCATCGTCAATACGCCTGCAATACCGGTTCCAATCATTGGCCCAACATACGGGATAATATTGAGTAATGCACACAAAAACGCAATAACAAAGGCATTTTCTACATCAAAAATAAGGAGTACAATCAAGTATAAAATGCAGACAATGGTCAGCTGAATGATGAGTCCAATAAAATACCGACTAAGCAATTCACGTATTTTATCCACCGATTCTAAAATGGGTTCTTGATGTTTTTCGGGCAAAACATATTTGGCGCCTACTAAAAATTGCACCTTATCTTTTAAAAAGAAAAACGTGATGAAAAACACCGATACTAGACCAATACTGAGACTACTTACCGTATTGATGATTTCATTAAGGAAATCGGTTATTGAATTAAACTTCAGTTTGGAGGTAATTTCAGATTGTTTTATCAATCCATCCAAATCCATATTGTGTTGATGTAAATACGTATCCACTTGTTGGTAAAGCGCCATCAAGCGTATCTCAATGGCATGAGCATCCAATAAGGAGAGTTTATTGCCTTGGGTGACGATAAGGGGAATAAATAAAGAAATTAACCCCACGAGTAAAAGCACAAACAACGTCAAGGTGAAGGCTACCGCAAAAGTATTTCCAAACTTTAATCTTCGGCGTAAAAACTCCACTATGGGATTGGCAATCAATGCCATTACAATCGATACCAAAAGGTAAACAATTACGGCTTGAATGCAATAGATGAAATACAATCCCAAGCCCACCAATACAATAACAGCGAGAGCCTGAAGAATACCGAGAGCGATAGTTTTGGAAGGGGTCATAGGATTACGATTTTGTCAGTGAATATTAGTTATTGAAAACGTAGTGAATTAGATTCGCCCCCATTTTCAGTGCTTTTTCGCGAACCTCTTTGGGGTCGTTGTGCACATCGGCATCTTCCCATCCGTCGCCTAAATCACATTCAAAGGTATACAACAGCACCAAACGATTGTTTTCAAATATTCCAAATGCTTGTGGACGTTTACCGTCATGTTCGTGTATTTTGGGCAATCCGGAGGCAAATACATTAGGGCCTTGAAAAATCGGGTGATTGGCGGGCATTTCTACCAAGTTTTTTTCAGGAAACAAACGCTTGATCTCTTTCCGTACAAACTCATCCATCCCGTAATTGTCATCGATGTGTAAAAATCCACCAGAAAGCAAATAATTACGAAGATTTGCAATATCTGCGGCACTAAACACCACATTGCCATGCCCTGTCATGTGTACAAAAGGATAGGAAAATAAATCGGGACTCGAGGGTTCTACAGTTGCCGGTTTGGTTTTTATTTTGGTGTTCAACGAACTGTTGCAATACCGAATTAAATTGGGTAAAGCGGTTGGATTGGCATACCAGTCTCCTCCGCCACTGTATTTTAACAAGGCAATTTCTTGTGCGGGGCTACTTAAAGTGGCAAGTAAACACAAACCTAGTATTAGATATTTCATAGTTTGGCAGCTTTTATTTCCTTGATGATGGTATCGCTTTCTGAACTGCTCCAACCCATTTGTTCCGACCATTTTTTGGCGGTTTCGGCAGCTTGAAGCGCTTGAGTTCTATCTTTCAATTTGAGGTATAATTTGGCTTTCACCAAATGTTTTTCGGCGTTTTCACTCAGCGCAATGGCTTTGTCGACCCAAGTAATTGCCTTTCGTAACGCATCGGGCTGTTGGATGTAATTCAAATACACCGAAGCATTTTCGATCAATTGGTTGGCATCTTTGGTGGCAAAGGTATCTGTTTTTTCTAGTGTAACCTGTTGGTAGCGTTTCCAATCTTGTACACTGGCATACAATTGTGTATCGTATTTGTACAATAACGAATCGGTTTTTCGCCACTGAATTTTCTCAACAAAAACTCTTTTTTTACGATAATTTAGGGTGTCCAACGCGTCGGCTGCACTTCGTAGGTTGTCTTGCACGGTGAAAATAATTTTTTTCTCGACCCGTTGTGGATTCGCAGCTTGCCCAAATTCTTTTTGATAGTCGATGATCCACTGAAATTCGGGGGCTTCTACCATATTGATTCCATTAGCTACAATGCGCCAATTCAATTCGGTAAATAAATTTTCTTTGGGAACTGTTTTGAGGTAGCGTTGTGTAATCGAAGTCGCATCAAATCCGGCTTTTCGAATGGAAGCGATGTATTTTAAACACGCCTCGGGATTATTCACATTGGCTTCGAACGCTGCTTTGAGTTGGGGCAATTGATTTTCGGTTTGCAACAATTTAGTGCCTTCATCAATAAAACTTTCCTTTTTCATTTCGCCTGAAAATCCTCCCCAATAGACTTCTTTAGAAGAAAAATACGCAAAGGTAGGATAGGAGCGCACCTTACAATCATTTTTAAATTTTTGCTTCAAAGCACTTCCCGCATCACTCTCGGCGTCAATGGCTACGGTAATATAATTTTGCGCGTAAAATAGCACTACATCGGTATCCTGTAAAACCGTATTTTTCATTTTTTTGCAATGTTCGCACCAATTGGCATAAAACATCACTACTAGCGGCTTGTTCTTTTCACGGGCTTCATTTTGTGCTTCAAAATAATTCCGATCTTTAAAAATAACGTTGGCTTGCGACCACCCCAAGGCACTAATCAAAAAGCAAAAAAGGAAACTATTTATTCTCATCCCATTCATTTTTAAACACCACACTATGACAGGCGACAATTGCAGCCGTTTCTGTTCGAAGTCGTGTATTACCCAAAGTTATTGGAACAAAACCTTTTGCACAAGCACTTTCAATTTCTTTAACAGAAAAATCGCCTTCGGGTCCGATTAAAATCAGCACATCCTCTTGTGTTTTCAGGGCCTCTTGCAACGATTGACGTTGGCTTTCCTCGCAATGGGCTATGAATTTTTGACCTGAAAAAGGAGCTTGTATAAAGGTAGAAAAGTGGATAGGCGCTTGCAATTCAGGGATATACAATTGATTGGACTGCTTCATGGCGGCCACTATGATTTTTTCCATCCGCTCGGTTTTGAATACGGTTCGTTCCGAATGATCGCAAAGAATAGGCGTGATGGTATGGATGCCAATTTCGGTTGCTTTTTCCAAAAACCATTCGTAACGTTCATTCATTTTGGTAGGCGCTACGGCCAAATGCAATCGGTAGGAGGCTGGTTTTTGATATGTACATTCCACAATTTCAACCGTGCATTTATGGTCAGAGGCCAATGTTATTTTGGTGTGAAATAAATTGCCTAAACCGTTGGTAACATGAATACTATCGCCTTCTTTTTTTCGAAGAACTTTAATGATATGCCGACTTTCTTCACGGTCAAACGTAAAGTTTTTTGTTTCGGGAGTAAGCGTTGAATTATAAAACAATTGCATAGTTAAAACGGAATGCGTGCTTTGGCTACCACATCGCGTGATGCGTAGTGTTGATTCAAATAACGATAATATCCAACAATGCCAATCATAGCGGCGTTGTCGGTGGTGTATTCAAACTTGGGACTGAATGTTTTCCAACCTTTCTGCGTACGCGCCTCCACCAAAGCTTGACGAATTCCGGAGTTGGCCGAAACCCCGCCTCCAATAGCAATTTGAAAAATTCCCGTTTGTGCCACGGCCATTTCCAATTTTTCCATAAGGATGGCAATGATGATATGTTGTATAGAAGCACAGATATCAGCCTTGTTTTCCTCAATAAAGTTGGGGTTGGTGGCTGTATTTTTTTGAATAAAATACAAAATTTGCGTTTTTAATCCCGAGAAACTAAAGTTCAGTCCGTCTACTTTGGGGCGTGTAAATGGAAAACGTTTTGGATTACCTTCTTTAGCCCATTGGTCAATCAAAGGACCTCCAGGATAAGGTAAACCTAGTATTTTTGCCGATTTATCAAAGGCTTCACCCACAGCGTCATCGGTGGTTTCGCCAATTACTTTTAAATCAAAAAAGTCATTCACCTGCACAATCTGTGTATGTCCTCCCGAAATGGTTAAAGCTAAAAAGGGAAACTCGGGTGTGTCATATCCTTCTTCGGTGATGAAATGCGCCAAAATATGGGCATGCATGTGGTTTACCGCCAGTAATGGAATTTGCAAACCCATGGCCATCGATTTGGCAAAGGACGTTCCCACCAAAAGCGACCCCATCAATCCGGGACCTTGCGTAAAAGCAATGGCATGCAATTGTTCGCGGGTGATGCCTGCTTTTTTGAGCGCAACATCAACGACAGGAACAATGTTTTGCTGGTGGGCACGAGACGCTAATTCAGGCACAACGCCTCCATATTCCTCATGGATGTGTTGCCGCGCGACAACATTCGAAAGCACCGTGGTATCACGCAATACAGCCGCTGCCGTATCATCGCACGAACTCTCTAGAGCTAAAATATAAATAGGACCTTGAGACATCAGGCACAATTTTTGTTTAAATTTGGTTTCAACAGCGTAAATCCTGTATTTTTACACCTTTGCAAAGGTACGCTTTTTCATATTTAGACCATTCGTAACCCTCATTTTGGAAGAGAAAAAAACAAATACACGCAGAAAAAAGATTCGGAAGATTGTACTTCGTACACTTTTGGCGTTGCTCCTTTTGTTGATTTTTGCGGCTATTGCACTCTCACTTCCGGTGGTACAAACGCTTATTGCTCAGTATTTTACCGAACAAATTAATCGTGATTACGGAACCAACATCCAGGTAAATCGCGTAGAGATTACCGTTTTTGGCGGTGTACAACTCAAAGAAGTGATTGTTCGTGACAGTACCCAAGACACCTTGATTTTTGCCCAACGTATTCGCACGACCTTATCGGATGTTAAATCCTTGATGGATGGCAATCTTTATTTTGGCAAAATGGAGGTAGATCAACTGCTATTAGATGTTAAAACGCCCAAAGGAAAGCGCGATACCAATTTGGATGATTTTGTAGCCGCCTTTGATGATGGGAAGCCTTCATCGGGCAAATTTCGCATGGTAGCGGAAGCGATTACCTTAAAAAACAGTACCTTCCGAATGACGGATTACAATCGAAAAGTTCCTAAAGACGTTGACTTTACACGAATTAATGCGGTGTTGTCCGATTTTAAAATTAAAGGTCCAAACGTATATACCCATGTCAATCGGATGGCTTTTCATGACCACCGTGGCTTGGATGTCACCCAAATGGAGACGCAGTTTACCTATACGAAGCAAAATATTCGGTTAGAAAAAACAGACTTAAAAACGGCAGAGTCGCATTTTAAAGGCGATGTCATTCTTCGGTATGAGCGAAAAGATTTTGCCGATTTTAATAACAAAGTTCGCTTCGACATCAATACCCAGTTGGCCTCCATTGCGACCAATGATATTCGCTTTTTTTACAGCGAAATGGGAAAAAACAACCGCATCAATTTTTCGGGTAAATTGGATGGAACGCTCAATAATTTTACCGCTCGGCGTTTGGTGTTGCGCGATCTATTGAATTCTGAAATTGTAGGTACGGTAAATTTTAGAAATTTATTTGCCACACGCAACGAGGGTGATTTTTACATGAAAGGAAAATTCAAAAAAGTTTCCTCCAATTATGACGATCTTACCGCATTGCTTCCCAATGTTCTAGGAAAAAAATTACCCTCTTCACTTCAAAAACTTGGTCAATTTCAATTGGATGGTACCGCCGAGATTACGCCCAAAACCATTGAGGCCGATTTTAATTTAGTGACATTACTAGGACAATTAAGTAGCAATTTGACGATGTCCAACATAGACCATATCGACAATGCTTCTTATTCGGGTGTTTTGGCCATGAATCAGTTTGATTTGGGTCGGTTTTTAGGGCGTTCTGACTTGGGTAAAGTAAGTCTTAATGTAACCGTGGATGGGAAAGGATTTGTTCAAAAATACTTGGATATTCGTTTTTCGGGAGGGGTTCAAAGTATGGACTACAATGGGTATACCTACCAAAACATTCTCGCTAACGGAAATTTCAAAAAGCCGTATTTCAAAGGGAAAATCAATATTAATGATCCCAATTTATTTTTTGATTTTGATGGTATCGTATACTTAAGTAAGAAAGAAAATGTGTATGATTTTCACGCAAGAGTGGATTATGCCAATTTGAAGCGTTTGAATTTTTCTAGTGATGAAGTCGCTGTTTTTCGTGGAGATATTGTGACCAAAATAACAGGGAACTCTGTCAATAACATGAAAGGGGATTTGATGCTGACCAACGCTTCATATATCAATCGTAAAGACCAATACTTTTTTGATTACCTCACGCTAAACTCGTCTTTCAATAGTGATAACGAGCATGTGGTCACTTTATATTCGCCCAACGAAGTCAATGGAAAAATTCAAGGCAAATTTGAATTTGAACAAATCGCCAAAATGGTCGAAAATTCCTTGGGAAGTTTATATGCCAATTACCGACCTAATACGCTCAAAAAAGGGCAGTATGTGAAGTTTGATTTTGTAGAGTTTCACAAAATAATTGAAATCATCAACCCAGAGATTTCGTTCAGTGAAGATGCGCGTTTGAGCGGGGTTATTCGCAGTGATGAGAACGATTTTAAAATGGATTTAACCTCCAAAACGGTTGATGTCTTTGGCAATCATTTGGATAATTTTTTACTGGAAATCGATAATAAAAATCCGTTGTACAACACCTATGTTCAATTAGATTCACTAAAAACTAAGTATTACAAGATTCGTGATTTTTCATTGATTAACACAACCGCCAAAGACACTCTTGCTTTTCGAACCGAGTTTAAAGGCGGCGAAAAAGGAAACGACTTTTACAATTTAAACCTCTACCACACCATAGATGCCCAAAAAAATAACGTGATTGGTTTTAGAAAATCAGAAGTCATGTTCAAAGACTATTTGTGGTATATCAATAGCAACGATGACGAAAAAAATCGGATTGTTTTTGATAAAAATTTAAACAACTTCCGCTTTGACGACTTGCTCATTTCGCATGAAAATGAATTCATGTCCCTCAGTGGATTGATCAATGATGGGCAAAAAAGTAAGGATTTAAAACTCACTTTTCATAATGTTAATTTGAATAAAATTACGCCTGATGTTCCGCAGTTTGTTTTTGAAGGAAAGGTAAACGGTGCCGTCAATATCAAACAAAAAGATGCGATTTATCAACCCATTGTACAAGTATCCATTGATGAGTTACTGGTCAACGATAATGTTTTAGGAGATCTTGGTTTGCAAATCAAAGGAAACAAGGATTTTAGTCGCTTTGACATTCATTCTACCATAGAAAACGAGCTTTTCCGATCGTTTACCGCCGATGGAAATTTGAGAACACAATCGGGAGAAACTTTTCTGGATTTGGATCTCAACTTCCAGAAATTCAATTTGGGCGTTCTGGATCATTTGGGAGGGGAGGTTTTGTCCAAGATAAGAGGTTTTGTCTCAGGAAATGCCCGTATCGATGGAAACATCAACAATGTGGATTACAACGGACGCTTGTTTGTGGATGAAGCCGGGGTTACCATTCCGTATTTGAATGTCGATTACCAAATGCAACCTAATTCGATTGTCGATGTAACGCAAGATCGATTTATCATTCAACGCACCCGAATTTTAGATTCGAAGTACAATACCGAAGGTACTTTACAAGGTTTTGTACGCCACAAACATTTTGGGAATTGGGAATTAGATTTGAACATTGCCTCCAATAGAATTTTGGCTTTAGATACTCGAGATAAAGAAGACGCTGCGTATTTTGGAACCGCCTTCATCGATGGATCGGCCACAATCAAAGGACCTACCGACGGTTTAGAGATTGATGTGGTGGCCACTTCACAAAAAGGAACCGATATTAAAATTCCTATCAATGATGCCGATGCGGTCTCGGAGAACAATTACATTCATTTTTTAACAAGCCAAGAAAAAAATGGCGAAATACCAAGAGATGCTGAGTTCATTCGTAATTACAACGGCTTGCAAATGAATTTTGAGTTCAATATCACCCCCGTAGCCAACATTGAAGTGATTTTGAATCGCGAATCCAAACATGGGATGCGCGGAACCGGGGTAGGGACCTTATTCATGAATATCAATACGCTAGGTAAGTTCGAAATGACGGGCGACTTTCAAGTATGGGATGGCTACTATAATTTTAAATATGGTGGTTTGATTGATAAAAAATTCAAGGTAAAACGATTTGGCTCCATTGTGTGGGAAGGCAATCCGTATCGCGCTCAATTGAATTTGGAAGCCGTGTCGCAAAATATAACCGCTAATCCCGCTGTTTTAGTCGAAAATGCTTCGTTCAATCGCAAGATTCCCGTAGATGTTGTAATTTCATTGAAAGGAACGGTTTTGGCTCCTGAACCCGATTTTGCCATCAATTTTCCCAATGTGAGTTCGGTGATGCGCTCCGAAATCGAAACCAAACTCAGCGACCGTGATACGCGACAAACGCAAGCGCTTTACCTTTTGTCTACAGGCGGATTTTTGAGTCCCGAGGGTTTAAGTCAATCCCAAATCACCAACAGTTTTTATGAAAAAGCAGGCGCCTTGTTTGGCGATTTGTTCAATGATAAAGAAGGAAAATTTATCCTCGATGTGACCTACAGTCAAGCCGATCGTACCGCTTTGACTCCTACCGACGGTCGTTTGGTAGCCAATATTACAACCCAAATCAATGACCGAATAACCATCAACGGTCGAGTCGGTGTACCTACAGGCGGCGTTTCGCAAACGGCGATCGTGGGTAATTTTGAAGCGCTGTATCGTGTCAATGAAGATGGAACCTTGAATTTACGTGTCTTCAACCGTGAAAATGACATCAATTATATCGGTCAAGGCGTTGGGTATACGCAAGGCGCAGGGGTGTCGTATGAAGTGGACTTTGACACGTTTAATGAATTGATTAAAAAAATCTTCGGTAAAAAAGCAGTGCAAGTCCAATCGGCTTCCCATGATTTACCTTCTGATTCGAGACATTTACCCGACTATATCGATATGGAAACGGGTAAGGAGAAAAAAGAAAAATCGCAAGAATTCCCCAAACCCAATCAAGAGGCAGTCCCTCACGATGATTAACGAGGCATTGATAAATTCGCTCTCTTTTATTTAAAAAACAATAAACTTATCAACGAAATCGTTTGAAGTTTACCGATTTTGTGAAATCGGTAAAAACCTACTATTCTATATCCTGTAGGTTTGCTAATTTTACAATATTAAAGTGAGGATTATGTCAAAAAGATTAAAAAAGATTGGAGTGCTAACTTCCGGAGGTGACTCCCCTGGAATGAATGCAGCCATTCGCTCGGTAGTGCGTGCTTGTGCCTATTACAATGTAGATTGTATGGGGATTTACCGCGGTTATCAAGGAATGATTGAAGGCGATTTTAAAGAAATGGGACCGCGTTCGGTGCACAATATCGTTAACAAAGGCGGTACAATTTTGAAGTCGGCCCGTTCCAAAGAATTTATGACGGTTGAGGGGAGAGCCAAAGCGTATGAAAATTTGAAAGAAGCGGGAATTGAAGCTTTGGTTGTCATCGGGGGAGACGGTTCGTTTACAGGGGCTGAAGTTTTTAATAAAGAATATAAAATTCCTGTGATCGGAATTCCAGGTACGATTGATAACGATATTTTCGGAACCAGTCACACGCTAGGTTACGATACAGCATTAAATACCGTAGTCGAAGTAATTGACAAAATTCGCGATACAGCCAGTTCCCACAACCGTTTATTTTTTGTGGAAGTAATGGGCCGTGATGCCGGTCATATTGCTTTAAATGCGGGAATCGGTGCGGGTGCCGAAGAAATTCTTATTCCCGAAGAAGATTTGGGATTGGAGCGTCTGCTCGAATCATTACGACGCAGTAAATTATCGGGCAAATCTTCTTCTATCGTAGTGGTAGCGGAAGGCGATAAAATCGGTAAAAATGTCTTTGAATTAAAAGATTATGTCGAACAAAACATGCCCGAATATGATGTTCGAGTATCTGTACTAGGACACATGCAACGCGGCGGTTCACCTTCTTGTTTTGACCGGGTACTTGCCTCGCGATTAGGAGTAAAAGCAGTCGAATCACTTTTGGAAGGCAAGTCCAATTTCATGGTTGGCTTACTCAACGATAAAGTAGCGCTCACCCCTTTGGATCAAGCGATTAAGGGACATACCGAAATCGATTTGGAATTGGTACGCGTGTCCGATATCATGACAATCTAAGTTGTAAATAATCAAGTTTAAATCATAAATAAAGAGAAAATGTCTAAAGTGAAATTGGGAATAAACGGTTTCGGTCGTATTGGTCGTATCGTTTTTAGAGAAACCTATAATAGAGATAATGTAGAAGTTGTAGCCATCAACGATCTTTTAGATGTTGATCATTTGGCGTATTTGTTAAAATATGACTCAGTACACGGACGTTTCAATGGAACGGTGGACGTAAGAGACGGAAAATTGTATGTCAACGATAAGTATATTCGTGTAACTGCGCAAAAGGATCCTGCGTTTATTCAGTGGGATGAATTAGGGGTCGATGTTGTTGCGGAATGTACCGGATTCTTTACTACGGTAGAAACGGCGAGTGCGCACTTGAAAGGGGGCGCCAAAAAAGTAATCATTTCAGCACCTTCAGCCGATGCTCCCATGTTTGTTATGGGCGTAAACCATACAGAAGTTAAATCTACCGATTTGGTGGTTTCAAATGCTTCCTGTACAACCAACTGCTTGGCACCTTTAGCCAAAGTAATTCATGACAATTTCGGTATTGTCGAAGGGTTAATGACGACTGTACACGCGACAACGTCAACACAAATGACTGCTGACGGACCCTCACGTAAAGATTGGCGCGGAGGACGTGCAGCTAGTGTAAACATTATTCCTTCGTCGACAGGTGCGGCCAAAGCGGTTGGAAAAGTCATTCCTTCGTTGAATGGTAAGCTTACCGGAATGTCGTTCCGTGTTCCAACGGTAGACGTTTCAGTTGTCGATTTGACTGTAAAAGTAGCCAAAGAAACTTCGTATGAGGAAATCATGGCGGTCTTGAAGAAAGCTTCTGAAAATGAAATGAAAGGCATCCTTGGTTTTACTGAAGATGATGTGGTATCGCAGGATTTTGTTGGCGATGCACGTACATCGGTAGTTGATGCGAAAGCGGGTATCGGATTGAATTCGACCTTCTTCAAATTGGTGTCTTGGTATGATAATGAATACGGATACTCTAGCAAGTTGATTGATTTAGCAGTACATATTGCTGCGCTATAAATATAAAATCCCGAAAGTGTTTGCGTGATAAACCTTTCGGGATTTTTTGTGACTAACCAAACCCAAACCTATGAAATTATTAGTAGATAGTGGATCAACCAAAGCCGATTGGATTGCTATTGATGAAAGTGGTAAAGTTTTGTTTACTACACAATCGTTGGGATTAAATCCTGAAGTTTTGGACAAGGCCGAAATTATAGATCGTTTAGATGATAAGTTCGACATTTCCCACAACAAAGACAAAGCCACTCATTTGTACTTTTATGGTGCTGGCTGTGGCACCGACCGTATGAAAGATTTTTTAACGGAGGTTTTTCAAGAATACTTTACCCAAGCCATCGTGTCGGTTTATGAAGATACCTATGCCGCCGTTTATGCAACCACTCCCAAAGATGAAGAAGCCATTGTATGCATCTTGGGAACAGGGTCAAATTGCAGCTATTTTGATGGTAAAGTCTTGCATCAAAAAGTGCAATCCCTAGGTTATATCGCTATGGACGACTGTTCTGGGAATCGTTTTGGACGCCATTTGATTCGCGGGTACTATTTTAACAAAATGCCCAAAGAATTGGCATTAGATTTTGAAGAAGAGTACAATGTTGATCCTGATTATATCAAACATAATTTGTACAAAGAACCCAATCCGAATGCGTATTTGGCTACATTTGCTAAGTTTTTAATCAAACATAAAGATCACCCGTTCTGTCAAAAGTATATTGAGATGGAAATGGTTGATTTTGTTGAAAATTATATCAAGCAATACCCGCAACATACCTCAATTCCGGTTCACTTTGTAGGTTCAATCGCCTTCTATTTAAAAGAAGAACTCACCGCCATTTTAAGTCGTTACAATATTCAAATTGGAAATGTTTTGCGACGCCCTATTGACGGATTAATTGCCTATCACATTTTAAACAAATAACAATTCACTTTAAAACTCCATTTATTTGGAGTTTTTTTATGCAAAAAAAATACCTATGGAAATTGCCATTATTGCCCACGACGGGAAGAAAGCCGATATGGTTCAGTTTTTAAACGAAAACAAAGCCTTATTGCAACAAGAAGGTGTCAAAATCATTGCTACGGGAACTACAGGAAGTAAAGCAATGGCAGCTGGATTCAAGGTGAAACGCTATTTGTCGGGACCCATGGGGGGTGATGCACAAATTGCTGCTCGTGTCGCCGAGGGGAAAACACAAATGGTGCTGTTTTTTAAAGACCCTGCATCCAGTCACGCACATGAAGCCGATATCAACATGCTTATTCGCATTTGCGACGTTCATAATGTTCCCCTTGCCACCAATGAAGCTACAGCAAAACGATTGGTTGAAACGTTACGGAAATAATGTTATTTGATGGCAATCATGGAGATTTCCACATTGACATTTTTGGGCAAACAAGCGACTTGAACGGTTTCTCGAGCAGGCGCTGTTTTTTCGTCAAAATAACGCCCATACACAGCATTGATACGCGCAAAATCTCCCATATTCATGATGAAAATGGTAGTTTTTACCACGTGTGAAAAATCCATTTCCGCAGCAGCCAAAACGGCTTTCATGTTTTCCATAACTTGTTGGGTCTCTGTTTCGATATCCTTGAGGACTAATTCGCCTGATGCGGGGTGAAGCGCAATTTGCCCTGAAGTATAAAGTGTATTGCCTACCAACACCGCTTGATTATAAGGGCCAATAGGAGCAGGAGCGTTTTCTGTAAAAATGATTTTTTTCATATTAACGTAAGGTTCGGTCCGGTTGTGAATTTTTATCCCACTTGATGTCACTCAACATCCCTGACTTGATTCCGATGAAAAAGCCCCAGAATTGATTCAAGCCAAAAGGACTCCAATTGAAGTTCATACTCCAACTGTCTAAGTCTCTGTTGATGCGTAAGTTCGTGGCGACAATACCATTATTCTTGAAGTCATACCCTGTTGAAACTCCCAAAGTCCATTTGGAGGTTAGGGTAGTATTGGCTGCAATCATTAGCGAATTTCCAACAATCTCATTTTGACCGCGATCATTGGCATAGGTAAGGGCGTAAGCTAAGTTAATATCCCAGGGAATAATCGACTTGTAAAAGCCCGCAAAGGTATCCTCTTTTTCCTCTTTATCCTCCATACGATTGATTTCTTCATTGGCCCCAAACAAATTGTCTGCGCGTCCTCCGTTGCGCAACCCTTGCACATTTTCTTTAGGTGCCTCACCCGTGCTGTTGAAGGTGTAATTAATGGTTACATTGGCACTTGTCATGCGCAAAAAGCCTCCATTGTCCCAAACAAATTTTTCGACCCGAACATTGGACTCATTCAATTGGTAGGGGTCAAATACAGCTGCGAAATTGACACTCATTTTTTCTTTAAACAATGAAGTACCTCCAGTCATATTGAACGTTCCCAAACGAAAAGTAGGTGCTGCAAAATTATAGCGCGTACCTACCGTAAGATTGTTCAATAAAAATATTTTTTTTAATTCCGTCTTGGTAGTATCCCGGTCGCGAACTTTTGCTTCCAAAACATTTACAATGGATAAATCTAAGGCGTTTGACAATGCATTGGAAGGAGCACCATAAATGCCACTTTCAAATCGGGTATACCGCAATACCGTTCCCGCACTATTGGAAACATAATTGTCAAAATATTGATCAAATCCGGGGGTATACGAGTGAGTCAGCGTGGGTCGGATGGTATGGCGAATGGCTTTGAGACGACCCTCGCCTTTAAATTTAAAATTTCCATAAATAGTGGTTCCCACAGAATTATTGATGGAATAGGTTCGAAAGGCATCAATCCCGCTAACTTGAGTGGTAACTACTTCATCGGCTGCTGCATCGTAGCCTTTACGAATGGTTTTGTTGACCCAAACTTCATTGTAATTGAGGGATGTAGTCACGCTAAAAAACTGAAACAACTTGAAATTTGTTTGTAGCGGTATCGAATGTTGCATACCGATTTGTGCCGTGTCAAACATTTCTTTTCGGAAGAAAAATTCTTCTTGAACTCGAAATTGATTTCGTCCGTTGACATTGTATTGAAAGTTGATGTTCTGAATAATACCTTTTTTGACACCACTTTTAGGAGCAAAAGGAAAAATTCGGTCCACACTTCCCTGTAACGTGGGCAAGGTCATGTCAATTTGTTGCGTTTGGTTGTTTTGGGTATGCGTTGCAGAAGCTGTAATGTTTATTTGCGGTTCGGTATTGAACGTTTTGGAATACGTAATCGACGAACTCAAGGTGTTGTTCAACTGCGAACCCAAGTTGTTAATATTTAATGATTGTTGAAAATAGCGGCTACTTCCCAAGTTGACCGAAGCTGAAAACCGTGAACTTGGATTTGATTTGGCATCTTTCGAGTGGTTCCACTGAATGTTGTATATGTTCTGTTTGGCATACCCCGGAAATCCGCGTTCACCGGAGATTTGATTTTCAAAACGCAAATTAAACGTACCGTTAAAATGATACCGTTTGGCATAATTGGTCTCGGCCCGTAAAGCATAACTTCCGTTGGTGAAATAATCACCCAACAAAGCCAAATCATAATGGTCACTTAAAGCAAAGTAGTATCCTCCATTTTGTAAAAAGAAGCCACGGGAATTACTTTGTCCATAGGCAGGAATGATAATTCCAGAGCGGGCTTTAGTTGTAATCGGGAAAAAGGCAAAAGGCACCGCAATAGGAGTGGGGACATTATAAATGTACATGTTGGTAAATCCCACCACAACTTTTTTATTGGGAACAAATTTTACCTTTCGGGCCAAAAAATAGTACTCAGGATCTTCCACATTTTCAGAAGTCGTAAACCGCGCTCCCTTCATAAAATACACCGAATCATTTTCTTTTTTGGAGATTTCAGCGAGGATGTTTAATTCTTGTTGTTTGGTGCGCGAATTCCAAACTTTGGCTTTTTTGGTTTTAAAATTAAACCGAATCGAGTCGGGTTCAACCACTGTAGCACCTTGTTTGAAAACGGGATATTGAATGTAATTTCCCGCAGTATCTTTCAAACGACCGGCATATACTTCATCATTTTTATAATCAAAAACAATAATTCCCGCCTTCAATTCGTAATCCATGTACTTCAAAACAGCCTCATCCATCATGGTGATGATTTGCTTTTTTTGGTCAAACTTTACATAGGATTTTCCGTAATATTCGACGATACTTTCCAGGTACTTCTTGCTTTTAAGATTCGAATCGGTTGGGGTAACTTTGATTAATTTTTCGTTGGGAGTCGATGAATTTGAAGTAGTTACCTGACTATAGCTGCTTGAGATCCCCAATGTTAGGAAAACGGCTAATAAAACGATATAAAATATCTTGGTACGCAACAGGATTAATACTATTTTTGTAAAAATGTGGTCCGATTTTTGACGGGCAAACTTACATATTATTTCGTCAAAAATAGCTAATAAATTATTTTATCCCTTTACGGATTTAATTTAAATTAACGATTAGAATTATGAGTCAACCCTTTGCGAGAGCGATATTGGTATTTTTTTGTTTTAGTTTAACCCTTAGTGGACTGGTGGCACAAACGTCAAAATTTAAAGTAGCCCTTGATGCAGGGCATGGCGAACACGATTTTGGAGCCGTTTATAATGGACATATAGAGAAAAATATCAATTTGGCAATTGTACTCAAAGTAGGAAAATTGTTGGAGAAACACAATGGTATTGAGGTGATTTACACCCGAAAAACAGATGTGTTTATTGATTTGATTGAACGCGCAAACATTGCCAACCGTGCAGACGCTAGTATATTCGTGTCAATCCACTGTAATGCAAATAAGAATCCCGCAGCCGATGGTACCGAAACGTATGTGATGGGTATGTCCAAAAATGCTTCTAACTTGGAAGCGGCCAAACGGGAGAACGCAGTAATTACCCTAGAAAAGGATTACAAACAAAAGTACGAAGGATACGATCCGCGAAAACCCGAAACAATGCTAGGCATGATGCTAATGCAAGAAGAGTTTTTGGAGAATAGTATCGCTCTTGCGGCAAAAATTCAGGATAATTTCGTGAAAATGTTAGGTAAAAAAAGCCGTGGTGGTGGCGTAAAACAAGCCCCTTACATGGTGTTACACAAAGCCTATATGCCTCGAGTGTTGATTGAAACGGGATTTGTTTCCAATCCGGTTGAAGGCGCGCGATTGGATTCAGAAGAAGGACAAAATGAAATTGCAGAGGCGATTTACAAAGCGATTCTAAGTTATAAAAAGGATCATTTTGACGGGGAAGATAATTCCGATTCCGTAAAACCTTCCCAACGGGTAGAGGAATTGCCTGTGCCGCCATCGCCCTCCAAAAAAGACACCGTTATTAAGAAAACAGAACCAAAAATGGTGGATAAACCTGTCACAAAAGGGGTTGTTTTTAAAGTTCAAATCTCAGCAAGTGCCAAGAAATTGGAAACGGTTCCGTCTAATTTTAATGGGTTGAAAAATATTGAAGTGACGCAAACCCCTGCGGGAATGTACAAATACACCTATGGACAAACGGCCAATTATGAAGAAGCCAAAAAGTTATTGCAAGAAGCAAAATCCAAAGGATATACCCAAGCATTTGTAATTGCATTTAAAGACGGAAAGAGCGTTTCGGTGCAAGAAGCTATGAAATAAAATTATAAATTTGCAGCTTAAAAATAGTAGATTTTGAAACTAACACGGGAACTAAAAACTGCCATACTCGTCATTGCCTCCATACTACTTTTTATATGGGGCTACAGCTTTTTGAAGGGGAAAGATATACTGAGTAAACAACGCGTTTTATATGTAGTTTATGATAATGTGGAAGGTTTAGAAAAATCGGCCGCTGTTACTATCAATGGGTTGACTATCGGAAAAGTGAGTGCAGTGACTTTAGACAATGATACGGCAAAAATCACAGTGGAATTGCAAATCAACACCGATTTTCCCATCAAAGAGGGAAGCATAGCCGAAATCTATGCTCCGAGTCCGATTGGGGGAAAACAAATTGCAATTATACCCGCTACTTCTGGGAATTTAGTGCCCGATGGAGGACAGTTAGTTGCGGCAACGAAATTGGGTCTTACCGAAGAAATTGCCCGTCAAATTGAACCGTTGAAGGTTAAAGTGTTGAAGTTATTAGACAACACCAATGCGATGATGGAAAACATTAATCAAGTTATGGACGCTTCGACCAAAGAAAATTTACGTCAAAGTTTGGCCCACCTTGATGCAATGCTAATCGAATTTCAAAAAGCAGGGGCACTAACCAATGCAATGTTGGCAGAAAACCAAAAAAACATTAAAGGAACGCTCGCCAATGCGGATAAAGCTTCGGCTAACTTTGTTAAAATCTCTGAGGATTTAGCCAAAGCGAATTGGACAGAAACCGTGGCTAAATTGGATGAAACCCTTAAAAATGTCAATCTTCTTTTGCAACAAATGGAAGCGGGTAAAGGGACAATGGGTAAATTAATGAAAGATGAGCAATTATATGCTAATTTCACGAAAACGTCCAAAGAATTGGAATTGTTGTTGCAAGATTTACGTTTAAATCCGACGCGTTATGTAAACGTGTCCCTTTTTGGTAAAAAAAATAAACCGTATGTGGCTCCTGTGGCCGATACGATAAAAAAATAAGAGACGATGGAATATTTGGATAATATTTTCTTTACGGTTGTACTGGCCATTGGCGTGGGGTATTTTGCGATCAATGTCAAAAAGTTAATGCATAACATCAAATTAGGACAAGCGGTCAATCGAACCGATAATCCTAAAGCGCGCTGGAACAACATGTTGATGATAGCCTTGGGACAGTCCAAAATGGTGAAACGCCCTGTTTCGGGAATCATGCACATTTTGGTTTACGTGGGTTTTGTGATCATCAACATTGAAATGCTCGAGATTGTTATCGACGGACTCTTTGGAACCCACCGTGTATTTGCCTTTATGGGCGGATTTTATAGTTTCCTAATCGGTTCTTTTGAAGTATTGGCAGTGCTCGTTTTAGTTGCTGTGGTGGTGTTTTGGGCACGACGAAATGTACTGAAGCTCGGGCGATTTGCGAGTACAGATTTGAATGGAAAACCGAGAGGTGACGCCAATATTATCTTGTATTTTGAAATTGTATTAATGTCGCTGTTCCTGTTGATGAATGCTTCCGATTTTTGGTTGCAACAAGCAGGCGTTTCGCATTATGTCAGTGCAGGCTCGTTTCCGGTAAGTCATTTTATCAGTCCCATTTTCGACGGAATAAATGAAGGTACGGTAGTGTTGTTGGAGCGAACATTCTGGTGGATGCACATTGTAGGTATTTTGATTTTCTTAAACTATTTATACTACTCCAAACATTTACACATTTTGTTGGCTTTCCCCAATACCTATTATGCAGATCTGAATGCTAAAGGTAAGATTGATAATCTGGAGAGCGTTACCCGTGAAGTGCAATTGATGATGGATCCCAATGCCGATCCTTTTGCTGCTCCAGCTACAACCGATGCGGTTCCTGCAAAATTTGGTGCGAGCGATGTCATGGATTTGAACTGGGTACAGTTGCTGAATGCCTATACCTGCACCGAATGTGGACGTTGTACCTCTTCTTGTCCAGCGAATCAAACGGGTAAAAAATTGTCTCCCCGAAAAATCATGATGGATACCCGCGATCGTTTGGAAGAAGTAAGTCGTAACATCGATACCAACAAAGGGGTATTTATTCCCGATAACAAATCGTTGTTGAATGATTATATCACCACCGAAGAACTTTGGGCTTGTACTTCTTGCAATGCTTGTGTAGAAGAGTGCCCCGTAAATATAAGTCCGTTATCAATCATCATGGACATGCGGCGCTATTTGGTCATGGAGCAAAGTGCCGCACCACAATCGCTCAACGCAATGATGACGAATATTGAAAACAACGGCGCTCCATGGCAATACAACCAGATGGATCGTTTGAATTGGAAAAGTGAGTAACGCGATGCAAGGCATCAAACAATATCCGAACTATTCCTAATGTGAGGGCGGGAATGGAACGGAAAAAATGCAACTAATCAAAAATTTGAAATCATGAAATCAGAAGACATTGAAAAGTCTTTACAGTCTGTTACTGAAAATGGACAGCACCTTAGCCCTATTTTACCGGAAGGTATCAAAAATTACCTCATCGATATTGATGGAACCATTTGCGATGACATTCCGAATGAAGAACCCGAGCGTATGTTGACTGCAGAAGTTTATCCCGATGCCTTGATTACGCTCAACAAATGGTACGACGAAGGTCATGTGATTTTTTTCTTTACCTCCCGTACCGAAGCGCATCGTGCGTATACCGAAACCTGGTTAAAACAACACGGTTTCAAGTACCACGGAATTTTATTTGGGAAACCCCGTGGAGGAAACTACCACTGGATTGATAACCACTTGGTAAAAGCGACCCGATACCGTGGGAAGTTTACCGATTTAATTGAAAAAGAAGTCACCATCCAAGTTTTTGACGATGGGAAACATGAATAGTTAGAATATTTTCAAACGAATTGAACTATGGCTGAAATTTTAAATGTACCGACAATGGCCGAGATGATGGCGCAAGGACAACAACCTGAAGTAGTTTTTTGGGTGGGTTGCGCTGGGAGCTTTGACGATCGTGCCAAACGAATTACCAAAGCTTTTGTCAAAATTTTAAATCAAGCCAAGGTCTCCTTCGCGGTTTTGGGTACGGAAGAATCCTGTACAGGCGATCCAGCGAAGCGCGCAGGGAATGAGTTTTTGTTTCAAATGCAAGCCATGATGAATATTCAGGTTTTGAATGCGTATGAGGCAAAAAAAATCGTTACCGCTTGTCCCCATTGTTTCAATACGCTGAAAAATGAATATCCTGAATTGGGGGGACAATATGAAGTTATTCACCACACCCAATTTCTCAAATCCTTATTGGATGAAGGACGATTAAAAATTGAAGGAGGTACCTATAAAGGAAAACGCATTACATTTCACGACCCTTGTTACTTGGGTCGCGCCAATAATGTGTATGAGGCGCCTCGGGCTTTAATTGAAAAATTAGATGCCGAATTGGTCGAAATGAAACGTTCGCGTGCCAACGGTTTATGCTGTGGCGCCGGTGGTGCTCAAATGTTTAAAGAACCTGAACAAGGAAACAAAGACGTCAATATTGAACGCACCGAAGATGCTTTGGAGACCAAGCCAGAAGTGATTGCTGCGGGTTGTCCTTTCTGCAATACCATGATGACCGATGGCGTAAAGCATTTCGAGAAAGAAAGTGAAGTCAAAGTATTGGATATTGCTGAGTTAATAGCCAACGCCCAAGATTTGTAAGTAACAAAGTCGATAAATTTTATGGTGAGCCCTATTTTTCACCCTTCAATTTTTCACAAAAACCCAACAAATCGATGTTTCAATAAAATTTAACGTGATCCCACCACGGCCCTAAAAGAAGAATATATGTACATTCCTTTTGAACAATTACCCGAGGAATCCCGAATATGGATTTACCCCGCCAATCGCAAACTTTCGGAGGAAGAAGTGACCGAAATCGAGCAGTTATTGCTGCATTTTGTAGACCAATGGTCGGCTCACGGTACGGCTTTGGAAGCTTCGTTTAAAGTCGTTTATCAGCGATTCATTGTTTTGGCAGTAAATACGTCTGTGCAAGCGCCAACGGGCTGTTCTATAGATGCTTCCGTGGCTTTGATTCAACAAATTGAACAACATTTTCAAATTGATTTGTTGGATAAAATGAATGTCACCTTCCGTCAGGGAGAATTTATTACGCACAAAACCTTGCTTGATTTCAAAAGAATGGTCAAAGAAAAATCGGTAGGTCCCAACACCATTGTATTTAATAATTTGGTAAATACAGTAGAAGAGTGGCAATCCCATTGGGAAGTCCCCGCCACTGAAAGTTGGCATGCTCGTTTTTTCTAATTTAAACCCATGCAACACTACGCTAAATTTTTGTTTTTGCTTTTCGCGGTTGCTTTTGCGGTTCAATGTAGTTCCGTAAAAAACAGCCATTCGAAAACTCATTCAAAATCACTTCCAAAGCCTAAAACGGTCTCTGGAGAGGAGGATGATGTGTATATTCCTGTGGCCAAAGCCGATCGCATAACATTTTTCAAAGATACTCCCGCTGAACTACGTTGGGCCGATAGTGTGTACAACCAAATGACGTTGAAAGAACGGATTGGGCAATTGTTTATGGTGGCCGCGTATTCCAACAAAGATAGTGCTCATGTGAACAGTTTGGACCGTTTGATAAAAAACGAATCGATTGGAGGCTTGATTTTTTTTCAAGGCGGACCTGTGCGTCAAGCAAAACTGACCAATCGTTTTCAAAAACAGTCCAAAATACCTTTATTCATTGGGATTGATGCCGAGTGGGGACTGAATATGCGTTTGGATTCTACCTATAAATACCCTTGGAATATGACCTTGGGTGCTGTTAAAAATTATGCCTTATTGGAAGAAGTTGGACGTCAAATGGCGCTTGAAGCAAAACGTATTGGATGTCATTTTAATTTTGTTCCGGTATTAGATATCAATACCAATCCCAAAAATCCCATCATTGGTCATCGCTCTTTTGGTGAAGAAAAACACAATGTCACCGACCATGCAGTAGCTGTAATGAAAGGGGTTCAAAGTACAGGTGTCTTTTGTACGGGGAAACATTTTCCAGGGCATGGCGACACCGCTACCGACTCGCATCATGCTTTGCCTCAATTGTTGTTTGATAAAGAGCGCATTGAGCGCGTAGAATTGTATCCTTACAAGAAGATGTTTGATGAAGGACTGGTCTCGGTGATGGTGGCTCACTTAAATATTCCGAGTTTGGAACACCGCGACGGTTGGCCAACTTCGGTGTCTCATTCGGTGGTAACCAATCTCCTGCAAGAAGATTTAGGTTTTGAAGGATTGATTTTTACCGATGCACTTAACATGAAAGGCGCCAGCAAGTTTATGGCACCCGGAGAATTGGATTTGGAAGCTTTTTTAGCCGGAAACGACATTTTACTATTTCCCGAAAATGTTCCTTTAGCGAGTGAAAAAATTACCACGGCCTACCAAAATGGTTTGATTTCTGAAAACCGTTTGGCCCATTCGGTAAAAAAAATATTGCGCTACAAATACAAAATTGGACTGCAGAAGCCCCAAATCGTTGAAGAAAAAGGGATTTCAGAGGCCATGTTTACGCCATTTAAAGAAGCGTTGCATTATCAAATCTATGAAAATGCTATAACGTTGGTCAAAAACCAAGACGATATACTTCCCATTAAAGATTTACGTCAAAAAATTGCCTATGTCAAATTAGGAGACGATCAAAGCAGTCCTTTTTTACAAACCCTTCGCAAGTATACCGACGTTACCGAAGTGGTTGAAAGTCACCCTGACTCCTTAAATGTTCGGTTGAAAGCCTATGATTTAGTCATTGTCGGGTTTCATAAGTCCGATCGGGCATGGAGAAAACATGATTTTTCGGAAACAGAACTCCAATTGTTGGATAAAATCGCCCAATCCAACAAAGTGATTTTGGATGGTTTTGTCAAACCCTATGCGCTATCTGCGGTTCCTTCCTATGAAAATATTGAAGCCGTAGTGGTGTCGTATCAAAATAGTGAAATTGCACAAGTGGTTTCGGCGCAAGTGTTGTTTGGAGCCGTTGAACCCAAGGGAAAACTGCCCGTTACTATCAATGCTGAATTTCATGAAGGACATGGATTTAATTTTACCCCGCTCAATCGTTTAGGATTTACGGCACCTGAAAACGTGGGTATGAGTCCGAAAACCCTAGCGCGCATCGATCAAGTAGCTCAAAAAGCTATCGACGGGGCAATGACTCCAGGAATGCAAGTGTTAGTAGCCCGTCGTGGTAAGGTGATTTTTCACAAAGCCTATGGGAATCAAACCTATGAAGCGCAAACTAAAATTCAAGCTTCAGACCTGTATGATGTGGCTTCAGTGACCAAAATCGCTGCGACCTTACCGTTAGTGATGCAATTATATGATCAGGGTAAATTGCGACTCGATCAAACGTTGGGTGAACTCTTACCAGAGACGAAAGGAACCAATAAAGAATCCATTACCTTAAAAGAGCTATTGTCGCATTACGCCCGACTTCAAGCGTGGATTCCTTTTTACAAAGCAACGTTAGATGCCGAAAAATGCCCGCTGCCCCAATATTATAGTTTGGGTCAAAAGCCCGGTTTTGAAGTTCAAGTTTCTGAAAATCTGTATCTAAAAAATGAGTACAAAGAATCGATGTTTACTCAAATTCTTGACAGCAAATTACTGGACCAAAAAGAATACAAATACTCAGATTTTACCTTTATCATTTTACAACGCATTGTAGAGAAATTGATAGGTAAACCTTTGGATGAAGCCATTCAATCCTATTTCTACCAGTCTATGGGGCTGTCCAATAGTCGTTTTAATCCGCTGCATAAATTTGATGCCACCAGTATTGCACCCACCGAAATTGACAATTATTTTCGTCATACTTGGATTCAAGGGTATGTGCACGATATGGCCGCGGCTATGATGGGAGGCGTGGCAGGACATGCGGGTTTATTTTCAAATAGTTTAGACATGGCCAAAATGATGCAATTATATTTGCAACAAGGGAATTATGGGGGGATTCAATATTTTTCACCCGAAACCTTTACTACCTTTAATACGTGCCATTTCTGCGCCGAAGGAAATCGCAGAGGACTAGGTTTTGACAAACCCCAATTGGGAAAAGAAGGGCCAACGTGTGGATGTGTTTCCATGCAAAGCTTTGGCCACACGGGATTTACAGGCACCATGGTTTGGGCCGATCCGGAAAGCGAAATCGTTTATGTGTTTCTTTCCAACCGTACTTTTCCCGATAGTAATGCTCCCAATAAATTGTCGAAAGAAAACATCCGTGAGGAAATTCAAAAGATTATCCAAGAAGCCATCTTGGATCGATAATTTTATTTATTGGTTTCGCGTTTTTTCGCTTGATATTTTTGGTAAATTCGTTTAGCGGATTGAATTCCTTGATAAAAAGTAAGTCGCTGATTTAGTCAGTTTTGCTTTTTTTGGGAAAAGTTTATTCTGCACTTCAATGATATGAAAATTGCTATTGTTTGTTATCCAACCTTTGGGGGCAGTGGAGTAGTTGCCACAGAACTGGGATTAGAATTGGCCCGAAGAGGTCATGAAATTCATTTTATCACTTACCGACAACCCGTTCGTTTAGCTTTACTTAACCCCAATGTGCATTATCATGAAGTTAATGTGCCTGAATACCCGCTGTTTCATTACCAACCCTACGAATTGGCGTTGTCCAGTAAGTTGGTCGACATGGTAAAGCTACACAAAATCGAATTATTGCATGTGCATTATGCCATTCCGCACGCGTATGCAGGATATATGGCACAACAAATGTTGCGCGACCAAGGGATTCATATTCCTATGGTTACCACGCTTCACGGTACAGATATCACTTTGGTAGGTAAGCATCCTAATTATAAAACGGCGGTGAGTTTTAGTATTAATAAATCGGATATTGTGACCGCTGTTTCCCAAGATTTGAAAGAGGAGACTTACCGGCTCTTTGATGTGAAAAATGAAATTCATGTGATTCCCAATTTTATTGAATTGGAAAAACATCGCAATGAAAATCATATTGCCTGCCAACGTTCGGTAATGGCAAAAAAAGAAGAGCGAATTATTACCCATATCAGTAATTTTAGAAAGGTAAAGCGCATTCCTGATGTCGTTAAAATTTTTTATAAAATTCAACAAACGATACCTTCCAAGTTAATGTTAGTAGGGGATGGTCCCGAGCGACTTCCGGCAGAACGATTGTGTGAGGAATTGGGCATTGTCGACAAGGTGATTTTCTTTGGGAATAGCAACGAAATCGACAGTATTTTGGCCTATTCCGATTTGTTTTTACTTCCTTCCGAAACCGAAAGTTTTGGTTTGGCGGCCCTTGAAGCGATGGCTTGGAGTGTGCCGGTGATTTCCAGTAATACGGGAGGATTGCCTGAAGTCAATGTGCAAGGTGTATCTGGATATTTGGCTCCAGTAGGCGATATAGACGCTATGGCCAAAGACGCGATTTCCATACTCAACAATAATGAGACGTTGGCGACGTTTAAGAAACAAGCACTCGAAGTGGCCCAGCAATTCGACATTGCGCTGATTTTACCCCAATACGAAAAGTTATACCATGAAGCCATCAATAAACCATGAAAAAAAGCGTAGTTTTATTTTTTAGTGTACTCTTTTTAACCGCTTGTAAATCGACATTGCCTCCGGAGTCTAGCTATGTAACGTATGATATTTTATTTGGCAGGGACTATGATGGTGCTTCTTTTCAGTTTTTTGAATTTATCACTGAGGAAAGTGAATACCAAATGTTACTGAAGGATCCAATTATTAGTCCTTATCTAAAGCCCAATGATATTCAAGATAACAATTTTATTTTGGTCAATTTAGGTGAAAAACCCACAGGAGGTTGGTCCATTAAGGTGGAAAAAGTAAAAATATTGAAAGACAAAGTCGAAGTAGTTATTCGCGAAATTTCCCCAAAAGGGATGGCTACTACCGCGATAACGACTCCTAATTTTGTGTTGAAAATAAAAAGTAAAAAACCGATTGACCTACAAATAATAAATCCCGGCAAGTAACTGGGATTTAGTGTTTATCGTTAGAATCGGTAACGGATCCCTAAAGCGATATCGGGACCAAAACTTTCGTCTCGGAAATCACTTGAATTTGAATAAATTTCTGGACGGAAATCCAAAGACAATTGCAACGGAATGTCAAAATTGTATTCTATACCAATATTCCCCGCCGCAAATAAAAATGTTCCATTATCGGAAACGCCATTTTTATCATAGCTCCAACTTCCTAAACCACCACCAACACCGGCATACCAATTGAATCCGTTATCAATTTCCCACACCCACTGGTAAAGCCCTGTCAATTTAAACGCATCAACATTATTGCTGTTACGCCATCCCAGGTCAAATTCTAGACGGTTGTTTTTGGACAATCCTCTTTGGTAAGAGATTTCTCCACCAAATCCGTCGTTGTCTCCCAAACGAAGACCCAAAGCGTGTTTAGAAATGTCTTGTGCTTGAGCAAAATAGGCGCCTCCCAGCAAAGCGAACATTAACAGTATTTTTTTCATAGTTACAAAGTTTAGTTAAATAATTTAGAGCGTGTTCTTTAACAAACCGTAAAATAAAGACTTTAGTATGTTTAATCACTCGATTTTAAGAAAATTTTTAAGGCTTTGTGGTGAGGAGCGTTTTGAGGGGATCCTTAATTTTTTCCTGTGGGAAATATCCAAAAAAAGGCATCCCAAAAAGGAATGCCATAATTAATTGTTTAAAATAAAAGTAGTTTTTGAAAATCATTCGATGCGCTCAATATAATTTTTCTTGTTCGCGTTCGTATTTAATCTTGGAGAATTTTGTTGCTGACCTTGAACAATTATTTCAGGAATCGCAGCTTCATCACGATTAGAATACTTAATTTTTTCATTAATGGTCATTTCGCTAAACTTTTTTCGAATCTTATAAAATTCATCCTTGTTGATGCTTTCAAAGGGTTTTCCCCCGTCTTTTATAAAATAGTCTTCAATTTTTGAATCAAAAACGAAATGCCCTTTTTTAACTTCATTAGCGATAAAACTAAAAACATGCTCACGGTCGTTTATGGCCATGATTAAACCGGGTAGCCCATGAAATTTATAGGGTCCAACAGAAACTGGAATCTCTGGTGCATACCATGCATTCCACTCACGCCCCGCATAGTTTAATATTGCTTTTTTACAAACAAAGCCATGAATAAGGGTATCCCTATCGATTAATTTCCAGGAGTGATTGACCTTTTCTTTAAACGAATACGAATCACTTCCAATCGTTTCAAAATGTTCAACCTGATCCCCTTTGCTCTTTATCAAAAAATGAACAGGGACTTTATTCATAAGAACATCAGCCGTAGTAAGCGCCCGCTCTTTCTGTATTTGATTAAAATTCATCATACCCTCAAAAGTAAACAACGACTCTTGGTCCTTTACAATTAATGTTGTATTGGCGGTTTGTGTTGACTTTGAAGTGATGTGTTTTTTATAAAACATAGTGTAGGACACCGACAAATCAGTGCTATTGGTAGTAATTTCATGGGAAAATCCATGCGAACAAGTAATTAATAAAAAGAGAACAATAATTTTTTTCATAATACAACATTTCAATTTTGAGTATGAGCGTATACTGTACTAAACATTTTTTACAACCTATATTTGAAAGGATCACATTAATTAAACGTAAACTTACAGTATTCATTTTACACCAATTCCATTGAAAAGAAAAATTTAACAAAGATGTTGGCTCGGGTACGTTTTATTGAGGGGGAGAATGAAAAAAAATTGTTCTTGAATCAAAAGACCATGCCAAAATTAAGTTTTATATTTGTTCAAATTGCATGTATGGCTGGAAATACTTTTGGAACTTTATTAACGCTGACTACATTTGGCGAATCGCACGGTACTGCTTTAGGAGGTATTATTGAAGGTTTTCCTGCGGGAATTGCCCTAGATTTTGAGGCTATTCAAAACGAAATGCAGCGAAGAAAGCCCGGACAATCGGCTATCGTTACCCAACGAAAAGAAGCCGATGAAGTACAATTTTTATCGGGTATTTTTGAGGGAAAAACCTCGGGAACTCCTATCGGCTTTATAATTCCCAATACGAATCAAAAATCGGCAGACTACAATCATTTGGAGAATTCTTTTCGTCCGAGTCATGCCGATTATGTCTATGAAAAAAAATATGGAATTCGCGATTACAGAGGGGGAGGGCGTAGTTCAGCTCGTGAAACAGCTTGCCGCGTTGTGGCAGGTGCGCTAGCCAAACAAATGCTTCCGCAGGTAAAAATAAATGCTTTTGTCTCCTCTGTAGGCGATATATTTTTGGAAAAACCTTACCAAGCCTTGGATTTTTCACTTACCGAATCCAATCCTGTGCGTTGTCCCGACCCGGAAACAGCAGCCCAAATGGAAGCCCTAATCAAAGAAATTCGTAAAGAAGGCGATACGATTGGCGGTACCGTTACTTGTGTCATTCAGAATGTACCCGTAGGGTGGGGAGAACCTGTTTTTGACAAATTACATGCGCAACTTGGAAAAGCCATGCTGTCGATTAATGCCGTAAAAGGGTTTGAATACGGTAGTGGATTTTGTGGAGCGCGAATGAAAGGAAGTGCGCACAACGACCGTTATGCTAGTGATGGGACAACGTTGACGAATTTGTCTGGAGGTATTCAGGGGGGTATTTCCAACGGAATGGATATTTATTTTAGAGTTGCTTTTAAGCCGGTTGCTACTTTGATTCAAGAGCAAGAGGTGCTTACCGCCGATGGTCGTATCGAAATCCAACAGGGTAAAGGACGCCATGATCCTTGTGTGGTGCCTCGTGCAGTTCCTATCGTTGAGGCAATGGCAGCCTTAGTTTTAGCCGATTTTTCTTTAATTCATAATGCCTATCAAGGCAAATAATTTTGCATGGAAACAGTAAAAAAATCTTGGTTATCCAACCTCACGGTTCAAATTTTTATCGCCTTAATTCTCGGAATGGGACTAGGGGTTTATATTCACGATAACACGAGCACAAGCTTTGCAACGTCTTTCAGTGGTTACATAAAAATGTTGGCAACCATATTTATTCGTCTGGTACAAATGATTATTGCGCCGTTGGTATTTACAACTTTGGTGGTGGGTATCGCGAAGTTAGGCGACTTAAAATCGGTGGGACGAATCGGTGGAAGAGCCATGGGTTGGTTTTTTTCTGCCTCATTGATTTCGTTGCTTATTGGGATGTTTTGGGTGAATTTTTTTGAACCCGGAGTCGGCATCCAATTGATCGATGTTGATCACGAAGCGGCGCTAGAAGTTACCCAAAAAACCCAAGATTTCTCGGCGCAACATTTTATTGAACACATCATACCCAAAAGTGTTTTTGAAGCGATGGCAACTAATGAAATTTTGCAAATCGTTGTTTTTTCAATCTTTTTTGGACTCGCTGCTGCCTCTATGGGGTCCTATACGGAACCTGTAATTAAGGTTTTGGATAAAATCGCTCACATCATTTTGAAAATGGTTAACTATGTGATGAAGTTTGCTCCTTTTGGTGTTTTTGGTGCGATTGCTGCCGTATTTGCTACGAAAGATTTGGGAGATTTGTTGTTTACCTATACCAAGTTTTTGGCTGCTTTTCTCGTCGGTATTGGGTCGCTTTGGGTATTGTTGTTGTTTGTAGGATATCTCTTTTTACGCCATAGATTACGGGAGCTATTACAACGCATTACCTCTCCTTTGGCTATTGCCTTTGGGACTACAAGTTCGGAAGCGGTTTTTCCTAAATTGACAGAAGAGTTAGAACGTTTTGGGGTGAAAGATAAAATAGTGTCTTTCATGCTTCCGTTAGGCTATTCGTTTAATTTGGATGGCAGTATGATGTATATGACTTTTGCCAGTTTGTTTATTGCCCAAGCCTCGGGTATGCATATTGATTTACCCACACAAATGACGATGCTTTTGGTGTTGATGCTTACGAGTAAAGGGATTGCAGGGGTACCTCGTGCCAGTTTGGTAGTGGTGGCTGCTACTTGTGGCATGTTTGATATTCCGGTGGAGGGAATTGCTTTAATTCTACCTGTCGACCATTTTTGTGATATGTTTCGTAGTGCGACCAATGTGTTGGGTAATGCGCTAGCCACAAGCGTTGTAGGGAAGTGGGAAAAATTATAGAAAAATATAAATTTGAAGTTTACATGATTAACTCAAAGCCTGAAACTTGAAACCTTAAACTTGAAACTTGACACGAGGCTTTAGCCGACTGATGTAGCGAAGCGAAATAAACTTCAAACCTGAAACCTTAAACTTGAAACATGAAACTTGAAACCTTAAACTTGAAACTTGACACGAGGCTTTAGCCGATTGATGTAGCGAAGTGAAATAAACCTGAAACTTGAAACCTGAAACTTGAAACCCAAAACCCCTTGCCCAAACCTCAGAATTTCGTTTTCTTTGTAAATATTAAAATAAATCCAAACGCGTTATGGAAACTGAAATGTGGATTGAATTGGCTTTGTATACTCTACCCGCAGTTGTCACTGGTAGCGTCTCATATCTCATTATCCAAAAATTTGTCAAATTGGACGAAAATCGCCGCAAGTTCCAACTGCTACGAGACAACCAAAAACAATCCCTGCCCATTCGTCTCCAAGCCTATGAACGGATGGCCTTGTTTCTCGAACGCATCAATCCGCTCAAACTCATGATTCGCGTGGCACCTTTAAGCAACGACACCCCCGATTATATGAACCTTTTGATTCAGAATATCGAACAAGAATACGAACACAATGTCACCCAACAAATCTATCTTTCTGATAAAGCCTGGGTGATGGTAGTCAATGCTAAAAATGCGATTATCCAAAACCTCCGCAACCTAGCCGCCGATAGCGAAATCAAAGACGCCGACCAATACCGAATGAAAGTCTTGAGCTCGTTGATGGAAACCGAATCCGCTTCGCAACTGGCGTTGGAGTTTTTGAAAAGCGAAATCAAAGACTTTATTTGATTATTCTAAATTATAAATTATAAATTTAAATAGGTCGCAGCTCAATAGCTTAGCGTCTCAGAAGCTTAGAAGCTAATAAAAAATGCTTGAACAATATCTCAACCAATTGAATGAAGCGCAACGGGCGCCCGTACTGCAAAAAGACGGTCCCATGATGGTGATTGCCGGTGCCGGTTCGGGGAAAACACGCGTGCTGACCATGCGTATCGCCTACCTTATGCACCACGGGGTTGATGCCTTCAATATTTTGGCCCTCACTTTTACCAACAAAGCCGCCCGTGAAATGAAGTCGCGTATCGCGGCCATCGTGGGGAGTAACGAAGCTAAAAACCTCTGGATGGGAACATTTCACTCGGTTTTTGCTAAAATTCTTCGCATTGAAGCCGATAAATTGGGATACCCTTCCAACTTCACGATCTATGATACCCAAGATGCCGTGCGGTTGATTTCGGCTATCATCAAAGAGATGCAGTTGGACAAGGATATTTACAAACCCAAGCAAATTTTGGGACGCATTTCGTCGTACAAAAACTCACTCATTACCGTAAAAGCCTATTTCAACAACCCCGAACTACAAGAAGCCGATGCCATGAGCAAAAGGCCGCGAATGGGTGAAATTTATCAAAACTATGTCGACCGTTGTTTCAAAGCGGGTGCCATGGATTTTGATGATTTGTTGTTGAAAACCAACGAATTGCTTAACCGTTTTCCCGATGTGCTTGCCAAATACCAAGACCGTTTTCGCTACATCATGGTCGATGAGTACCAAGATACCAACCATTCGCAATACTTGATCGTTCGGGCATTGTCCGATCGATTCCAAAATATCTGTGTGGTAGGCGATGATGCCCAAAGTATCTATGCCTTTCGCGGAGCCAACATCAACAACATTCTCAATTTCCAAAAGGATTACGATCGGGTGCAAACCTACCGTTTGGAGCAAAATTACCGTTCGACCAAAAATATCGTAGAGGCAGCCAACACCATCATCGATAAAAATAAAACCAAATTGGATAAAGTCGTTTGGACGGCCAATGAACTCGGACCCAAAATTAAGGTGCACCGCAGTTTAACCGATAGCGAGGAAGGGCGTTATGTGGCCGGAGAAATTTTTGAAATGAAAATGCGCGAGCAACTCACCAATGGAAAGTTCGCTGTGTTATACCGTACCAATGCCCAATCCCGAGCTATCGAAGATGCGTTACGCAAACGCGATATTCCGTACCGTATTTATGGCGGTTTATCGTTTTACCAACGCAAAGAAATAAAAGACGTATTGTGTTACTTACGCTTGATTATCAATCCTAAAGACGAAGAAGCATTGATTCGGGTTATCAATTATCCCCACCGCGGAATTGGCGATACAACCGTTGAAAAATTGACCATTGCAGCCAACCATTACAAGCGTTCCATTTTTGAAGTGATGGAGCATATCGATAAAATTGATTTAAAATTGAATTCGGGAACCAAAAACAAGCTTCACGATTTTGTGAACATGATCAAGAGTTTCCAAATTATTAATGAAAATCAAGACGCGTTCTATTTGGCCGAACATGTGACCAAAAAAACAGGCTTAATCCAGGAATTGAAGAAAGATGGTACCCCCGAAGGTGTCGCCCGTGTTGAAAATATCGAGGAATTGCTCAACGGGATTAAAGATTTTACCGAAGGGCAAAAAGAAGTCGATGGGGCCCGCGGTGCCTTGGCCGAATTTCTTGAAGATGTTGCTCTCGCCACCGATTTGGACAACGATACCGGCGACGACGATCGCGTGGCATTGATGACCATCCACTTGGCGAAAGGGCTTGAATTTCCCTACGTTTTCATTGTGGGATTGGAGGAAGATTTGTTTCCCAGTGCATTGAGTTTGAATACACGCAGCGAACTCGAAGAAGAACGCCGCTTGTTTTATGTGGCGTTGACCCGCGCCGAACACCAAGCCTATCTTACCTATGCCCAATCGCGGTACCGTTGGGGGAAACTCACCGATGCTGAACCTTCGCGTTTTATTGAAGAAATCGATGCACAATACCTTGAATTTGTTAATCCAGCCGAAACGTCTGGCTACCGCTACAAACCCATGATTGATATGGATATTTTTGGGGATGTGGATAAAAACAAATTGCGTTTGCAAAAACCCGTTTCCGGAACACCGCCCCGTCGTATGCAGGAAGACGAACCCGAGCCAAGTGCCAACATTCGTCGTTTGAAGCCCGTAAATACTAGTGCGCCATCTTCTTCAAGTGGTCAAGGAGATAGCAAAATCGCCATCGGAAATATCGTACTCCACGAACGCTTCGGGAAAGGGGAGGTGCTAAACCTAGAAGGAATCGGCGGCGACCGTAAAGCGGAAATCAAATTTGACGTAGGCGGTATCAAAAAACTTCTGTTGCGTTTTGCCAAACTGGATGTCATTGGTTAATTTAAGTACCTAATTTCCAAGCTATGGCACAATTTGTAAAAATCTATAACGACAATCCCAACGAAGCGGCTCTCAAAAAGGTCGTCGAGGTATTGCGCAACGGCGGAATCATCATTTATCCCACGGATACAGTTTATGGATTGGGCTGCGATATTACCAATACCAAAGCCCTGGAACGGGTGGCCAAACTAAAAGGGATTAAGTTGGAAAAAGCCAATTTGTCGTTTATTTGTTACGATTTAAGTCATATTTCTGATTATGTGAAGCAAATTGACACGTCTACTTTTAAGTTGTTAAAACGTGCCTTGCCAGGACCATATACCTTTATTTTACCCGGGAATAATGATTTACCTAAAGTTTTTAAAAACAAAAAGACGGTCGGAATTCGCGTCCCAGACAACAACATCATTCGCACCATTGTCAATAGCTTGGGAAATCCTATTATTTCGACTTCCATCTACGATGAAGATGAAGTGTTGGAATATTCCACCGATCCGGAATTGATTTTTGAGAAATGGCAAAATCTTGTCGACTTGGTAATTGATGGCGGTTATGGCGATAATACACCTTCTACCGTTATTGATTTGTCGGGCTACGAACCTGTTGTGGTGCGTGAAGGCAAGGGTTCGCTCGATATTTTATAAAAAAAAAGCGCCTCATAAAGAGACGCTTGATTGTGACGCAAGCGATTACTTGCTTAGATTTTTCATTTCTTTTTCAATCATATCATAAAACTGGTCGATTTTAGGTAAAATCACAATGCGCGTTCTGCGATTGGTCGCCCGATTCTCAGCCGTGTTGTTGTCCACCAAGGGAATAAATTCACTGCGTCCAGCCGCAATAATTTGCTTCGGATTTACCCCTAAATCTTTGGTCAATACGCGAACAATGGCCGTAGCGCGTTTCACACTCAAATCCCAGTTGTCAAGCAATATCGCATTTCCAGTAAAAGGAACATTGTCGGTGTGTCCCTCCACCATACATTCAAAATCAGGTTTGTCGTTAATCACCTTGGCCACTTTGTCTAACACGGATTTGGCCTTGTCGGTAACTACATAACTACCGCTTTTGAATAACATTTTATCGGAGATGTTGATAAAAACCACACCTTTTTCCACACTGATATTGACATCCTGATCATCTAGTCCTACATTTTTCTTCAAACTCGTCACTAAAGCCAAAGTTACCGAATCTTTCTTGGTCAAAGCATCTTGTAAACGATTGATTTTTAAGTCTTTTTCTTTCAAACTTTCTAAAGAACGCTGTAAATTTTCAGCGCCTTTGGTCGTCAGCATGGTTAATTCTTTGGAACTGTTGATTAAGTCGCTGTTGTTCTTTTTCAAATAATCATTCTGCTGACTCAAGGCTTCTTTTTCTGTCAAACAAACATTCAATTTCATGGTTGTTGAGTTCAACAAATCCTGGCATTCTTTGTTTTTTTGCTCCAATTCGGCAATTTTCTTTTTACTGCCGCAAGAAGCTAAAGTTAACGCTACTAAAGAAAGAAACAATACTTTTCTCATGGGATATCTTTTTTTGTTTTTTACAAAATTAACGCTTGTAAAGTGAAATAGAACTACAAAAAGGTTAAGATTTGTTAATTATCGTTCGAAATACTTCTTTCCTTTCACAAAATAATTCCAAACAATACTGTTCAAGGTATAATAACTCTTGCGTTGCGGTGCCTTTCGTAAAGCGAGGGTAGCCCTAATTTTTCCGTAAAATGAAAAATGCGCTTGAACAATGGCCCAAGTGTGCGCTCCTTTTCCTTGTATTAAAAACTGAATTCCAGCAATGCCGTCCAGCACCAAGCGTGCAAAAAGAATGGGAACCAAGGCACCGGCAGGCAAATTTTTGAGCATCATCGAGAGCGAATTCCGAAAATTCAAAAAAGTTTTACGTGGAGTTCCTGTTTTTAAGGTAGCGCCACCCACATGATACACGACCGAATCGGGAAGGTAATAACAATCATACCCTTGATTGAAAGCGCGCCAACATAAATCGATTTCCTCTTGATGTGCAAAAAACGTCGCATCCAAGCCGCCCAACGGATGATAGACGTCGCGCCGAATAAAAAAACAAGCGCCTGTGGCCCAGAAGATTTTTGCCGGGTGCGGATATTGATGTTCATCTTTTTCTAGCGTTTCAAACACACGGCCACGGCAATACGCAAAGCCAAAACGATCGATAAATCCGCCTGCCGCCCCGGCGTATTCAAAATAACTTTTGTTTTTATAATCCAATAACTTGGGTTGAGCAATCGCTGTATTGGGATGCGACTCAAAATGGGTAAGAATCGGTTGTAACCAATTTTCGGTTACTTCAATATCCGAATTCACCAAGGCATAAATAGACTCTTCAACCTGTTGCAATGCCTCATTATATCCTTGTGCAAATCCATAATTACCAGCATTTTGTATGATTTTTACAGAGGGAAATGTTGCCTTCACAAAGGGCACAGAATCATCGGTAGAGGCATTGTCTACGAGGTACACCTGTGCCCAATCGGAATATTGTACTACAGAAGGCAGAAACGTCTCTAGTAACGCTTTTCCATTCCAATTTAAAACAACGACAGCTATAGATTTCACGGACTATAAAGTTTTAAATTCAGGTAAATCAGGTAAAAAAACATACGTTTGCGCCTCAAAATCCATTTGACAAAAATAATGCTCCAATCCGTTGGTGACCATCAAATACTTGGCACGTAACACCAAATTGTACCGTGCAATTTGATCAAAAACAGCTTGGGTGATTTTTACCTCAGGCGCTTTACATTCGACCAAAACAGCAATGCCTCCATCACGCTGAAAAACAACCACATCGTATCGTTTAGTTAAACCATTTTGTGCAATAGATTTTTCAACATTAATATAGGAAATCGGAATTTTTTTTACCTCCTGTAAATACCGAACGGTATGTTGTCTAACCCATTCTTCGGGGGTTAAGACTACAAATTTTTTCCGGATAGCGTCAAATATTGCCGTTTTATTTTCACTATTTTTGAGGCGAAAGGAAAACGGTGGAAAATTGAGTGCTTGCATGGAGCAAAAGTACACTTTTTTCATCGCAAGCCAAGGAAACAAAAACTATGGAGGAAGCGGTAAATATCATCAATGCGATAAAAAGTGGAACGATAGCCCCAATTTATTTTTTAATGGGGGAAGAGCCGTATTACATTGATATTATTACAGACTATATTGAAGATCACTTGCTCACAGAGGATGAAAAGGGATTCAATCAGATGGTGTTGTACGGACGGGATACGACCATTGAAGATGTTATTGCACAAGCCAAACGGTATCCCATGATGGCCGAACGCCAAGTAGTGATAGTCAAGGAGGCTCAAGAATTGGTGCGGACTATCGATAAATTAGAATCCTACGCCGAAAATCCCCAGCCCACCACGGTATTGGTATTGGCCTACAAATACAAAACCTTAGATAAACGCAAAAAAGTCACCAAAGCCTTAGAGAAAAACGGTGTCGTGTTTGAAAGTAAAAAACTCTACGAAAATCAGGTCGCTACATGGATAACCCGCGTGATTAAGGGAAAAGGATTGGGTATCGAACCCAGAGCGGCGGCGATGTTGGTGGAGTTTTTGGGGAACGATTTAAGTCGTATCAGTAATGAACTCGATAAATTGAAAATCATTTTTCCGCCAGGACATACGGTGACTGCCAATGATATAGAGGTGAATATTGGGTTTAGCAAGGATTACAACAATTTTGAACTTCGAACCGCCATAGGGGAGCGAAATGAGAAAAAAGCCTATCGCATTGCCCAGTATTTTGCTCAAAATTCGAAGGACAATCCGTTAGTGGTTACTACAGCCATGGTTTTCTCCTATTTCACCCAAGTATTGCAATACCATGGATTGAAAGATAAAAGTCAGGCCAATGTTGCTAAGGTGTTGCGAATTAGTCCATTTTTTGTAAAAGATTACGAACTGGCCGCCCGTCATTATCCAATGAAAAAAGTATCGGCTATCGTTGCCAAACTCCGTGAAGTGGATGCCAAAGGAAAAGGGGTAGGAGCCAATTCTATTTCGCATGCCGATTTGTTAAAGGAATTGTTAGTGACGATTTTCAATTGAGTTTTTTTCCGATATTTGCCTTCCGATTAAAAAAATGAAAACGATGGCAATGAATAAAAATACAGTACTCGGTTGGGCAACACTCATTATGATTATCATGGGATTATTGCTCATCGGTTTGGGCGTTTTTCGCTACAATGAAATCGCAGGTTGGGGCTTTGGCGCTGTCGGGGTTGGATTTTTAGCCAATGCATGGGTGTTTAGCTCGTTGAAAGGAAGAGTATAGTGGGGTAAATTCAAATTTCAATTTCAAATTTCAATTTCAAATTTCAAATTTCAAATTCCAACCTCTAACGTCTCAATTAAAATTCCAATGTCTAACGTCCAACGACTAATGACTAAAGACTAATATCTAAAATTTAAACGCATATGTCAGACGATAAGAAAGTCATATTTTCTATGTCTCGAGTTAATAAAACTTACTCGAGTACCAACAAACAGGTGTT
>NZ_JBEILJ010000014.1:0-53957 GCF_040379285.1 Flavobacterium sp. | reverse complement strand
CCTTTCATAAATAAAAAAGGAACACTTAGGTGTTCCTTAAAACTGAGCCGATGGAGGGACTCGAACCCACGACCTGCTGATTACAAATCAGCTGCTCTAGCCAGCTGAGCTACACCGGCGGTGTATTGTGATGCAAATATAAATTTGAATTTGAATTCTCCAAAAAATTTCCGTCACTTTTTGGAAAAAAATCAGTATTACAAAGCGTTGATTTTATCAACCAACTGATTCGCAGCCGCTTCCAATTCAGTATTGATTTGCTTGAAATGCGCTTTCCTATTTTCAACGTTTTTGGCATTCACTTTCGTCATCAAATCATCAAAAGCTACTAAAGCCTCTGTAATGATGGCTTGGGTCGGTTCGGTGGGTTTCCCTGCGGTGGTCATTTCCAACAAATAAACGGCTTCGATAATATCGCCCAATACGTAGTTAATGTCTTTTTTTAAGTTTCTTACACTGGCCATAATGCTTGGTATTTTAAATTTTGGCAAAGGTAAGGATTATCTTCGGAATGCGGTTAGGAAATTGTGATTTCTAATAATTCGGCATTCCCCTTCAACTGGACCGTCCCTAAAGCTGCGGGCAATAAAATCGTTGTCCCTTTTGTTACTTCCATCTTTTTATCTCCATACAAAAGCGCGCAATCGCCCTCCATCACCATGAAAACGGTAAAAGAATCGTGAGCGCAATGAACACTTGCTGTTCCGATCAACGGAATAAAAGAAGTCGTAAAATAGGGACAATCCACCATCACGTTTGATACATTCGTGATTTTGGTATATGCTTTTTTACTTTCAGTATGCTGGTAATTTATCGCCTCCAATGCCAATTCCGTGTGTAATTCCCGGAGATTCCCTTGGGCATCCCTTCGATCAAAATCATAAATACGGTAGGTGATATCAGATGTTTGCTGAATTTCGGCAATCAATGTCCCTGCTCCAATGGCATGCACCGTCCCTGTTTCTAGAAAAAAAACATCCCCTTTTTGTACCGAATGTTTGGCCAACAAATCCACTACTTGATGTTGTGCCAAGGCGGTTTGATAGGCTTCAGCATTGGAATCTTCTTTGAATCCTACGATCAATTGTGCACCGGGATCGGCTTGCATCACATACCACATTTCCGTTTTACCAAACGAATTGTGACGTTCTTTAGCCAAAGCATCATTGGGATGTACCTGAATGGATAAATCCTCACGGGCATCCAAAAACTTAAATAGTAATGGGAATTGATCACCAAATTGTGCAACCACTTTCTTCCCCAAAACCGCTTCTGGATTGAGGGCAACAACCGTATTTAAATCGGTTCCTTCAAGCGATCCATTGGCGACTACACTCACATCTCCTGGAACCGTTGAAAGTTCCCAACTCTCTCCTGAAATCTCAGAAACAATAGGTTTGTGTAAAACGTCACGCAATTTTGTTCCGCCCCAAATTCGTTCTTTAATTATGGGTTTGAAAACCAAGGGATACCAATCCATAGTACTTATGTATAAAAAGCAAAAATAGGTTGTTTGTTGTATTGATTAAAAAAAATGAGGTTAAACCTTGCTTTTCAAAAAAGCTAAGGCACGCTCCATGTGGCCACTTCCGCTTAAGGAATCAAAAATGAAATGAATCTTTTGATCGGGACCGATAACATAAGTCGCACGACCGTCTACCAAACCTAATAAATCCTTAGGGACACCAAACAAGGTTCGGATTTTCTTTTGGGTATCGGCCAAGAGGGTAAATGGAAGTTTATATTTGCTTTGAAATCGAAGGTGAGAAGCCACACCATCAGCGCTAACACCTATCACTACTGCACCTAAATCGGTGAAATCTTGGTAACGATCGCGGAAAGCACAAGCTTGTGTGGTACAACCCGGCGTATCATCTTTTGGATAAAAAAAGAGTACGACCCATTGCTTCCCGAAAACAATGGAACTATCAAATTGTTCTCCCTGACTATCTGTTGCTGTAAAATTAGGAACCAATGAACCCTTTCGTAATGCCATGATTAATTCCCTTTGTAGGTCACAAAATTTCGAGGCGTTTCATACAACACCACTTCTAAATCTTTATCTAATCCGATATGAGGACGGAGTTTCTGCCAAATCACAACGGCTATATTCTCAGCGGTTGGATTCAAATCGTGAAATTCTGGCACATCCAAATTGAGGTTTTTGTGATCAAATGCATCTTCTACAAGGGTTTTTACCAAGTCGGAAATAATTTTTACATCGATCACATACCCCGTTTCAGGGTCAATTTCTCCGGTAACAGAGACAATAAGTTCGTAGTTATGTCCGTGAAAATTGGGATTATTACATTTACCAAACACCGCTTGATTTTGCTCCATCGTCCAATCTTTTCGACACAAACGATGCGCAGCGTTGAAATGGGCTTTTCGGGATACGGTTACGCGCATGATTATAATTTATGGTCTTCGAGGTAATGATAAAATTCGTCAAATATGATTTTAAACCATACGGTATAACGATCAGGATGGTTTTTCATGTCTTCGCGAATGGCCTCGATATCCATCCATTTCCAACCTTCTACTTCTTCTGGATTAATGGCCGGTTCACCGTTGTAGTAACCGATCATCACGTGATCTAGTTCGTGTTCGGTCAACCCATTGTCAAAAGGCGCTTTGTAGATAAAATGGAAGAGCTCCTTTAATTCGGTTACAAATCCCATTTCCTCTTCCAAACGTCTTTTGCCCGCCTGAATATTGGTTTCACCTGCGCGTTGATGACTGCAACAAGTATTAGTCCACAGCAATGGAGAATGGTATTTGTGATGCGCTCGTTGTTGCAACATCACTTCATTTTTATCATTTAATACAAAAACAGAAAAGGCCCGATGCAACACGGCTTTTTCGTGGGCTTCCAACTTGTTCATCAAACCAATCGGCTCATCGTTGGCGTTGACTAAAATGACTTGTTCTTCTTTCATAGTGGGATGTCTAGGGTCAAAAGTACAACAATTCTCGTGTAATTTTGTCGAAGCTTTACAAACAACCGTTAAACTTTCCTTAAAGCATCGCCCTTTGTAAACTAAATTACGATTTGAAACGTATTTGCTTAATACCTTTGTATCGTAAAGCATTGAAAACATGAAAAAAATATATTGTTTTTTACTCAGTCTAAGCTTATTTACTACAACTGCCTGTGGTCAAAATCAGCCGCAACAATCCCAAAAAACAAAAAAAACAACGATGGAAAATACAATTCAAAAACCCGAAAATCCGTATTACTCAAACACAGACACAACCAAACTCGTTTTGTCGGATGCCGAATGGAAAAAAGTGCTCCCCCCCGACCTTTATGAAGTAGCACGCCATGCCGATACCGAACGTGCATTTACGGGTTCGATGTGGAAAAGTGAAACCAAAGGAACCTATTATTGTGCCGCTTGTGGGAATAAACTGTTCCGTTCCCAGCAAAAATTTGTCAGCAGTTGCGGTTGGCCCAGTTTCTTTGAACAGGACAATCCCAAAAGCATTTGGTTCCGACCTGATAATTCCTACGGTATGCAACGGGTTGAAGCCTTGTGTAGTCGTTGTGACAGCCATTTGGGACACTTGTTTGACGACGGACCCGAACCCACGGGAAAACGCTATTGCATGAATGCCGTTTCGCTTGATTTTGTCCCCGATTCGGCAGAAAAAGTAGCGCAATTGAAAACGGTAGTCTTGGGAGGCGGATGCTTTTGGTGTGTGGAAGCCGTATACCAAAACTTGAATGGCGTAGAAAAAGTGGTTTCTGGCTATGCGGGAGGCACCGTGGAGAATCCGAGTTACGAAGAAGTTTGTACCGGTAGAACGGGAGCCGCAGAGGTAGTAGAAATCACTTACAATCCCAACGTAACCAGTTTGGATGAAATTTATCAAGTGTTCTTTACCGTACACGACCCCACAACGTTGAACCGACAAGGAGCCGATGTGGGTACCCAATACCGTTCGGTGATTTTTTATAAAAATGAGGATGAAAAAAAAGAGGCACAAGCGTTGATTGACGCGTTGAACTTCCGAAACGTGTATCCGTCCAAAATTGTAACAACCCTAGAACCGCTCAAAAAATTCTGGGCAGCTGAAGAATACCACCAAAATTACTACGCCAACAATGCTAACAAACCCTATTGTCAAATGGTTGTTCGCCCCAAAGTGGAAAAGTTTGAAAAGGTGTTTAAAGACCGGTTGAAAAATAAAAAGACAAATTAGGATTTTAAACGAACCATTTCCTGCTCAATCGACTCCCGATTTGAAAAGTTCTCTATCAAAACCTCTTTTGATTTTTGGTAGAGAATTTTTTTAGCGTTTTGTTTTTGGTAGCGAAGTTGGAGTTTCCCCTGTCCTATTTCCTTACAGCGATAAGTTTCCGTTAATACAATCTGGGACTTAGCATTTAAGTGCATAATGTTTATTTGAAAACTATAATATCCCGATTTACCAAAACTGGTTACTGTACGTTGTTTTGCATTAACCTGTAAATCATACCCCGATAATTCTGAAGGCTTGACCGAAAATGTTTGTAAGAGGGGCTGATAAAGATAAATTTGGTAATAGCTCCCCGCACTTCCCGAGGCATTGGGATCATACCACTGCAAATCCAAATAACCATCCAAATTGACGTCGACCCAACGATCAGTAACTTCCCAGTCAAAAATAGTTCCTTGAAATTCGGGCACTTCAAGAGTAATCAGACTTTTTAGAGTAGAAATAAGAATTACAGAATACTGAAAATACGTGCGTGACTGTTTTAGATCTCGTACCTTTTCAAATCTACCCAAAACGTTCAACCCATTCAATTTAAAGGGTTTTGTATCAACAGCATCTATGGTTTGCACCCATTGATTTTCATGCGTCCATTGGGTTTGAGTATATGAATACTTTGCTTCATCCACTAGCAGAAAATCGAACTTCGTAGTGTAATGAAAACGTATCTGTGTAGAATCAATCTCGTAGGTCGTATATTGTGACCCCTCGGATTGTAATTCGCGACTTACTTGCGTTCGCACAAAAGTAGAATCATTGCAAAACGAACTTGAAATTCGAACTTCTGGATCATCGGCACGGGAGGCAAGTAGTATATCTTTGGAAGTCTTTCCGTTGTCAATTCGAACCCATTGATCGCATTGATCACCATTAGAATGACGGTAATACAGTAAGCCTTCAAGATATTGCAACGAGTCATACACAAACGAACGCCCAAGAAATTGTTGTTCCGCACGCCAGTAATAAGTGTTGGGTGCTAGAGTATCTTTGGATATACCTAAAAGGCCCAAAAAGTCATCATCGTTAGCAGGTGGAATTATCTGCGGTAAATCAGTGGCGCGCACTGTTTTTTGTTGGATACAATCGTAAAAGAAATTTTTCAACGGTTTCGGTTGCTTAATAAAAAGGATCCCCGAATCTTTCAAAGTCATTTCATAAAGGGTTACATGACTACTCAACCGCGACTTTTCATCACAATACACCCAAAAAATATGTGGTGCCTTTTGATCCACTCGAATAACTTCACCCGGAAAAGGTTGAGCAGTGATCTTGTTTTTATACAAAAAAAAAACAGGCCGTTGATGGATTGACGCCTGAGCCACCAACATACTCCCCAAAAAAGTGAACTACACGAAACGTTTTGGAATGCTCATTAAAAAATTTAAACGCATTATAATGAACCTCATGGGTTGAATCAGCATTCATTTGCCGAAGATAAGTTACCGCATAAATGGAATCCGATGAATAAGTGAACGGTTTAAAGTCAATTGTTAGGGTGTCTTCTGGGGCGAATGCAATGCAATTCATAGTCCGTTTTGGAAAACAAAATAAGGCTAGAAAAACTGCAAGAAAGAAACCAATAAACTTCATATCACAACGATTCCGCAATTTTGAGCGCACATTTCTCCCCATCAATTGCCGCCGAAATAATTCCCCCTGCGTAGCCAGCACCTTCACCACAGGGATACAACCCTTTGATTTGTAGATGTTCTAAGGTAATCGGATCACGGGGAATCCGCACCGGTGAGGAAGTTCGACTCTCGGGAGCATGTAAAATAGCGTCATTGGTAAAATAGCCTTTCATCGAATGGCCAAATTGCACAAATCCTTCGCGCATAATTTGGGTTAAAAAAGGAGGAAATACCTCTCCCAACTCTACCGAAGTCGTACCAGGAACATAAGAGGTTTTAGGAAGATCAGCCGATTTTTTCTTTTGTGAAAAATCAACCATGCGTTGGGCAGGGACTTTTTGGGTTTGACCCGCCAAACGAAAAGCACGCTGCTCGATATCTTTTTGAAATTCCATACTGGCCAAAGGGCCAAACTTGGCAAAGGGTTTAAAATCCTCAAGCCGCAATTCAACGACGATACCCGAATTGGCCGTTGCTTGATCGCGCTTGGAGGGCGACCACCCGTTGGTTACTACTTCCCCGGGACTTGTAGCACACGGCGCTATCACGCCTCCTGGACACATACAAAACGAATACATCCCGCGCCCGTTTACTTGTTTGACAATCGCATACGGCGCTGGCGGTAAAAAGTCCCCGCGAAAGTCACAGGAATATTGAATTTGATCTATTAACGATTGTGGATGTTCTGCGCGAACGCCCAAAGCAAAAGGCTTGGCTTCAATAAGAATTTTTTTTCTATGGAGTAATTCAAAAATATCGCGTGCAGAATGGCCTGTTGCTAAAATCAGTTTTTTCGCCTGCAAACGTTGTCCATTATGGAGTTCAATCCCTTGTACTTCGCCATGGGCCACCAAAATATCGGTCACGCGAGACTCAAACCTTACTTCGCCCCCAAAGTGAATAATGGCTTCGCGAATATCTTGGATAATTTGGGGTAATTTATTGGTCCCAATATGCGGATGAGCTTCGACCAAAATTTCGGAGGAAGCACCAAAACCTACCAATAATCGCAGTATACGATCGACATCGCCTCGCTTTTTTGAACGCGTATACAATTTCCCATCCGAATAGGTTCCTGCCCCGCCTTCGCCAAAACAATAATTGGAATCTTCATCCACCACATGATCGCGATTGATGGCTTTCAAGTCCCGTCGGCGTCCGCGAACATCTTTCCCGCGCTCCACCACGATAGGCTTTACACCTAATTCAATCAATTGCAAGGCAGCAAACAATCCCGCTGGACCCGCACCCACAATAATTACAGGGGTTTTATGAGCCACATTGGGGTAGTCGGGTAAGCGAACCTCCTCCTCGGTGATGGCTTCTCCCTGGAAATAAATCATTGCTTTAAGGTTGATTTTTATCGCGCGTTGGCGGGCGTCGATACTCCGTTTTCGAATGATAACGTGTTGAATATCTTTTACACCAACGTGCATAAGACGGGCAACATGTTGCTGAAGCAATTCAGGTTGTGCGGCGACTTCGGGGGTGACTTGAAATTGAAGTTCTCGTGGCATGAGGCAAAATTACTACTTTTCTAACGTTCCTTGGGCTTCAAAAGCATACAATGCAAAAGACGCCAACCAATGTTCGCCTTCGTAGTTTCCATCTACAATCGCGGGCAATGAAAAGCTAAGGTGTTGTTGCGCAATTGCCTTCAAATGTCCTAGCGCTTTGGGAAAAGCTTGACTCAATCGGTATAAATTCCACGCCCGACTAAAATTTAAACCATCTAAATGCACGAGATGACCGTCGGTGCGATCGCTCACCATTCCGGGGACCCAACTATACTTTTTCTGAAATAAATTGGGTGCAAAAGCTTTCAACCATTTCAAAAAAGCATTGGGTTCCATAATCCGTTGCATTAATCCGATTTCCTCCATACAAGGGGACAAGAAATCGGTTCCACTTGGCTCCCATGCAAAGGGACAATTTTGATCGTTTAAAAAAAGACGAAGCGCATTGTTATGTATACTTTGTTGTAAGGCAAGATTTTTGGAATAAAAGGCATAATCCCAGGCCAAAGCCATACCAAAAGCCGTGTTGGTGTGCGTTCCCACGCGAAGGGCATAATTTAGTTTGGGTAAAAATTCAATATAGCGCTCGCACAACAATTGAGAAAGCGGCTTGAGGTTTACCCCCAAAGCATTCAAGGCGGGATCATTACTGCGTTCTAACTCCATCTGCAACTTCAACACCCACGCCCATCCATAGGTTCGTTCAAACGATTTCTCATGCTTTTTGGAAAGGTAAGCTATTTCTACCTCAATGTTGGCTTTACTGAGATTGGTTTGTAATTTTTCGAGAATTAATGCTTTATTATCTAGTTGTGGAAAATGATTTAGCAGGTAAACTAAGCTCCAATGTCCATGCACGGCCGAATGCCAGTCAAAACAACCGTAAAAGGCAGGGTGTAACGTTTTGGGAGGACCCAATTCGCTGGCATCGAGGAGTAATTGATTTAATTTATTGGGATACTCTTGTTGCAAACATTTTAAGGGCAAACGAGCTAAACCGTTGGCGCGATCAATTGTAAGTTCTTGGGCTGAGGAAACATGAACAACAATAAGCGCCACAAAAAATAGTCTTTGAAACATATTTTTTTTGGTAAAAATAGGATAGAAAATCATTACGGTCTTTATGAATTTGTAATTTTACTTCAAAAAAAATGCGCAACATCAAACTTATTTGGGATTTTAGGGGACCTGCCGCGGCAAAAACAGCAGAACATCATGAAATTCATTTAAAGGAATATATCCAAATAGAAAAGTTACCTCTTGATATAACCGGCTATGAAATTATTCATGAAATGCATGCCATCGCCTACATGGTGGTCCCAGAATCGCAAATGATTGCCGTACGGGATACGTTGAAGCCACACCGGGGTGAGGTGTATGAATGAAAAATTATGAATTATGAATTTTAAATTTTAAATTATACGTAGAACCTGCCGATTGGCAGGTTTTTTGCCGATTGGCAGGTTTTTTTGCCGATTGGCAGGTTTTTTGCCGATTGGCAGGTTTTTTTGCCGATTGGCAGGTTTTTTGCCGATTGGCAGGTTTAATTTAAAGTTGAACCGAGCACACATTAGCGTGAGGGACCTGCCTACCGGCAGTCAGGCAGCCGTGGGAAGCCCACAGCGTAGGGCACCGAAGCGAGGACTTGCAACAAATGGCCCAACCCGAAGGGGCACGCCCTAAAATTATTATGAATTTTGAATATTAAATTAAAAAAACCGCAACTCAATTGCTTGAATTGCGGTTCCAAACCTTGTGCGTAGTGTATGCCTAATTGGCTACTTCACTGATAAATTTAATTCGCATTAAACGAAGTTCTTCAATATCATAATCGCCATCAAATTCGCGTAAGGCATCTTCAATTCGATCAGTTTCTGACTCCATAAAATACTCATGAATCTCCTCTTGTTGGTCTTCATCGAGTATTTCATCAATCCAATATCCAATATTCAACTTCGTTCCCGAATAGACGATCTGCTCCATTTCTTTCATTAATGTATCCATATTCATGCCTTTGGCGGAGGCAATATCTTCGAGGGATAATTTTCGGTCGATATTTTGAATGATATACAATTTATTGGAGGAATTGGCTCCGGTAGATTTCACCACCAAATCATCGGGACGAATAATCTCGTTGTCTTCAACATAACGGGCAATCAATGCGACAAAATCTTTTCCGTACTTTTTTGCTTTCCCCTCACCTACGCCATGAATATTGGTCAATTCATCAATGGTGATGGGATATTTAAGCGCCATATCTTCCAAGGACGGGTCTTGAAACACCACAAACGGAGGCACCCCCAATTGTTTGGCTACTTTTTTACGCAACTCTTTCAGCATGGCCATTAAGGCTTCATCGGCAGTACCCGTCGCTTTGGAAGCGGCTACAATCGTTTCATCCTCACTTTCGCTGTACTCATGGTCTTCCGACATCATGAAAGAGTGAGGAGTGGTGATAAACGTATGTCCCTTTTCGGACACTTTCAAAATACCATAAGTTTCGATATCCTTATGCAATAAACCGTCGACCAATACTTGACGAATCAGCGCCATCCAATAGCGCTCGTCAAATGCTTTTCCACACCCAAAAAAAGGTTGGGTATCGGTGCGATGCGCTTTAATAATGGCATTGACCCGACCGATAAGGGTAAAGACAATTTCTTTGGACTTATATAGATGTTTGGTGTCGCGTACAACTTCTAAAAGCATTTTGACTTGAGCTTGGGCTTCGGTTTTGGACTTGGGATTGCGCACATTATCATCCATATCGGCGCCTTCTCCAGTTTCAGCATCAAATTCTTCCCCAAAATAGTGGAGTAAAAATTTACGCCGAGACATGGAGGTCTCTGCATAAGCGACCACTTCTTGCAGCAATGCAAATCCTATTTCTTGTTCAGCCAAGGGTTTTCCGGCCATAAACTTTTCAAGTTTTTCAACATCTTTATAAGAATAGTAGGCAATACAATGGCCTTCACCACCATCACGACCAGCACGACCAGTTTCTTGGTAATAACTCTCTAACGATTTTGGGATATCATGGTGAATAACAAAGCGCACGTCGGGTTTGTCGATACCCATTCCAAAAGCAATCGTTGCCACCACCACTTCAACATCTTCCATCAAAAACATATCTTGGTGTTTGGCACGGGTTTTTGCATCGAGTCCCGCGTGATACGGCACTGCGCTAATACCATTAACTTGCAATACTTGCGCAATTTCCTCGACTTTTTTGCGGCTCAAACAATAAACAATGCCCGATTTCCCTTTGTTTTGTTTAATAAAACGAATGATGTCGGCCTCCACATTTTTAGTTTTGGTGCGTACCTCATAAAACAAATTGGGTCGATTGAATGAAGCTTTGTAGACGCTAGCGTCCGTCATATCTAGGTTTTTGAGTATATCTTCTTGTACTTTGGGCGTAGCAGTTGCCGTCAAACCAATCACAGGAATATTCCCCAATTGTTTAATGATCGCTCTTAAATTACGGTATTCAGGACGGAAATCATGCCCCCATTCCGAAATACAATGGGCTTCATCAATGGCTACAAAAGAGATTGGTACGGATTGTAAAAACTCAACATATTCTTCTTTGGTGAGGGATTCTGGGGCCACATATAACAACTTGGTTACACCTGTGGCAATATCTTTTTTCACCTGATTAACTTCCGTTTTGTTCAGGGAAGAATTAAGCACGTGCGCCACACCCTCGGTCGCCGACAAACTACGAATCGCATCGACTTGATTTTTCATCAAAGCAATTAAGGGAGAGACCACAATAGCGGTACCTTCTTGAATCAAGGCCGGCAATTGGTAACATAGCGACTTTCCGCCTCCAGTAGGCATAATCACAAACGTGTTCTGCTTATCAATCACACTTCGAATCACACGCTCTTGCAACCCTTTGAATTGGGAAAATCCAAAATACTTCTTTAACGCTGCGTGGATGTCAATTTCGTTGGAATTCATTCTTTAGTTACAGGTATTTTTATCTAAATTTGCAAGCATAAATATACAATAAACTTCTGTACGTACAAATTTTATAACATTTCATTTTGATAACGAAAGAAGCCTTAGTCGAGTGTGCACGACGCACCTTACTATCAGAGAGTGTCTCGATTGCCAAACTCGCTGAATTTCTGGATGATTCCTTTGTCGCTGTGGTGGAACTTCTGTTTCAAACCAAAGGACGTTTAGTCATAACAGGAATCGGAAAAAGTGCCATCATTGCCCAAAAAATTGTCGCCACCCTCAATTCTACGGGTACACCTGCCCTCTTTCTCCATGCTTCCGAAGCGATTCATGGCGACTTAGGCATGGTGCAACAGGGCGACCCTGTATTGTGCATTTCCAAAAGTGGAAACAGTCCCGAGATCAAAGTATTGGCCCCCTTATTAAAACGTCAAGGCAATGTACTCATTGGTATGACTGGCAACCCTGAATCTTATTTGGGGAAAGCGTCTGATTATGTGTTAAATACCTGGGTAGAACGGGAATCGGACCCCAATAATTTGGCACCCACCAACAGTACTACGGCACAATTAGCAATGGGCGATGCTCTCGCCGTTTGTTTGATTGAAATGCGACAATTTACCGCAGAAGATTTTGCATTGTACCATCCGGGTGGTGCCTTGGGAAAAAAACTTTTACTGAAGGTAAACGACCTCCTTGATACGGCTCATCGTCCTGTAGTGGAACCGAATTCGGATATCAAACAAGTGATTGTGTCCATTTCTGAAGGCCGCTTGGGAGTCACCGCCGTGCTAGAAGACGAACACGTAATCGGAATTATTACCGATGGGGATATTCGACGTATGTTGAATAAAACTGAAACGATTACGGGGTGGAAAGCGCGAGATATTATGACCATCAACCCCAAAACAATAGCACCCGATACGCTAGTGGTGGATGCTTTAAATCGGATGGAACAGTATGCAATTACCCAATTGGTTGTGGTAGAAGGCACTCAATATCTTGGCGTAATTCATTTGCATGATATTTTAAAAGAAGGCATCGTCTGATGGCAAAAAAAGCACATAAAGATATGTCCTTCATGGAACACTTGGAGGAGTTGCGATGGGTGTTGGTACGGTGCTCGTTAGCTACGGTAATTATGGCGTTTGCCACATACATGGTCAATGATTTTTTATTCAACTCTGTCATTTTCGGACCTACGAAAGCCGAATTTGTCACGTACCGTTTTTTTTGTGATGCCTCAAAGTATTTAGGTATTGCTGAGAACATTTGCATTACTGATTTGGACTTTAAAATCCAAAACACCTCGATGGAGGGGCAAATTAATACCTTTATTTGGATATGTATTACCGCCGGGTTCATCTTGGCCTTTCCGTATATCATTTACCAATTTTGGAATTTTATCAGTCCCGCATTGTATGAAAAGGAGCGAAAAAGTGCCAAAGCCTTTATCATTGTATCCTCGCTTTTGTTCTTTTTAGGGGTGCTGTTTGGGTATTTTGTGATTATCCCAATGACCATCAACTTTGTATCCACGTTTCAAATAAGTACTGCAGTGGTAAACGAATTCAATTTGGAATCCTACATCAGTATGATTAAGAGTTCGGTTTTGGTCAGTGGATTGTTTTTTGAATTGCCGGTGATTATTTACTTTTTGACTAAATTAGGATTAATTACGGTTGCTTTTTTGCGCAAATACCGTCGATATGCCATCGTTATTGTATTAATTATTGCCGCTATAGTTACTCCTCCCGATGTGGTGAGTCAGGTTACCGTATCCATCCCGATGCTCTTGGTATTTGAAGCCAGTGTAATTATTGCAGCTGTAGTAGAAAAAAGAAGATTAAAAGCATGAGTAATCTCGTAGAAGAATTCAACAGTTACCGTTCAAAAATGAACGAAAAATTGATGGCCGACAACAATTTGGTCATCAAACGCATCTTTAATTTAGACACCAACGCTTACGCCGAGGGGGCTTTGGATGTTAAAACCAAAGAACTCTTAGGATTGGTCGCTTCTGCTGTATTGCGGTGCGACGATTGTATCAAATACCACTTGGAGACCGCCTACAAGCAAGGCGTTTCAAGAGCCGAAATGATGGAAGCCATGGGAATTGCCACTTTAGTTGGAGGCACCATTGTGATTCCGCATTTGCGTCGTGCTTACGAATTTTGGGAAGCTTTGGAAACGCAAGAGTCCTAATCATTTAACACTTTATTGGGCAATGAACACGATGAAAAAGTAGTACCTTGTCCCCTAAACGTTTGCTAACTTATGAAATTACGCGCTGAACAGCTGATTAAAACCTATAAAAAACGAACGGTCGTAAAAGGCATTTCGGTGGAGGTAAACCAAGGCGAAATTGTGGGACTATTGGGTCCGAATGGCGCTGGAAAAACAACCTCCTTCTACATGATTGTTGGGTTGGTCAAACCCAATTCGGGAACGATTTACCTCGACGATTTGAACATTACAGAGTTTCCAATGTACAAACGCGCGCAACACGGCATTGGCTATTTGGCGCAAGAAGCATCGGTGTTTCGGAAGTTGAGTGTGGAAGACAACATCATGAGTGTTTTGCAATTGACCTCACTTTCGAAAGCGGAACAAGAGGCAAAAATGGAGAGCTTATTGGATGAATTCAGCTTGCAACATATTCGCACCAACCGTGGAGACTTGCTTTCGGGAGGAGAACGGCGTCGTACGGAGATTGCACGCGCGTTGGCCACAGACCCTAAGTTCATTCTTTTGGATGAACCTTTTGCGGGTGTTGACCCGGTTGCGGTGGAAGATATTCAGCGCATTGTAGCGCAATTACGAAATAAAAACATCGGTATATTAATCACCGACCACAACGTACAAGAAACCTTGGCCATCACGGACAAAACCTACTTAATGTTTGAAGGAGGTATCTTGAAAGCCGGTGTTCCCGAAGAGTTGGCGGCCGATGAAATGGTACGAAAAGTATACTTGGGTCAAAATTTTGAGTTACGTAAAAAGAAACTCGAATTTTAATACCCCCCTGTTGCGGTTCCTGGAGTGCGTGAAGGATTGCAGCAAGTACCCACCGGACGTTAGGGAGGTGCATACTGCGGAAAGCCTGACCCCGAGGAATCTGGATACAACTTTGAATCGGTGAATTGCCTCCGAGGGGGCACGCCCAAAAAAGAATCCTATGAACGCTATATCTAAAAAAACGCATCAATCGTGGATGGAAGATCCCAAAAATTGGCGCTGGGGTGGATTGATTTATTTTAATGCGGAAAACCCGCGGTATTTCCCTCCCAAACCGATAGAATGGATGGGATGGATGGTAAATTTTGCGCATCCGAAGGCCGTGCTTGCTTTAGTGCTTTTGCTCGCCTTATTGTTGCTTCCGGTTTGGTTTTTGGATTAAGGGTGTACAAGGTAATCGAGCATTTTGGGGGTGCCGTTGTACAAATTAACATCGACTTTTTCTGGAATTCCTTCGACCCAACCTTTTTCGGAAAACTGCCAAAACAACCATTCCGGCTGCAGGGTCTCGGCAAAGAAATTATAATTGGCTACCCAAAACGTGTAGTCTGCAAATTCTTCTTTTAAAAAATCTTCATAATACTGCTGTCCCGAATAAATAATTGGTTTTCGATGGCAGTGCTTTTCAACGGCATCAAGCCATTTTTGCAATCCTATTTTCAGGCGCTCCATGGACTGATTTTCGGGCAATTGTTCAATATCGAGCACCGGCGGAAGATCGCCCGGTTGTAAGGCAACGGTCGCAATAAATTTTCGGGCTTGCTCCAATGAGTTTTCATCGGGTCGGTAGTAATGATAAGCGCCTCGAATGTACTTTTTTGCCCCATTCCAATTGGTTTCAAACTGAGTATCTTTTCGGTCACGACCACAAGTTGCGCGCACGAATACGAACCGAATCGGGCGTCCTTCAAGCGAATCGACGGCTTCCCAATCGATTTTTCCTTGGTATTCAGAAACGTCAAGACCAACACAGTAATCGGGGTATTTTTGAAGAATTTGAAAAATACGGGCTTCGGCAACTTTATCTTCTTTGAGGCTGTGTTTGGACTTGAAGCTGAAGTAATACAAAAGGGCATCACGGTAGTGGATTACTACTCCTGAAGTAAATAAAAGGACAAATCCACAAGTAAGGACTTTCACCCATGAAAAACGAGGGGCGGCAGTAGATTTGCGACGAGCGGGTGATTTTTTGCGCGGTGTGGCAGCCATGCTATTTTTTCATTCCTAACGCTGTTCGGGTAAAAAACGTATGCAACACCGATACGATAACATAAGAAAGGATGATCAAAGGCACTGCGACGATTTTTAATACAATGAGTAAAAATATGGAGTAGGCTACAAAACCCAATTGCAATTTGTAGGCACTGAAACTGAATTTTTTAATTTTTAAGGAAAAAAGCGGAAGGGGGGCATTCATAACCCAAGTACTGAGTAAGGTGATGGCAACTAATACCCATGGCTGTTGCAACACAACGGTCCATGATGCATCGGGAGGGAAATGCGCCACTATGGGCAAACTTGTGATAAACAAGGCATTGGCTGGTGTGGGTAAGCCGATAAACGAATCGGATTGACGGGTGTCAATATTAAAATTGGCTAAGCGATAACAAGCACCTAAAGTGATAAGGAATCCGATGTAGGGAAAAAATCCATGTATGGGCATAGGAAACGCATGACCACTTAGCATACACACCATAACATACCCGGGGACAACACCGCTGGTTACCATATCGGCTAACGAATCGAGTTGCACCCCCAAGGGTCCGGCTACGCCTAACTTACGCGCAAAAAAACCGTCAAAAAAGTCAAAAAATATACCGAGACACACCCAAGAAAAGGCAACTTCAAAATTGAATTCAGCCGCGTGAACTAGCGCGATGCAACCGCAAAGCAAGTTGAGAAGGGTGAGAAAATTGGGAAGGTATTTAAGCAACGCCATGCACTTGAATTTAAATCACAAAGGTAGCACAATAAGTGAATGAACAAACACGTTTAAAGGGGTAGTTTTCGACAGTTTGCTTGTTGGAAACCGCTTAGAAAATTGCTACTTTTGAAAAAAAATTGCGCTTGAAAAAAATTGCTCCATGGGTATTGTTTTGGATTGCAGGGGTTTCCTTTGGCCAATCGGTACGGAAATATTCCAATGAGTTTTTGAACATTGGAGTAGATGCCGCTGCCTTTGGCATGGCCAATGCGGTCGTAGCGCAAACGCAGGATGTGAACTCGGTGTATTGGAATCCTGCAGGTTTGGTCCATTTGGAAGACGGACAAGCGGCAGCGATGCACGCCAGTTATTTTGCCAATATCGCCCAATATGATTACGCGGCCTTTGCCCAACCCATCGACACGGAAAGCGCTTGGGGAATCTCGGTCATTCGCTTTGGTGTCGATGATATTTTGAATACTACGCAATTGATTGACAGTCAAGGGAACATTGACTATAACCGCATCAGTAAATTCTCAACCGCCGATTACGCCTTTACCCTCTCTTATGCCCGTAAATTAAAAATCCCTGGATTCCAATACGGTATTAATGCAAAAGTCATCCGACGTACGATTGGTGATTTTGCCAATTCTTGGGGATTCGGTTTTGATTTGGGATTGCAATGGGACCGTGACGATTGGAATTTTGGCCTCATGGTTCGGGATATTACAACCACTTACAATGTGTGGGCTATCAATGAAGAGGCGTTCAAAAGCATTCAAGGTGCGGTAGCGGGACAAAATCAGGAGCTCCCTGAAAGCACCGAAATTACGGCTCCGAAAGCACAGTTTGGGGTCTCGCGTGAATTTGATTTGCACAACGAAACCTTTCTGCGGGTGTCGGGTAACCTGAACATGCAGTTTACCAAAACTAATGATATTCTAGCTACCGATGTGGTAAGTATCGATCCTGCTTTGGGAGCGGAATACAACTATACCGACTTGATTTTTGTTCGTGCAGGATTGGGGAATTTCCAAAATGTAACCCAAATTGATGGGAGTCGTCGCCTTGGTTTCCAGCCCAATATTGGTATTGGATTTAAGTACAAAGGGATTCAAATTGATTATGCGCTCACCGATTTGGGCGACCAAAGTGCCGCGTTGTACTCCAATATATTTTCTGTGAAAGTTGATTTTAGCATTTTCCGATAACATGAAGGCACTCTTCCGTTGGTTGTTTTTATGGATACCCCTAGTGCTACTAGGACAGACTCCTACCCTCTCTAAAGACGCAAAAATAAGTGTGCTAACCTGTGACCGTGGTTCGGAATTGTACACTACCTTCGGACATACCGCTTTGCGGGTTGAAGACACGATACAAAATCTGGATATCGTTTATAATTACGGGATGTTTGATTTTCAAACGCCCAATTTTTACCTCAAATTTGTCAAAGGCGATTTGCAATATTTTGTTGCCGCCTATGCTTTTCCCGACTTTTTGATGGAATACCAAATGAGCGAAAGGGAAGTGGTTGAACAAACCTTACGACTCACTCCCGAGCAAGTCAACTCCTTATTTACAGTGCTTAACCAATCGTTGTATTCCGACGAGCGTTATTATACTTACAAATTCATCGACCGAAATTGTACAACCATGGTCTATGAAAAAATCAATGCGGTGATAGGGAAACCTGTTTTGCAAAAGGTGGACGATACCTCAATTTCATATCGGGAATTATTGTACCCCTATTTTAACGATCATTTTTATTTTAAACTAGGTATTAGTATTTTATTTGGGGCGAAAACCGATGCAGCCGCCACCCAGATGTTTTTACCTATTGAATTAATGCACAGTCTCAACCAAACAAAAATCAATGGGAAACCCATCGTTGTTGAAGAGAAAAAATGGGTGGAAGGACAGCCCAAAACGATAGCTTTCTCCTTTTGGAATAGCATTTTTGTGGTGATCTTATTTTTGGCCGCGGTTTTACTGAGTCGCCGTGCTTGGATCTACAATGTATATTGGTTTTTGACCGGTGGATTAGGAATTTTTCTGGTTTTAATAGGATTATACTCAGATCACAAAGAAGTGTTATGGAATTACAACGCCTTATTGTTCAATCCTTTATACGTTGTACTCCCGTTTGTCCGTTCGTTAAAAGCCTTGGTGCGATGTATAGGTATAGGATTGGTGGCGTTGGGCATCTATGCTGTGCTCCTATTCAATAAACCCCATCTTTTGTTGATGCTTCCTTTTGTAATAGCCCATGTATTATTGCTGCGGATTCGTTTGCAACAGATTCGTAAAAAATCACTGCCCGCGGTAGAATAAAATCGTACTGAAGGTTTTAATCACAATATTGATATCCAAGAAAATACTGCGGTGTTTGATGTAATATAGATCGTATTGCAACTTCACCAAGCTATCATCGATGGAATCGCCGTAGGAGTAATTGACCTGGGCCCAACCGGTTAAACCGGGCTTCACCACATGACGGGTTTCATAAAAGGGCATGTTTTCGGCAATTTGCTGCACAAAAACAGGGCGTTCAGGACGAGGACCAATAATCGACATATCGCCACGGAGAATATTGATAAATTGGGGAAATTCATCCAAGCGCGTTTTGCGCATAAACTTTCCAAAAGCCGTAATTCGAGTATCATTCGCAGTGGTAAAAACAGCCCCGTTAGCTTCGGCATTATTGACCATGGTGCGAAACTTATAAATGCGAAAGACTTCTCCGTTTTTACCCACTCGTTCTTGGGTGTAAAACAGCGGTCCGCGATTACCAAAGAGATTCCCAAAAAGAATTAACGGAAAAAACACCAGACCTAATAGGAGACCAATCACCGAAAAAAGCACATCAAAAATTCTTGAGAAAAGCAAATACAAGTGATTCTGATTGCTTCGACTAAAAGGGAAATACCGATAAAAATCACGGGAAACATATTGCACGGGAATGCGCTTTGTACTGTCTTCATACACTTGTGTGTATTCACGAATGATGATACCGTTTTCCAGCAAATGAATCAATTGATTGTAGAGATTTACCGTAATTCCATCGGTTTTTTGGGTGGCTATAACCAATTCAGAAATAGAGGTTTTGCGTACAAAAGCTTCGAGATTTTGGGAGGGAATTCGGCGAATGGAAAAGGTTTTCGCACTGTCGGCCTCCGTTTCATCGGAATTCACAAAGGCAATAAATTTATAATGGGGATCAACACTTTCGATCCCTGAAATCAATTCATCCAAATGCTCTTGATCACAAACCAAAATCGCTTTTTTGACAAAACGATGGGAAGCTAGAAAAAACACATAAAACAACCGCCAAAGCAGTAATGTGGTAAAAATCGACAGGAAGAAAATGATAATTTGAATTCGATTTGAGGGTAAAACAGGGGTATAAATTGGGGTCAACAAGTAAAACAAAACGGTCGTCGAGGTCGTCAAAACAATGCTTCGAATCACTTGAAACTGGTTGCTCGCCACTTGAAGGTTGTACATTTCAAACACCGAGCTGAAAATATTGAGGTAGACCGCCAAAACGACCGACCAAATAAAGTTGTCTTTGGAAAATGTAAAATAACGGAAATCAAAAAGCGAGCTGATGATGTAAAGCAGTATAATAACTAGCAATGTATCAAACAAGCGTAGCAATAATTTCCGTTCGGAAATTTCAAAATGTATTTTCTTGTTGCTATTCATTTAGAAGTTCCTTATTACGAGTGCAAGTTACAAATTCTGAAAAGAAAGTCTACGATTTTAATAGTTTTATCCATGCTTCTTTTACCACTGACCAATCGAAATTTTCCATTTGAGCGCGCGCCTTTTCAGCCATTTTTAGGGCTTTATCTGGATGCTGATGAAGATGCAAAACCGCCTCTGTCATCGCCTGAACATCTTCAGAAGGCACCAAGAGTCCAGTTTCATGCGGTGTAATCAAATACGGTAGTCCACCTACATGGGTACTCACCACTGGCAATCCCAACGCCATCGCTTCGATGACACTCACAGGTGTATTGTCGGCACGGGTTGTGTTAAGAAAAATAGTACTCGACGTTGCCCTTTGATGCCACTCGGCTTTAGTAAGTTTTCCCGTAAAAATAACCGAGATCCCCCATTGTTTTGCCAAAGCTTCGAGTTCAGGTTTACGCTGTTGTGGATCAGGTCCGATAATGGTGAGTGTACACGGGTGGTAATGTTGCAATGCGGCACAAACTTGTAATGCCATTTCGGGATGGTACAAAGGGACCAACGAACGTACCCAAAGCAAATGAAGTGTTCGAGTATCACGCGGTTGGTAGGTATAATCTTTAATTGGAATCGCATTGGGAATGGTGATCGTTTGTGAAAATAAAGGCTTAAATACGGCATACAAGTAGCCTGAGGGCGCTACATTGGCATAAGCATGGGCAAACACCCAACGAGAAAGTCGGGGCCATTTTTGAAGACGGTTGGGCAAATGACCTCCATGCAAAATAGAAATGTAGGGCACCTGAAAAAGACGACAGAGCGTTGCGGTAACCACCACATAATAAAAACTCCAGGTGCTGTAGGTGTCAATAAGCACATAATCGGAGCTACGGGCATAGCGCATCACTGACCATACGATATCGAGAAATCGCCACAGTAAGCCTTTTTTATCGGAAGTATACCGAACCGTAAAACCCTCCCGCTCCAAATCGGGACCCAAAGATTCCATAACCGTTTGTCCGCGATTATGTTTAGACAGTTTGTTCCCGATGTAGAGTAATTTCATTGGGGTCAATTAGGTAAACTTTAAGTAATGATAATGCATAAATAAATGAAGGGGCGGCAGTTCGCATGGCAGCATGGTTAATAGTTAATAGCCAGAAGATTACAAAACAGAAGGCATATACGTGTTGCCTATTCCCCAAAAACAAAATGGTAGGGGTCATCACCAACAAAACCAATCCCAACAAACCGAAAAAGCCATGCTCGCCCAGCATTCGGGTGAGTTCGTTGTGGGAGGCGATAACCTGACCTGTCTCAGCCAAGCGAATTTCAGTACCTTTGGCAACCCCCACACCAAAAAAAGGATTATTCAAAAAAGCATTGATTTCACTATCGGCAATTTCTTCCCGACCGGTGAATTTACTTTCTTTTTCCCTACCGAGGGCATCTTTATTGGCGTATCGGAGTCCAATTAATCCGCCCGTTTGCACTTCGGTATAAAACCAAACCGAAGTGAGAATAACCGCCATAATTCCCCCAAAGTATATCATCTTTAAACGGCCGCGTTTACTGGAATTTAAATACATGAAAGCAAACAAAATCACCAACATGGCAAATCCTGTAATCATTCCGCCGCGGGAAAACGTTACTAAACCACGGTAGGAAATATTGAGCGCAAGTACTAGATTAATTAAAAATAAGACTTTGGTTTTGGAGGCTACAAAAAGTCGGGAGAGGAATACAAACATCCCCAAGCCCAAGGCAGTTGATACTTGGTTGGGACCAAATCCACCCGAGGTTTCTCCATTGGAACCCGTACCGGTTAAAACCTCTTTCAATTCGGGTGTAAACAACCATAAGTAGGTGGAACAAGCAACCATAGGGAGACCTACCATGAGTAGGATATTGTTCATCTCAGGAAAGGTGAGTTTCCTGTTGTAACAATACAGTGAGGTAATACCCAAACAAATAGGACCTGAAATATTAAACGCTAGTGTTTTTCGAATATTTTGTGTGGTCAAATCCAACTCTTGGGCACCTAAAATCAGTCCCGGCACCAATAAAATCAGGAAAATCCAATACGGTATCGCATTTTTGGAAAACCCACTATAAATCATTCCGATAGTCACATAAAGAATGATACCATACTTAGAAAATTCATGGTTGGGATTACCCTCAGTCATCCGAAGAAATACTTCACTTCCTACCAGATAAGCTGAAGCATAGAGCACTTCATTGTTCCGATTACGCGTTTTTATAATAAAATACAAACTCACGACAAAGATGAGTATACCGTAAATTTTAGAGATAAAAAGATTGTAATAAATCAGTACACCCAACAACGCATGCACGAGGATGAGTAAAAGATAATTCCGTTCTTTTTGTTCTAAAAACTTAAACACGAGTCCAATTTTTATAGCGTTGTATAATTGCGGTAGCCGAAAAGCTTTCTTTTACAGCATGATGCCAAGCATCTCCATAAGCTTGTCGCATTTCCTGTGAGGCCATAAGTGCTGATAATGCCTTAGCTAATGATGAAACATCCCCCGGAGGCACCAATACTCCAGTTTTACCAGAGTTAATGATGACTGGAATCTCCCCTACGGCTGTTGCAACAATAGGTAAGTGATAGTTGGCAGCTTCCAACAAGGAAACGGGCAACCCCTCCGAATCGGAACTCAACACCATGAGATCAGCTTGTTGAAAAATCCAATTTGTATCAGGACATGCCCCATACCGAAATACCACCGATTCCAGTTGATTGTCGTGGATAAAAGTAGTTATTTTTGCGTCATATTCATCGTTAAAATCTTTCCCTACCAAATGATAGGTCCAATCGGGAAACGCATCACGAATTTGCACTACAGCATCCAATAATAGAAGCTGATTCTTTTGGGGACGTAAATTGGCAAGATTCAAAACCCTTTTCCCAGCACAACCATGCAAGGAAGTCACTTTTTTTTCTTGGATTGAAGGGAATGAAAAATTGGGAAAATACTGAATATTTTTACACCATAAGCGCTGTTGGGACCATTCGGCTAACTTATGATTCACGGGAAGAATCCCCCAAAAAAATAAGGAAAAAAAACGTAAGGGATAAAGTGTCCGCTTTTCAGGAAACTCACTTAATCCATAGTGGTCATGCCAAATAATTTGCAATCGTGGCAAGGTAAATTTTAACAAAACAGCCCAAAAAAACGAACTGGAATGCGCGTGGATCCATTCTATTTTATGGCGTTTGCAAAAAGATCTCACGCGAAAAAGAGCCGGAATATCAATCATTCCTTTTTTTTGCACAAAAAGATAAGGCACCTCGGGTTGCAATTCAGCGCGCAAAGGCCCCTCTTTTCGAGTTACCGCCAACGCCACAAAATCGCCTGCTTGATGCAAAGCATTGGCATAATTAACCGCCATACGTTCGGCACCTCCTGTTTCTAACGTATCAATGAACTGCAATATCCTCATGGTTGCATCAATTTACGGATGGCTATTTCAAAAGCGTCCAAAGTATATTGCCGTGACCATTCCATCGCTTGTTGGGATTGTTGACGCAAAGCATTCGGATCGGCACACCCTTGTTGAATATGTTTAATATCGCGGTTTATGTCCAACGTCAAGATGAGACCTCTTCGTCCTTCATTCAACATTTGGGGCACACAAGAAACAGACGTAGCCCACGGTATAGCTCCCCAAAACATAGCTTCAGCCACGGCTTTGGGCCAACCTTCACTTTGCGACGGAAGACATAAAAAATGAGCATCACATAGCGCTTGTTGAATTACCTCGCGAGGTTGATTGCCATAGCAAACAATCCACTCCGACAAATTTTGCTCCTGAATAAACTGTGTTATCCGATCGTATTCAGCCCCATGCCCATAAAGTGCTAAGGTCATTGGAACACCACGCTCTCGTAGTTTTGCCACCAATTGCACTACATACATCGGCCGTTTGTTTGCGCCAAGGGTACCTACAAAAACCACATGCCACGGACGACGCTCCCATCGATCTGGAACGGGGAGAATTTCGGAGTAAAAATAACTCGCCGTAAAAAAAGGGACGATATTTTTACTTGCTCGAGGCCATTCCCCATAAACCAAAACACGCATATTTTGGGTAAAACGGGTATGGGATAACAGTTTTTTTTGCCAACGGTATGCAATGGGTTGAGCCGCTTGGGGGTCCCAGTTACCCGCATATTTACAGGTTTTATAGGTTTTGGGAAAAAGGGATTGCACTACACAACCTAATAATGATAAATTTCCTGGGCAACGCAAATGAATATGTTCAGCCCGTTGCATGGCGCGGTACAATTTCCAAAGATTAGGGATTAAAAAGAAAAGTGCCCGCAAGACACCCTGCAGTGTTTTGATATTAAATTCATGTAGAAAAATCACCCGTTCAGGAGAGAATGACAGTCGAGCAACCAAAGTACCTTTTGTATCTGACCAAACGGGACAAACCATTGTGACTGTGGTAGCGTATTTTGCCCATAACTCCAATTCCTGTACATACGGACTGTAGGCATACCAACCATCAGCCTTTTGAATGAGCGGAGCAGAAGAAACGACTACCGTTTTCATGGAATCATCAAGGTTTTAATGCGTAATATTCTTCCAATAACGCAGCTCCCTTCCGCACTTCACCATCTTTTAAAAAGGTAAAAGCATATCCCTTGGGAGAAGAAACCGAACGTTGGTGTAAGGTAAAACGATCGAGATATTTTAGCCATCCAAACAAAAAACGTGAGAGGAAAAGTGCTCCCTGACGGTAGTATTTTTGTGCCGATAAATTCATCATATAATTGCCCAATGTAACCCCAACCATCGCAGCATTACTCTCGGTTATTGACGCTTTTGCTACGCTACACTGTTCAAACAAAACCCGTAATCCTGTGAAAGTAAATCGGAAAAAATCATAAGGCTGCCCGTGATATGGATAATTTTGAGGGACTTCTATTTGAATACGACCCCCTATTTTGGTCACGCGTTGCACTTCTTGAGTCACTTTCCAGGGATTCATGGTATGTTCCAAAACTTGGGCCGCAAACACCAAATCAAAAAACGCATCGGGAAAAGGAATTTCATGCGCATCAATGACACAATCGGCACCCAGTTGTAAATGCACGTCGCTGCACACGACCTCACATGTATGAAAAAGATTTTTATAATAAACAACCTTATCTCCTGAACCAATGACGAGGACGCGCCCCCCTTGTGCATTGACCGTTTGGGCCAATTCGCGGTAACGCTTTCCGATGTGAAAATCTTTGGCTAAAGAAGGGAGCACTCGTTTGCGGAGATAATTTTTCATTGAACCTTGGGTGTCAATAAAAGTAGCTTCTTGCGTGGTGGCTGCATTTTGTAAAATACCCTCGATGGTAAATAAGGAATCTTCCGAAAGTAAAATAGGACGCGCTTGGATTATCGGTAAGCTATGACCGTCCGTAAAACGAATCATATCGGAATCAACGGTCGCAACTGAAGCTTTTGTTTTGGGGTGAACAAGGGATTTAAGTATAGCGTCAGCGATCATGAATGTTCAATTTTGGGTTTATGTACAATAAGGCTAAACCACCCCGTAAGTCGACCGAGCGTCTCCCGAAGGCAGTCCATGCTATTGGTGGCAGTAAAGATATTACTAAATCGTATGGCTATCAATACGCCTGTGATGAGATTCCATTTCACGCGGTTGCGCCATCCGGGTTGTGGTGCATACACACGCCACACATACCAACCATTTCGCACAACCATACGTCCGTATTTGAAGGCATTAGGGCGACCCGAAAAATCGTGGTGATGACTTAATCGTGCTTCGGTATTGACATACAAAGGGCCTAACTTCGAAAGACGCGAAGTAAAATCGGCATCTTCATAGAGACCATAGCCTTCAAAAAAATGCGAAAATTGTAGGCGATCAAAAACCGATTTCCGAAACGAAGAAGAGCACCCCATCAATTGTTGCACGGGATAAATTTTTCCACTCGGTGGTAAAAATCCCACACTGCGTCCATGGGAAAACATCGGAATACATCCCGGAGGCACATCGGCATCCAAGCCTAGTTTGCGCCGAATTTTATTCCGTAAAGGTTCGTTCCGTTTCCACCCGTCAAAGGCAAACCATGCGTTACTAAGGGTTTCATTAGCTTGCATCGGAATCCATTGCGTTTCATTCGTAATAAAACCTCCCACGCCCAACACCTCAGGATAAACCGCATAAGTTTGCGTCAAAGCCTCAAAATAGGTGGGCTCCAACAAAACATCGTCATCCAAAAAACAAACAATATCGGTTTGGGGCTCCACGTGCTGAATCCCAAAATTGCGTTGCTTGGTCAAACCGCGTTGCTCTGGGGTCACTCGAAAATAAACAAGATTGTTAATCGGATTCGCTTGCAACATGACTTCGGTTTGATCGTCGGGTGAACCGTCAATAATGAGAATAGCATCGGGATGCTTCGATTGCGTGCGTACCGTTTGAAGGAGTCGATGCAAACTTTCAGCGCGTTTGTAGGTGCAAATGATTAAGGTAACCTTAAGCGTCATAATGGACTTCTTGATTGATATAAAAAAATAAAAATCGCTTGGTTTTTACGGTGGCATACAAGGTAAAACCCGCCTTTTCAATGCCTTTAATGGAAGGAATATTGTGGACATCCACAATTACAAAAACCTCGGGGATTTGTTCTTCCACCAAAAGTTTATTTGTTATTAAATTAAGCATGGCCGGGTAAATCCCTTGCCCACGATAATCATCATGTGTAAAGCAATTACCTATTGTCGGCCCTTGCTTATCAATGATTCCTAAAAAGTGAAGCCGCTTGTAAACGGTACTTTCATGTATAGTACAACCGTCTTTTTTGATTCGGTAAGTGGTTTGATGCTTTTTATTTTGCTCAATATGATAAGTGTATTCCAATTCAGGCAAATTCACTACATGAGACTTATCGCGATGATAAACATACATATGAATGGTTTTTATTTTAAAGTATTTTAAAATACTCATGCCTGCTGAATGTGTTACTTTGTTGCAAAAAAGATTAAATTGTTGTAGCCTTTCAATCGGTTGTAGGGAACACCCATTTCTTTGTATAAGTCCGAAAGCGATTTTATTTCTATATTTTGAAAACCGTTATCTTTCAAATGATCATACAATCCTTCTTTAGAAAAATAATAACCTTTTATATTAAACCCATAAAACCCGGTATTACGATTGCCTACCTCATTGCGGAGAAACGGTTTGAACAGTCGGCGTAACCAGAAATACACCGTTTTCTGGGGAGTACCCACTTGATTGTGAACGACACCAATTAAACAACCGTTGGGTTTTAAAATGCGATGCACCATTTGAAAAAGAGCATAGCGTTCTTTTTGTGTAGCCACAAAGGTGAGAATACAACTCATCAAGGTAACCAAATCATAGGTTGCCTCGGGAGCCGTATAGGTTACCGCATCTTGAACGCCTAGTGTCACTTTATCGGAGAATCCCCAACGTTGGATATTTTCTCTCCCTTTGGCAATCATATTTTCAGAAATATCCGTAGCATAGATTTTCTGAATATCCATAAACTCTAAAAGCCCTTTTACCTCACGAGCTGTCCCGCATCCAAACACTTTAGCCTGTTGAATGGAAATTTGTTGTGCTTGAAAATAAGCTACTGCTTTTTCATACAAATACGCTTCATAATTGGACGTATTATCTACCGTCTTATCCTGAGAATAAATCACGTCTTCACGCTCCCAGAATTCTTTATTTTCAATCTTCATTTTATCCTTTTATCCGTTTTAAAAGTTTTGCAATGTGTCCTTTATAGGGTTTTATCCAAGTGTCAAAGTAACGAAAAATTTTAAAGCGAATCGGTTTCAGTACACGGTAATAGGTTCCATCATGAAAATAGTAGGGAACTGTAACGAAACTTCCTTTAAACGCTTTAACTCCCTCGGATCCCCCCAATGAAATATTGTAGCCATCCATTCCCTCTTGAAGCGCCATTTCTATCACTTTCATTTGAAGATAATGCCCTGTATGTCGGGGGGGCTTTTCTTTTTTAGTGCCACCCATGACAAAGGTGTAATACTGTCCCGCTTTCAAAAATAATCCTGCGCCTTTGAGTTGCCCGTCCGATGTGGTGGTCAAAAATTTTAATCTCTCTTTGCCAATCAAGTTGAGTATTGTTGGACCGATATCCGACCACGATCGAATTTGATACCCATTTTCATCAGCATTTTCCTGACATAAGGCGTAGGCTTGAGCCACTTCTTCAGGAGTTAGGGCATAGGAAAGTTTTTCGTTTTTCCGCATCCCGCTACGAACATCCCGACGAAAAGAGGCCGAAGGAAAGGATTCAATCAAACCCTCAATTGTTTTTTGACCCGAGAGGTCCACCCAATTAAATCCCGGACAGGAGTACACATACTTGAAAGCATTTCCCATTTGAAATTCATGAGGAATGTAGTTTTCATTGAATGGATACATGGGGCGACAAGATTTGGTACCCATGGGAATTGTAAACTGAATCATGCAGGCACCCACCGCTTGAGCACGTTTCACAGCCGAATCCAAACAGGCTTGAATAACCTCGGGCGCTGTGCCTACAGGTCCGTAAGGAATAATATAAAATCGAAAACCCAGCACTTTGGCAATAACAGCACCGAAACCTCCTTGAATTCCACCCGCCGTTTGATACACCCCAATTTCCGCTTGAAATCCGTAGTTCCGGTAGGAATGTAACCAATCGGAATACAACAAATGTGAGCCTTGTGGATACTGCTCCACAAAAGTATCCCAAGCTTCAAAATCAGCCGTAGTGGAAGGAAATTGTATCATGATGTTGTTATGCGATAGTTTAATTGACCGTCACACACTACTACGCAATGGCCCGAAGCATCGCAGGTGAGTACCGTTTTTGTAAATCCTTTGACATAGGTCATCCATTCTTCAAGTGTAGGATTCCATACAACTTGCTCGCGGATTTTATCACCCAAATATTCAAAATTGACGCACACCTTAGGGTTTACTGTTTGGTCATTCAACAAAAGACGACCGCTGTGGTAAGCCAAAGGAACCGAAAAATAAGTATGAGCAATAAAAACGCCACTATCTATAATCAAATCGTCGACATTGGAGGGACACAACGCGCGTTCAAAATCGACCATTTCGATAGTTTGAAAAATAGCAACGGGATGTTTATCAAATGTATATTCAAAAAAGAGGGTTTGGTAACGAGCCAAGGGAAACGCTTCGCTGGCACGGGAACGCCAACCGAAGATTACTCTTGAAAGTGGACCGGATAAGCGTACTATTTTCTTTACAAACTCGGGAAACTGTCGCCATTGTCTACGGAATACCAACTCTTTGAATTGTGAAGCCAACGATTTATACTGACGAATCAGGGATTCTTGGGCATAATAATGAAATAAAATTGCTTTGATGAGCAAAGAAAGTCGGGTGACTATTCCAAGGGATTGATTTCCTTTATAAAAAGTCTTTAAGGTAAAATGCTGCGGATTAAGTTGATTTATCACACCTTTTGTGGCGGTACCACAATCCACATAATTCCATAGATTGACGATTTTTTTGACGGACAATTGTTGTCCCAACCAAGAACCACTTTTTCCTTCATTGGCATACAACGACACATTGTATGGTTGGTAGCCATGATCAATCCAAGTGGGCATGGGGACCGGGGGAATGGTTGTTTCAAATTCCTGAAAAGCGGCTTCCTTGTCCCGAATCGATTGGGTCAACGAGTGACATGCCAATTCATGCCCGTCGTTAGCCCATGCCTGCAATAAAGCCTCATCCCGTTCCCAAGAAGCATTATCCTCACGCTTGGAGAAATGGTGTAAAAACATTCCTTTGGTCACCCGAATACCACATTCTCGGAGGAATTCGCGTTGGATTTCCAAATTTTCGGGCGTATCAAAATCACAGTGATCGGTAAAACAAGCTGTGGCAGCAAACGGAATAGACGCCCTGCTCCACGACACAAATTGTCTAGAAAAAAGCAAGCCTGGAAGCGCTGGTAAAGGCATAACGCCCGCCACCGACTCCAATTGGCGCTCGTGACGCATTCCAGTGTAACGGGTTAGCACCTGAGCCTTTTCGGGATAAAACCACCAACGCAAACGATTAGGGTAGCGCGCATGGAGTTCCCAATGACCGCCTTGAATAGTGGCTTGAATCAGTTGCCCATTGGCCAATCGCACCACTTTGGGCACCATCAAACCGCAATAGACGGGGTGTTGTTGGGGCAAATCTTCCCAGCGGTAGGCGTGATTTTGAAAGGCCTTTAAGGGAGAATCAAAAACAAACTCCAACAAACAGGATTCAGAAAAATCGGTCACAACGAAGCCTTCAGGCTGCCATTGCAACCCGTGTAACGCGGTATCCAATTTCCGACGTATCCCTTGTTTTTCCCAAATAACCGAAACGATCATATCACTGTGTTCGTTTGCCTAAAGCCATTAACTTTTTAGCATAAAAAACCGATTTTCGGTATTGCAAAATACGCAATGGCAACCAGAATATACGCATGGGCAACGTCCAAAATTTTCCTTTGAAAAGATAAAAAACAAAGTATTTTACCCAGTATTCTTTGCGCTGTTCGGCGGTAAAATGCTTGTGTAATTGGTACATGATGGTAGGACTAGGCACAGGACGAATGGATTTTACTGGCGTGTCCAATTCCCAGGGTTGGGCTTTGCGTTTTTTCCCCATCAACTTCGCCTGACTGCCCCAAAAACGATACCCTCCCATCGGGGGTTTTAAATGTAAATTGGTCGAAAAAGGATTAAACAACACGTCAACGCCAATTTTCGTCAGGGACAATCCAAAATCACTGTCTTCGCCATAGCCCCCATCGAAATTGATGTCGTTTCCGACTAGGGTTTGCACATGCTTGCGAAGCACACAGGAATTGGCGTTATTGAAAGTGGCAGCACAACCTACTAACCAGCGTTGTCCTTTATAATTTTGCAATTTATGGGCTAAATCGGTTAGGTCCTGTTGCTGGTGGTCGGCACGAATATCCAACCCATTGGCTGCTCCCGCGCCGTACGTTTGCAACAAACGAATATGATTTTCTACAAAATCAGGAGGTATGCGTATATCGTCATCTCCAAAAATGATAAAGTCCCCCGTACATAAAGCAATGGCTTCATTGCGAGCCCGACAGCTTCCTTTGGTCGTTTGCCAACGGAAAATCACCTCAAACGGATAATCTTCAGGGCGGTATAACGATGAATCTCTCGCATTTTCGGGAGTGGCATCCACCACAATAACTTGTGTCGGAAGATAAGTTTGTTGCTTTAAATCGCTTAACAAATTTAGCGTAAAATCTTGACGCATCATCGTGGGGATAATATAACTCACCGTAGGATTTCCTTGAATGGGTTCTAATGGTTTGGGCGGAATGACCGGCATGTCTTTTTTTAGGTTAAGACGGGATTTTGCTTTCGCCAAGGCCCACCACTCCAAGGGATTCCACCCTTTTCGAAGCGCCATGTACACCGCATGGGAAGGAATAAAATTACGACGGTAAAAATCGTAACGGTCTTGACGACTAATTTTTGGAGTCGCTTGTGGTGCCACGGGAAAAAGTCCTTTCACATACATCGGAATCGCTCCTTGATAGCGTAACGCATTGAATCCGAAATCGAAGGCCGCCATAACAGGATTGGTATAGTTGGTATCAAATCCTTGCAAGGTGTCCCAAACCGACTTCCGCACCACAAACGCGTCAGGATTGATACGCCAACTTACACATTGATCCAAATCGTCAAAATCACTGACAAACCAGAAGAATACTACGGCTTGGTAGACTATATCGGAAAAAGCATTTTTAAATCCTTGGTCAAAAGACGCATGCCAAAGATCACCATAACCTTCTGCCAACGCCTCCAACTTAGTCGTATCGGGTTGCCCCAAGTAGTAAAGCGTTTCTCCTTTTGTGGTAGTATAGGTTTGAAAGTTCATGTTTCAAAAATCGTTCAAATTCCCACAAATGTAGGGAATTCTAGGGGATTAGCCTATACGATTAAAATCAAAAAAAGAAAGCGATCGTACAAAAAGTGTTTTAATTTTTGGCATGGATTTTAGCTTGGTAATATGCTTCGTGTTGGGCTGCTATAGTATCCAGTTGAAACATGTGTCGCACCTTTTCTTGGGCGGCTTTACCAATATTTACAGCCTTTTCTGGGTTTTGAAGTAGGGATAAAATACGTTGGGCAAAAGCAACATGATCCCGAGGGTCGGCCAAAAGGCCATCTTTGCCATCGGTTATAATTTCAGTAGCCCAGCCAATATTGGAGGCCACCACGGCTTTTCCCATCGCCATTGCTTCAATCCAGGAAACGGGAAGTGCTTCGGCAAAAGAGGGAAATACACACACCGCTGCCTCGTCCAAATAGCCTTGCACGGCTTCATAAGGGACAGCCCCTACATAGTGCACATTTTGAAACGCATCGGGGTGAAAAAGCGGCTGCATTAAATCCCAAGTAGGTTGCCATTGGGTACTGATGTCTAAGGCATTGGTTCCCACCAACACCAACTTTACCTCGGGGTCGTTTTGGAAAATAGCATTAAAAATATGCGGCAATTCCATCATCCCTTTTTTGCGAATTAAGGTCCCTATATACACTATGGTTTTGGTTTTTGCTGCTTGGGGTACACGGGTGAACTGTTGGGTATCCAACCCATTATGAATAACCATATACGACCGCTGTAATCCAAACAAAGCATTGGTGGTTCGACCTGTGAAATCACTAACCGCTATGATTCCATCGGCTTTGCGTAGTGCGCGACCTTCTAAAAATCGATTCTTAAATTTCATTTTTCGGTTTTCCAAATGGCAAAAGTATGTGTCGCTGCCGTGCAACTTTATGATGACAGGACATTTTTTGGGTTGAACAAAAGCCGAAAAACCTGTCCAATCGGGTACTTCCACAATATCCATTTTTCCCTCAGCATGCAATTGATTTAGAAGAGCTTCTACCTTTTTTTGAGAAAAATATAATGAAATACCTCGTACAACCACATTTTTCACCATATAAATCGTAATGCCCTCTGTTTCAAAAACAGCATCCTCTTTTTGCGCATATAAAATAACGGTAGCCTTATGTCCCCTTGCGATAAGTCCTTTGGCAAGGTTATAAATACTGGTTCCAATGCCGCCAGAAGACCCAACACGGGGGTGCGGAAATTCCATAGAAATAAAACCAATATGCATCATGCGAGGGTTGACATTTGAAAATGAATCGCTCCAAATATAGCCATTATTTTTGGAAGCATCCTTCGTTAATCGCCTTGACGAGCGCATCAGTAGCCGCTAGACGACCACGGTAATTCACGTGTATAGCATCGTAATAATACTTCGCCTCGGAAAGATATTGCGAATGATTTAGGATACGGTAATCAGGATGTTGCATTACGACTTGGGTGTGGTACTGCGGCGCTTGATAGACGATCAAACGGGTTTGATGCTGTGCACATAAGTCGGCGATACGTTGTAAAAACGGATTCTTCCACAAAAGGGTTAAGGTTTTAAAAGGCACCTTTTTGGAAATCCCTTCTCCCGGATAAGCATAATCACCATGGGCATCAAAACGATTCTTCCGTTGGGGTTGCACCATACCCAAAAGCGATGGGACAATTAATTCGGTATTGTAATAGGCCACCCCAATAGCTGGAATGTACTGCGAAAACGTGAGGGGTTTGAAATATCCAGACTCCATTTCGGCGTAATAGTCGTGGACATAGGATTCATTGACAAAAGGTAAAAACCGATAATCATTATTGTTCAACGAGGGCTGCGCATTATTGGCATCCCAATAACTTACGGCCAAAATACAATTCTTCGCCGTTTTTCCTTGGGCAAAAAAATGCTGCAACATCAAATAGTTGGAGCTTAAAGAGGTGTCGTCGATACTTAAATTAAACCCTTGTAGGCCCGTGAGACTGTCGATGCGTTGGGTGTTTAAAGTCGTTAATCCGATACTGGATCCGATGACCACATAATCTAAATTTTTGGGCGCGTAATGTGAAGCAACATACGAGGGTTTATAAAACGAGGATTTTCGCAAACCGAACAATACCGCCATCGCCAAAACGTTGACCAGCAAAAATGCCCCAAGACCATACAGCGCTATTTTCTTTAAAAACTTTTGCATCAGAATTGAAAATAGATGAAACTCATTTGATTGCGATACGTACCCATAGCAAACAACATGACGATAACCCAAAGGGTCCATCGCGGTGAAAATACAGGTTGACTTTGTTTGGTAAACACCCAATACCCTTCTTGAACTAGCAGGTAAAGTAGCGCCAAAACGGTAATTCCGGTTAGCAAGGTATACTTGGCATTTTTATAGAAAAAGTCAAAATCAAAAGGATACAATTGGGTCATTCGCGTGAGATAATGCACGGCATCGGTGAGCGAATCGGCCCGAAAGAAAACCCAAGCGATACTCACCAACACAAAAGTGGTCAGCATTCGAAATCCATCCGACCAGCGATAACCCGTTTGATGCACCGTATTTCGGTTACGTTGCTGGAGCAAAAGCGGAATAAACAACAAAGCATGCAGCAATCCCCAAACGATAAACGTCCAATTGGCGCCATGCCAAAAACCGCTTAGCAAAAAAATCACCATCACATTCCGCAGCTGACGCATTCGGGTGCCTTGACTACCGCCCAACGGTATATAGATATAGTCCCGAAACCAGGACGATAGTGAAATATGCCATTTGCGCCAAAAATCGGCAATATCGGTCGCGAAATAGGGAAAGTTAAAGTTTTTAAGCAATTGAATTCCAAAAAGTTTAGAGGTTCCCAACGCAATATCCGAGTAGCCGCTGAAGTCACCATAAATCTGAAAGGAGAACAAAAACATGCCCCCAAGGAGTTCTCCTCCTGAAAGTGAACTGCTATTTTTAAAAATTTCATCCACAAAAAAAGCGCAATTATCGGCCACAACCACTTTTTTAAATAAACCCCAAACGATTTGTTGTATCCCTTCAACCGCCAAGGGGTAGGAGAATTGGCGTTTGACCTTTATTTGAGGAAGCAAATGGGTTGCACGTTCTATCGGACCTGCCACTAAAAGTGGAAAATAAGTCACAAATAGGGCGTACGTAATGGGATTTCGTTCGGGTTCGATACGATTTTTGTAAATATCAATCACATACGAGAGTCCGTGAAAAGTATAAAAGGAAATCCCCACCGGAAGCACCAGCGAAAGGGTCACCACATCGACCTTAAGTCCCATCTGCCCCATCAACGATTGAAACGAAGTTGCGAAAAAATCATAGTACTTAAAAGCGCCTAAAAAACTGAGGTTGACGCCGATACTCAACCAAAACCAAAAGGTCTTTGCATGCTGTGTTCGGGCTTGGTGCATGCGTAATCCGGTGTAGTAATCGAGTACGGTAGAAAACAAAAGCAAGAACAAAAACCGCCAATCCCAACACGCATAAAAAAAGTAGCTGGCCGCCAATAAAAAAGCGTTTTGTATCCACAATGCCTTTCGAGACAAGCTCCAATACACCCCAAATACGAAGGGTAAAAAAAGTAAAAAGCCTATGGAGTTGAAGAGCATTCGCGCACGATATTTAAATAATTTTCAACCATTTGACCCAAAGTATATTGGCGTACTTCTGGACAACGATGCAAGCCATTTTGGAGCATTCTCGGATTCAAAAGTAGCGTTTTTAGGTGATGCGACAATTCATCCACTCCTCCTTCTTCAAATAAAAGTCCGTTGACTCCGTGCTGAACCAAACCCAATACATTGCCCTGGTGTCGTGTAGTGATTACGGGCAGGTTGGCCATCAAAGCCTCAACCACAGCATAGCAAAAGGTTTCTCCGTGAGAGGGATGTAGGAGCGCGTCAAATTCGTGGTACCGCTGATGTAACGTTGACACACTTCCTTCAAAATGAATAACCGAATCCAACTGATTGGCGGTGACTTGCTGCTGTAATGCTGCAGCGGCAGGTCCTTCTCCAAAAATTGAGATTTGAAAATGGGGCAATGCGGTTCGATCCAACTGTGCTACAGCCGCAACAAGATCGTGGAGCCCTTTTTCGGGGCGCAAATGCGAAGCGGTTAAAAAATGATAGCGCGGTGTAAAATCGGTTTTTTGAATCAAGGTTGCATTGGCAATTCCATTGGGAATTACGCGAATTTTATTAGGAGGGATCGAACCGAAATCGGTAATGAGGTCGCGTTTCATCGCCTCGGATACTGCAATAAATAGATCGGATGATGCTTGATAACGCCATCCTTTGATCCGTTTTTTAAGGCGCTTTTTCCAGGAATATCCTCCGGCAGGACGCGGATTGTGGTCAACGGCAACGATACGGGCTTGCGACAGTTGACGCACTTGTGCATAAAAAGGGGTGCAGAGTTCGAGAAAATGGGTAAAAATAACCCGATAGTTTTTTTGGGGCAATTGCGCTAAAAAAACGGTTTCCAAGGCTTCGGGTTCGGCCGCCATCAATGAAAAAGAGGCATAGTCTAAATGGGTTGCCGTGTTGGGAAAATACCAATCGACAGCGATGCCGGCAGCCAAACATTGTTGGTTGAATTGCACAAAAAAATGATCCATCCCTCCTACCCGTTCGGGCATCAAACGGTAGTTACACACGACAGCAATATGCATGGGCGTCACGACCATTGGTAAAGGGTTTCAGCAATTCGAGCACTGGTTCCGTGTAAGGGCAATCCGATTTCGAGGTCGATGAGTTTTTGCCGTTGTGTAGCGTGTAGATCAGGCTGTGCTAGATATTGTGCTATGGCAGTTATCAAAGAGGCTTCATCCAAAGCAACTTGAGTGGCACCTGATTGGATGACATGTTCTATATGAGCATACTTTAAAAACCGTTGGTCATCATACAATCCATTACTTTTATTCCCAAAAACTGGATTCACAACAGGTTTATTAAATTGCATAAAATCAAGACTCATTGTAGACAACATATTTACGTTAAGTGTTGAATACATCAAAATAGCTCTCAAATCCTTCACATCTTCTATGGAAGGGATACGTTGCGACCACGATTCTTGGTGGGAACTTCTGGACAATTCCCATTTCGGGAAGTTCCACTGAATCCAAGGGAATTCCGAAACTAAATTTTTGAATCGAATAGGATCCTCTGCGGGTGAAGTTCGAACCAAAAGATTGGCTTTCGGTATTTTTTTTACCTCAATTGCTTTGGCAATACTTTGAATATAAAGTTCGTCATTTTTACTGGTAGAGCTATCACCACAGCTAAAACAAATGGTAGGAAATTCTTTTTTCAATTGAAACTTTGTATAAAACGCTTCTTCTGAGGTTTCATAGCGCGAGAGCACATAAGGCTCAAATTGAGGTGTTCCTACAATGGCGATTTGATGCTCTTTAACTTTCTCATAAAATGACTTCAAATCTTTTTTCATGAGTTTACTCCACACTAAATAATAGTCGAAGTTTGCCGCCATTCGTCCTTTGGAAGCTAAGTTATCCCAACTAAAAATGAAAGTAGAGGTGGTTATCTTTTGTTTTTGTGCACGGTATGCAAGAGGAGCGATAAAAGGAGGTCGTTGGTGGGTGAAAAACAAATGGCTAAATCTTTCTCGCGTTAGAATAGCTTCGTAATTTTTGGTAATACGATGATTTTTAAAACATAACTGTTGCCAGTTATAATATCGTTGAATCCATCTTTCTGAGTGGAAAAAATGGGTAAAGCGAAAAATCAAACGTGTTGCAATGCCACGGGAGGTCATCGCTTTGGTTGTATTGGTTTGTAAATTATCTTGAATACCGTAGTTTCCCTTTTGATGTTTTTTCAAATGAGCTACTTCTTTCGATTTCCGAAAAAACCATTGGAAGAAATTTTCTTCAAGCGCTTCCAATTCGATAACCCTCACTGAAAGTTTCAAATCAATATAGGCTGTATGAGGAAGGTACGAAAGAATGACCACTTCATCAAATTGTTGTACAGCCTCTTGCATAAAATCACTCAACAAGTAATTTCGGAAACCAACCCCATCTGTGATGACCACACCTAATTTTTTCATGGGTCAAATTTAGAGATAAAAAAACGCTGAACCAAAGCCCAGCGTTTTAATGTTAGTTTCTTTTTGTATTAGTTAAAAACAATCTTTTGGGTATCGGCTTTTTTTTCCATTGATCCATAAACTCACGCCATATACCCCTGCACCAAAATTGTCCTTACGTAAGGATTTTTGGATGGAGTTACCTCTTTCATCGATCGTAAAAAAGGCACGAACACGACCATTGGCATCAAATAAATTATAGCCTGTGCTACACGTCTAAAAATAATATAAATCACACGTGTTGAAGACGAATTTTTCCTATCTTTGAAGAAAAGTAAGTTATGAATACAAAATTGACGCTTGTACTTGAACAAGAAATTATACAAAAAGCTAAAGATTATGCGAAAAAAAACAACCGTAGTCTTTCAAATATCATTGAGAGTTATCTAAAATCATTAACCAAAGAAGATGTTAAAAAAGAAGCTGTGAAAGTTAGTCCAATTGTAAAATCATTACGAGGATCTTTCAAACTCTCAAAAGATATAGATTATAAAGAAGAACTTATCAAAGCCATCGAAAAAAAACATTTATAAATGGATAATGTATTGATTGATTCCGATGTTATTCTCGACTTCTTTTTCGACAGAGAACCTTTTGCCGAATATGCTACTGAAATATTTACTTTGTGTGAAAATGATAAAATTAAAGGTTTCACTACTCCAGTGATAATAAGCAATGTTTACTATTTACTAGTAAAGTTTGCAAAACATGAAATTGTGATTGAAAAGCTAAAGCAGCTCTTGAGAATTATCGATATTGCTGAAATCAATAAGGAAGTAATCATTGAAGCGCTTAATTCAAAATTTAAAGACTTTGAAGATGCAATGCAAAATTATGCTGCGGAAAATAGCAATTCAATTAATATCATTTTAACGAGGAATGTAAAAGATTATAAAAAAAGTAAGCTGGCAGTTTTTAGCCCGGAAATGTATTTAAAGAAATAAAATAAGTGCTAACAGTCATCAACCACTGATGCTAGATTTTGGTGACTACTACTATAACTTTCACCCAAAACTATGAGCCTTTTAGACAGCTCACAAGCTTTGAAAAAAATATAAAATCTCCGATTGCAATACGCAATTAGGAATTTTTGGATAAACCTACCCCGCAAACGTTAAAATTTCTTGGCGGGTTAACGAAAGGGTTTGGTGCGGGTACGCCAGCTTTGTAAAATAGGTTTCCACCCATTCATACGTGGGCGCTCCGTTGACGATATGATACGTGGCTATCGCCATTTTGGGCCGTAACGTTCGCAATGTGGTCGCGGCGCCTTCCAAGGCTTCAATCTCCGCCCCTTCAATGTCCATTTTTATAAAATCCAATCGCGTCAATCCCAACGATTGTACCCAAGCATCTATGGTAAGGGCTTGCTTTTTGACAATAGACTCTGTACCAGAAAACCAAACGGCCGAAGAACCGACCGTACCCGATTCTTGAAAATCAACCCAGGTATTAGCATTCCACAACAACTCAGACTGCACCACAATTCGGTCTTGCAACTCGGAGTTAATTGCCAAATTCCGCTGAATATCGCGAAGGTTATGCGCATCGGGTTCAAAACAATACACCTTACCTGAAGGCCCTACGAGTTGGGCAAAATACAAGGCCATCATGCCTACATTGCCGCCCGCATCCATGACCACATCACCGGGTTGGGGTTTGTAAAATTTTTGATAGTAAAAAAAATCGTTGGCCACCGTATACACCGGATCGACCGTGCGAATAGAAACACCCTCAATCGTAGTGCAGTAAATCCAACCGGAAGCGGTGGTCTCCAAAGCAAATCGAATACCCCGTGGCGCACGCCATTGGTAATACCTTAACTTTATTTGCTCCCGAAACATGCCTTGAGGCAGTAAGCGACTGAGGATCGATTTGATTCTTTTTTTCACAACAACTCAAAAATTAACGGTCTTTAAACTGCTTTTGATGGTTGATGTCCCATAACCCTGGACGTTGTAAAGCCGCTAGAAAAAGGGCTGCACTATTACCCGCTCCAAAATCGGAAACCGAGGGTTGCACAGCATGCGCATCGATTCCCCTCAAAGCTGCTCGAATAGCTTCAAAAGAATAGTCGGTATTGATTATATCGGCATGCAAAGCGCGATTTTGCTGACGGGTTCCAATATTTATAATAGGCACACCATAATAAGGGGCTTCGCGGATGCCCGCGCTACTGTTTCCGATGATGAACTGGGCATTTTTTAATAGGGTCAAAAAGTACTCAAACCGCAAAGAAGGAAACACCCGAAAACGTGATTGCCCTTGAAAAGCAGCGTAGGCGTCTAGAATTTTTTGACTGCCTAAATCGTTATTCGGATAAATCACGACATAGTTATGGGTATCGTCGAGTAAGGCCTGTACCAATTGCTGGGCATAGCCTTGCATGGCTGCCGCTTCGGTAGTCACGGGATGGAACATCAGAATTCCATAGGCGTCAAACGGGATTTCATAATAGGTTTTAGCAGTATCAAGGGAAGGCAACTGATTGGAAAACATGATATCGACGTCGGGCGATCCGATGGTCACAATAGAAGGTTCCATTTCACCCATTTGAATCAAACGGTTGGCCGCTTCTTCATGGGAAACAAAATGTACATGACTTAATTTAGAAACACTATGTCGAATCAGTTCGTCAACCGTACCCGACAATTCGCCACCTTCGATATGCGCTACCAAAATATTGTTGAGGGAACCCACGATGGCGCCCGCAAGCGTTTCCACCCGATCGCCATGCACCACAATCATGTCAGGCTTTACAGTTTTGACATAGGCCGAAAATCCTTCTATGGTTTTGGCCAATGTCAAGTCCATCGTCGTTTCATGGGTATGATTTTCAAAGGTATGTACTTGTGAAAACTGACACCGTTGAATCTCAATGAGCGTATAGCCATAGGTTTGTTGCAAATGCATGCCCGTTACAAAAACATAGGGTTCAAAATCGGGATGTTCCTCTAGAATTTGTATCAAGGATTTGATTTTACCATAATCGGCTCGGGTACCAGTTAAAAAAACAATTTTTTTCATGGGTTGGGATAACGTAAAAAGAATAGTTTTTTGAACACCTCTTTTTGAATTTTGTACCAAAACGTTTTGTAGTCGATCATTTTCCCTTGTTGAAAAACAGGTGGTTCATAAGGTGCTTGAGGGGCGGCTTGATTGTTTTTTTGAATATCATACATCCAGGCATCAGCAGCATTCCCCATGTGGTACGCCCAATTGGCATAGGTAGAAACCCTCATTTTTCCGGCCAAATCTACAGGCAAATCGATGTAATTATACACGGAATGTTTCCCGATTAAAATCAAGGCTGGATCTTTGGGAACAAAATCCCGTACAATCGAGCGGCGAATCGTCACTAAACTATGCCCGCCTCCCATCAAAACTTTGTGAGCGCCCAAATCAATGACAGGCCATCTCACCTGAACATCTTCAATGGGTTTCCAATTGATACTGAGGAGAAAACGATTGTAATCCTCCATATTTTGGGGTAATGATTCGTAATAAAAACGGTATTTACCGCGAAGTAATTTACGCATCGTAGCCACGGTGACGTAACTGTGTGTGTTGCGAACAGATATGGGAGAAACCGAACCCACATCGGGGTACGAATCTAAAAGCAGTTCCACCGCATCTTGCCAGCCATTTTTGAATAAAATATCGGTATCCGAAAAGGTAATGTACTCCTCTCGAACCCCACGTGCTGCCTGCATCATGGCATCTATTTTACCCATATTTTCTTGATGGTGAATCACACTATCAATTTGTCCTGACTCAAACAATGTATTGAAATAGGTTCGCACTGCGGCGCAACTCCCGTTGTTGACCAAGGTTATTTTTCCATGCGTATTAAACGTTTTTATCGCCGATTCGACACAGAGTTGTAACACCTCAAATGACGCTTGGTAATAATCACTAAAATCAGGAATGTAACAAACCATGATCATCCGGTGTTTGGATGTCAACGAAATAAAGCCTTCGCTTTTTTGGGGGTTCATTCCTACGCGCATAGTATTTATTTAAAATCTGAAAAATCCAATTGTTCATCGGCCGCAATGGCACGGGTTGCTTTTTTTCCGAGCAATGAATCAAAATGCTCCGCTAAAATCTTTCCCGTTCCGGGTCGTTTCACCCAAATATTGTCCTTGGTTAGCGTTTCCCCTTCAGCAATCGGAGCAATAGAACAAACGGTGGCAAACGCAAAATCGATGGTCACTTGTTCTTCGGCCGCGGGACGTTTTTCACCGCCACGCATTTGCCAAATTTCATGTGCACCCACAATCAATTCACGGCAGGCTTGTTCATCCATACTGCACACAATATCGGGCCCGGTGCGCTGCATGTGGTCGGTAAAATGGCGTTCCAAGATACTTGCTCCTAGCGCCACTGCCCCAAGGCATGCATTGTTGTTTAGCGTATGATCGGACAATCCAAAAACCTTATCGGGGAACGCTTCATGCAACTGCGTCATGGCTCCCAGACGAACAAGCGGTATAGGGGTTGGATACAAATTGGTGGTGTGCAAAAGGGCTACAGGAACCTGATAGCGGTCAAAAATAGCCACCGCTTTTTGTACACTTTCGATGGTATTCATTCCGGTACTCAAAATCACCGGTTTTCCAAAAGCTGCGATATGTTCTAGTAAAGGATAATTGTTGCATTCGCCCGAGCCAATTTTGTACGCAGGAATATCAAATTTCTTTAAGCGTTCGGCTGCAGCACGGGAAAAAGGGGTGGAAATAAAAATCATTCCTTTGCTTTCCACATAAGATTTTAAGGCCCATTCGTCGGCTTCATTTAAAGCACAACGCTCCATAATTTCATAGATTGAAACCGTGGCATTGCCGGGAATAACCTTTTTGGCCGCACCACTCATTTCGTCGGCAACAATATGGGTTTGGTGTTTCACGACCTCAGCGCCCGCACGATGTGCGGCATCAACCATCGCTTTGGCCACTTCCAAGTCGCCTTCATGATTGATTCCAATTTCGGCGATTACCAAGGGCGGGTAATCCGGTCCAATTTTGCGACCAGCGATTTCAAAGTAAGGATTCATGGGTGGTTTGATTTATGTTGGGTTTGATAATAGTTGAAACAAAATGTGGCATACGCAAAGTCGGCTTCCGTATCGATATCGACTGCAGCATAGGGATGCGTAACGACTAACGGATAGCAGGTTTCATCCATAACAGCACCACTATTGATGAGCGAAGGCTTACAAACATAGAGCAATCCATTTTCATAATACAACGGCTCCATATCTTGACTGCGTTGGCCAAAATGGTAATTAAAGGGCACAAAGCATTGCGCTTGGATACGTCCTAACTTATGGAGATTGGGCGAAACGGTAAACAAACCCGACACTTTATTTTGCTCAAAATAATCTAAAGCCTCGTCCAAAAGACCCACAGGGCGCAAGGGATTGGTGGGTTGTAGTACTACCACGCCCTCGGGTAGTTTGGTTAGTTGCGCTAACACATGTTGCAATGCCGTTACGGTAGGAGATTTATCGCCCGATAATTCGTGGGGGCGTTGGATGACTTCGGCGCCATAGTCCATGGCCACTGCTTCTATCGCTGGATCATCGGTAGTAACGATCACTCGTTGAATACGAGAAGAGGCTTGTGCATACCGAATGCTGTGCGCGAGTAAGGGCAAGTCACCCAAAAAACGAATGTTTTTACCGGGTAAGCGTTTTGACCCGCCACGGGCTGGAATAATGGCGATATACGGGTTTGTCATGGGTTAGGTTTCCAGAATATAGGATTCAAAGGTAACTTTTTCATCCGAATATACTGCATTTTGGTCAAACGGTATCGTCTTTGAAACAAGTCCCCTAAGGCGCCTAATATACTAAAAATCGCTCTAAATGTAGCCCAAAGGGCAACGTAATCCCGTGCTTTTACTTTATTAAAAAACTGCATGGCCGTGCAATACGCCAAGGTATACGGAAGACGAAAATACGGATAAAAGGTCATGTAATTTCGAATGCTATTGGCAAACGCTTTCCGCTGTCGATAGGCATAGTCGGCATCGTTTTTCCGTAGGCGAACTTCTACCCTATGGTTAACAAGAAGATCGGGAACATAATGCATTTCCCAACGTTTTTGGAGGAGCGCCATCGAAGCAAATTCTTCTTCACCATAAAATCCGTAATGCTCTGGATAATCGGGAATGGACTCCCAAGCTTTTTTTCGCCACACATGTCCACAACCTACAAATCCAAAACCATTGTGGGATAAGGCATCCGTTTGGAGGGTAGCAGGCAACGTTTTCCCCCAAAAAACACGACAAGCAATGAGTCCGCAACGGGGATACCTTTCAAAGTGCTGCTGTATGATTTCGAGGGTCTGTGGCAACACAAAATGTGCATCGTCATCCAAACTGATCAGATAAGGCGCTTTAGCGGTATGCAACAAAAAGTTACGATTATAAATATATCCTTTTGTCTTAGGGTTGGTAAAAAACTGAACCTGAGGAAATTGTTCTTTAATAAAAGTAGTGGTACCATCGGTAGAGCCGTCGTCGACAATCAAACATTCTACATCGTCCCGTCGGAGCAACGGTAAAAGCTGTTGCAACGTAAATTGCAAGTCAGACCAACGATTGCGTGTCGTAATTAATATACTAAATACGGGATTTGTTACCATATGTCTTTCACTGATTTAGGAAGCCCTTTTCGAAGTATAAACCAACGGAAAAGTAGTGGCGTGTTCATCATAATTCTACGCCAAAAACGATACTGCCAAAAGTAAGCGACACGACTAATCTTGGGCGCTGAAGGTGACAATTCAATGTGGGTTCGCGTGGAGGCTTTGGGGATCGTTGGCGGAACTTCCATCCATGATTCTCTCACATTACCCATGTGAAAGGCATAATTTGACAATGTGGTTACTTTATGGTAATGAAACTGATAGGGTTTTTCATCGAGGTACCACTCGGAATCTCCGCCCAATTGATGAGGAACTGACTGCTGTATTTCGCGAAAGACATCCCGACGAAAGGTCGCCACCACATGACCAGAACCCACCCACATGGATTTCCCATTTTCAGAGTATTGCAAATTATACAAAAGATGGTTTGGATTATAGTTACGGTCCCAGCCAATACTGTCGTAAAAACGTTCGGCAGCAGCGACATCGGGTATTTTGGCAAAACGCAAACGGGCTGAAAACAAATGTTCCCACACCAACGAAAATCCATCGACACGAAACAAATTCATCTGCGGAATGAGTCCGACTGCCCCAATGCGCTTCACTTTTTCAAATAAATCAATCGTCTCTTCTTGCCAACCTGGCTGAAAAAGCACATCGGCATCTGTTAGCGTTACCAAAGGGGCTTGATGACTCACCAATCCTTTTATTAAGGCATTGACTTTACCAATAGCGATGGAATGAATAATTTCATGAATTGTACCTTCTTGGTGTCGGCGGTTTAATTCTTGAACTACAGCTTCGCAAGATCCGTTGTTGACCACAGTAATAAAGGTAAAAGGTTGCACTGTAGCGGTTAGGGAGTCTAAACAATACTTTAAAATATTAAGACTGTCTTTATAGTAGTCCGTTTGGTGGGGTATATGCACCGGCACCACTACTTGATGTAGGTACTTTGAAGGGGGAACCAACTGATCTTTGTTGGGATTAAAACCAGAGCGCATATTACAGACGATTATCGATGTAAAAGGTATTGCCGAGATTTCCTTTGGTAATCACTTTACCGATGATGATATAATCTACCGAGGAAAGATAATCATGCATCTCCGAATCCAAGTCTTCCTTGAGGGGTAAATCGGATTCTACAACTAAAAACCGAGGACGAAAACGCTCCCAATCATTAGTTTTCAGCACTTCCAGATCATATCCTTCCACATCTACATCAAAGAAATCCAACCGATCGCCTGGCTGCAAATGCCGTTCCAAAATAGTGGCCAAAGGAATAGTCGGAACGTCGAGAACTTGCTGAATTTGTGATTGCAATTCCCTTTTTTCGATAAACCCATAATCAAGGGTGTTCATCGAACTATCGGGAAGCATATAATATTTTAAATTGAGGTCTTGGGAACCTAAAGCACAATTTTCAAAAATATCGGTAGGACGAAACTTTTGGTACAAAGGGCGAAGTTCGGGATTGGGATCAATGCAAATGCCTTTCCATCCGTGGATATAAAACAAATACGTATTAGAAGCAATCACAGGATGCCAACAACCGATGTCAACATAAACGCCGGGCGTACGATGAATGATTAATTTCATCAATTGCATGTCCTCTCCCGCCTTGGAAAAGCTAATATTATATCGGCGATAGATGAATTCTCGAATTTTGTTCGCTATCATTTCAACGTCCAATTTTGATTCAACAAAAAGGCACCGTGCTTTCGCGCGATGGGCATTTGACCGGTATGGTAAAAGTTGGAAGCCAACACGTCCACTTCAAAAGCATCGGTAATTTCGTCACAAAACCCACCTTTGAAAGCCATCCAGGTTTTGGCCGTATATTTTCCCTCAGCCAAGGCCATAGAGGGCACTAGGCATTCGATGTATTGCACCTGACCCGAATCGGAGACTTGGGCGTGGGCATCGTACCGATTGGAAACGGTAAATACGGGATAATTGAGTTCATTTCGAAAGACAACATAAAACGCCAAAGACGAAGCCTCTTGTGCCGAAATGGGTTTGTTCAGAAAAAACTGCATGCGCAACGGGTCGCCAGAGGGAATTTGCGTATAATTGACTTCATCGCTATTGATCAAAAAGCGTTCTACGTATAAATCGCCATCCGATTTACGAATTAACTTGCTACTACTTTGCGTCAAATTAGTAGCCAAATACTGTTGAATTCCTTCGTCGGTGGGCATTCGATCGGAGCATTCCCCATTTTTCAAAATAATAACCGAATCCGTTAAGGCGTGAATGGCGGTCATATCGTGACTGACAAACAAAACGGTGCGTCCTTCACCTTTGGAGATGTCTTGCATTTTACCAATGGCTTTTTTTTGAAATTCGGCATCCCCGACAGCCAAAACTTCATCCACCACCAAAATTTCGGGTTCGAGATGCGCCGCTACCGCAAAAGCCAAACGAACGGTCATCCCGCTACTGTAGCGTTTTACGGGGGTATCGATGTAACGTTCACAACCAGAGAAAGCAATAATTTCATCGATTTTACGATCGATTTCTTTTTTGCGCATCCCCAAAATCGCGCCGTTTAAATAAATATTTTCGCGACCCGTCAATTCGGGATGAAATCCAGTACCCACTTCGAGCAAACTTGCGATTCGGCCTTTGATTCGAATTTCACCTGTAGTAGGAGCGGTAACACGGGATAAGAGTTTGAGTAACGTACTTTTTCCGGCTCCATTTTTACCAATAATCCCCACCGCATTGCCTTCTTGTACATCAAAATTGATATCGCGCAAAGACCAAACGATATCTGAATCGGACTTCACCGTTCGATCATTTACCTCACCCACTTTCAAAAAGGGGTCGTCACGACGTAAAATTTTGGTCACCACAAATCGCTCCAAGTCACGGGAAATAGTACCGGTACCGATTTGTCCGATTTGATAAGCTTTGGAAAGCTGGTGAACTTCTATAACAGTGCGTGGCATCAGATGGTATCGACGAACGTGCGTTCGGTTTTGTTAAAAATCAAAATTCCTAAAAACAATACGACTAAGGTTACTCCAGTAGTATACAATAAGCTGTAGGTGGTAAATTCGCCTTTTCCTAAAAAGGCATAGCGAAACGCCTCGATGATGGTCGTCATCGGATTCCACGCAATCCACTTTTTATATTCGGGTTGGATATAACTCAACGGATAAATCACCGAAGTTGCATACATCATAAGTTGCACGCCAAACGTCACCAAAAAAGTAAGATCCTTATATTTGGTGGTAATTGCTGTGATTATCAACCCCAATCCGAGTCCCAAAAGCGCCATCAATACCACCAAAAAAGGAAATAGAAAAATACCTTCCGTGAGTTGAAACGAAGTGTTGGGAATGGGATATAACGAAAAATAACCCATCATGGCAATGAGCAACAATAATTGCACTCCAAACCGCACCAGATTACTCACAACGATACTCAAGGGCATAATCAAACGCGGGAAGTAGACTTTGCCAAAAATATTAGTATTGTCTTTAAACACGGTACTGGTTTTGGTCAAGCAATCGGCAAAATAATTCCAAGCTGTGATCCCGCACAAGTAAAAGAGCTGATGCGGTAACCCGTCGGCACTGATTCCTGCCAAATTCCCAAATACGAAAGTAAAGACAAGGGTAGTAAAAAGAGGTTGGATAAAAAACCACAACGGCCCCAAGATGGTTTGTTTGTAAAAACTTACGAAATCGCGTTTTACAAACATGAAAAGTAAATCACGGTACCGCCATAAATCCTTGAGGTGGAGCGCAAAGATGCCTTGTTTCCCTTTGATGATGAGATCCCAGGCTTCGTTATCGTTATGTGGACGTGTATTTTGACTCACAAGGGTTGGGTTATTTGTCGGGCAAATATAAAACTAAATCACGAATTAGTTACCTTTACCCCGCTTTTAAACAGATAATTTTATGTGGTTCTTTACGAAACAAAAACCTATACTAAGCCGCTTAATTCCTGAAGGTTATGTCGACATCCATTCGCATTTACTCCCCGGAATTGACGACGGTTGTGCTTCGTGGGAAGAAACGCAAATGCGATGTGCCGAATTGAAAGCATTAGGAATTCATCATTTTACGGCCACACCCCATATCATGGCAGGAGTTTGGCACAATAATCGGGCTACCATCGAACCCTTAGCACAGTCGTTTTCAGACCATATCCCTTTGGATTCGGGTTCGTTGCATTGGGCTGCCGAGTACATGTTGGATGCCGATTTTACGCAAAAACTATATGAAGGGCCTCTTTGTACCCTGAGAGAAAATTTGGTGTTGGTTGAAATGTCCTACCAACAACCGCCACTGGCTTTATACGATTGGCTGTTTGAACTTCAAGTCGAAGGATATCGTCCGGTTTTAGCACATCCCGAACGCTATAATTTTTATCATGGAAAAATGGAGGAGTACCGACGCCTCAAGAAAGCGGGGTGTTTGTTTCAATTGAATCTTCCCGCGCTTACTGGATATTATGGTTGGCCTGTATTAAAAACGGCAGCATTGTTATTAAACGAAGGACTTTACGAGTACTCGGGAACCGATGTCCACCATGAAAAGCATGTGCAAGCCTTAAGCCAACCATTGGCCGTAAAAAACGAAAAAGCAGTCGTGGAATTACTCCAAAAAAACGTGGATTTTTACACGAAATAAGCTAGAATTACTTCTTAAAATAACGAAGAATCCTATCCGTAAGGGTAAGTTTCTTTTCTTCTACCCCATAGCCATAACCGTAACCATAACCGTAGCCGTAACCATAGCCGTAACCATAGCCATAACCATAGCCGTAGGAACGTTGAATATCGGTGTCATTCAACACAAGAGCCATATTGGGCAATTTGCGCTCTTTGTAAATAGTTTCCACAAAACGCAACATTCGTTTGTCTAAATAATTGGCACGCATTACATAGATAAAGGCATCGGCATTGTGTGAAATCAAGAACGTATCGGTAACCACACTCACTGGAGCAGTATCTACAATGATATAATCAAACTCCGTTTTTAATTCATCAAAAAGGCGATTGATTTTATCATTCATCAAAAGCTCTACAGGATTGGGCGGAATAACCCCAGAAGGAAGAGCATAGAAATTTTCGTAGCCTTTGACTTTGATAATATAATCGTGAATGGATTCTCCCGTTTTGGATAAGAAATTGGTGAGTCCTTTGGCGGGAAGATTGATATACACATCCAATTTTGGATTTCGAATATCCAATCCAATCACCAATACTTTTTTCCCAGAGAGGGCAATGGTTGTAGCCAAGTTAATCGCTATAAACGTCTTCCCTTCTTTGGGTATCGAGGAAGTCACAAAAATCGTTTTGCAACGTCCAGGCTGCACTTCGGAGAGCACAAACTCCAAATTGGTTCGAATCATACGAACTGCTTCTGCCGAACTAGAGCGGCTGTTGGAGTCGATAAGCTCTTCACTATTATCCGAACGTGGAATATCGCCCAAATAGGGAACCGACACTTTTCCTTCCACATCCATGCGGCTTTTGATTTTGGTGTCTAAAGCAAAAAGTAAGGTCAAAAATCCGATGGGCAGTGCCAAACCTAATACAAAAGCAATTAAATAGACGAGGGAAGATTTGATTGAAATCGGCCCTGTTAGGTAGGCGGTATCAATAATTTTGGCTTTGGGAGAGGTAACCGCTAGAGAGATTTCAGTTTCCTCACGTTTTTGGAGTAAATATAAATAGAGTGTTTCTTTAATTTTTTGTTGACGGGCGATTTCATTATAAAAACGCTCATTCGTAGGCACATTATACACTTTACCTTCGTAAAGCGCGCGTTGGTTTAATAAATCATTCTTTTTAATGCGCAAGTCGCGTTGATGGCTGATAATACTACTGATTACACTTTGCTTAATATCCTCTAATTCACGCTCAATTTGTTTAACGCGAGGGTTATTTTCAGTACCACTGATTAAAAAAGTTTTACGGCTTAATTCCGATTCATTGTACTTGTTAATGAAAGTTACTATCGAGGGGGAAGCGGTCACCACATTGGTGGGTATCAACATCCCTTTTTTGATTTTACGCACTTCATCGAGCAGAAAGTCACTTACTTTCAATTCTGTTTCTAAAGATAGTACCGATCTATTATATTCCGTTTTTGAAGACAAACTCAATCCTGCATCAGCTTCTAAGGTAGTTAGTCCCCGTTGTTTTTTAAAGACCTCTGCATCGCCCTCAACGCCCCCCAATTCTTTAGTAATGATTTCTAAACGTCTATTGATAAACTCTTTGGTAAATTCGGCCACTTGATTTCGGTCACGAACGGCATCTTCATTGTATTGTTCGATGAGACCGTTGAGGTAATCCACCCCTCGTTCTTGGGTTAAGTCCGTATAAGTTAAATTAACAATGTTTGTTTTTTCTTCGTTTGTTATTCCTAAGCTTGCACGTAATACATTGGCTTTCAACTCTACCGAACTTTTAACAATTAAAATATCGGACATTGGCTCTTTAACAGGAAACGATTTAATTTGGATGAAAAAAGTCCCTATTGGAGAGGAAATCAACTGACCGAAACGGTACCGTTGGGACTGCGATAGATCGGGCTGGGACAACTCAAAGTGCTTAGAATCAAGCAGACGAACACGCCATGAAATAAACCTAGAATCATACAATTCATTTTTCTTGACAAAAACCATTTTTATAGGGGAATCCCGGTACAATTCTTTAGCAACCACACGACCCTCGCTGAAATAACTGATATCCAGATCGAGTTTTTTCACTACATTTTGAGAGAGCCCTCGAGATTTAAAAATAGCAATCTCATTTTCAATATTGTTTTTTCCCGCAAAAATATTCAAATCACTAAAGGCCGAAAACTCACTAGTACCCCCCTTTTTTTCATCTTTAATTAATATAGAGGCATTAACCCCATAATAAATTTCTTTATACCTTAAAAAGATATAAGCTAACGCCGAACAGATAACGACCGACAAAATAATCCATTTCCAATAAATAAGATAGCGAAAAAGTAAGTCTTTGACATTGAAATCATCCGACTTAGATTCGATTGGAGAAGTTGTATTTTGTATTAAGGGTTGTTGCATAGTTCAATTATCGGGTAAGTAACAAAATCATTGTAGTTAAAAAACTCACTGTAGAAATTATAATAGGTAAATTGGGAAGTGCTGTGGCATCTATTTTTGCCTTGCGCTCTCGAATGTAAATTACATCATTTTGATCCAAGTAGTAAAAAGGTGAATTCACCAAATCAGCCTTGGTCAAATCAATCGTATTAAAGGATTTAACTCCCTGGTAGTCACGAATTATAATTACTTCTTGGCGGAGTCCAAAAGGAGTTACATCGCCAGAAATTGCCAAGGCATCGAAAATAGTCACCCGATTAGTGTTAAAATTTCTAACTCCAGGATTCCCCACTGCACCTAAAACGGTTACTTTAAAATTTAGAATGCGAATGTTGATAATGGGATCGACCAAATAGGCTTTTAATTTGTCGGTCAGCATTAAGCGCAATTGCTCAATAGTATAACCAGCCACGGATAATTTACCCAAAGTAGGAAAATCGATTGTCCCTTCACTATCCACTAAATATCCTGCATTGGGATTGTTTATAATATTTCCTCCTCCCATATTACCAACAGCATTCATATTAAAAGGTTCAGAAAGTTCGCGTTGGTAAGTCAACACTTGAATAGAAATTTGATCGTCTTTTTGGATGATGGGCTCATAATTGGCGGCTGCATTAGCCATATTGTAATCGCCTTGCAGGTAATAATACTTTTTCTTAGAGATACATGACACTTGGGAAAGTGCTGTAATTAACAAAAAAAGTAAGGAAATTTTCTTCATACTTTGAATAATGTGTTGCAAATATAGGGATTATTAACAAAGGGGAGCTATTTTTGAGTCACATCTAATTTTTCAAATACAGAATTCAAACTCTTAAAATCAGGTACCAACGCTTTCATTTGCGAAACGGTAGCTTCATAAGCACCCGTTCGTGCAGTGGTGATCAAAACTTCCACTTGGTGACTTACTTCTTCAAAATCGGCGCTATTCTCCACGGCAATCATAATTTTTTCATGGTGGGTAGGTAAATTTTTGGCCGAATCATTCAGTAACTCTTCATACAATTTCTCTCCAGGACGAAGGCCTACTATTTTGATGGCAATATCTTTTTCGGGAACAAACCCCGCCAAACGAATCATTTTTCGAGCCAAATCAATAATCTTAACCGGTTTGCCCATATCAAAAATGAAAATCTCTCCTCCTTTACCCATAGAGCCTGCTTCCAAAACCAATTGACACGCTTCGGGTATGGTCATAAAATACCGAATAATCTCAGGATGGGTAATCGTAATGGGGCCGCCTTCTTGTATCTGTTTCGTAAAAAGAGGCACTACTGAACCATTGGAGCCTAACACATTCCCAAAGCGTGTAGTAATAAACCGGGTAAATCGGCCATTATTTTGTCGTTGGTGTTTAAAATGCTTGGCTTGAACATACATTTCTGCAATGCGTTTACTAGCTCCCATCACACTACTGGGATTTACCGCTTTGTCGGTTGAAACCATCACAAAACGATCAACATGATACTGGTTGGATAAATCGGCTACATTTCGCGTGCCCAACACATTGGTAAAGACTGCTTGAGCGGGATTGATTTCCATTAAGGGCACATGTTTATAGGCTGCTGCGTGATACACCACATCGGGGAGATACGATTTGAAAACCGTTTCCATAAAGGCATAATCCCGCACATCACCCACCACATCAATCAATTCAACCGCACGACCTTTCCCTGAAATTTCTAAGGATAGCGAATGCAACGGAGTCTCGGCTTGATCCAATAAAATAATACGCTTGGGTTGAAATAAGAGAACTTGACGAACAATCTCGCTCCCAATGGAACCGGCAGCGCCCGTCACCAATATCGTTTTTTCCTGCAAATACTCCGAAATCAGTTGGGTATCCAACGTAATCGGCTTGCGCTCCAATAAATCGTGAATTTCAAAATTCTTAATCTTTTTAGAAATTTCTTTTGATCGTCCCAATCGGCAACAACTGGCAACGTATACACTTTAAATCCGTACTCAATACATTCGTCCACGATAATCGAACGCTCCTCTTTGGTCAGCGATCGATCGGCAATGATCAGCGCGTCTACCCCTTTGGACCGCAGCAATACAGGAATACTCTTGCGGATTTGAAAAATAGGAAGATT
>NZ_JBEILJ010000013.1:0-55440 GCF_040379285.1 Flavobacterium sp. | reverse complement strand
TCAAAAACAGCCCACTGGTTACCCGTTGCTCCCGTTCCCAAAGTCCAAGGCGACGGATTTGTAGCTACGTCCGGTCCGGTCGTATTCTCAAATCCCTCAACTCCTGGAGTTGGAAATTGCGAAAATCCAGTGAAATGCACTAACGCGATCAGGATTAGTAATGTAATTTTTTTCATAAAAATTAATAATTGATGGGTTTGTTTGTATTTAAGTTGTTAGCTATCAAAAGTAAAAAAAAAAACCTAAAGTACACTGTTTTAAACTAAAAAACAATACTGTAGCGTGGCTTTGTAAGAAGAATATCGGACATTTTCTTGATTTTTGTAAGATTTAAATAGTGTAAAAAACATAGTCAGATTAATAACTTTTAAAGCAGTATGTATAAATGTAAAAATACCCTAATTAGAGGATATAAAATTTCACAAATTAGTTGTAAATAAGTACGTTCTCTTTTTTAATAAGGATTTAATTTCAAAAAATTAAAATCTACTAAAAATTGTTGATGACTTGTCGAATACTTGTTAACTTACGCATTAAATCTTCAAAATAATCCAAATGCAACATATTAGCGCCATCACTTTTGGCATTCGCAGGGTCAAAATGGGTTTCAATAAATATCCCATCTACACCCACTGCAATTCCCGCCTTGGCGATGGTTTCTATACGGTCAGGTCTACCACCAGTTACGCCCGACATCTGATTGGGTTGTTGCAACGAATGGGTGACATCTAAAACCGTAGTTGCAAACGCCTTCATTGTTGGAATTCCGCGAAAGTCTACAATCAAGTCCTGATAGCCAAACATACTTCCGCGGTCAGTAACCATTACGTTTTCATTGTGGCAATCCAATACTTTTTGTACGGCGTGTTTCATGCTTTCGGGACTCATAAATTGGCCTTTTTTTAAATTCACCGTCTTCCCCGTTTTTGCAGCAGCCACTACCAAATCGGTTTGTCGAACCAAAAAAGCAGGGATTTGTAAAACATCAACATATTGCGCAGCTTTGTCTGCATCCTCTTCCGTGTGAATGTCTGTTACTGTGGGTACATGAAACGTTTCAGAAACTTTTCGAAGAATTTTTAAAGCTTTTTCATCGCCAATCCCCGTAAAACTATCAATGCGTGAGCGATTAGCTTTTTTAAATGACCCTTTAAATACAAAGGGAATTTTATATGTATCAGAAATTGTAGCGAGTTTTTCAGCAATACGTAAGGCCATTTCTTCTCCTTCAATAGCACAAGGTCCAGCTAAAATAAAAAAGTTACCACTATCCGTATGTTTGAGCTGTGGCAGTTGATTTAAATCCATGAAAAATTAGTTTTTTAGAAACACAAAGATAGGAAATAAAACCCTAATCTCTTTTCGGATTCCTTTACGAGGGTAGGAAATCTAGGTTTATTTTTTGATGGTTAGCCCTTTGGGGCAAAGTAGCTTTCCTTTTTCAAACAAGTTGACATATAGCCGAAGGCTAGAGGTGCCAAAACTAACTTCATAAATCTCCAAAGTACCCGCGCCAGTAGTACTTTTTTTACTTTCATAGGGGCAACACACCTCCACTTTTTTCCATGTAATGGATTCGCCATTCAGTCCCGCCAGTGCTTTGAAAAAATAGTCTACATTTCTAGGGTTAATTCGTTCATTATCGTACCCCAAATTAATAGGATATTCCATGTTATATCCATACAAATCATCGGTGGCATATTCTTTTAAATCAAAATGGCCATCAATGGTTTGAAGTTTTTGCACCGAATTATCGATATTTTTTATCACAAATTTTCCGCTACCACAGCTCGTAATAAGGGCGAACAAAAAAAGGGAGGCAATATTTTTTTTCATGTTGTTAAATTGAGTTTCAAATTTGTTAATTTCTGTGCAATAATCAAACCACGATTTCTATTTTTGTAAAAAATATAACCTATGGAGATTTTTTCGGCAACTTGGCATTGGGCCATTTCTGGTTTTTTAATTGGAATGGTAATGTTAATTTTGATTTATTTTGGAAAAGGATTTGGCATGTCTTCCAATTTGAGAACATTGTGTTCGATGACTGGAGTAGGAAAAAAAGTCGCTTTTTTTCAATGGGATTGGAAAAGTCAACAATGGAACTTAGTCGTTGTTTTGGGAGCCATGGTCGGTGGATATCTCGCGGTACACTTTTTAAGTGCTCCCGATAATGTAGCTATAAATCCCAATACAATTTTAAAATTACAAAAATTAGGAATCGACGCTCCAAACGGAAAGCTACTCCCGCATACACTATTTGATATTTCTGCTTTACAGCAGCCCAAAATCATTGCCTTTCTTTTAATAGGTGGCTTCCTCATTGGATTTGGATCCCGCTATGCAGGTGGCTGTACTTCAGGTCATGCAATTACAGGGTTAAGTACCTTTCAGGGGCAATCCTTGAAAGCGGTTGTTGGTTTTTTTATTGGTGGTTTGTTGATGACGCATTTTATTCTCCCTTTACTTTTTAGGTCATGAAGTATATCAAATTTTTTATACTTGGTCTTTTTTTTGGTGTCGTACTTACCAAAGCGGAAGCGGTTTCTTGGTACCGTATCTTCGAAATGTTTCAATTTGATTCTTTCCATATGTATGGAATTATCATGGTAGCCATTGCAACAGGCATGATAGGTGTTCAATGGATTAAACGAAAAAAAATTACCGATTACCAAGGGCAACCTATTTCCATACCAGATAAAGAAAAAGGAACTTTCCGGTACTGGATTGGTGGATTGCTTTTTGGATTAGGTTGGGCCATGGTTGGGGCTTGTCCGGGACCCATTTTTATCCTTATGGGGGCAGGTTTTATGGCCGTAGGTGTACTCCTTGTTGGAGCACTTTTGGGAACCTTTGTTTACGGTTGGATCAAAGATTACTTGCCGCACTAAGTAACAATAGTTAAAAAGCAATTCGCCGAGGTGGACTATTTTTGAAAAAAAATGACCACTACTTTATACGTACAAAACCTCAAATGCGAAGGGTGTGCGCATACCATTACCAAACAATTACGTACAACGGATGCGTTACAAAATGTCATCGTTGATCTTCAACAAGGCACTTTTTCATTCACTTAACAAGTTGAATCGGATTTATAAACCGTCATAATAAGCTGAAATAAATAGGGTGTCCTGAACTTGGGGAGGCCAATATTGAAGGAGATAAAGCATTTTCCTATGTCAGTTGTGCGTTAGGAAAATTGTCGTGCTAATTACTGAATTTCAGCGCTTAAACCAGCATCCAATAACGCAGAACAGAGGGGTTTTAATTCGTCATAAGCCCCAGTTTTCACCCCGCATTTACCCGTATAATGTACTAAAATCGCACATTGTTCGGCTTGAATAGGGGTGTGGTCGCAAACGCGAATTAACGTGTCAATAACGTGATCAAAGGTGTTGACGTCGTCATTGAACAATATAATTTCGTGATGAAAATCTAAATCTTCAGCCAAAACGACTGACTCTTTTACTTTTTCAATCGTGCTCATTCTCATTTATTGTTTTTTATAACGAAGGGACGCCCAGTTGTTGCGCTCCCATTTTTTTTCAAAAACCAAACCAAAAGGTTGGCAAGCGGCATCCAAATAAGGGATATCATCCACATAAAACCCACTGAGTAGCAGGTGTCCCTCAGGGGCCAAACAACCCGCATAAGTGGCCATGTCGTTGATTAGAATATTTCGATTAATGTTGGCAATGATCACGTCATAAGACCTTCCCAGCAACAAACTTGCATCTCCTTCCTCTACCGTGATATGTTGGCAATGATTGCGCTCGGCATTTTCAATGGAGTTTACATAACACCATACGTCAATGTCAATGGCATCAATCGGTTGCGCTCCTTTCATTTCAGCTAAAATGGCTAAAATGGCCGTGCCACATCCCATATCCAACGTTTTTTTTCCTACCAAATCCATTTCCAACAATTGTTGAATCATCATGTGAGTCGTTTCATGATGCCCCGTACCAAAACTCATTTTGGGTTCGATCACAATGTCATAAAGCGCGTTTGTTTTTTCATGAAAAGGAGCGCGAACGTAGCACATTCCATCGACATCAATGGGATCAAAATTTTTCTCCCATTCTTCATTCCAATTGACCTGTTCTATCGTCTCAACCGTGTGTGTGATGCTAAATTCGGGCGAGTTGACAATATACAAGTTTTCAACCATTCCCGTTTCGTAGGCCGATTGCTGTATGTAAGCCGTTACGCCGTGTTCCTGTTCGACAAAACTTTCAAAGGGCAATTCACCCAACTCGGCAATTAAGATTTCTGTACCCGGATCTTTGGGTTCCACCGTAAAATGAAATCCTAAATAGACTACTGACATGTGTTTTTATTTTTGACAAAAGTACGTCAGGAAATGCAATAAAAAAAAGAACCCGACGAAGTGTCGGGTTAAATTTTATCGGTTCGGATGATTACAAGCTTCTTCAATGCGGTGAAATACATCATGTACATTTTGAAACGTACGCATGATTTCAACATCGGGCGCTCTATTGGTAATCAATTCGCTTAATTTTTTTGTTAGTTTCTGTAAAACCGCAATATTTTCCACCGCTTTTGGGGTTTTCAAATCGGCAGGCATAGTTGCTACATCCAAGGCTTCAGATTTTTGAACCAAGGCATCATGGCTGTTTTTGATCGGAGTCAAATTCCCTCCCTCTGCAGGATGGAACGTTTTCGATAGAAGTTCATGGTACTCATTAAGAGGTGCCCATTTGGCAGTAGCCGATTGTGCTTGAAGGTTTTGAAAGGCTAAAAAAGCAACGATAGCCAAAGCGAATTTTACAAATTTCATGAGTATATATTTTGAAGAGTAACAATTTTGTTGAGTCAAATATAAAAAAGTATTTCGATTTGCTTCTACAATTCATCCCGAATTTTCAACAGTTCGGTAGAAAGGATTTGAGCCTCTTAAAACAAGTGCCCAATTTTGCTTCAGAAAACCAGACCTATGAGAACCATCAGTACCTCTTTTTTTAGTCTATTATCGTATGTAATGTTTAGCCAACACACCGTAACGGGAATCGTTTTGAATGCCAAAAAAGCACCGGTCACAAGCGCTAGTTTTGGTCATGGTAAAAATCAAATCGATCTCGAACAAGACGAGGTGTACAATCAAGAAAATGCAGCTCATTTTAAACTCAAATTGCGAAAATCGTATTCCGATCGTTTCAAATGGACCATGGGGTTGGGTCAATTTATCACCTATTTCAAGGAACTGTTTTCCAATACCGCCCTACGTTTTTCCAGCGGTTATGATTTTCCTTTAAGTGCAGCATTTACCGAAGTCGATTGGATTTTTTCCAAAAAGGGCGCTGCCAAAATCGGGGCACGGCTCGCGCACAATGGGATGCTAAAGGAAACGCAACTCATGCCACGACTTTCCTTAGCGTATAAATTTGCCAAAAACCATCAGTTTTCATGGGCTTTTGGAACCTTTGCCCAAGCCCCAAGAGCCGATTATTTGAAGTATACTGCTACGATTCAAAGTAAACGCGCCGTCCATTATATCATGAATTATTTGTATACCCACGATCGACAAACTTTTCGGGTGGAAGTCTATGAAAAAGCCTACCAAGATTTGATTCAATTCAATACCCAAACACCACAATTCAATAGCGATTTTACCAACGGAGGGTCGGGCTATGCGCGTGGATTAGATGTGTTTTGGCGGGATGGGAAGTCGATTAAAAACTTGGAATATTGGGTGTCGTATTCGTTTATTGATAGCCAACGCAATTACCGTAATTTTCCAACCACGGTAACCCCCAATTTTATTGCCAAACACAGTATATCGCTGGTTGGCAAGTATTGGATTAACGACTGGAAATCGCAATTGAGTGTCACCCAAGTCCTCAGCTCGGGGCGCCCCTACAACAATCCCAACGAGTCCCTTTTTATGAATGGACGAACCAAGCCGTTTTCCAATTTAAGTTTGAGTTGGGCCTATCTTATTTCTTCCCAAAAGATTCTATTATTTTCGGTCAACAATATACTCGGTACCCAAAATGTCTTGGGGTATGAATACGCCAATACGCCCGATGCCAATGGGGTGTACAACCGACGGATTATCGAACCCACTGCCGATCGTTTCTTTTTTGTGGGCTTTTTTTGGACCCTAAGCGATAACAAAAAAGACAATCAGCTCAATAATTTATAGGCAGCAGACGTGGGGTGCTCCTACGAACATTCGTCCCGCTCTCCACTGTATCCCCGATCAAATCGGGGGATGCCGTTGCGATCGGGGCTGTATACACGAATAGATTCCAAAAGAAAAAGGGATTGTCTTACCAACAATCCCTTTTATCGCTTTGATTTTTTGCGTTCTTATTTTTTCATTTTGAGGTCAAAACGATCCAATTGCATCACCTTATTCCAAGCTGCGACAAAGTCCGTTACCATTTTTTCTTTGGCATCACTGCTGGCATACACTTCGGCCAAAGCACGCAATTCTGAATGTGAACCGAAAATTAGATCGGCACGCGTGGCCGTCCACTTCACCGCATCTGTTTTACGATCACGACCTTCGAATTTTTCTTTATCGGCATCGGTCGCTTTCCATACGGTATTCATATCCAACAAATTCACAAAAAAGTCATTGGTTAATGCACCCACTCGTGACGTTAAAATTCCCGTATTTTCATCCGAATGATGCACACCCATTGCCCGCATACCGCCCAATAAAACGGTCATTTCAGGTGCCGTTAGCGTTAACAATTGCGCCTTGTCTACCAACAATTCTTCTGTGGTAAACGTGTATCGCGTTTTTTTGTAGTTACGGAAACCGTCAGCCATGGGTTCCAAAACACCAAAAGAGGCCACATCGGTTTGCGCTTGTGTGGCATCCATGCGTCCGGGGGTGAAAGGAACCGTAACAGGAACACCTGCCGCTTTAGCCGCTTTTTCAACCCCTACATTGCCCGCCAAAACAATCAAATCGGCTAGGGATACTTTTTTGGTCCCCGAAGTGGTGTGGAATTTCTTTTGAATCCCTTCCAAGACGCCCAATACTTTATTTAACTGCGTTGGATTGTTGCATTCCCAATTGCGTTGGGGTAACAAACGTATGCGGGCTCCATTGGCGCCTCCTCTTTTATCGGATCCACGGAAAGTAGAAGCCGAAGCCCATGCGGTTTCCACCAATTCTTGCGTGCTTAAACCTGAATTGGCAATGGCTGTTTTTAAACTCGTAATGTCTTTGGCATCCACTAGCGGATGGTTTACCAGTGGAATGGGGTCTTGCCAAATTAATTCTTCTTTAGGTACTTCTGGACCTACGTGACGCGTTTTGGGTCCCATATCGCGGTGCGTAAGCTTGTACCATGCACGTGCAAAGGCATCTTCAAATGCCGCAGGATTGTCCAAGAAATTGCGTGAAATTTTTTCATATACCGGATCAAAACGCAACGACAAATCGGTGGTCAACATGGTTGCTTTGTGTTTTTTATTGGCATCAAAAGCATCAGGAATGATGTTAGCTCCGTTTTTGGCCACCCATTGATGGGCTCCTGCTGGACTCTTGGTCAATTCCCATTCGTTACCAAACAAAAGATTAAAGTAATCATGTCCCCATTTGGCAGGCGTTGTGGTCCAAGTTACTTCCAAACCAGAAGTAATGGCATCTGCACCTTTCCCACTGCGATACGTACTGGTCCAACCCATGCCTTGATCTTCAATAGAAGCCGCTTCGGGTTCGGGTCCTACATGAGAAGCTGCCCCTGCACCGTGCGTTTTTCCGAAGGTGTGCCCTCCAGCAATCAAGGCCACGGTTTCTTCGTCGTTCATACCCATGCGTCCAAACGTTTCGCGAATGTCTTTGGCAGCCGCCACTGGGTCGGGATTGCCATTGGGGCCTTCAGGATTTACATAGATCAATCCCATTTGAACCGCAGCCAACGGATTTTCTAATTTCCCGTCTTGGTAACGTTTGCTGTTGTCCAACCATTTCGATTCAGAACCCCAATACACATTGGACTCCGGTTCCCAAACGTCGGCGCGTCCTCCTGAGAAACCAAATGTTTTGAATCCCATCGATTCCAAAGCTACATTACCGGTCAAGATCATCAAATCTGCCCAAGAAATTTTGTTTCCATACTTCTGTTTGATAGGCCAAAGCAAACGTCGCGCTTTGTCCAAATTGGCATTGTCGGGCCAACTGTTTTGTGGGGCAAAACGTTGCTGTCCTGAACACGATCCGCCACGGCCGTCTCCCGTACGATAGGTACCCGCACTGTGCCATGCCATTCGGATAAACAAGGGGCCATAGTTACCAAAATCGGCAGGCCACCAATCTTGTGACTGGGTCAGTACCGCTTGAATGTCTTTTTTCAACGCCATATAATCCAACGACTTGAAGGCTTTGATATAATCAAAATTAGCATCCATCGGATTGATCAATTCAGAATTTTGACGCAATACCGATAAGTTCAACTGACTGGGCCACCAATCGCTGTTTTTGGTAGTTTTGGCATGAGTGGTGGTTTTGGCCGCGTCCAATGTACCATTATGGAAGGGACATTGGGACAAATCTTTGGCAGTATCTTGTGCATACGTTCCTAACGTTAGTGCACCAATCGCCATGAGACACATCGATTTTTTCATCATAGTATTCGGTTTTATGTTTGTTTGTATTTCCTTATGGAATGTAAAAATAAGTGGTATATTTGATTGATAAAAACGATATTTTCAAACCTAATATTGATAGCATCAATGAATATACGTCAGTTTGAGTATGTATTGGCTGTGGCAGAAGTGCGTCACTTTGAATCGGCCGCTGAAAAATGTTTCGCCACCCAATCGACCTTGAGTACCATGGTATCCAAGTTTGAAGAAGAATTGGGTATTACGATTTTTAACCGAAAGAAAAAACCGGTAGAAATTACAGCCGAGGGCGAAGTCATTATCGAACAAATCAAAGCGATACAGTCCCAAATCGGGGTGTTAAATGAATTGGCCAAAGAGTTCAAAGGCGAAGTTGACGGTACCTTAACCTTGTCGGTCATTCCTACGATTGCACCTTTTTTATTGCCCTTGTTTTTACAGTCGTTTGCCGAGAAATTTCCGCAATTACAGATTGAAGTTCGCGAGCAAACCACGGGAGAAATCACGCGTTTATTGAAGGCGCGGGAGTTGGATATTGGCATTTTATCCTTGCCCATCAACGATCCCGACCTAATTGAAATTCCGCTCTACGACGAACCCTTTTTGCTGTTGGATTGTGGCAACCGTTATGCCAATCCCGTACGGCCAGAGGCTTTGAATCCGAGTGATATTTGGTTGATGGAGGAAGGGCATTGTATGCGAACGCAAATTGTAACCTTTTGTGATTTGGAAACCCGATTGGCCACTCCGCCGTTTAATTTCAATTTCAAAGCAGGTTCCATCGACAGTTTGCTGCGGTTTGTCAAAGCCAATAATGCAACGACCTTGTTGCCCTATCTCGCCACGACCGCCTACAGCACTGAAGAAAGGGAAAGATTGCGGGAATTTCAAGCGCCTGTCCCCATTCGATCCGTAGGTTTGGTGGTGCATCGGCATTTTGTAAAACGGCGGGTGCTGTATTTTTTAGAGCAAGAAATTCTAAAACAAGTGCATCCCATTTTACCCAAAACCACGGAGGCTCTGTTGTTGAATCCGGTGTAGAGGGGAACCATTTTTAGGGTGAAAAATCGATACTTTTTTTATAATTGACAGTTCATCTTCTCTTTTTGACGGTTCGGTCGTTTTAAATTGTATGCCCTGGATGAAGTTGCGAATTTTGACTCAGAAAATAGCAACCGTCTATTTCAAAAAACGAAAGAATCACTTAAATTACACTCGTATGAAAAATGGTATTACAATTTTAGCTTTTTTGTTAGTGCAATGGTTGACTGCACAAGCTACCTTTGAACAAGGGATGGGTAAAGCTTTGCAATTATGGGGCGAAGGAAAACCCGCCGAGGCCACAGCGTTGTTGGAGCGTATTGCCGCTGCCGAGAAAACAAGCTGGTTACCCAATTATTATGTCGCTTTAATCCAAACGACCGAAACCTTTGACCCTAAAAATCGGGATAAAGTGAATGCGCTTTTGACACAAGCTCAGCGTGTTTTGGATGTTGAAATGGCCAAGACTCCTGACAATGTGGAGTTGATTATTTTGCAAGCCTTGGTTTATACTGCTTGGATTGCACACGACCCGATGACCAATGGTATGCGACTTTCTTCTACTGTTGTTGGATTATATAACAAAGCCCTAGCAATGGCACCCAACAACCCGAGAGCTATATTTGGTAAGGCCGAATTCGAAATTGGAGGCGCCCAATGGACGGGTGCCGATGTCAAGGCCTTATGCAAAGATGTGGAACGTGCTCTGGTCCTTTTTACTGCAGAAACTCCATCCATGCCCTTTGCGCCACGATGGGGTGCTAATCGGGCCAAAAAACAACTCGCGGCTTGCAAGCCCTAAGAAAACTCAATCATAGGGGAGCGTAATGACTGACGTTCCCCAAACTTAAACATTGAAATCATGAAGTTGATAAAAGAATTTTCCCGCGCTTTTTGGATCACACTGATCATCTTTTTCTCTTTATTAGGAGTTAATATCCTCATGGGCGCGCAACCCGATTTTTACAAGGATATCGTACCCTTGTTTAGCTACACCATGGTGTATGGTTTGGTGTTGTATTATGTAAATGCTTTGGTGTTCATAGGATTGGATCGTGTGTTTACGATCGATCGTTTTACGCCAAAACGCTTGATAATTGGTTTTTTTAGTTCATTTTTCTTGACGTTGTTCACCATCTTTTTGTTGCATTTTTTGGAAGATGTGGTTCTCAACGGGCGTACCATAGCTCAGTTTTTAGCCGATGAAAAGCCTTCCAATTATTTGGTTTCTATCATTATTACCCTCATCGTTTCCTTAGCGATCCATGCCTTTTACTTTTATAAAGCGTTAAATGAACGTCGTATTAAAGAACAACAAGTGATTGCTGGAAGTGCTAATGCGCGGTTTGAGAGTTTAAAAAATCAAATTGACCCTCATTTTCTGTTCAACAGCCTCAATGTGTTGAGTTCGCTTATCGAGGAAAATCCCGACGCTGCGCAGCGATTTACTACGTCATTGTCAAAAATCTATCGCTATGTGTTGGAGCAAAAAGACAAGGAATTAGTTCCTGTTCAAGAAGAATTAGCCTTTGCAAAAACTTATATGAATTTGTTGAAAATGCGGTTTGAAAACAGCATTACCTTTTCCTTACCCGATACGGCAACCCTCCCAGAGCAAGCTTTTGTGGTGCCACTTTCGCTACAATTATTGTTGGAAAACACAATTAAGCACAACGTGGTCAGCGAGCAGAAGCCTTTGCATATCGCGATAACCTTGGAAGGGGGCTACCTCGCCATTCAAAATAATTTACAAAAGAAGGAGGTGTTGCAGGATCGTCGCGGCGTTGGACTCCAAAATATTGTCAGTCGGTATGCGATTGTAACCCAACGCAGTGTTCGTATAGAGCCTTCAACCTCTTTTTTTACCGTTAAAATTCCATTATTAACTGAAAGAACAACCCTTATGAATACAACTATTACCACCGAAAATACCGCTTATTTCAGAGCCAAAGAGCGGGTAGAAAAGTTACGTGAGTTTTATGCCAATCTCATTTCCTACTGCTTTGTAATCCCTTTACTGGTAGGAATTAATTTATTCCAAGGCGGATTCCAATGGTTTTGGTTTCCCATGTTGGGATGGGGAATAGGACTCTTATTTCATGCCTTCGGTACGTTTGGGTACGGACGGCAATGGGAAGAGCGAAAAATTCAAGAAATCATGCAAAAAAATTCAAAATCAAACCAATGGAACTAAAACACAACCCTCAAGAACCCTTTGATCACGACGCCTATCAAAAAGCAAAACAACAAGTTGCTGATATCCGCGGATTTTACATTCATTTCTTTGTTTACCTTCTTGTTAACCTCTTTTTCTTGGTCGTGAATTTAAAATATTCTCCACACCATATATGGTTTTTCTGGCCTGCATTCGGGTGGGGAATAGGGGTATTATTTCATGGATTGCGCGTGTTTTCCTTCTCCTCTTCATGGGGAAAATCATGGGAGGAACGCAAAATTCGAGAGTTTATGGAAAAAGAAAAACAACAACAACAAAAACAGCATTAAAATGACACCAGATGAACAATACGCTTATGATGCAGCCGTCAAACGCGTAAAAAAAATTAAAGGATTTTACAGCCACTTGTTGGTCTATGTAATTGTAAATTTATTCCTCATTGTAACCCAAGTCCAAGGTTTGGATGAAGGCGAATCTTTATGGCAATTTCGCGTATTTAGCACTGCCTTTTTTTGGGGTATTGGACTCGTAGCGCATGGATTATCGGTTTTTATTCCAGAATACTTTTTGGGCAAAGAGTGGGAGAACCGAAAGATTAAAGCCTTTATGGAAGAGGAACAACGCCAGCAAGGGAAGTCCCAATCCTAATCGGTCGCTTTTTTCACATTAATAACCCACACTCATGAAGGTATTGATTATAGAAGACGAAAAGCCGGCCGCACGTTTGTTGCAACGAAAAGTCGAAAAATTAGGCTTGCAAGTCCTTGAGTTATTACACTCGGTAGAAGCGTCGATTGCTTGGTTTGAAACCCAACCGCATCCGGATTTAATTTTTCTCGACATCCAACTCTCCGACGGGCTATCATTTGAAATATTTGAAGCTGTTGCTATCAAGAGTCCTATCATTTTTACGACGGCCTACGACGAATATGCTTTGCGCGCATTTAAAATGAACAGTATCGATTATTTGTTGAAACCGATTGATGAAGAAGAATTGGAAGCCGCGGTATTGAAGTTCAAAAGCCGCTCAGAAACGGTGGTACAACCTTCCATGGCTTTGGATTTTGAAACCATTCGCAAACTCTTAATCAATCCCGTCGATCGCACCTACAAACAGCGTTTTACCTTAAAAGTAGGGCAGCAGTTGAAAATGATTCCTGTCGATACCATTGAATGCATTTACAGCGAAAATAAAGGGACTTTTCTGCACACTTTGGACAACCGAACCTTTTTATTGGATCAGTCGCTGGAGCAGGTAGAACAAGAATTGGATCCCAGTGCCTTTTTTAGGGTATCGCGAAAATTCATCATTCCGTTGAAAGCAATAAAGGAGATTCAAGTCCACAGTAACTCGCGGTTAAAAGTGCTTTTGCCGTCGTATCATGCAGAAGAAATCATTGTGGCTCGGGAACGGGTAGGGGAGTTTAAAGAGTGGCTGGGATAGTTTTACTATTTTAAATTAGGTTATTTTAAATTTTAAATTTCCACCAAAATGTAGTTCGTATATTTTAACATGGGGATTTTAAAAATAGTACTACATTTGAACCTTTACATAACACAATCGAAAGATTAGCCTATGGCTGATAAAAGTGGAACTAAGTGAAATTCTTAGACTGTCGTGCAACTGTGTTTCCTGAAAGGAAGAGTCAGATACACCCTTTTGATTGCTCCAAGTATCACGAGAAGTAGTTGGGCTTTTTTTCAATAGTATGAAATCTATGGAATGCAGGTGGTTTATTCTCGATTAAAACATGGATTATGACCCCTTCGTACGAAAAAGCCCTAGCGAAGTATTACAAATCACTTCGAATTTGTCCCATTCCCCTTGTATCGTGGGCCCAATTCCGTTCCAATACACAAACCAAATTTTCAGAAATTCAAGCGCAATGGAGTGAAAAAGAGCACTTGTATACCCATTTGGTCGAACATCAAAAGGTGGTTTTGGTAACCAATCCCGACTTGACTATCGTGTATGTTTCCGCCAACATTCAAGAGTTGACGGGGTATAAACCTTCTGAAGTGATTGGGAAAACACCCAAAATGTTTCAAGGGCCGATGACTTTACCGCATTCACGCGAACGTATTCGAAAAGCATTGGCAGCGCAACGCGCCATTTGTGAAACGGTTTTGAACTATAAAAAAGATGGCAGTGTTTATGCTTGTGCGATCGAATTATACCCTAAGTTTACGGCAAAAGGGGAGCTCTCTCATTATTTGGCTTTAGAGAAAATCGCTTCATAGAAAACTACTTTACCCCTTATTTTGCCAAACATCATCAAGTTTTCGAATTAAGTAAGTTGTAAAATCATTTAACTCATTTGGTTGAGAGGTGACAACGCAGAAGCGCGTAATACAAAACTGCAATTAGCACTGGTGCTAAAAAAAATAACGATGTGCGAATTTGTTTTTTATTCATGCTTTTTATTTAAAAATAGTTTAGAAAAAAATAAAAAGCCCCACAGTACTAACTGTAGGGACTTTTTTGACCTGAGCGAGTCACACACTTTTTAACTATTACTCAGATTTTGATAAACTTCAGGTCTCAGCCCAAATACAGGAAATGCAACAATCGTAAATGGGTGAGCGCCTGAAGTATTGTATGTTCTTAAAAGAGTCCTTTAATGAATTGGTATTTTTTTTCGAACTCATTTTTTTTATTGTTAAGTTCTTTACTCTTTGTTAGTTTCAAACTTGTATTTTTTATCTTAATCAAAAAATATATTGAGAAAAAGATAAAACTTAGAATCATGATTATTAGTACTTGTATCATATTGATTTGATTTTAGAGGGTTACATTTAAATACTTTACGAAAAATATGTGTTTGGATTATTGTGTGATTTTCTACTTATTGAATCGTTAAAATATATTCTGAAAGTTGATCTAGTTCAGATTGCGATAATTGAAGGAAACCGGGCATTTGCGGGGAGTCCGCTCTTTTTTTACCAGGAGCTTTTATCCATTTTTGCAAATTAGCTTTGTCGCCTTTATAAATACTTGCCATTTCGATTACTGGCGGGCCCACTAGTTTTACATCGGGTTTGTGACAGGCTGCACAATATTGATTGAACACTCCTTTCCCAAGATCGGCATCTGTTTTTGGGGCAGCCGCTTCCTGTTGTTGTAACACTATGGCCTCTTCGCGTGCTTGCTTACTTAATTTTTGGAATTCAGCCGTGTGAACGGCCACTAATTCTTGATGTTTTTCTAGGGCGTTATGTCTATACATTTGACGACTTCCTCCGTAAAAACATAAGAAGCAAAGAATTGATAAAGCGATTTTCTTGAAATGCTTATCTATTATTATTTCGTTTTGAGTAATCGTTTTATAACACAACCATAAAGCGTTTGCTAATAATAATCCGGCACCTGCCATGACAGCGATTACCGAGTAACTGATCCCTTTTGAAGGCAAAGTAAATAGGACAATGATTCCAAATAAAATTTGTAAACTCAAGCCAACAGTTGTAATTGAATATCCTATTCTTTTGATAGTATTTCTTGTGAAATTGGTATAAATTTCTTCCACAGGATAGGATTTTCTACCATTGTACCATACCAAGAAAATTCCTGTGATGGCTATACATGCCCCCAAAAATTCAAAGTAGCGCGGAAATACATTGGGTAACAGTAAGGCGTTCAGAAATCCTTTGACGGTTCCCCATTTTTCGGGAAACATCATTAGATTGACGTTGGTAAGGAAAATGAGTGGGATGAATAGAAATATGGCCACGGCTAACCCCATAATTGCAATGTGAAGCGATTTGTTTTTTTCTAAACTATGCCACGTGTATTTATGAAGATAGGTGAGTAAAAAAGCAATCGTAACCAATGGAATGATCATGATCCAAGCAAAACCAGTTAGTGCATTGGCCGAGTAAAAGTAAAGGGTATAAAGAGTGTTGATGCTCAACAAAGGTGCTACACCCATAACAACGGCAATACTTTTATTCACCGTTATTGTTTTGGCAATTTCGTGTGCTAAAATATCATATTCTTTATGCTTCAAACCTTTAATTTGCGCCCAAAGTGTAATGATACTTCCGCCAACCATTAAGTTAATGAAGACGATGTGTAATAAAAACGAAATTATAAGCAGACTTACTAATAACCATTCTGGTAATGGTAAATCGAGAGGTAAATCTTTTGGAATTGGAGTATTTATTTGGAGTACCATATAATATTACTTGTTTGCTAACTTAACTTCATTTTCTTTTTTCATTGTTTCATTTCTTTTCGAAACTTCAATTGCACTGTTTTTTGGGTTTATTTCAACACCCACGGATTGTACACCTTCTAAGCTTTCGCCCGTTTGTTGTACTTGTTTGATATAGGCTACCAAGGCATCAAGTTCTTTTTCATTTCCAGCAAATGGAGGCATATACGTTCTACCATTGTGCATACTTGGAATATAGGCTTTCATGGAACCTTCATCCAAAGGTTTATCAAAACCATACATACGTTCAAAAACATATACAATTGAGTTCACTCCCTCTGGATTGACCGTATGACATCGGCTACACAAATTCATAAAAACATCTTTACCGGCTTGTACTTTATTTTCTTCTGTTATTTCGGTTACCGAAGTATAGGTGGCATATTTTAAAATACCATCTCTTTTGTATAATGGATAATCTTCCGCTCGTAGTAAATTGGAATACATATAGTTTCCAATCACATACGGTTTTCGAATAAATTCACGAACACGCTCGAAAATTCCTAAAAAGCCAAAAACAAACAAACATGGCACAATTACATAAGCAAATTTTATTTTTTTAGGTTTCAGTAAAGCAAATCCGGCCAATACTACAGAAAGTAAAGCGGCTCCAATGATGAAATATTTGAGTAAATTGTAGTATTCGGCAAAATCTTGGGAACCTATAGCCGTTGCCATATTTTCTTTCATGGCCGAGGGCATTACATTCCAATAGTAAACTGCTCCGATGATTACCAGAGGAATCCACGCCAAAATCCATTGCCCTGCAAATTTGATCGCTTTTGAACGCATTTCGGTTCCTTTTTTTGCAAAAATTGTGGTAAGTAGCATACCAAAAACACCTGCCACCAACATTGCCGTAGGAGTTCTGAATAGTAATTGGGGTAGATAAATGGGATTGGTAAACCCGTTTAGTAAGGTTTGTTCATTATTCCAATTTCCTGGATCCATCATAAACCCGAGAATGGCAACAATAATAGCCATGGTGATCCAAGAAAACACACTTAAGTACCAACCAAAGTTTATGTGTCTAATTTTTGCTTTTAATGAGGAATTCGAATTTTTCCATGTTAGAAAGTAAATGAGTATGAGCACTACTTCAGTCACAAAAACTAACCATTCTATAAACCATGCCCAGTAGAACACGCGAATCAAACTTCCGATAGATGCAGGACTGACCAAAGCGACAGAGAACCAAATTCCAACACCCGTCATTGCTCCAATAGTGGTCGTAATGATAAAGGCAACCTTCATTTTTTTGTAAACCAATTTATCCCACTCTAAGTTTGTGATTTGGTCAGAAGATGCCATAGCCACACCTTTCTGTTCCAACCATGTGATGTAAGGGATAAATCCAACAGCAAGACCATGATTGATAAAAACATGTAATATGGCTATAGCCGCAATTAAGAAACGGTCGTTGAGCCAGTCCAGATGAAACATTGGGAAGTCCATAACAAAATTTTTTTTTACAAATTTCAGCACCTTACTCCCGAATAGCTAAAAAAAATTAAGCAAGAAGTTTTGAAAAATGGAACTCCCTTGTTTTAAAAAAATGATTTGTTTTTTGACGATTATTCTTGATGATTTTGATTTTCAATTCTATGATTTTGATTTTAAAAAAAAAACCAACAGTGTTTAGCTGTTGGCCTTTTTTTAAACAAAATAAATATAAAAATGAGAAGTTTATTTGTTCTTTCTTTTTTTGGTTTCTAAGCTATCAATCAATGGATTTACTCCACCATCATACATAGCCTCCATCATCCAATTAACAGCCCAGTTCGTTTTCTCTGGTGTTCCGCCTTCAATGGGGGGATGCGGATCATACTCCATGTCAAGCATAATCGCTTGGGCATATTTTTCACCAAAGATATCTTTCATCATGGCCAATGACATATCCATACCGGCTGTAACACCCGCGCTGGTCCAATACTTTCCATCTTTAGTATAGCGCTCATTGGCAGGAATGGCTTTGTATTTTTTCAAAAATTCTTCTTCTCTATACCAATTGGTGGACGCTTTTTTATTTTCGAGTAAACCTGTTGCGCCAAGCACCCACACGCCAGTACAAACAGCACCAGTATATTTTGTAGTCTTGTCAATTTTTCGAATCCACTGATGTAATTTGTCGTCGTATGCAGCTTCTATAGTGCCCGTAAAACCACCAGGAATGATAAGAATGTCTAATTGATTGACATCATTAATGGTGGTATTAGGAACGATTTCAACTCCCATAACGGTTTTTATATTCCCTTTTTTGATACTAATTAATTGCGTTTTTACCCCCATGGCTTGACCCAAAACATATCTTGGGCCCATCACATCCAAATCATTAACACCATCATAGACTAATATACCGATGGTTTTAATGTCAAATTTTGGTTTTCCAAAAATCATTTCCATAGAATTCACATGGTTTTCTGGACTGAAGTTTTCGATTTCTTTGGCAATTTTTAGCGAATCGCTTTTGGACATCGTAACCTTTTCTGGACTTTTTGGGGTCTCCTCATTTTTACAAGCAATGCTCAGTAACGTGAGACTCAGTATGGGTAGAATTATTTTTTTCATAGAAAACTATTTAAAAAAGGGCGCTACTACGTAACGCCCATTTGTTTAATTAAAATCGTGCAGATAATGTTACACCCAGTTGTGCGGGCATGGCTGCTCTTGAGGTTCTTCCGAAACTGGTGTCGGCGCTACCATAGGCTAAGAATTTTTCGTTGGTAAGATTTCTAGTCCATAAGAATAATCCATAGTTATGGTATGTTAAGCCAAAGCGCGTGTTGACTGTATGATAGGTGGGTTGGTACAAATCATTTTGGATATCTGTGTAATATCCTCCTATGTTTCTGAACTCGGCACGGAATAGTAAATTTACATTTTCAGAGGTTTTGAGGGTATATTCAGCTGCTGTGAAAAAAGTTGTCTTGGGTGCGTTAGCCAGTTTATTTCCACCGATAGGAACAGCTTGACCAAATCGTAATAATGAAAAGTCTTCATATTCAGCATCGTTAATAGCGTAAGCAAAGTCGACTTGTAACCCTTTTAAGGGGATTATATTCGCTTCAATCTCAATACCTTTAGAATAGGCATTTCCAACATTTTCACGAACAAAAGTAAAAGGAGCAACGTTGTTGAAGAATTGTAAATCTTGCCAATTAATTAAGTAGGCGGCAAGGTTAAAATTGACACGGTTGTTCCAAAATGCCGTTTTATATCCTACTTCAAAATTATCGGAATACTCGGGGTCAAAGTCTTGGCGAATTCCGGCAGGTAAACCGCCTTGTGCATTAATGCCCCCAGCTCTAAAACCGCGGGTATAAGTAGCATAGGCATTAGAATTTTTTGTAAAACTGTACATGATTGAAGCTTTCGGAGAAAAAGCATTGAAGGTCGCCGACTTCGTTTGGTCGGGATTGGTTTGGATAAATACACCTCCAATAAAGGAAGCATCTCCAAATCCATTAAAGGTGGCTTCTCTTTCTTCTATGTCATATCGTGCGCCAGCAGTGATTTTCAATTTTTCTAAAATCTTATAACTTACTTCCCCAAATGCAGCATAGCCACTATTGTTGCTTCTGTTTCTAAAAATGGAATAGGTATCAGGTCCAACTTCAAAAGCCAAATTGGTTGAGGGTTCGTAACCTACTTGCTTAAATCCAAACAAACCTGCGATATATTGAAACTTACTTTTGGTGTTGGTAGAATTGATGCGGAACTCCTGACTCAACACTTCTTGTGGGGGGAGTTTTTCTCCAATGGCGCTATTGTAAAAGGAATGGTAAATACCCGGAAAATCAATATCTTGAAACGATAAACTTATTTGTTGAAATGAACTAATTGATGTGATATCAAAGTTTTTTGTTCTGTATTTTCCAGTTAAGGAATAATTTGTAATGTTTCTTGCATGTCTTCCTATACGCGTTAGATTTATTACCGTAGGTGTTTCTAAAGCAATGGTTTCATTGGCTTGGGATACAAAAAATCCAGATTCATTGGAGAAGTCTCTTTGTGTTTTTACATTGGCCGTAAGCGTAAATTTATCCGTCACTAACCATTTTAAAAATGCATTTCCATACGTGTTTTCTTCACCTCCCACCGTTCTACCATTCAAGCTTGCGTCTGTAGAAGAAGTGCCAGTGATGTCATTTTTCATAAATCCATCTCTTTTTTGAAATAGACCATTAACTCCCAAAAAGAGTTTATTTTTAATCAATGGCGTCTTAAAACCTGCAGCATAACGCTGTAATGCAAAGTTTCCATTTTCCAATTCTATAAAACCAGTTGTTTTGTTAGAAGGTTGTTTGGTGAAAATATTCACTACACCTCCCATGGCGTTTCTTCCAAAAAGGGTACTTTGTGGACCACGCAACACCTCAATTCGTTCAATATCTGTCAAGGCAAAACCACCCGCGAGAATGTCTAGTGAATTTACATCGTCAACATAAGTTGAAACCGCTGGATTTTCACTAAATACTTGAATCCCTCTGATGGATTGCAACGCTTGAAAACCTACACCTAATTCTTGGTAAAGGTAATTTGGAACCCGTCCTGATAAATCAGAAATTGCTACCAAACGTGAATTGATAACCGATTTAGCATTAATTGATGTAACTGCAACAGGAACCTCGATATTTTTTTGTTCCGATTTGTTGGCAGTGACGATTACTTCTTCTAATTTTTCGACTTTTAAGGAGTCGCTAACTTGTGCCGATGCGATTGAAGCTGAGGCAAGTAGGGAGAATAAAGTAGTTAAAAGTTTTAATTTCATCTTTTCTTTTTTATAGATTGTTTAATTTTTTGCAAAATTAGCTAAACGTATAAGCCTCTTGTTTTTATAAAAACGACATCTATTTCGTTTTTCAATCCTTGGATTTTACTTTTTAGCTAAATAGAGTTCTGGATTTTTAATAAATTCCTCTTTACAAAGTGGCGCACAAAATCCATACAGTTTTCCTTTGTAAGTTGCCGTATCAGCAACTCCAAATTTGGTAATATCCATTTTGCAATAGAAATCAATTTTGTTGGTGTAGGTTAGTTTATTCAATGGATTTTTTGGATCAATCAAACTCGGATTATCTTTTATGGTAAAGCCATGGCTCTTGGGTTCCGATTTTTGGCACCCAAAATAAAGGAGACCAATTACAAAGAAGGTTATTTTTTTCATGCTAAGGTTTTTAATTAGTGATGTTCGTCATTGGTACATAATCCGATAATTTCATGGAATACGTCATGTAATTTTGATAAGGCTTCCATAAGTTCTTGATCCGATTTTTTTGTTTTCACTAATTGGTCTAGTTTTTTGCTATCGGTTTCCAGTTTATTTACCGCGGCTATCACTTCTTTAGAATTAAACTCGGCAGGAATGGTAGATTTTGCCAATAATTCAGCCTTTTGAACCATTTCACCAGAACGTTCCTTTATCGGAGTTAAATTCCCTTCCTCAGCGGGATGAAAGGTTTGTGACATCACTTTATGATAATCTTTTAAGGCAGGCCAATCATCAAATTTGCCTTTCTTTTTAGTAGTTGCTGTTTTGTAATAGTTACTCACTTCGTTCCAATTGATCACATTCCAAATAGCACTCACATAATCCGCTCGTTTGTTTTGATATTTCAAATAGTAAGCATGTTCCCAAACGTCGATACCTAAAATAGGCATCCCTTTATTTTCGGCAACATCCATCAACGGATTGTCTTGATTTGCCGTGGTACAAATGGCCAATTTTCCATCTTGACCCACGTATAGCCAAACCCAACCCGAACCAAACCGCGCAACAGCAGCGGTGTTCATCTTTTCTTTAAGGGCTTCCATGCTTCCGAAAGTTTCAATAATTGCTTTTTCTAAATCAGCAGCCGGTTTGGTATTTTTCTCGGGAGTGAGAATGGACCAAAAGAATTCATGATTAAAATGACCACCCGCATTGTTTCGAATGGCTGGGCTTAATTTGGAAACATGGGCAAAAATTTCAGTAATTGTCATTTTTTCTGCGGTTGTTCCGGGGATGGCTGTATTTAAATTTTTTACATATCCTGCATGATGTTTGCTGTAATGTATTTCCATGGTTTGCGCATCAATATAAGGCTCCAACGCATTATAATTATACGGCAAAGGTTTTTGTGTAAACTGCGCTGTTACAGTGGTACAAAGCAGTAAAAGGACGAATAAAATTTGATTTTTCTTCATTGTTTAAAGGATAAAAAGTTGTTTAATGACGTGTATTTTTTCGGAATTGTTCGGGTGTTGTTAAAGTTTGTTTTTTGAAAAAAGTTATAAAATAGGATACATTTTCAAAACCTAAATCGTGTGCTATTTCGTTGATTGATAGCGAAGTGTAATGCAAAAGTCGTTGGGCTTCTATGGTTATTCGTTTTCGAACTAAATCTCCCGCAGTTTTCCCTGTTTCACTTTTGCAAATTTTATTGAGGTAATTGGGCGTAACATGCAACTTTTCGGCATAGAACGAGGGCATTTTTTGTTCTTTAAAATGTTGTTCTACCAATTTTTCAAATTCTTTTATTTTTTCGTTTTTGCTATTGTTAGTTTTGGGTTGGATTTGCGGATTGTAAATGCGTTCCATCTGGACCAATAAGATGTTCAGTATCGAACGAAGTACTTTCGTTTTGTCCTTCAGGATCGCCGTGTATTCAAACTCGAATAACTCAAAAAATGTTTCTAAAGTTTCTTTTTGAAATGCATTCAATGCGACATAAGGTTTGCTGCCATTCTCAAAAAATGAAAAATCACTTAGCGAGTTATTATTATAACGCAACGAAAAAAATGTTTCGGTAAAAGCAATAATTTTGCCTCTTGTTTCAGGATGTAAATTTATTTTTGAGATGCAATTTGGTTGAATGATAACCACTTTAGGGCAATTGAAAAAAATTTTATGATTGTCAATTTCAATTTCCCCATGGCAAGAATCTAAAAACAAAATAGAATAAAAATTTTGTTTGTGCGATTCTTCCACAAATGGAAATTTAGAATTGAAACCCGTTAAGGTGTCATAAAAAATAGTACAATTACTTTTGCTAAAATCCTCCAAATCGCATATCAAGACATGACTTGACTGCATTATGGTTAGTTTTTAAGTTAATAATTAAGTCTAATTATTAAACTAACTCTGGGGGATTGTCAATGCTGAAAAGGAAGGAAAAAGAGTGGAAAACTGTCATGTGACCCACTATTTTTTGGGTATTCGTTGGAATAAAACGTGTTATTTCTTTGGGGGTACTCACGGTAAGGACAAAAAAGCTTTCTTTTTCAATTTTGAGTACGCTTTTTTGCGTTTCTTTTTGTTCTTTGCTCAACTGACTGTCTAAGTAACATAAACCTTTACAGGTGGGAATTTTATCAAATCGGTTGATACATATATTCTCAGCGATAAAATCTCGATTAAGGTAAAAAGATGAAATGATCCAAAAACTTTTTGTTACTTGGATGGTAAAAATAAAAAGTAAAAAAAAGACCATTACTTTTTTCATCGCATCAATTCTTTCAGTAAAATCCGAATATCATTAATCAATCGTTTTGTTTCCTCAGGATTAGTTCCATCATAAACTCCGCGTATGTGACGGTTGTGATCGACTAATAAAAATCCGCCTCCATGCACCAATCCACCCGGTTCTTTCTCGTCGGGATAAGCCGTCGTGAAATAACTTTCTTTAGCGACTTCAAATATACGCTCTTTTTTTCCAGTAACAAAGTACCAATGATCGTTAAGCCGTTGGCTGGTTTTAAAATTCCTTAATTGTTCAACCGTGTCGTGCTCTGGGTCAATGGTGTGGGAGAGAAAATTAACTTTTGCATTGTTTTGATAGACTGCATATACTTTTTTCAATTCTTGATTCATTATCGGACAGATTGTAGGACATGACAAGAAAATAAAGTCGGCCACATAAATTTTACCTTCAAAAGTTTGATTGGTAATTATCTTTCCATCTTGATCCGTAAAGGAAAAATCTCCAATTTTAGGATATACTTTTTTCCCTTTAATAATCGTAGGTTCTCCCAAAATCGGCAGTCGCTCCGTTTCGGGTTTACAGCTAATAAGCATTAGGGCAAAAAAAAGGATAGAGTATTTCATGCTTTATTTTCGCACCCGATGCATTACAAACGTTATCGTAGCCAATAAAAAGAAGGCAACTGCTTGATGGGTTACGCCCAACCATAAAGGAACGCTGTACAATAAAGTTAAGATTCCTAAAGTCACTTGAACGAACACCACAACCAACAGGGCTATTATTCCATTTTTCTGGGTGGTAGACAGGGTGTATTTGCGACTTTTCACGGCCAAGTACACGATAAAACCAACCACCACATAGGCAAGGGTGCGGTGTATAAATTGTACGCCACTTTTTCCTTCGGTGAAACGCAACAACCAATTGGGTTTTTCCAAACGAATGCTTTCGTGAAAAAATTGTCCGTCGCTCATCAAGGGCCAGTGGTTGTGAATATATCCTGCATCTAATCCAGCCACAAATCCACCCCAAATAATTTGCACCACAACCAAAATCCATGTCCAAAGGGCAATTTTACCCAAAGGCGCAATGCGTTCCGTTAGGCCATGGTACTTCAAGTCCAAAGCAATCCAAAGCGTATACGCAAAAGTGAGGAATGCAAACGTAAGGTGCATCGACAAACGGAAATGACTCACATCGGGCTGGTTAAAATCGACCAATCCACTTTTTACCATGAACCAACCCAAAAATCCTTGAAATGCTCCCATACCCAATAAAATCAAGCATTGGATAACCGTCTGTTGCGTCAGTCTTTTTTTAATTAAAAAATAAAAGAAAGGAATCAAGAAAACAAACCCTAATATCCGCGCAATAAAGCGGTGGAACCATTCCCAGAAGTAGATGAATTTGTAGTCTTCCAACGTAAAGTGGCTGTTGATGCGCTGGTATTCGGGAAATTTCTTGTATTCTTCAAAAGCAGTTTGCCACGCGGCATCACTCATTGGGGGAAAAGTATCGGTGACCAAATGCCAATCCGTCATCGATAATCCTGAACCGGTCAATCGGGTAATTCCACCCACAACGACCATTACAAAAACCAAAATACAACCGGTAAACAACCAATTGATAACGCCTTTATCCGCTTTCATAAGAAAATTTTTAAGCCCCACAAAGGTACAGTACAGACTTGAATTGCATCGATTAAACGGTGGTTAATTTTTTGTTTTTTTCAAACCAATGGAAGCGAATTAAAACGGTAATAAAAAACAAGAATTGACCTTTAAAAAACACAGCGCTCAGTAAGTAGCTCAGCCGCTCAGCCGCTCAGCTCAGAATCTCAGAAACTCAGCCGCTCAGCAGCTACATTATCCCCATTGCTTTCGCCTTCGCCATGACAAAAGCACAAGCTGCTTCGTATTCGTTGGGAATTTCTCCTTCCAAAATGGCCTCTTTTACGGCCTCTTTCAATTGGCCCACTTCGCGAGAGGGTTTTAGATTGAAACGGGCCATAATTTCCTCTCCCGTGATGGGCGGCTGGAAATTACGCACTTGGTCTCGGGCTTCAACTTCAACTATTTTTTGGCGAACGAGTTCAAAGTTTTTATGGTATTTTTCAAACTTCTTCGGATTTTTCGTCGTAATATCGGCTTCACACAACGTCATCAGCGACTCTACATCTTCACCGGCATCAAAAATCAAGCGTCGCACCGCACTATCCGTGACAATCTCTTGCGAAAGTACAATCGGGCGGGAACTCATCATGACCATTTTTTGCACAAACTTCATCTTTTGATTCAAGGGCATGTGCAAACGGGCAAAGAGTTTCTTAACCATTTTACCGCCCAAAAATTCGTGCCCGTGAAAGGTCCATCCTTGTTTTTTGTGAAATCGTTTGGTGGGCGCTTTCCCGATATCATGCAACAGTGCTGCCCATCGCAACCACAAATCATCGGTCGTTTTACAAATGTTATCGACGACTTCAAGCGTGTGGTAAAAATTGTTTTTATGGGAATGTCCTTCGACTTCTTCGACCAAATTTAAGGCGGTCAATTCCGGTAAAATTCGTTCCAAAAGTTGGGTTTGGTGCAACAATAAAAAGCCCTTCGACGGCTGCGGGGTTTGCAGTATTTTATGCAACTCATCCACAATGCGTTCCCCCGAAATGATATCGATACGGTACGCATTTCGCGCTATGGTTTCCAACGATTCGGGTACAATGGTAAAGTCTAATTGCGTCGCAAACCGAATGGCGCGCAACATTCGTAAAGGATCGTCGGAGTAGGTAATATCAGGGTCCAAGGGCGTGCGTATCACTTTGGCCTCCAGGTCTGAAACGCCTCCAAACGGATCAATCAACGCCCCAAAATTGTCCGAATTCAGTGAAAAAGCCAAGGCATTGATGGTAAAATCCCGTCGGTTTTGATCGTCTTCCAAAGTGCCGGTATCGACCAAGGGGTTTCGACTTTCTTCCGTATAACTCTCCTTACGGGCGCCCACAAATTCAATGTCCATGTCTTTGTACCGCAACATGGCCGTGCCGTAGTTTTTAAAAACTTGTACTTTGGGTTGATGGGGAAGCAGGCTACTTACTTTCAGCGCCAAATCAATTCCCGAACCCACGGCTACAATGTCAATGTCTTTTTTGTGGTTCCGTTGCAACAAAACATCCCGCACAAAACCGCCAATCACATAGCTTTCCAACTGCAATTCGGAAGCAGCTTGGGCAATGATTCTAAAAATTTTACGGTCTAAAACGTCGGCGTAATCGGTTTTCAACAGAATATTTTTTTGCAAAAGTACAAATTCACTTTGGTTATTTGGGCACCTAGGCGCGTCATCCGCTGTATCTTTTATGCCGCTAACGCTTCATAAAAGGATGCCTCCCGTTACTTCGGGGCTACCGCTGGTGCAATCGGTGCATGAATCAACATTTTCGAATTTTCAAATCTTCAAATTTTCAAATCTTCAAATCTTCAAATTTTCAAATTTTCAAATTTTCAAATTTTCAAATTTTCAAATTTTCAAATCTTCAAATCAAATCATTTCCGAATCACCGTTACTTGCGCATCAAGGGTAAGTTTGATAATCGTCGACGGTTTGCTCGCCGCGCGATCGTGGTGTAATTGCACGACATAATCAACCCCTTGCACAATGTCGGGGTGAATTTGGTGATAGGTATTCGGAGTAGACGCTCCCGAGATATTGGCCGAAGTGGATACCAAAGGCCGCTTCATACGCTCCATTAGTTTATAACAAAAGGGTTCTTTCACCAAGCGCATGCCCAATGTATCGTCAGCTGCAATAAGATTTTGGGCAACATTTTTCGGGTGATCCAAGATCAATGTTGTCGGTTTGTCTGATAGATCTAAAATTTGCCATGCAACTTCGGGAATGGAGTGAAAAACCGAATGCAACATGCGGTCGCCATTCATCAACACGATCATGCTTTTGGTTTCGACGCGCTGCTTTAAATCATAAATTTTTTGCACAGCCGCTTCATTGGTCGCATCACACCCAATGCCCCAAACCGTGTCGGTGGGATATAAAATGATGCCGCCTTTCGCAATGACTTCGTAGGCGTTGTGTACTTCTGCTGCAATTAACTTTGGATCCATAACTTAAGCACGCTTCATGCGCTGTAAACGTTTCTTTCTTCGTCTAAAATTTTTTAAAACATACCGGAACGAATTCCATTTCACCTGCAGTGCCATCCAAAAGTCATTGCTGTTCTTTTGCACACAATACGCATCATACAAGGCTTCCCATTGGGTAAAACTGTATAAGGTGGGATTATCCAACTCAATGTCCATTTTCTCGGGTAAGCGCAATCCCAATTGGTCCAATTCCAAGAAAACAAAGTTGTCAATCAACGTTTTTTCGGAAAGCGCAATTTTTGAGAAAGGCAATTCGGTATAATAGTTCAACTGCAAGTCAATCCCTTTTTTGGCCGTACATGCATACCAAATGTACTGCTCACAGGCGTAGCGCATTTTATATGCTTCGTAAGGATAGGCTTCGTTGTAAATAATATGATTTTCGGGAAAACGACGCGTTGTCTCGGGTTCGGGTTGTAGCGGAATATCCCAAAGCAACTGCATGTCAGTGGTCAATCCCACTTGAAAAATATCACTCACATGATAGAGAATCGGCACTCTTCGCGGATCTTTGGTAAACGCCACAGAGGTCAGCACACGTTCTTCAAAAACGGCGTAATCGTTGTGTGCGATGTATTTGCTTAAATAATCCAGAAACCCGTTATGGATCAAACAGCAATCGCTGCGCAGTTTCATCGTGTATTTTCGCGTAGCTTTCAATACGCCATTTCGCGTCGATACAATCTGACGGTTGTTGTTATTGTATTTGGAGGTATTGCTATCGTAATACGATGTACCACCTGGATCCTCATTTTCCAATAAGACATCAAAATCCAAATGCGAAACGTCACTGCCTTTCCAAGTGGATAATATAATTTCTGCTCCTGGTAAAAAGTCACGGGCACTTTCGATACAACGTTTTGTCAGTTGAAAGCTCGCTTCATCGGTGGGTTTCCCGTGAACCGGACCCTGAACGACAACCGAAAAATCCGAAGGATTAGGCATGTTTTTCCAAATAGAGGGTCAAATCTTCGGGCGTACCTAAACCGTGCATCGCTTCAAAATCAATGTTGTAGATTTTGATTTTTTGTCCTTCGACGATACAATAATTGTATACAGGACAAGTGTAAAATTCATTATTCACACGGTCATTGTTGGCAATCATATCAATCGCACCATCCACAAAATAATGCCCTTTGGTAAAGAAATAAATCCCAACGGTAGCAAATTCTGAAATGGCTTTTTTCTCTTTTACTTCGGTCACATTGCCTTTATCATCGATTTTGGCAAACGACCACTTCGGATTGCGTTCGGCATCGACAAACGTCAAAATACTGCCGTCTGCCTTTTGATCCAAACAATCGTCAATATAAGCTTCAATCGACATGTCAACCAATTGATCCGAGTTGGCAATCAATAACGGATAGTCGTTATTAATGTATTTTCGAGCAAACAAAACGGTACACGCCGTTCCTTCAGTCAATTGATCCAACTCTATAAATTTTGCCTTGTAATTTTTTTCCAATTCGGCCACCAATTCCCGTTCTTGTTCTAAATGCTCTTTACGGGCAATCAAAATATAATTGGCGTTAGGGTAATATAAATTCTCCATCACACGCGCAATCATAGGTTTGCCATTTACATCGATAAAAGGTTTTGGTTTTTCGTAACCAGCTTGGGCAAAACGACTGCCTTGGCCAGCCATAGGAATAACAATATTGATCATAAGGTATCTACGTATTTATCATTGGAAGCGCCGGGTACTTTCACCACTACGGTGGTCGTGTCGGTTAACGCTCTAAAGTCGGTGGAAGTATTCGGTTCAATTTTAATAATATCACCCGAACCGTATTGTACACCGCTCATTTCCACTTCACCAGAGATGATAACGGTAAATTCTGTGGCAATTTTATGGTGATGGGCCGCTTCGTATTCGCCAGCGGTATAGGATTTCACGCCCACTTCGACATCATTGGTTTTGTATAATGAAGGTTCGAAATTCCCGATGAACCACCCTTTGAACATGTCCGTTAAATCGTGTTTTTCGATCGCCATTATTTTTGTGTTTTTAGATATTCTTGTAAATTTTGTGGGGCGTAAAACGAATGGTAATCGGTTTTGTTGATTCCAAAGTCAACCACTTTTTGGTTTTTCAAAATATATTCGTTGATAACTGAAGAGGTAAAAAAGTTGCCGTTGATTTGCACATCATCCAAGACGCATTGAAACGCATTGGTAAAAAAATCTTGGGCTTTTGCAAAAAAGTAAAATCCGGCAATAGCGGCATTACTAATCGGGTTTTTCTCCGCCGTTTGCACAACTTCACCGTTTTCAATGCGGGCATACGACCAGCGTGGGTGTACTGACGGGAAAGTTACAATCCCCACATCGGCTTTGCGTTCATCGAAAGAAGAAAGAATCGCTTGAAAATTATGGTTGATGATTTGGTCGCCGTTCAGCACCAAAATTCGATCATCATTCGATAGTGAATCAATTGTCATCAAAATACTGCACAAGGCACCTTTGGTATCGCTTTTCAATTTGACTATTTCACTGTTGGGAGCCAATAATCGAATAGTGTTGTCCAAGTGAAATTTACGCACATCCTCATCTTTTAAAATAAATACCGCTTGAAAGGGTTCGGTTATCGATTGAAATTGTTCAATCACTACTTGAATCATGGGCTTTCCATCAATTTCTACCAAAGGTTTCGGGTAGGAGAATCCGGCATTGGTATATAATTCTGAACTACCCGCTAAAGGAATTATTATTTTAAGCATGCTCAATTTCGTGTATACGGTTCATAATAGCGGTAAACTGAACATCATCTACCGTTTCCACCTTAAATAAATGGGCTCCAGAAGCAATTGCAGCTTTAATTCCGTTTTCATTATCCTCTACAACCAAACATTCTTCGGGTTGTAAGCCCAATCGTTGTATCGCTTTTTGGTAAATCTCGGGATTAGGTTTGCCATGAATAACATCTTGGTTGGAAATGAAAAAATCTAGATATTGGGTCAAGTTGGCTTTTTGCATCATAATTTCAATGGTATTGCGTACCGAGTTCGAACAAACCGCAATATGAAAACCTTCTTCTTTTAGTTTTGATAAGGTATATTGATGGTTGAAAGAAGGTTTGCATTTAGCATAGACCATTTCCATTGTGTAGACTTGTTTTAAATCATTGATAAAATGATGGAGCTTACGTGGGAATCCGCCCTCTAAACTCAACATTTCTAATTTTTTTTTTGTGGGAAGTCCATCAAACGTGACCAAATGATCGTAACGGCTAATTTCGGTTCCAAATAACCGTAATGCTTTGTTTAAGGCTTCATAATGCCAATCTTTTGCATCGATGAGTACGCCGTCCATATCAAATAATACGGCTTTGATTTTGGCCATGGGTTTCGGTTTTAATCTTGCACAAAAATAGTATAAATGCGCTAAAAATAAGTTGAATAATGGGTTTATATTTCAAAATATGCCGATGCGTCTTCGGGAATATCTGTACATAAAATTATGTTCGGATTGTAGTGTAATCCCCCTGCTTTCAACATCGTCCATAACGGTAGGTGATCCCTACGGTGCAAATCACACGAGACAATTGCGACTTTTTTACCGTCCTGAATGAATTGCTCGATATCGGCAGCCGTATACCAAACCGAAAAAAAGGCATCCAACCAAATGCCGTGGCAGTCGGCGTATTTGCTTACTGTTTCTTCGTATTCACTGCGGCGTGAAAAATAAACAAATCCCTTTCGATCATAGTGCAATAAATCGGGAACCGACATATCAAAAACAAAATAATTTGTAATAGTATGTTTTTTGAGTAAGTTTAATAAGGGTTCTTGTAATCCATCGGCTTTAATATTTATTGCTAATGTTCCGGTACAATTGTGTTGTTTGTAAATTTCAAAAAAAGTACTTGCTAACATGCAATTTTCATTGGCCATATCATGTGAAATTACCAATTCTCCTTTAAAATCTCGAAAATCGGTTTCGGTACCATAATTTTTTGAAAACGATCGAATAAAGGCAGTTGCTGTATTTTTTTCTGTTGGCTCTATCCAATATCCACGATGACTGATGATTTCCATGACTTTCAATTTTTAACAAAGATAAAAATGTAAAATTAGCTCACAAGGTTAGGTGTAGTCTTGTCGAAAAAAAGTACTTTTGGCCCATAATTCGAATACAACGATGTTTCAATCACTCAAAATTTATTTCAAAAACCAACAATTAAAAGGAAAACTCAAGCAGTCGAAAACAGCATTCTCAGTGGTATTGCCCGATGTACAAAAAGAGGCTTCCGTCTTGATTGTAGATGATAAATTGCCAGAATACGACAAAGATTCAGGTTCGAGACGATTGAATTTAATCATTGATATTCTCTTAGAACAAGGCATTCAAGTCTATTTGATGGCCGACAAAAAAGAATACAAATACGATACAAGTTATTGCGCATACTACCAAAATAAAGGTGTTCAAGTCTATTTTCCTAGTATTGAAGCCGAAGGCAATTTGGTGACTCGGGAAGGATTCATGGAACGCATTGTGCCACAGGTTTCCGCAGTTTGGTTGCATCGCCCGTTGGTGTTTGCGAAGTACATTGCTCTGGTTCGTTCGTTGAATCCCAATGCAAAAGCCTTGTACGACATGGTAGATTTTCACTATTTGCGCATGAAACGGGAAGCCGAATTGAAGTCCAATGATTCCAAATTATTGGCAGAAGCCGAACGTTTTTTGAAAATTGAACAAGCCAATTGCGAAGCTGCAGATACGATTTTAGTGATTTCTTCTTTAGATAAACAAAATCTGATGCCGTATTACGCCCAAACCCAAAAAATGACAGTAGTGGGCAATATCCATGATTTCATTACGGACACTACCGGACAATTGTCGTTTACCGACCGTCGGGATTTGTTGTTTGTGGGGAGTTTTGAGCATGTGCCCAATATTGATGCCGTACAGTATTTGCGCAAACACATTATGCCGTTGGTGTGGGAACGTTTGCCCGAAGTAAAAGTGACCGTAATAGGGAGCAATCCCAAACCAGAAGTGTTGGCCCTACACGATAAGCGTTTCGAAATTCTCGGCTATGTCAACGATTTGTCGGAAGCGTTTTGTACCCACCGTTTATTCATTGCGCCGTTGCGTTATGGCGCGGGAATCAAAGGAAAAATAGGACAGAGTCTTGAATTCGGACTCCCGCTTGTTACGACACCTATAGGTGCGGAGGGTTTTGATTTTGGAAAAGTAGCTGATGCGATGATTGCTGACAGCCCGTCGGAATTTGCAGAAAAAATCATTGCAGCCTATACCGACGTTACATTATGGGAAGCTATCCGCGAGCAATCTGAGCCTACTTTACAACCGTTCTCGCGTAAAGTCTTAACGGATAATATCGTCAAGACGGTACGTTAAAGTTCAAACACCATATCCACCCAATTGGAAACCGTGTAGTGGTGGTACATTTCTTCCGTTAATGGTTCGAACGGCCGTTCCATAAAGACCTTAATCTCCGTTATCGTTGATTCGTTTAACACCAATATATTGTTGGGATTGTAAAACGGATAACGCCTCACCGAAGCATTCGAAGTTATGATCTTCCGTTGGTACGCCATGGCTTCAAAAATTCGGAAACTCAATCCGTTTTGATCGGTACGAATCAAATCCAAAAATGCTTTCGATTGGAACATTCGGTTTTCTATGGCTTCTAAAAATAAATTTTTTTTTGAATAGACTATACCTACATCCAACTCGACAGGTTTTTTTTTGCCCACACAAATAAAATCCGATTGAATTCCCTTTTCACGGCAATAAGCCGATACTTGATTCCACAGGGGTAAGCGCTCATCAATGGAGGCAATCATAAAGATATCCGTAGGAAGTTCGCTAGCAGGAACCAACGGTTTTTTATCGAGGTAAATGTAATTGCTTATAAATTGAAACCCGTATTTGTCGGCATCGTCTATGTCAAACGTGTAAATCGTGTCGTACAAGCCTTTCAACAGATGGTCGACCGGAAAACGGTTGGTGCTATCGTACAAATATGCAATGTATTTTTGGGTAAAACCTTTTATTTTTTCATGGGTTTTCCTACTAATACGGTCGGGACGAATGACCAAAATTTGATCTTGCCTGCCCCATTGTTCCAGTTCCCGTAGCACGAAGGCTTCCATGTGTACCCGTTTGACATTGGTGCCCAAAAGCAACTTTGAGAAAAAATTCTTGACTTTTTCCCCAAACGATTTGTAACGGTATTTAAACTTTGAAATATCGATGTGATGCGCTTCGATGCCTTTTTTTTGCAGCGCTTCCATGATGTTTTTATCGAAGTCAAAATAGTCAAAACTGATGATCGTGATTTTCATAGTGAGGCGCGATAAACAAGTTCCAATTCCTTATACATCGCCTCTGCAATGACTTCTTTGGTAAAATGGGTCAGTAAATGCTGATACCCGTTGGCCACCAATCGTTGTTGCAACGCTTTATCTTGGAGCAGTTGTACCGTTTTTTCTGCAAAGTCAATCGGATTTTCTTTCTCACAAAGCAAGCCCGTTTCTCCCTCGACCACCACTTCAGGAATTCCTCCTGCTCGGGTCGCTACTATCGGCACATGACTAGCATAGGCTTCCAGTAAGACACCGCCTGTGGGTTCGAGTTTGGACGTAAAAAGAAAAAGGTCAAACTCAGGAAAGAGTTCGGGTATATCTTTTCGAAACCCGAGAAATACAAAATGTGAGGTTAATTCTTTCTCGGCTACCAGTGCTTTAATATTTTCTTCAAGTTCGCCTTTTCCCGCCAAAACAAAGACGACTTCAGGGATTTTTTTGACGATCTCGGCAGCGGCGTGCACCAAAGTGATGTGGTCTTTAAACCCTACAAAAGCGGCAATGTTTCCAATGATGACAGTATCGTCGGTCAATCCCAATTCCTTTCGTAACCATCCTGTGGGTTGGGTGCGGTGAAATTCTTCCAAATCGGTGGCACTTCCCACAATGGAAAGGCGGCTTTTATCTTTGATAGCAGGCGCTAAAACATCGATGACGGCTTGCGAGACACAAACGATTTTCTTCAATCCGCTGTAGTTGTATTTCCATTTGCGAAAAAAGTTGGTATCGACTCTTTTAATTAAAGTACGGAAAAATACCATTGGCGTTTTCCACCCGTATAGTAATGACGAAAGCACACAAAGCGTGTGGGCAGTACTGTTGTGAATGAGAATCAGGTCGATTTTTTCTTCACGAACGATTTGATTGATTTTTTTCATCCATTTTCGGTCGTATTCCGAATGGAAGGGTAGGGTATGGACGCGATAGTTTTTTTCCTGCGCAATTTCGTGCAATCGGGTATCGGGTGTGCATAGTAAGACTTGGTGCATCCCTTTGGCGGCAAAGGCATCGTAATAGTACACAATCTGCTGTTCATGACCGCGCCATACGTTGGACGCTGTGATTTGAAGTAACCGCATGTTAGTCAATTTTTCGGTACATCATCCACAACTGTAAATACCGTTTGAAAACGGAAAAGGAGTGGACGTAAGCCAGAATAAAGCCTTCTTTCCCATCGAGTACCCCTAAGCGGAAAAAATATTGCCACATAAAGCGGTACAGGGGACGAATAAAAAAGTGGTATACGTTGGGACGCACTTTCTTTTGGTACAGGTTTAAGGCTTGCAACTTGCTGTACAAGTTTAGTTTATCGTTGTAGTTGTCAAAACTTTTGTAGCTGTAATGGTTTAAACGGTTTTTAAGTATGCCCACTTTGCCATCGGCTTTGACTTCTTCGTGCACCAAATTGCCGTTGTACGTTCCGTGATTTTTGTTGAAAAGACGTATTGCTTTGTCATTTTGCCATCCTCCAAAACGGATGCGTTTCCCCATAAAATGAAAGGTTCGCTTGACAAAGAAAGCATTTTTGTCGCCTGGATTTTTGACGGTCGCTTTGATTTCTTCCTCCAGTTCAGGGGTGATAATTTCATCCAAGTCAAAGAAAAGAATCCAGTCGTGGGTGGCTTGCGCAATGGCAAAATTCCGTTGTTCGGAGAAATTGGTAAATGGACGTGTGATCACTTTGGCTCCCATCTGGGCCGCGAGGGTTTGCGTATTGTCGGTACTTTCTGAATCGACAAAAATGATTTCATCGGCAAACTTCAATCGTTCGATATACCGCTCCACATTGAGCGCTTCGTTGTAGGAGATCGCCAATGCGGTGATTTTTGGTACAGCGGTATTTTCGGCCATAGATTTGCAATCAAAGCAACAAATATAGTATTTTTACTCCATTCCAATTTTTAAAATTTACGGCAGTGACACGACTTCCCGTATTGATGTACCATAATTTTTGTGCCCAAGAGGAAGCGAGTAAAGGACTTACTTTGGCGGCTTCTCGTTTTGAGGAACAGCTAATGTATTTGCGGTCAAAGGGTTATCAGTCGTTTTTTCTTTCCGAATTATCGGTTCAAACGGTCTTGCCCAAGCGCAGTGTTGTGCTCACTTTTGACGATGTTACGGTAAGTCAGTGGGAATTTGCGGTGCCACTGTTGATTAAATACGGATTCAAAGCAGTTTTTTTTGTGCCTTTTGCCTATTTGGGTAAAACCGATGCGTGGAATGCCACTTCGGGCGCTGCTGCCCATCCGATTATGACTGCCGAGCAACTGCGTGCTTTGGACCCCAATGTGATTGAGTTGGCGCATCATTCGTTTGCTCACCCGCGTTTGGCCACCCTTACTTCGGAAGCCCTACAACAGGATTTTGACCAAGCGCAGCAGGTTATGGCAGTCGAGCAGCTTTCTATCTTTCCGGCTTTGGCCTATCCTTATGGGAACTTTCCGCGTCAACAACCCGTGCAGTCTCACTTTTTTACCCAACTACAAGAAAATGGTATTGCGTTTGGCTTTCGCATTGGAAATACGGTAAGTCGTTTTCCATGGTCGAATCCCTACATTATTCCACGCATTGATATTAAGGGCGAGGATCATTTGCTGCGTTTTCGATGGAAACTTCGATGGGGACGCCTACGGTTGTGGTAAATTATCAGAGGATTCTTAGAAGATTGTAGGCGTAGTTACTCCATTTTTCGTTCGAGGAGCATCATTTTAACGTACCGTGAAAATACACCATACGCATTGACACTCGCTAGTGCCAATCCGGGGAGTCCATCCATAAATCCTTTTTTCAAAATATAAGCCGAGAAAAAACGGTACAAGGGTTTGAAAAACAAATGTAAAAGGGTTACTTTTTTTCCTTTTTGACGGGCCATATCGGCTTGAAACCAGGCATAGGAGTTCTTTTTACTCAACGTATGAAACAACCCTTTGTAGGTGTAATGAATCATGAACGCCTCCAATTGCCCGATACTTCCGTTGACGTGGAGTTTTTCATGAACTTCTCCCGTGAAATGTACGCCGTCATTTTTCACTAAACGGGTCACGCGATCAACTTTGTGGTATAAAAAGCGATTCATAAAATAGTGGGGAAAACGCAATTTATAGCCTTGGTGTTTCGGATTTTTTAAGGTGTTCAGAATTTCCAATTTCAATTTGGGCGTTACCCGTTCATCAGCGTCGATAAATAAAATCCAATCGCCTTTGGCTAATGCAATAGCCGCATTTTTTTGGGCTGAAAAATGATCAAATTTTCGCTGCATTACTTCACATCCCAATCGTTTGGCGAGTTCTGCGGTACCGTCTGTGCTGTACGAATCAATCACAATGATTTGTTGCGCAAAACGTACGGAGGCCACGGCGTCTTCCAAATACGAAATTTCATTAAAGGTGGGGATGATAACCGAGAGGGTGTGCATTCTTGAAAATTGAAAAACAAATTTAGTAAAATTAGGTTACCTTTGCATCCATGCAAAAGAATGTTACCGTTGTTTTAACAAATGGAACCGATTTACCCACCATACAAAGGGTTTTGTGGGGCTATACCACGCAAAACTACCGTAACTTTGAGGTGGTTCTTCTTCAGGAAAAACCGCTGGAGGTTGTTCATTCGGCATGTTTTTTCCCCCTTTATTTTTGTCCTCCCGCACGCTTGTCCTCGCATTTAACCCAATCGCTCACCGATTATGTCATCTTTGCCGATGCGCATGCGGTTCCGCGGGAAGATTTTGTGGAGGAACATGTGAAACATCGGGAAGAGGGCTATTATTTAACGGGGGCTCGTTTTTTTATTCAAGATGCGGTTTTTGATACGTTGACTTTGGAGGGAATTGAATCGGGACATTATTTTAGCACTACTTTTTTAGCCCAACACGCCACTGTTAAAGGACTTAAAGCCTTTCGTGCGATAGAACCTGGAAGTTGGGCCGCACTCTTGGATTATTGCCTTCCTGAGTTGCCTTTCAACTTTTCGAATACTTCCCTTTGGAAGACGGATTGCCTTGCTTTATTGGAGTCAGGGACTTGGGACGAACGCTATCCCGCGCATCGTTATTATCGGGAATGGCCAGGATTACAACAAAAATCAGTTAAAAATACCACTTTACTTATGGCAGCCGCACGCGATAAAAATTTGAAAATCTCGGTGATTGTGAGTACGTATAATGCTGAAGAATGGTTGGAGAAAGTATTAATTGGATATTCGGTGCAAACCTATACCGATTTTGAATTGATTGTAGCCGATGACGGTTCGCGTCCCGAGACCAAGGCGCTTATTGATCGGTATGCTGCAAACTATCCCGTACCCGTTCGTCATTTATGGCATGAAGATTTAGGGTACCGCCGTCAAGAGATTTTGAATGTGGCCATCATAGAAGCGGCTCATGAGTATATCATTATGACCGATGGCGATTGTATTCCGCGGAAAGATTTTGTCGAAATACATGCTCTTGAAGCCGAGCAAGGTCGTTTTCTCTCTGGCGGGTATTGCAAACTTCCGATGAAGACAAGCAAGCATATTGCTCCCGACGATATTGTTTCGCAGCGTTGTTTTGAAGTGGGTTGGTTGAAATCTATTGATCGCTTAGGATTTTCCAATACCTTAAAATTGAGTGCGCAAACCTGGTCGGCCTGGCTTTTGGATCTTATTTCTCCCACGACGCCTTCGTTTAACAATTGTAATTCCTCTGGTTTTCGCAGTGATATGATTGCCATCAACGGGTATGATGAACGCATGAAGTATGGTGGACCCGATCGTGAGTTTGGAGAGCGTTTGGAAAACAATGGCATTAAAGGGAAGCAAATTCGTCACAAAGCCGTCGTATTGCATTTGGACCATCCGCGGGGATACAAAACCCCTGAGTCGTTGGCCGCCAACTTGGCCATTCGCAAAGAAGTCAAACAGCAAAAAATCAAATGGACGCCGTTTGGTATAAAAAAATAAATACAGTATTCAATTTTAGAAATTCTAAGTTCATGATTTTCCTTCGCAAAGTTCGTGTAAAGAATACCATTTTTTGTCTCTTCCTGTAACCCTTTTTGTGAAGTAGTACTTAAGCGATACTATTTATAAATTCGTCTGCAGACATTACGGGAAGTAAGGCGTGTTTGAAATCTTTTGCATTTCGGGTTATGATGACTGTACATGCAGCATCAACAGCGCAAAAATATTGTAAAGCGTCTTCAAAATCATCAAAGTTGGCGTTGAGTCCTTTTTCAATTATGGTTTCATGAATCGTTGCGATTTCACAAAGCACTTTAAATTTTCTCAACTTATCCTTTGCGACAGAACTTCCTTCAAACTTTGAAAGAAAATAGTTGACTGTAGCAAATGAAATGGGAGAGACAACGATTTGAAGTTTTTTTTGATCCGCTAATGTGGCAATTTGAGCCATATCATGATAAAAAGGTTCTCTTTCACCAAGCAAATCAAGGATTACATTAGTATCTAAATAAACCCGCTGCATCATTTGTATTTATGCATTAGATAATCGGAATATTCTTTTTTATAATCCAAGTCAGTAGGCATTTTTTTACCCGAACTCAAACTTTTTACATAGGGAGAGATTTCTATTGAATTATCATTCTTAGCGTCGTTTGTCAGTGCGCATAAGTAGTTTTCTATGATTCTTGATAAACTAACATTTTTTTGAGCAGCATAAATTTTCGCTTTCTCAATAATCTCTTGATTTAGCTTCAATGTTAATTTAGTATCCATAACACCTATTATTGTACGTACAAAAATAAAAAATATATCCGTACAATTTTTATTTCAACGGAATTTAAAGTTTAGCACGCTAGCTTACTACATTGATTTTGAAACTAGTCGATTGATATCTACCCTACATGCCGCGCCAAGAAAGCTTGTAAACGCGCTAGATACAAGTCCGGATGGAGTTCGCGGTACATTGCAGTCGGGTCGGCTTCAATTTTTTTGCGCTCTTCATAGGTGAAGGCCGTGTACAATTCGGGTTTCTCTTCGCGCAAATGCACCGAAGTGTGTAGCATGCCGTCTTCAAAACTTGCCCAATGTTCTTTGTTGACATAAGGCGAAAAGATGGTAAACGTGGGTTTGTCCAGCGCTTTGGCGATATGCACGGTACCGCCTTCGTTGGCCACCAATCCGTCACACTGCGCCATGAGTTTGATAAAGTCGCGTATCGAGGGCGCATAGATATCCAAAATGATACGGTCTTTATGGTGGCAAAGCTCGTAAATTTTCATCGCCTCTGCCTTTTGATGGGGCGAATAGTTAAAGAGCAAGTACACATCAAATTGGGACGCGATAAAATCACAGACTTGTGCGACATAGTCGTAGGGCATGGACTTTTGCGGTGTACTGCCCAATACGCCCATCACAATTACTTTTTTGTCCTTGTATTTGCCCAGCCAATCTTCTTGTTTTTCGGCCTCGGAAAGAAACAATTTGGGCGCATAATCAATCGGCGTGAAGTCGCCCGCATATTCAATCAAATGCACCCGATCTTCGATGGCTTTGCCACAGAACTTATTTGAAGATTGCAGCGCTTCGGAAGGGTGGGTATAGTAGTTCCAGTTCCCGAATTTCTTTCGCGATTTATGTCCGACAGTCATTTTGGCCCCCGAAAATTTACAAATTAAACGGCTTTGCGTTTTGGAATACGGATCAAAGATGATGTCGTATTTTTGCTTTCGAACCCAACGGATGAATTGAAGTAGGTTGCGCCATTTCTTGAGTTCTTTTTCGCGAATGGGAATGATTTTATCGATGTTGGGATTGTGTTCCAAAACGCCTGTTGTAAAGTCGTACGCCATAAAATGCACCTCGCTATCGGGATACTTCCGTTTGAAGTTGTTGGCAATGACTGAGGCGATCAAGACATCGCCAATTCGTTTGTTTTGGATGATAAGAATTTTTTGCATACCATAAAATCTTGGTGCAAAGTACAATTTTTTAATACATTTACCCAAATTAAAACTTGCCTGTGCCAACGATATTGCATCCCGATTACGCCCACCAACAAACTGCTTTGGAAGACTTGGCAGCTCATTTTGAGCAATCGGGTACGTTAATTGTGAAAGGTGCGCGCAATTCGATTAAGACCAATAGGTTAGCCGATGAAACGGTGAGCATTAAATTTTTTAAAACGCCCGGGTTTTTGAAGTCCATTATTTATTCATGGTTTCGTTCTAGCAAGGCCAAACGGTCGTTTGAATATGCGCGGTATTTACAGCAACACGGTATTTTGACTCCTTTTCCCATCGGATACATTGAGGAGCGCAACGGGTGGGGAATGTTGACCAACAGTTATTATTTCTGTCGACATATCGATTATGATTTTACGATACGCGAACTCATACACGATCCGTTGTTTCCCAATCGGGTGGCGATTTTGGAACAATTTACAGCGTTTACTTTTCGCATGCATGAGGCGCGCATTCATTTTTTGGACCATTCGCCAGGAAATACCCTAATCAAGGACTTGGGCAATGGGCAATACGATTTTTATCTTATAGATTTAAATCGGATGCAGTTTCGTACCCTTTCGATGGCGCAACGTATGGACAATTTTAAGAAAATGTGGCTATCAAAAACGATGTTGCGAACTATAGCGGCGACGTATGCGCGTTTGAGTGGCACACCTGAAAGTGAACTATGGCCGGTGCTGTGGCAAACGTCCCAAGACTTCAAGCGCAAGGTTAATAAGAAGAAGTGGTTGAAGCGAAAGTTGAAAAAGTAGTTTTCAGTCGCAGTCTCAGTCGCAGTGTTTAGTCGTAAGTCGTAAGTCGTAAAGTCGCAGAGAGTAGAAGTTTCAGTGTGTTATTCTACTTCTATGGTTTTCAACTGGCTGTCCAAATACCTCTGACTTTGAACAGCACAAAACAAAATATTTAGAGCGCATAATGAGCCAATTGGCGAAAGCTAGCGGCTAATTTGTATTTTGCACTCATGGGTTAGATTATTTATCTTTTTTTCTTTTTACTTGTTTTGGGTGCAGTTTGTGTTTTCTCTTTAGTACTTGCTGAAGGTTTTGGTTTCGTCAGTTTTCTAATCATTTTTTTATACTCCTCTTCATTATTTACGGCATCTTCAATTAGTTTAGCATTGTTCCAATAAAGAGCAACTAATTTGTTTAGAGCTTGATAGCGTTTAATTTCGTCGGGATGCGTTTTGGTACTTTTTGCCTTGTAATCAATTTGCTTTATAGTCATTAAACCTGTAACTGCTTGTCGTGTTAAGCCACCTGTTGTATACGTTTTATTTGGATTTTCAATATCCTCTTTCCGAATGGCTGCGATTTGCTGTTCTGTAATTGCTTTCTTAGAACTTTCATCTGATATTTCGCCGTAAAGTTCATAGATGTTTTTCCATACCACAGGTGCTTCTCTAGGGTCATATCCAGCTAAAACTGCCAGAGAAAGGCCAACTCTATCCGCCTGATACTCTTGCTCAATAGAATATTGCGATAGCTTCATATCGTGATATAAAGTTGTTGTCGTTTTTATTCCCTCTGAAATTAATTTCTGATTTTCATCTCGTTGTTTTTTTCTCTCGAGTTCTGCCTCTTGCTCTTCTTTTATTTGCTTTGATGACTTGGAATCGGATTTTTTTGCATCTTTAACTCCGTCTTTTATATCTAGCGCTGTATTGGCGGCTGTAGCTACTTTATCATAGGCTGATTTCAAAAAACTGGCCTTTTTCTCTTTTTTTTCTATTTTGCTGTATTCACCTGCTTGATGTTCATAAATAGCATGTGCAATTTCGTGTGCCAAAACTGTTGCTAATTGGGCTTCATTTTCTAAATTAAAAAGTAAACCCGTACACACATAAGCCAAACCATTTGGACTCACATAAGCTAATACATCTGGATTATCTACCACAATAAAAATGAAATTAATTTTTTTCCCTTTTATATGTTCAGGAATTAATTTTTGTCCAATTCGATTTACATAATCTTGTATTTCTTCATTATCCGTAATTGCACCTAAACCTTCTATTTGTTTTCCAAAAAGTGTATTGCGTTTTATGGGATCTATCCAATCGGAATAGAGTAGGTCATAATTTTTTTTGTCAGCTTTTAATGCGGCTTTATCAAATGAGGTCTCTACATTGGGGCTTATTATAAAAGTGGTGGCGCTGTAAAATCCCTCATCGTCATATTTCCCTTCTATTTTTGCATAATCACCTTCCTTAATTTCATTAACACTATTAAATACATAGTCTTTATATCCTGAATTTTTATCTCCCTTAATTTTTTTTCCAACGGCTAATTTTATTTTGTTTCCATCAACATAAGCAAATTCACCTCTGATTAAATCGATTCTACCATTTATTTCTTTATCGGCATACTTTGATGAAAGGGTTATTTTTTCTATAACCTTTTTATCTTCTTCTTGAAACCATTTTCCTTCCACAAGAATCTCATCGCTACTTCTAAAATCTTGTAGGGTTAAGTTACTTTTCTTATTGCCCTTTTCATAGTTAAATTGACAATTATCAACCGAAAAAACTTCGCTTCGTAAAACCTCTTCATCACCTAAGTTTTTATCGGTTGTAAAAAAGTTGACCAAAATCATTTTGGAATCATAGTCTATTGCTTGAATATAGCCTTTCTTGGTGAAAGGAATAGGTAAATCTTTTACCTGACAAGTTGCAATTTGAACCATAAGTAAAAAAAGAAATGTACTTGTTTTTTTCATGTTTGCTATTTTTTTCGTTACTCAATAATTCCATTTTTTATCTTGTATTCTTCAATAAGTATTGCCTGTAATTCTGCGTTAAATTGGGATAAGGCTTCTTTAAAGGTTGCAAAATCCTGTTGCATTTTATTTATTTCTAATGCATCGAGTTTAATCAATGTTTGATTTATTCTTTTTTTCTTGTCCGATTTTGAATAAATAAACCATTGGTAGGGTCCTGTTTTATCTAGATTTACTTCCTTCTTCCCAATATGAGTTGCTGGTTCATTGATTAACGTATCTCTTGTTGGCTCATGTATAACATAAAGACGACCGTTTAAAATACTGTTTTTTAATTTCCAATCGAGAACTATTGAATTTGAGCCTGTTTTTGCAGAATCGATAGGCTTTATTATTTCTTCTTTATCCAACTGTTCTTTGTCTTTCTTGTCATTTAATCCTTTAGCTGCCCCAATTGCTGATCCTTTCGCATCTGTATTTACTTTTCCTATTTCGTGATAGGTCAACATTAATCGATAGAAAGAAGATGGGGCATTGACTTTAAGGTTGTCGAGTATTTGTTTGTAATTAATTGTGGCTCCATCAATACTTACTTTTTTATACATTTTTTGTTTTGAGAAGATAACAAATTCAGAACCCGTTTCGTAATGAACCGATTTAGTCGGACTTATTACATACCTGGATTTAGGTAATAAATAATTTTCTCTGTCAAATGAAACCTTTCCTTTGTATACAACAATTGAAATTTCCTGAGCAAAACTGGTGATTGTCAACAGCAGAAAAAAGTAGCATGTAAAGTAATTCTTATTCATTATTTATATGTTTTTGTTGTTGTCTTTTGTGTTTGGCTTTTTCATGATAGGACTCCACAAAAAAGGACTTTAATTCTATAAGGAAAATCATTGCAATTCCAATATAAACGGTATTGAGGTGATACGACAATCCCATTAGCTTAATGGAAAGGTAATTGATAAAAATGATACTGGCTATCATCACTGTTATCTCTACAACTATTTGTACATACACATTTTTTAAATTTTCAATCAAAATAAAAATAAGGAAAAAGTACCCTGTAATAAAGTACAGCAATACAAAATATTTGAAACCATTAATACAGTGCATCTTTTCGCCCAATTGTAACTGCTTTATTGCATTGGCATGAATCACTACACCGGGCATTATTTTTTCTTTAAAAATAAATTCCAACCCTGTAGGCGATTGATGCTTATCGGTCATGTCATCAACATTGTTCATCTTTTCGATTCCTTCGCCCAAATGTCCAATCAGTACTATTTTATTATGAAAGAACTTTATCCTATCTTCTTTTGACATCCCTTTCAGTATGGTATCGGCTTCGATTGCTGGAAATGCAAAGACCTTTTCCTCTTCGTTTTTATCAAATACGTTATAAAACCCTTTCCCTTTGCAATAGTACTTTAAATGAAATTCTTCTTCCTTTATCGTATCATAATCTCTATCCAAGCAACCATTGGCAAACGTGTTTTTTATGGTGTCTCCGTGTATTCTATTGTAGTTGTAATACATTCTCACCGTCTTATTTTCTTCATCAGGAAAATTGACATTGTAGGTTTGTAATTTTTTGAAAATAGTTTTGTTTTGCTTCGACTCGGCTACAACACACTGTTTTTCGATAAATAAATTTTCAAGTTCCTTATCGGTTTTCGTATCTCTCTCTACATCATATTCTAAATCGACACCAATTTTTTTGGGTTGGCAATAGCTTGAATCGGTTAGTGCACGAATAAGCTGGATCATCTCTCTTCTTCTGCCGTATCCTTCTTCGTTTTTGAGCGAACCTGAGTTGATTATAATGATGTTGCTTGTTTTGGCTGAGTCACTTTTGGAAAGTGTATCTTGATTTTGATAATAAAGATCAGAAAAATCGATGTCTTCTATGGCAATTTCTTTGAAGCTATAAAATTCTAATGGAACACTATGAAAAAAAAGAAACAGGGCAAAACCAATACCAAAAAAAATAAGATGCGTTTTTAAAAACACTCCTTTTTCTATGGGGTGAATGGTCGGTTTTAGTAGTCTTTTTAGGTGATTTTTAATTTTCATTGGCTTTGTAATAGTACTTCGTAGAAGTGGTTTTGTTGTTGTTACTTTTCTTTTTATGAATTTGTTAGATTTTGCAGTCTAAGTCACGGAATACTTCGTCAATTCACTTTGTTAATATGCAAATCCATGCGGTCAAGTTTATTATTGAAACCCATATTTCACCTCTCTTTTTTTGAAAGCTTCTTTTCCTCCTTCTACGATTTCTGCAATATGTTCGCGAATACCCATACTTTTTAATAAATCTTTTTCAGAAGTATTTATTGGAAAACTATTTTCAAGTGAACCATTGATATAATCAAAAGTGTAAGGACTGTTACTTTCAACATCATTTTGTCCCTTTTGATTAGCTACTATAATATTCTCAGCATCTGCATTTACAACTATATTTGGATTATGAGTGACAAGAATAATTTGTCTATCAACTTTTTTTGACTTCAAATACCTAACAAGTTCTTTTGATACTGAACGGTTGTCTAGATTATCCTCTGGTTGGTCAATTAATATTGGACCTTTTTCTTTACTGAGTTTTATAATTAATTTGAGTAAAATGAAGCTTGCTTTTCCTGTTGACATTTTGTGAATATCATCATTGTCTGATTTAACATCCCAATGATCAAAAAACAAATCAGTCATTATCTTTTTGCAAGCCTCTGTAGAATTAATTGAACTTAATAATACGTATTTTTTACCTTCAATTTTTTCAAAGAGTTTCATTAAATCTTCTTTAACTTTACTGTATTCAAATGCAGATAATCCATTTTTTTTCTCATCATATATATATTTGAAGTCATTGTTATTAAAACTTCTTCCATCACTAATGCTTTGAATAAGTCCTCTAAATTTTTTGAAATTATATTTTACAGAACCAAAGATTTCTACTTTATCATCATCACCTTTTATAGACGAAATTCTAGGCTTTAGTTCATCGATTATTTTACTATATTGACGAAAATTGATTTCAAAATCATTAAAAATTTTATTTTTTTGTTCGTTTAAAGATTTCCTTTTAGTTAAAACTTCATTTTGAAATTGCTTGATTTCACTTAATTTAGTTTCATCATCAGAAATACTTTTTTGGATGGCTTCAATTTGTTTACTATTCTCTTGTTTTTCAATGTAAGGCTTTAGTTCACTATCCAGTTGTTGTTTTTTACTTGTAACACGATTTACTTCCTTTTTGAATTTGCTATCTGTGATAAATTCGCCTTGTCCATTTTTCAACAAATCTTTTTCAATAGAATTTATCTCTTCAAGTGTTTTTTCAATGAATTTATATTTTTGTTCAAATTGTTCTTTAATACTATCAGTATTTATAGATTCTACAACAATTCGTTTTCTAATCAATTGCTCATTTAATATTCTTTTTAAATCCGAATTGAAGTTTTTGATTTTTTCATAATCTATATTTAGATTATTTTCATCAACATTAGCTAGATTTTTTTGAGCAACAAGCTCATTATATTTTTTTAAATCCTCTGGAGAAAAGGATTTGCTTAATGAAGCAATTTTCTTTTTATTTGATTCAATTCCTTCCTGTAATGATTTTGTATCACCTCTACTAGAAAGTTCATTTTCTTTTTTTACAATTTCTTCTTTAAGTTGAAAGTAATAATCAATATCTCTATTTCTTTGTTCATCATTTTTTTTAACAGTTTCTACAAATTCATCATATTTCTTTTTGTAAAGAGGTTCTTCAAGAATTAAATTTCGAATGAGTTCTTTAAGTGTTGCCCCATTCTTTCTGCTTTTATCTACAAGATTAGATAAATGATTTTGAGGAATATATTTTATACTTGGTAATATGCTAGAGTATACAATTCTATCTTTTAATGATTGGCTACTACCTGAAAACAATTTTACTTTAAAATTGAAAGCAGAATCATTACTTGATAAATCATATAAATCTTTAGTTTTTCCATCTTCACTATCTATATATTTTAAAACCTCATCATTCGTATTGGCATATAATGTTCTAGCCATTTTGTAAAGCAAAATTGATTTACCAGAAGATTTTCCACCAATTATAACATTTAGATTTTTATTTAATTTAATAGGCTCAGGAGTGAATTTTTTGTTTGATGATTCAAAACTTACTTCTTCAATCATCAAGTTGTCTAATTTTTCAGCTTCTGGTTGTTCTTTTTGAATACGAACTCTTTCCGTTGGTTCATAGATGATTTGTTTTAACCCTTCAAATGTTGGGTCTGCTTTTATCCAAGTTATTTTATCAGATGGATACTTTCCATAATCAGAATATTTGTGTGCATCACTACCAGATATGCAAGGTTTAGGTACCTCCCCCAATGTTTTATAAAAATTTTCGAAATAACTTTCATTTTCATCAGTCATAATACCGTTAAATAAATCTATATTACACTTATCCCTAGATTCAAAAATATGAGTACTCTGCATAAAATAATTATCAGCATGTGGATGCTTTTTCCAATCAAGTCTTGACAATCCATCACTAGTATCATAGGGTAAAATGATAAATCCACTTCCTTGAGGTATTTGTTCAAAAGCAGCCTCTAGAGATTCTTTTGTTATTTCTGCTGTTTGAGACCCCAAAAGCAAAAGTTGGGATTCATCCAAATCTTTAGGATCACTAAATGAATGTATTTTTGCTTTACTAGCATCAAGAGTTCTTGCAAATTGTATTAAAGCATCATCTGAAAGTTTTCTTCCTATAGATCTTATAATTAATTCAGATTTGAAATCTAATAATTGCTGTTTTGTTAATTCATTTGATAATATAAAATGTATATTCAAACGATAACTAGTTGGACTTTCAACCCTCAATTCCATTCCTGGAAATACAGTTTTTTTTAATTCATTAGGATGTTTGTTAAGATAATCTTTTAAATCAAAATAAAAATCAAATGTCCAATAATCCATTAAACAAAAAACAGATACATCACTTTTATTTACTGTTTCTATAAAAGTTTTTATTTCAATATCTTTTTCTTCAACACCAAGTTCTTTATATTTTTTTGTTCCATTCCAATAAAATGAAGCTGGTGTATGTATATGCAAATCCCATTTTCTCCACTCTGAACCTCTTTCAATTTTTGTCATAATTAAATCTTTATCGGTGTCATTTTAAGCTTGCAACCAATTAATAAATAAACCTTTATTTATGTATTTTTTTATTCTTTATTATTATTCCATCTTCCTCAAAATCAACCCAATTTGTACCAAATTACTACTATTACTGGAATTTGTTGTCATGCTTTTAATAGCATGGAGAGTGAGCTTATTGTTTTTATTACTCTAAAAGTAGTGAGAGGCTTTATAAAATGGAGTAACTTATTTTATGTTTACTACAAATAATTTTATTTTATCCTCTTTATAATTACCCATGAAAGTTCATTTGGTTTATAAATATCTCTTTGAACAATAAATTCATCGGGATGTTGTGAGGTTACAGTTTCAATAAGTCTATTCGTAATTCTAGCATCTGTTTTTCGTAATGAATCAAAACTTATAAAGTGATTTGTATCTATTGTACTTTTAAGTTTTAAATAAACTAAGTTTTCTAAACGTTTTTTTAATGAATTCGTGATTGTTGTATCATTCAATACAAGTAATTTTTGTGTTTCTTTATTTTTTTGAGTTTGAGTGTAAGTAAAATCATTTGGAAATTTATTTACTATATCGTCAATTCTTTCATATGAAATGTCATCAAAAGTATTTTTTATATTATTGATATCAACGGCCTCATAATCTCCTCCATAAAGAATAAAGTACTGTTTAATCTTTAAAGCATCCTTTCTTAAACTCTCCTCATAATCTCTTCTAAGTATTATAACTATAAGTGATAACATTAACAAAATAATGTAAATCAAAATACTTTTCTTAGTTATATTCATTAGACCTTTTGAAAGAAATCCAGACAAGTAATAAAGAAATCCAGCTATTGATAAAATACAAAATGGTAAAGTGTAGAAACTCTGTTCTGTTAAAAGCTTGTATATGGTTATAAATTCATCTACTTTCATGATCACTATATTTTAATTCCTACCTACTTTCCCAGTTTTCGGCATCCCTGTATATGTTTTTTAATCTATTTTCCACATTTCGGCGGGCAACGGTTCTATCGGAGCGGTTGGTTTTTACCGCCAATTTTGTAGGAGCTGACTTTAGCGCCCTGCATCCTAGTTGTATTTAAAAAGTACGCAATTGATCGGTTAAGATCGGATCAAACTTGGTGCTGTACTTTTCGCTCACCACTTAGAATCGGTCCTCTACGGTTGTCATTTTGGTTTTGGTTGCTTTAGTATATTTTGATTTACCTTTGGGATAGTATTCTTTGAATGCCGTTGCTTTTTCATTGCTCAAAGCTGCGGCAATATTCACATAATGGTCTTTCACAAAAGTGGTAAACTGTTTGATGAATTCATCTACTTTTTGGGTTTTACTTACTTGATCATTGTGGCTAGTATCGACTTTGCCTATTTCTTTTCTAGACGGATCGATTGTCGTTTGTAATGGTGAGATGTGCAGGTTGTACATATAGCCTTTGTTGTTTTTTTCAGTTTTGCCAGCACATTTTGGGAAAAACGCAATAGGTAATAGGTAGTAATTCTTCTATCGTCAAACAAATTGCCAAATAGCATGTATTAACTGGGTTTCATAAATTATTTAATTTTTTTCCTTTTGGGTTTTATTACTATTTTCTTATAACATCTTGTGAATACACTGGGCACAATCAAGCCTAAATATAGAAAGTCGGTCTGTATATTTCACAAAGTGGATTACAAGATGTATAAGAACGTATAGGGATTTTAGCTAATGGCGGTGAATGGATGGCGGGCATGGGATTTTATTTATTTTTATTCAATGTTTTAGGTATTAAAATGTTTTATTCGTTCTATTCTCATGGCAAAAGGGACTTTGGAACTTTGAAAAGAATAAGAAATGCTTCTTCCCATTTTAAATTTATTTGATGTATCTAATTGTTCTTTGGGTAATGCTAATTCAAAATTAGCTTCTATATCAGTATCTATTGTAATTTCTAATTTCCCATAAAACAACTCTGTTATCATGTAAGCACGTCTTAATCCACTTCTGTATTCACTCCAATGATTCTCTTTAATTTGATCTAACATTTTATCTATAATTAATCGATCTCTGTTAGGCATTGATATACCTAATGAATCAGTAATTGTGAAAGAACTAACTTTTTTTAAGTCAAAATTGGCATCTAAACCAATCTGGTTGGCTATTTTTAATGATAAAACATCTTCAATTTCAAATTCTCTATCATATTGCGCAAATTCTGCCTCTATTTTTGGCAAACTTCTCATCTCATTCAAAATTGCTTCGCATTGGTCTATAGTAATTATGTTTTTTTGTACGAAAGTATTGTAAATGTAATCGGGCATGGAGGGGTGAGTAAAAGAGGGAGAATCAAGCCAACCGCCGTCCCATACACATTTACCTAATGTTAAGTTTTCTGTCGCTGCTGGTATTAACTCAACACCGTACTTTCTGTAAAATGCTCTTAGATTCATAATTTCTAAATTTTTATATTTTGCCTACTCTAGTTCCTCTTTTCGGCTACCGAGATTTTATTTATGCACCGTATAAGAATGGACATATATTTTAATTTAAGTGTCTTAGAATTTCACTAAATAATCCGAATGTACAAACTCTTCCGGGCCAATTTGATACCAAATGCCTACTTTGTTTTCTACAGTTACTATATCGCCCATAGTTAGTTTTCGTTGAATGGCAAATTGAGTACCGGCACCGGCTCGCACGTTGAGTTGAGATACATTCACGCGGTAACGATTGTTGACGGGGGCTTCGGCAAATACTTCCTCGAGGAAGGTGTTCCAAATGGTGTCGTCGAGCATCATGCGCGGACAATCTTTTCGGGTAATGTCATAGTGTCTTAAGACATTCTCTCGGGTAATTTTGTATTTTTTGGCTAACATACGGGTGAGTTCAATAGTTTGCGCACGGGTAATGTCGAAGTTTCCGTCGCTGTTTACGCACATTTCAATACCAATACTCACATTATTTGGGCTAGAAGAAGTCCCCATTATTCGGTGAGCTGTTTCAGTGTAACGATGGGCTTTGGCACCCACATGATATCCAACTTCAAGATCAGGGAGACATTGAACAATAGAAGTAGAATCAACAATATAATGCGCCGAAGCATAAATCAAATTGCCCTTCGAGTCATAATGCTTAGCATTAAAATAATTGCGGTTGGCTAAAGCATTGGCGCCTCTGTTGGTGTTGGCTGTCCAATGAATGATAATCGCTTTCAAAGCTACCAACGGACGATGGGGTCGGTTATGCCCCGTAATAAAACGTTCAGTTATTGGAAACATAATGCAGAGTATTATTGGTTAACGTCATCATCTTCATCCCGATCTTGAGCAACTATTGGAGTGACAGTAGGATTATGCAGTGATGAACTTGATGCATTGGGGGTTGTAGGAGTTACTGAAGGCGGAGCCAAGGGAGTAATCTTTTGTAAATACGTTGAAAAAAGTCCCTCAATAAAGTCAGTTCCAGAATACCCCACAACGATAACCATTAGAATATTTTTCTTATCACTAATGTCCATTTCATTCAAAAGAACAAACAACGCTCCTGCAATAAAACCAATAAGTAAACTAACAACCATTCGATTAGAGTCTTGAGACTGACTTTCAACATTGGGATTACGTTGACTATCGGCGACTTTTTTTAAACCTATGGTCATGCGAATACCTTGGCCTAAAAATCCAAGTAATCCCCCCGTTAGAATTTGTTCAATAATTGGTGTTGTAATCATAGTTATTTAAGTTTAGAGTTTAAATTCTAAACCATAAAACACTTAGTAGCTTGTAGAAATTGAGGGTGTTGGGAACGTGATTGGAAATAGAAGTGAAGGCTAATAAATTGCAAATCAATTACTATAACACAAAAACCTAACACAATATTCCAACAAAATTTTGATAAAAACCTTAGGGTTTTTCCCCTTTTTTCAAAGTATTTTTCCCTATTAATAAGGGTGTTTTTCCTTATTAATGAGGATGTTTTTCCTTATTAATGAGGATGTTTTTCCTCTAGAAATAAAATATTTTCCCCCAGAAGTTTTGCTAGTACAAGTCAATGTTTTTGATCATTTGTATTGATGTACATGTCAAATAACCTCGATATAGTTATTTAAAGACGAGTCAGATCGTATGTGGTATAAAAATGGAATGGGTTTAATAGTGTAACATTAGCTGCGAAAGAACGCTCATTTTCAAATCTTCAAAATATCACATTTTCAAATTGAAGTTTAAAAGTGGAATAGGTTTAAAAAGTGTATTGGGTACACCTATTTCTTTTCTCTTGCTTCTTGCGTCTTTCTTCTTTTTCACCGCAAAGAAGCAAAGTTTACGCAAAGTTCGTAGTTCGCAGTCTCAGTCTCAGTCGCAGTGGGCAGACATTAGACTTTAGTCGTTAGACGTTGGAAGGTGTTCGATCACAACTGTCTTTACAATACGTGGATTGCTCAGGAGCTCAGCCCCGAAGGATCGGGATCAGTAGCTTATTCACCCCAACAATAGCCTCCCATACGCTTCCGCGGCTTTGTTCACCTGTTCGGACCAGTCGGAAGCGGCGTTGTCATCGGCGCCGTCGGAGATGTATTTAAGGCATAGAAACGGAATTTTTTCTTGTTGGGCGATGTAGGCGAGGGCATAGGATTCCATATCGACTACAGTATACAAGGATTCGGCGTGTTCCATTTCAAAACTATCCCCCGTGCCACACACCGCATGAGGGAGTCCCGCAAAGGATTCGCCATACTCCAACACCACGGGAAGCCCCGACAACGGTGTTTCGTATAATTTAAAACCCAACCCACGCACATCCATATCACGTTGTACAAATTGGGTACAATGCACCACGGTTCCTTTCGGGAAATGGGTACTGCCCACCGTTCCCAGATTAATGATCAGTTTGGGACGTTGTATCGCCAAGGCTTTGGTCAAGGCATACGCCGCTTGCACTTTCCCGATGCCTGTAAACAAAACATTATGACCGTCAAAGACATCCGCCGCTTCGGATTCTAACGCAAAACAAAAAAGGATTTCCTGGGGCGAAAGGGAGCGAATCATTGAGGTTATTTTAAATTTTGAATTTTAAATGTTAAATGGTTCTTCAAAAGAGCAAATTTCTTTTTTAAACGGTTCTAACCTGAAACTTTAAACCTTAAACCTGAAACTTTTCTATAGCTGCTGAGACTCTGAGACTCTGAGATTCTGAGCTTCTGAGAAATTTTGGTAAAAACCTGAAACTTTAAACCTTAAACCTGAAACCCACTTACACCGCTACATCATACTCGCGTAACGCATCATTCAACGACGTTTTGAGGTCGGTCGAGGGTTTGCGCTTACCGATGATGAGTGCACAAGGCACTTGGTAACTTCCAGCGCCAAATTCTCTGGAATAACTTCCTGGGATAACCACCGAGCGGGCAGGAACTACGCCTTTGTATTCAACGGGTTCGCTTCCTGTCACATCGATGATTTTCGTTGAGGCGGTCAAGCAAACATTGGCTCCTAAAACGGCTTCTTTTTCTACCCGCACGCCTTCAACCACAATGCAACGCGAACCAATGAACGCACCATCTTCAATAATTACGGGGGCCGCTTGCAAGGGTTCCAAAACGCCACCAATACCCACACCACCACTTAGGTGGACGTCTTTCCCGATTTGTGCACAACTTCCCACGGTGGCCCAGGTATCGACCATCGTACCTTCATCGACATAGGCACCGATGTTGACATAACTCGGCATTAAAATTACCCCTTTGGAAATATAGGCCCCGTGACGCGCTAAGGCATGGGGTACCACGCGAATTCCTTTCTCGGCATATCCTCGTTTTAAAGGCATTTTGTCGTGGTATTCGAAAATTCCCACTTCAAAGGTTTCCATTTTTTGAATGGGGAAGTACATCACGACGGCTTTCTTCACCCATTCGTTTACTTGCCAACCGCCTTCGATGGGTTGGGCGACCCGAAGTGTTCCTGCATCCAAAAGGTTAATCACTTCGCGGATAGCCTGTTGTGTGGTTTCTTCTTTCAATAATTCGCGGTTTTCCCACGCTTTTTCTATGGTTTGTTGTAGTGTTGACATGTCTAAAAATTGAATGACAAAGATAGCAGTTTGTTTGTTTTTTACGGACGGAACTCTGGATTTTTCCATCGGTAGCCCAAGCGAATTTTTTGGTAGGTTCGACCCCAAAATCCGAGTTGTTTGTACCGACGCTTGCCTGACGAAAGTTGCCGTGGATCCCACTGCGGAGCCTTTTCCAATCGATCTTCCCAAACGGGATAATGTGCCAAAAACGCATGAATTACGGGTCTGAATTCTTTAAAGTACCAATAATGGTGTACCCAATTTTTACTTTCCGCTAGGGGTTCATGTTGCAGCGCTTCCGAAACGGCAATCTGTTCCATACTAAACAACGGGTAGGTCGCATACAACGCATCCATAAAGGCTTCGGCGCGATACAAAAGCGGGAGATGTTGGTTGGAAACCCCAATACATCCCGAATTCCAAACTTCAAAGGCTTCACTCAACGTAATTAGTTCACCGTTGGGTAAAGGAAATGCAGCTTGTTTACGCAACACTTTTTTCATTTTGCGAGCGATTCCTCCGGTATTAGCCTTTAACGCTCCTTCATTTTTATCCATAAACACCATTC
>NZ_JBEILJ010000012.1:0-56543 GCF_040379285.1 Flavobacterium sp. | reverse complement strand
TAAATTTGTTTATATTTCTTGTTTTTTAGAATTCAAAAAAAAAATTTTTTTGATAAATTATATCCATATTTAAAGGTGTTTCAAAAAAAAAAAACGCCTCAATGAAAGAGGCGTTTTGTGATTTAAGCTTTAAAATATTTCCATGGAACAACCAGCATTCCAAAACATTCTCCTTTTTCTTTTCCAATGTGTTTGTGATGCATTTTGTGCGCACGACGAACGGCTTTCGCATATCTGCCATTGGCATTTCTTAAAAGTTTAAATCTTTGATGAATAAAAATATCATGAACAAAGAAATAGGCAATTCCATAAGCTAAAATGCCGCCTCCGATGGCCAACCCAAAATCGAAAAAACCCTCGGACCAAGTAACGAAACAAGTAATACTAATGACAGCGTAAAAGATGAAAAATAAATCGTTGCGTTCGAACCAAGAATCATGGTCTTTTTTGTGGTGGTCTTTGTGGATAGACCATAAAAATCCGTGCATTACGTATTTGTGGGTAAACCACGCCATGAATTCCATCGTGAGAAATGTTGCAATAAAAAGTAAAATATATAACCACATGATGTTGAATCGTTTAAATAATATTTAATCTGTAATTAACGTAACACTTTGCCAAAAGTCCTGCTTTTTGATAATCAGGCACTCTGATTCTCGTCGTTTTGATTGCGACAGAGGGAGTCTTCTTTAATTTCGACAATAATTTTTTGTAATAGACGTAAGCGGTATAAACTCCAAATTTAGCTTCAATCGGTAGATTTCTAATGCCTTCAAATCCAGCTTCAAAATCGGCTTCAATTTCTTTGATGATTACTTCTTTTGACGCTTCGTCTAATTTGTTTAAATCGGTGTTAGGAAAATACGTCCGCTCCAATCCATCAAAATCTGCTTTCAGGTCACGGAGAAAATTCACTTTTTGAAAAGCAGATCCTAATCTCATAGCCGCATTTTTCAGAGACTCATATTGTGCAATATCGCCATTCACAAAAACTTTTAAGCACATGAGCCCAACCACATCGGCTGATCCATAGATATATTCTTCGTATTCTTTTTTGGAATGATACACTTTTTTCTCTAAATCTAATCGCATACTTTTCATAAAAGCACCAATCAATTCGTAAGGAATATTGTATTTATGAACAGTGTTTTGAAACGCGTTTAAAATCGGGTTCAGACTGATTTTGTGGTCTAACGATCGGTTTAAATCGGCTTCAAATAAATCAAAAAGCTCTTTTTTGTTGTAATCATGAAACGTATCTACAATTTCGTCAGCAAGTCTAACGAAACCATAAATGTTATAAATATCTTGGCGGATGGATGGTGAAAGCATTTTTACGGCACTTGAAAATGAAGTGGAATAGGATTTTGTTACAATCTTGCTGCTTTCGAATGAAATGAAGTCAAAAATAGATTTCATGGCCATAATTTTTTTAAACTATTAATTATATTTTTTGATGAGGTCGGCAACTAGTTTTCCCGAAATTAAAGAGGGAGGCACACCAGGTCCAGGCACGGTAAGCTGTCCGGTGAAGTATAAATTCTTCACTTTTTTGCTTTTTAGTTTGGGTCTTAAAGCCGCTGTCTGCAAGAGTGTGTTTGCCATCCCGTAAGCATTACCTTTGTAGGAATTGTATTCTTTCACAAAATCATTTACGCAAAAAGATGCCTTAAAAATAATACTTTTTTTCACACTTTGGTCTGTTAATTGCTCAAATCGTGAAATAATTTTTTCAAAGTAAGTTTCGCGAAGTTTTTCTGTGTCTTCGAGTCCCGGTGCAATAGGAATCAAGAAAAATCCGTTTTCGCATCCTTCTGGGGCAGTTCTTTGACTAGTGATTGAAGTAAAATTGGCATAAAAAAGTGGGTCTTTTGGCCATTTTGGCTGGTCGTAGATTTCTACTGCGTGCTCATCGAAACTTGTATCAAAAAACAAATTGTGATGCGCAACATTTTTTAATTTTTTATCAAAACCTACAAAAAAGAGTAGGGAAGAAGGAGCAAATGTTTTTTGTTTCCAATATTCTTCTGAATGTTGACGGAATTTTGTTGGCAACAAAGTTTCCGTATGGTGATAGTCTGCACCACTCAAAACCAAATCTGCTTCAATGTTCATACCATTGACAACCAATCCTTTGGCTTCGCCATTGGCAACGATAATTTCAGAAACTTCTTGGTTTGTTTTGATGGTAACCCCTAGCTCTATTGCAAGTTTTTCCATACCCAACACCACATCATACATGCCGTTTTCTGGCTGCCAAGTGCCTAATCCAAAGTCGGCATAATTCATAAAATTATAGAAAGACGGTGTGTCTGAAGGCTTTGCACCCAAAAACAACACAGGGAATTCTAAGATTTGCACTAACTTAGGGTTTTTAAATTCTTTACGCACATCTCTGCTGATGTTTGATAAAAATTCTCCAACTTTTAATGCAGTTTGAGGTGTTACAATTTCTAAAAGCTACTCGCCAGGACGATAAACTAAGTTCTTAATGGCAATATCATAGTTGCTTTTCGCTCTGTCCATGAATTTTTTCAACTTTACTCCGCTGCCTTTTTCAATGGATTCGAAAGTGGTGAGGATTTCGTCTAAATTATCGGCAATTCGCACAAAATCTTTGACACCAAAATAAACCAAATATGCTGGGGAAAGTTTCTTTATCTTATAATAATCGCTAGTATTTTTACCAAAGTCATTGAAAAAACGGTCAAAAACGTCGGGCATCCAATACCATGATGGACCAATATCAAAAGTGAATCCTTCTTTTACGAGTTGACGACATCGACCTCCAATGGTGCTGTTTTTTTCAAATATTGTAACGTCGTGTCCAGCTTTCGCTAGATAACAAGAAGCAGACAGTGCTGCAAAGCCTGAGCCTATAATTTTAATGTTTTTTTTCATAAAGTGAAAAACTGTTGTTCGTTGAAATGCTATTATTTTGGTTTAAAGATAGTTCACAACTTCTGGAATTGATTTAAAAATCTTGATATTTTTATGCATTTTTTCGTCGATATGCTCGGTCATTTTTCCTAACACCCAAAATTCGCTATTGTGCGTCATGATGACTTCTTCGTTGACCTTTTTTAGATAATCGTTAATCGCTTCTTTGTCAGGTTCAATAGTCATATACGTAACGAAAACTAAATTATCAAAATAGGTATGGATGTCTTTCAAACTGTCGATGGGCACACTTTCGCCCAAGAAAATCGTTTTATAACCATTAGAAATAATTTCATAATTTAAATACATCAGCCCTAGTTCATGAATTTCATTCATGGGCAGATATAAAATAAAAATCTTATCGGTTTTGGTAGGTTCCAATATTTGGACTTTTTCGGTATTGATGAGCAACTTTTGTTTGATCAAATAGGTGATAAAGTGTTCGTGTGCGGGCGTAATGGTGTCAGTTTGCCATAAAAAGCCAAGTTCTTGCATCAAGGGTATAAAGACTTCATAGAAAATCGATTTGAAAGATTTTTCAGAAAGTAAACTGTTATAGGTATTGAAGAATAAAGTTTGATCAAAGTTCATCATTGCCATTTTAAATGCATTAATGGCATGATTTTTCACACTTTTCTCAGAAATTATTTCTCTTACCATTTGAGGAATCCTTTCTGTTGGAAGTTTTGATATTTTCGAAATTTTATATCCGTAATTATGTAGTAAAGTAATATTGAGCAATTTTTGCAAACTGCTTAAATCATAGACTCTAATATTAGTGTCGGTTCTCATGGGTTCAAGCACATTATATCTTTTTTCCCATATTCGAATCGTATGTGCTTTTATCCCCGATAAATTCTCTAAGTCTTTGATACTAAATACACTTTTGATATTGTTCATCTTTTTTTGATTTTCTTTAAACAAAATTAGACATATTTTTGTATTATCGCATTTAAATTGGAAAAAAATAACTTTTTAGAAGCATTTTTTTTTCAGAATGTTAAAGATTTCAAAAAAGCAGATAAGCGTTTAATTTTATACTGTAAACATGTCACAAGTAACGGTGCTTCATTTTTTTAAGTTTTCTGGGTTTAAAAATTCATTTTGGGCTTTCAAAATGATGCAACAAGGACATTTTTCGTTGCGCAATGTCGAAGGTTTGGTTTTTTACAAACTCTTGGGCACGGGCGGTGGCGATGGTTATCAATGGCAACCTGATTTTTCAACCTATGCGTTGTTGACTGTTTTTTCAGATGATACCAATGCCAAGAAGTTTAATGATGCTTCTGGTGTTTTGCAAGATTATAAAAAGAGAGCCAAACAGTTTGCCACAATTTGGCTATCGCCGTTTGAAGTGCATGGGCAATGGTCTAAAAAGCAACCCTTCGAATTGCAAAATTTTGACGAAAATCGTCCTATTGCCATCATTACACGTGCACGGATAAAATGGCAATATTTATACAGATTTTGGAAATTAGTTCCTTCCGTGAGTCATTCTATCAACGACAAAGCCGGGCCTCTTTTTGGCAAAGGCATTGGCGAATGGCCTTTAATACAGCAAGCCACTTTTAGTATTTGGAAAGATAAACAAACGATGGTCGATTTTGCCTATCGAAGCAAATTGCATCAAAAGGCGATTCAAAACACCAGAAAATTAAACTGGTATAGCGAAGAAATGTTTGTGCGCTTCCATCCGATCAAAATAGAAGGCAATTTGTTAAGCCATCTTCCTGACTTTTCTTTTTAGCTAAATTTTTTTCATTTTGTTAAGAATAGTCTATTTTTGTAATAATTTATTGAAAACAAGTCCGTTATTAATTCGTTAAAATCATTTATCATGTTCAAAAAGTCAAAATTTGTGTTTGTATTTTTTTTGTTTTTAACCTTTTTCTTTTTTGGATTCAACAGTAAATTCAAGGACGAATTGCCTGTCCAAGAACCTAAAAAGACTTATTCGTTGAAAGTGGGTTCAATTGAAAAAGTTACAAAATCTGATGCACAATGGAAATCCACGCTATCAGCAAGCCAATATGATGTTTTGAGAAAAAAAGGCACTGAACGCGCTTTTTCAAATCCATTGTATAAAAACCATACTGCGGGCAACTATTTTTGTGCAGGATGCCAATTGCCACTCTTTACATCGACAGCTAAATTTGATTCAGGCACGGGGTGGCCAAGTTTTTTCAAACCCATCGAAAAGAATCGGGTAAAAGAAATTTCCGATCAAAGTCATGGGGTGAAAAGAACGGAAGTGGTTTGTGCAAGATGTGACGGACATTTAGGACATGTTTTCGACGATGGACCTGCGCCAAGCGGCTTGCGATATTGTATCAATGGCGATGCACTAATTTTTATTGCTTACCAGTAATTTAAGTTTTTTTTTACTTTTTAATTATTACAAAGCAACCTTTTTTGATGAATAGAATCTCACAAATAATAAACAAAACAAAAAAAATATAAAAAATCAATCCTTAAAACGAAATCACTTTATGAAAAAAATCAAATTGCTCTTGTTAGTAGTGTTTTCTTCAACACTTTCTTTTATTGCTTGTACTGACGATTCAAACAATGTTGCCGCACCTCAAACCACCGTAAGTCCGTCGTTGAGAATTGCGCTCAATAGCATGGTTAGTAGATTTATACCCGCTGCGAAGTTTGCACTCGCCACAAATGACGAAGTTAGTGATGATAATGTTGCTGAACTTTGTTTTGACTTTGTATATCCTATCACTTTGTCCTACAATGATGGCACGACAGTTACTGTCAATGCGTTGGATGAAATCATGGAGTTATTACAAAACGAAACAAATGATAGCTACCTGAATGGAATTGCATTTCCGTTTCAAATAGATTATTTTGCAGAAGGTGTGATCATCATCGTGGAAAGCGAAGCCGATTTTGAAGCATTGAATTTAAGTTGTGGCGACAGCTACTACGAAGATGGTGATATGATCGAAAATGAATGTTTTGAATTTCAATTTCCTTTTTCATTGTTGACTGCTAATAACGATGTAATCGAAATTACGAGTTTAGACGCGCTTTATAACTTATTTGATAATCAAGATCCAGAGGTAATCGACTTCGTTTATCCTTTGAATATTTTAGTCAACAATGAAGTTGTAGTAATCAACAATATGTTCGAATTTTCAGAAGTTTTGAATAATTGTTATGGTTCAAGCGAGCCAAGTCCAGGCGATGGTAACGACGATTTTGATTGTACTTGCACAACGGACTACAATCCTGTTTGCGTTGTTTTAGAAAATGGACAAATGATTACATTTACAAATGCATGTTTAGCAAATTGTGCCGGTTTTGACGATTCAACATTTGTGCCATGCGAATAGGATTTTTAGCTCAATGAGGCTAAAAATTTAAAAATTATACAAACAAAAAAAACGCAATTACTTAAAAATAAAGTAGTTGCGTTTTTATTTTGTGACCTCGATGGGATTCGAACCCATACGCCTTTCAGCACCACCCCCTCAAGATGGCAAGTCTACCAATTTCTCCACGAGGCCTTATCATCTAAAACAGTAAAGACGTTGCATCGCAACGTCTCTGAATTTGTGACCCGACTGGGGCTCGAACCCAGGACCCCAACATTAAAAGTGTTGTGCTCTACCAACTGAGCTATCGAGTCGTTCACATTTCATGAATGCGGGTGCAAATATAAGGCGATTTAATTAATTTTTCAAACCAATTTTATTATAAATTTACCTTTTTTTCAGTTCGTAACTTAAGGCCTTAATTGCTAAGGATTTAGTCTATGTTTAAAGTCATTTTAACAGGGTATATGGGGTCGGGTAAGTCCACCATTGGGGCGTTGTTGGCCCAACAATTGGGTTGTGCTTTTGTGGAGCTTGACTACGAAATTGAAGCAGCAGCAGGAATTTCAATACCTACTCTGTTTGCCGAAAAAGGGGAATTGGCTTTTCGAAAGTTAGAACATCACTCTTTTTCGCAATGGATGCAGTCCCCTGATTCTTTTGTCATGAGCACAGGGGGAGGAACACCTTGTTATTACAATCATCACGAGTGGTTGCAACGCGAGCAAGTTTACTCGGTATACCTTAAAGGCAGTGTTGCTACCTTAGCCCAGCGCTTACAATCGCAAAAAGCACAACGACCTCTTATTCAAAACCTACCTGAGGCCGAACTCGAAGAGTACATTGCCAAGCATTTGTTTGACCGCAATTACTATTATCTACAGTCGCGTTTCATTGTTACTATCGATGGTAAAACCCCCGAGGAAATCGTGATGGAGATTCGCCAGTGGTTAGCTCAAGAAGGCGTATGATTCTTTTTCCAAAACGACGGTCACATGTTCCTGTAAGGAAGTCGACAGAGAAATCCCCTTAAAGTCTACTTTTATCGGATAGTTTTTGTGATTACGATCAACAAGTACAACCGTTTTACATTTTTTTACAGGCACATTTAAAAAGTGTTTTACGCCATACATCAGCGTACTCCCCGAGTTTAAAACATCATCAACAACCACAATTCCTTTGTGTGCATACTGCTCAGGTGCCAAAGAAGTAGTGATGGGTTCTAAAGGGGCTTGTTTATTCATGTTCACCGCACACAATTCTACTTTCAATGGCGAAATCGACTCAAGAATGGCTCCCAATCGTTCGGCAAGGATATACCCGTTGGAGGCTATTCCCGCAAGTACGATATGTTCTTCTGCAACAAAGGTTTCATAAATTTGATAGGCAATACGCTTTAATGTATGCTCAATTTGTTGGTGGTCCAAAATGCGGTGCTCGTTCATGAGGCAGTTGTGTTATTTTTTGTTAAAGATAAAAAAGAGTTCGTTTCCCTGGCGGGGTGGAATCGAATTGTAGCACGTTTCCAGGGTTTGAATTGAAAACAAAGGTTCAAATCGTTCCAAATATTCTGTAATCGATCCCCCAAAAGGCGGTCCCGACTCAGTAAGCGGGAATTGAAATAAAAGTCCGACCAATTTGCCCCCCGATTTCAACAACCGATGTATGTGCGTCACATAATCACTGCGTAAGGAAGGCGAAAGCGCACAAAAAAAGGTTTGTTCTAAAATCAAATCATAGGAATCTTGATGCTCGAAAAAATCGGATTGCACCAGGCGAAAGCGCTCATTTTCAGCAAGGCGATTTCGAATAGCTTGCAACGGAGCTTCCGCATAATCCAATACGGTGATGTTCGTAAATCCGAGGGATAACGCATACTCTAATTCATACCCATGACCGGCTCCGGGAATGAGTAGTGCTTTATTTTTGTCTTCCACTTGTTCCAAATACGCTTTCAAGGGCGGTGAGGGAGCACCCATGTCCCAACCCGTATCGCCTTTTTCATAGCGTTCTTGCCAGTATTTATTCGTCATTATCTTCATCATCCCAAGAATCATTCGTCAGTTCATCCAAGTCGCGGCGGTCTTTTTTGGTAGGGCGACCTACTCCTGTTTTTCGGTAGTGTTCTTTGGAGAGTTTGAGCATTTCCAAATGGGCAAAAGCTTCAGCCGGTGTATCGTCTTTGCGATAAATGTCGGTAAGTTTGGCGCCTACACGATTTGGGGGTAGATCCAATACGCTGATTTGGTACTGAATTTGGTCTTTGCGAAACTGAATTCGGTCGCCGGGATACACTTCACGGGAGGCTTTGGCAACCTGCCCATTGACCTGAACTTGATTTTTTTTGCAAGCTTCCGTAGCTAAGTTGCGCGATTTATAGTAGCGCACACACCACAAGTATTTGTCAACTCTCATAAACAGGGTAAAAACTACGTTAAATAGTTTACAAAAATAAATCAATATTGTATCTTGCACGCCACAAATACAGTAATTTCTATGCGTTTTAAAATTTTTACGTTGTGGGCTTTTGCCTTGGTCATTATAAGCTCTTCATGTTCAAAAGAGAGTACGCCTACAATTCCAGTTCGCGATCGGGCCGAACAATATGCCACCGACATTGCAGCCATCGATGATTTTTTGGATACGCATTATATGGAAGTGAATCCGTCTACTTTTGACGTAGAGTTTTATGAGATCCCCGAAAATGGGACGCAAACTTCTATTCGAAATCAAACCCAATATCCCTTACGCGATACCTTGATTGCTCAAGATAATATCAGCTACAAATTGTATTTCATCAAGTTTCGTGAAGGAACACAGAAAAGGCCAACTCAAGTTGATTCAGTTCATGTGGCTTACAAAGGAATCGAGTTGAATTTAGACGTCTTTGATCAAGCGGTGACGCCCAATTGGTTTGCTTTAGAGTCATTAATTCCAGGATGGGGACATGTGTTTCCAAATTTCAAATCAGGGACTTATTCGGCTGTTCCTGGGCAACCCATTCAGTTTAATAATTATGGGGCTGGAGTGATGTTCCTGCCTTCTGGTTTAGGGTATTATAATAATGCAACTACCAACATTCCAGCGTATTCTCCCATTATTTTCTCTTTTAAATTGATTGAAGTACGTTATCGAGATCACGACCGCGATGGAATCTTGTCTCGTGATGAACGTGCTTTTCCATTAACCAATTGGAGCGACAATCCTAGAAATTATGATTCTGATGGTGATGGTCGAGCCAACATGGTTGATATTGATGATGATAATGATGCATATCTAACTAAGTTCGAAAGAAGTTATGTAGTCAATGGAGTTACCTACTATTATCCTTTTAATGGAGCTGCAGTAGATGACCCTATGACACCCAATGTAGACGAACGCCGTGGCATCCCTCGAAAATTTACAGGGCCTGTGGTTAATGGCGTGGCTACCCCCGTGGAAGAAGATTTTACTGCGCCCAATCGTTTGCGGCGACACTTAGATAATACAGTGACAAACGTCAACCCATAGATACAAAAAAAACGGCCATCGACCGTTTATTTTATTCTCCTAATTTTCGACGTTCCTCGGCATAGGTTCTCAGTTTTTTACCGTATTTCGTTTTACTGATTTTGGAACTCATCGATTTATCAATCGTATCCAAATACTTAAGCGAAACATCCGGAATTTCAGCCAAGGCAATATAAGGTGCTATTTCGTAATTACTATTGTTGACAATAAAGTTGGTCGTTATCAAATAGCGTCTTTTCAAGTTTTCATCCTGTTCCTTTTGAATACTGTCCAAACGGGGTAAATTATTGTCTTTCTTGGCGATTAACCCTAATTGAATTAATTCTAAATTCTTATCAATCAATCGCGACATCATAACCTTGTATTGGTCGTACAACTCCTGATTTTTCGAACCTTTTATCACAGCGTCTGCCGTAAAATAATCCAAAGTTGTTTCCACCGTCATCGCACCGGGTTCGGCGAAAAAAGGAAGGTTGTTGTCCACCGAATTGCTCACCCCTCGGTCAATGAATAAATAGAGCATTTCAGGATGTTTGAGGTCAATATGGGTCTTGAATTCAGAAGTTCCTTCAAACTTGATCGAATCTATGGGTACTAAGATTGAATCGTCTTTTATGCGCTGAATATACAGGGTTCCTTTTTTAAAACCTTTGATGGTTCCCGATAATTCCAATCCATCGATTGGTTTTTTTTCCTTGGTACAACTAATGAAAAGGGCTGATGCAAGTAAACAAATACTGATTTTTCGCATGATTTTATTTTTCGCAAAGATGAAAAAAAATCCTCAATTCGATAATCAAATTGAGGACTTTCGCAAAGGGTCTATTCAAGTTTATCCTTTTAGCCAGGATGTTTTTAATTGATTTTTGGAAGGATCAAGGGTCATATATCCTTCATTTTCGACATATGAAAATACTACTTTTCCATTTAATGTCAATGGTTTACCGCCGCGCGTTACGGTTAGGGTAACGGAATCATTTTCTTTCCATTTTTGAACGGCATCCATCAAAGGACCGATCGCATCCATCGTATACGATTTACCATCAATTCCCGTGATGATATCGTCGGCTTTCAATCCAATTTCCTGCATAAACGGCGATAAATCGGTATCATTACGCACAACGATTTCTTTGTTGCTATTGGCTGTAATACAAGGCGTGCGTTTTAAAAATAACACATTTTCAGGTTTTTTAATCTTTCCTTTACCAACGCCCATTTTGGCAAAATAGCTAGCATAATCAATTGGCGTGCTTCCCGATACATGGGTGCGAAGAAAAGTGCCTACTTCAGGATAGGTCATCGCCGTTACTTCGTCAAATAATTCGGCATCCAAAAACGGACGAGAAGGACCGTATTTTTCGGTTAGTTTTTGCATTAAGTCCAAAACACCTCGTGTCCCATTACTCTTTTCACGAATGATAATGTCGATACACATCCCGATCAACGCTCCTTTGCTGTATACATTTAAGTATTGGGATTTGTAGGGTTCGGTGAGCACATTCTGACTCATTTCGGTGAAGGGCATCGTATCATTCATTCGTTTGGCTTCGCTTATTTTATTGGCCATTCGTTTGTAAAAATCTTCTTCCGAGATAAGTCCTTGGTTGACTTGAAACAGGTTGGCAAAATATTCGGTAACCCCCTCATACATCCATAAGTGTTGTGACATTTTGGGGTTGTTGAAATCAAAATAGTGAATCTCATGCGAATGCACACCGAGTGGCGTTACGATATGAAAAAACTCATGCGAAACCACATCAATCAATTGTTTTCCAAGGGCCTCAGCGGGCATCATTTCGGGAAATACTACGGTGGTTGAGGTGTTGTGTTCTAAAGCTCCAAATCCACGCGCATCGGGTTTGTCGGTTTCCGATAAGTAGAGGAGAATGGTGTATTTTTTATTGTTGTTAACCGGACCCAAAAATTTCTTTTGTGCGCGAATCATCTTTTCGATAGCGGGTGATAAAACGGCAGCACTATGTTTGGCATTGGGGGAATATACGCTGAATAAAATGTCCATGCCATCTACCTGAAAAGAGGTGAAGTCTGGTTTTCCATACATAATGGGGTTGTCTACCAATTCGTTGTAGCGCTCGGCAAGGAATACATCAGATGTTGCCGAAGCATCGGTGTCAAGTAACGATGTAGCACCAAACATGCTGTCGGGATGGGTAATTTTTAACTCGTAGTTAATATCCTTTTTTTCCTCAAAATAACCCACAAAACCATGCTGGTTAATCATAAAATTTTTGCCTGCATTGATATTGGTTCCTGCTGGAGAAAAAATACCACCACCAAAACCACCACCGCGTTCGTTATCAAAGGTGTCATTTACGAGATAGGTTACTTTGGCCAATTTTTGCGACTCTTTGATTTGCCATGAATTGGTACTTAACGCCTGAACAGGAAGTTCTTTTCCTTGTGCGTCGTAGGCTTTAAACTGTTCAACCATTTTTCCATAATCATCTACCGAATAGGTTCCAGGGATAATTTTGGGCAGATGGTATACAATTTCGGTCTCGGTTAAGGTAGGCGGCGTCACACTGACTGCAACTTTATCCTCGGTAATGTTAACCAAATCAAGATGTACCACCACATTGTTTTTCTTGGCTACCGTAGGAGTCGAGGAGCCACAGCCAGCTAGCATCAGAGCGGCTACTAAGGAAAATAAAAATTGTTTCATCGAATACTATTTATGCCATTGGTAGGCTAAATCCTCGTTTTGTTACAATTTTTTTATAAAACCCATGATAACTTCCGTCAGTTGCGGTTCGATGGGCAACTTTCCGTCGGCATACGATTGCCGATTGGCTTTTTCATCGGGCGTATTTTTAAGCACATGATTCATGTTGGGAATGATGGCGTAGACTGCTTCTGGTTTGGCGGCTTTTAACAATGCTGCATCTTCCACGGGAACTTGTAAATCTTTATCGCCATTGATAATCAAAATTGGCATCCGCAGCTCACTGATAATGTTGGCTGGATTGTGAACAAACCACGAGCGCAAATAGGGAAGCACGTTAGGACGAAAAACGCTTTCCATACCCGGAATAGCGACATCACAAGACCATTTCCCCGTGTCTTTTAGCGCATCGAGACATTGACGCAATCCTTCTTTTTGTTCGGGATTGTTTCGGGTTAGTTGTTCAATCAAAATAGCATCAGCGGCACGACCGGCTCCAGCTAGTGAAACAAAGGCATCGGCTCCATAGGGCGCGGCCAACATACCTACCAATGAACCTTCACTATGCCCGATAAGTACGATTTTTGAGTATTTTTTTTGATTCAAAAAATACTGAAGTATGGCTTTTGCATCGGTGACTATATCATCAAATCGGAGTGCTTTTTCATCCATTGTTTTTTGAATGACTTGTGCGATGATACGTTTGTCATAACTAAAAAAAGAAATTCCTTTCTCGGCGAGACTTTGTCCTAAAAATTTATAACAATTGGTTAGCATCCCCGGCTGATTCCCATTGCGATTCGTCGGTCCCGATCCAGCGATCAAAATGACTAAGGTATTCGATGCGTCAGGAGTTGCAGGGACGATTAAAGTTCCTTTAAGTAAGGTGTTAATTTCAATTTCTTGCGCACTAAAGGTGCTTTGGGCTTGTATTAAAAAAGTGAACAAGCAGCATGCGAGGATAAACCGTGTTTTCATAGGATAAAATTACCTAACGAATGTAAAAAAAATATCCTGTTGGTTTAGCGTTTGGAGATTTTATTTCCGGTTATCTGCCGCTGTAGCGTGCATTTAAAACGATCAATTCCTTTCACACGACGTTGGGCATGTTTGGTGGCACGACCTTGTACACGCGCACGCCACATACGAAAGCTAGAGGGTTTCATTTCACGGCGCATGAGTGTGATTGTCTCCTGTTCAGACAACCCAAACTGATACGTAATGGCTTCAAAAGGTGTGCGGTCTTCCCAAGCCATTTCAATAATGCGGTCAATTTGCGCTTCGGTGAGTTCCTTGTATTGCATAGTCAAAATTCGCAATACCGTTCCACATGATGCTATGAACAAGCGTTAATTTTTAGGTAAAACGATGGCGTGGGTCGCTTTTTCAAGCAAAAAAAAGTCTATTCGGGTTTGTGGGTTGGTTTTCTGAGCGGTTGAAAAGGGATTTGCAGCAAATTAGAAAGCCTGTTGTGCTCATTCGGGTCTTGATGGGTATCAATCCCATAGACGATTTGCTCTCGATCGAGATGACGATAGGTGCCCAAAATTCGGTCCCATACAGAAAAAATATTGCCATAATTGCTATCGGTGTAGGGAAGCTGGTAATGGTGGTGAACTTTATGCATGTCGGGGGAGACCAAAAAGTAACTCATCCAACGGTCTAATTTTTTGGGGAAGCCAATGTTGGCATGGTTAAATTGGGTCATAACTACCGATAAGGATTGGTACAAAAAGACCAACCACATCGGGCAACCCACAATCAATACCCCTAGACAGGTAAAGGCAAAGCGAATCACACTTTCTCCAGGGTGGTGCCGGTTACCTGAAGTGGTATCCAAATACGTGTCGGTATGGTGTATTAGGTGAAAACGCCAAAGCGGATACCAACGGTGCTCGACAAAATGGGCTAAATAGGCCCCAAAAAAATCAAGCCCTAGTAAGCCCACAAGTAAAAACAGCCATGAAGGCATTTCGGGCAAAAGGTTGAGCAATCCAATTTCATGTTGAACGCTATAATCCGCTGAGCGAAGCAATACAAAGGCCAACGCAAAATTCACCACAATGGTTGTTCCCGTGAAAAAAAAGTTTATACTCGCATGCTGCCATTTGGAATAAGTAAAACGAATAAATGGTGTAGCACTTTCAAAGAGCCAAAAGAAGGCAATTCCACCGGCTAACAATGCGGCGCGGTGTGACGAAGGAATAGTGCTAAAATACGCTATAAAATTTTCCATAATCATTACTTCAAGGCACGAAAAGTGAGGTTAATCCTCGGACCAACGGGTCGTGCTGTTTTCGGAATTTGGTGTTTCCAATAATGTTGCGTTGTTCCTTGCATCAAGAGTAAACTACCTGCAGTTAGGGGGATTTTCAATTTTTCCTCCCGCAAGGTATTGTGTTGCAAATGAAAAGCGCGTTCGGCTCCAAAACTTACTGAGGCGATCACGGGATTTCGACCCAATTCTTTTTCATTATCGGCATGCCATCCGTTGCTGTCTTGTCCGTGGCGGTACAAATTGAGTAACACGGTGGTAAACTGGGTGTGGGCAATTAGCTCTACTTCTTCTTTTAAAAAAGTAAGTAAAGGCGTCCATGGATGGGGTTGCATGACCACATTAGCGTACGCATAGGGTTTTCCCTCATGTCCGTATAATGCCGTTAATCGCGGTTGTGGATGGGTTTTTCCAAAAACTGTAATGGGATCATTGCGCCAAGGCGTTTGGGTATACAATAAGTCAAAATATTCTTGCGCATTATCGCTAGCTATGAAGTTCGGATACAAACAGATGTCTGCATCGGGGACTGAAAAGTAAATTGGTTCGTGTAAATCAAATAGGGCCATAGCTATCCTTTGGTGCCCTCAAATTTACAAAAAGAGTTGTTCAAAATCGATATAACTAAATGCCCAATACATTAATACAAATTGCAACGGTAAACGAATATAAAGCAACCAAAGCGGTAGTCCCAAGCGCCCTTCAGAATAGGTGACCATATAGATATTGGCTGGAAAGATCAAAATCAATAGAAGGATAATAAAAGCTGCTGCGAGACTTGTAAATCCTGGAATGCACAAGGCAATACCCAACATAATTTCTAGGAAGCCCGTCATCTCATTGATGAATTTTTTATTGGTAAAAAAAGGGGGAATGATTTTGTAATACAAATTTGGTTTTCTAAAATGATTGATTCCAGCCACAATATACAATAGGGCCATAACATATAAATGCCAAGGTTGGGTCATGTTGGTTTTTTTTAGATTTGTCAAAATAATAAAATTTTAACAATTTTAGCAACTAATTTACCTAGAAAATTATGGTAGTAGTCTGTTAAGACTTCTTTTTAAATGAAATATTCATAAAAATGATGGCTAGAAGGATGAGTAGTATCCCCAGCCATTGCCGTCCTACCACATTTTCATCGAGAATAAAGAAGGCCATCAATACGGATACAGGTAATTCTAATGCCGAGACAATACTCCCGAGACCAATTCCGGTGATAGGAAATCCAGCATTCATCAATAATGGAGGAATGATGGTTCCAAAAAAGGCCAAAACGATACCCCATTTGAGAAAGATACCCCACTGAAAGGGTGTGTTTTGGGTAGCTAAAGCAAATCCAATTACAATCAAAGAGCCCCCAAGAAGCATAAACAAACTGCGTTGCGCCGATGAAATGGCCAACGCCACTCGATTGGCGGTAAACATAGTGGTAGTAAAAGAAGCAGCAGCCAACATTCCAAATAACACCCCGCGCCAATCCAAGGTAAATTCACTATTTATTATATTGGTCGCCCAAAGTGTTCCCAACAGTACCATCCCCACTGAAAGGGTTTTTTGTAGCGAAGGTTTCCGTTTTTCTAAAATCCATTCCAAAAGCACACCCATCCAAACAGTTTGCATTAATAATACAATGGCAATAGAAACATTGATGTATTTGACACAGAGATAATAAAAAACGCTGGTCATCCCCAACGAAGTTCCTGCCAGCATGAGGTGAAAAATGTTTTTTGGAGAGGCTTTTTCAACGGGTTTTTGGGATTTGTATTTTTGAAAGGCGTTGATGAGCACCATCCCTAAGATGCCATACCCAAATTGCGAAAGGGTAACTTCGGCCGTAGTATAGTGTTCTCGGTACGCTAATTTTACAAAAGTGGCCAGCATACCATAACTGGAGGCCCCTAAGCCTACCAAAAAAACACCTTTAAGTATCGATTTTCCTGTCATTTTTTAATTAAAAAAGCCGACAAAGATACTCGAATATATGGTATACCTACAAAAACATTTTTTCCTAGCGAAAGATTCCCGAGAGTGGGGCTTGGGTGATACCAATCGATGTGGGATGGTGCTGTAATTTTTGTTGCAATAAAGTCGCATACACCGATCGGAAGTCCGTTTCAAATTTTAAATCCCCTTGATCTAAGTCGTCAAGATTGGGATTGGTCCCTACAATTTTCCCTGTGGTGTGTCCCCCAATCACAAAAACGGGCGCTGCAGTACCATGGTCAGTCCCGTTGCCGTTGTCGCGCACCCGCCGACCAAACTCAGAAAATACCACCAAAGTCACTTGCGATAGCAATCCCGCCCGCTTGATTTCGGTATAAAAAGCAAACACCGCGTCATCCAATTCTTTGAGTTTATTTTGGTGAATAGTCTTTTGATTGTCGTGGGTATCATACCCATTTTGGGACGTGTAGTAGACATGGGTGTGTAAATTTCCTTTGATCAATCGCGCAATCCATTCCAGATTTTTTCCCAAAGCCGTCGTTGGATAACTTACCTCAGTTTGCGAAGCCGCTATGGCTCGCCGGATATCATCGGCACCTTCAACAACTGAGGAAGCAATTTTTCGCACAAAATCGAGTTGCGGATTGGTGGAGAGTTGAGTCGCTTCTCCAATAGCATTGCTTCGAAAACGAGCAGGATCCTTCACGGTAATACTGTTGGGTTCTTTACCGCGGAGGACTAAATTATCAATGCTATCAATATTGACTCCTCCTGTGGGTTGGGTTATAGTACATTGCAAATCCAAATACCGACCCAACCAACCTTCTGTGAGGTATTCTTGAGCTCCAGAAGCGGTTTGCCAAATTTCTTGACTGCGAAAATGGGATCGGTTGGGCGAAGGATAGCCCACATTTTGAATAACCGTTAAGTCGCCATTTTGCTGAATGGTATTCCAATTTTTCAACGCCGGATGCCATCCCATTCCGTTACTTTTCCCAATAATATCATTTTTGGCAATAGCGATATGGGGGCGTAAGTCATAATAGCCAGGATGGTCAAAAGGAATGTAGGTATTTAATCCATCGTTCCCTCCATTGAGTTGGATAAACACTACACATGAATCTTTTTGATTTTGAAGAGGTTGTGTTCCTAATGCGTGGAGAAAATCAGGAAGGACCAATATTCCTCCCGTAAAGGTTCCCGTAAGACTTAAAAAGTTTCTTCTATTCATCTTAAATGAGTTGAAATTCAGGGGATTTGACAAGCGTTAAAAACAATCGAATTACGGCTTCTTGAGCGTTGGGGTCTTTGGCGTTAAAATCATATTTGAGCACCGCGTCAACTTGTTTTTGAAGGTCTTCATCTACTTGAAACACCAAGCGTTGGGTCATTTTTTGTTTTATTTCACTGGCTGAGTCGTTGGGATTGAAGGCCACTTTTGGAGTGTATTCTTGTGCTGTTTTCGTTTTTGAAAGGGTTTCAGGTAGTTCTTTCAATACCCTGCGGTTCAGTTCTTTTCCACGGCAAAGCAAGTCGCAAGCATGTTGACGTTGTAAATAAATTTGAGACGTGAGCCAACTTTTTCCGCCTATCCATCCTTTTACATTGGGTTGATTGCATAAGTCCATACCCTGTTGTCGCAAGAAAAAAACAAGCAGGTTTTCATTGGGATTTGAAATGTGTAATTCGTCATGAAGTTGTAATATAAACTCCAACGGATTTTTAATCTTACTTCCCGCTGTGGGTTTGGCATATTCTTCCACCAATATCTTTTGAAGCAGCGGTTGTATTTCAAATTGAACACTTCGAAAATAATCGCCATAATACGTGACCAGCTCCTCAGGGGGAGAATCGTATATAAACCATTGCAATAGTTTTCGGGTAATTAAATAAGGAACGGCGGGTTGTTCAAAAATACGATCGACTAGATCTTCTACTTTGAACTGTCCCGTTTTTCCCAAATAAGTAATTGTATCGGGGTCTTCCAAGCGTTTACGGTACTGGGCTTTGTGTTCACCCAAATGTAAACCGGCGAGTGCTTTGGCTCCCATTTTTACATCATTTTCCGTGTAATGACCAATGCCTAACGTAAAAAGTTCGAGGAGTTCGCGACTAAGATTTTCATTGAGTGCGCCCCTTTGGTTATCTACATTGTCCAAATACCGCACCATGGCATTTGTTTGCAGCACGGCTTTAGTCAACGTTTTAAAATTCCCAAAAGCCATTTCCCGCAAAAGTTGATTGTGTTGGTAAATCCACCAATTCACCTTTACTTTTTGTTGGGTAGCTACAAAATGATTGTGCCAAAACAGCACCATTTTTTCCCGCAACGGAAAGGACGAGTTTTGTATTTCATTGATCCACCACGATTTTAAGGCGATACCATTTTGTATTTGTTTTTTGAGCATAGCTTTGGTATCGGGATCTTCGGTGTTTTTAATTTGTTGCCGAATTTGACGCAATTCAGCCAAAGACTTGGGTTCGGTGGCCAAAAAATCAGGTTGCTGTTGGGTAAAAGGCGCCTTAACTGATTTTTGGAGAAAATCGGCAATTCCAATTTTTTGGATGATTTCAGCCTGACGCGCGCTAAATCCCAAACGTAACGACCAAAGAATGGCGGGTTCCATAGTTAAGTTTTAAATGTTAGACTTTATTTAACAGTCAAGGTTTAAATAAAATGGGAAAAATGGTGTTATGAGATAAATAAACCAACCGTATGAAAGGCATCGTAATTTTTGTCGCCATTTTTTTGATGCAATGTGTAAAAAAAGAGGAAAATGAACCCATTCAGGCGAAGACTTCTTACGCTTCGTATCATCAAGAAGCCCTTTCGTTTTGTCAAAAGAAGGGTATGAGTACCCAATTCTATTATCTTTTAGACTTGCGAATTCCTTCGGGTAAGAATCGATTTTTTGTGTATGATTTTACCAAAGATACCATTACGCACGCCCAATTGGTCACCCACGGGAGTTGTGATGTATTTACACCCAATCCACAGCAATGGGAAAAAGCACAATTTGATACACGGGTCAACAGCCATTGCAGTATGGTAGGGAAATACAAAATAGGTCGTCGGGATACCAGTGCATGGGGGATCAAAATTAAATATTGGCTACACGGTCTCGAGTCCTCCAATGCTTCGGCTGTCGAGCGGGTGGTCGTATTGCATTCGTGGAATGCCGTTTCCGATACCGAAATCCATCCCGAGGTGAGTCCCTTGAGTTGGGGCTGTCCAGCAGTATCTAATTCTTTTATGCGAATTTTGGACGCCCAATTACAGGCCGGACCCAAACCAGTCTTGTTGTGGATTATCGGGAATTAAACATATAAAACAATTTATACATATTATTTAAAACATAAATAAAAATATATAAACTTTCTTTTTCACCTTTGCCACGTTAAACAAACTTATTATGACACGAATTACGATTGCAAAAGGTGACGGAATTGGTCCCGAAATTATGGATGCCACTTTGGCGGTATTAAAAGCAGCGGGTGCCGCTTTGGAGTATGATGAAATTGAAGTGGGAGAGAAAGTCTATCTATCTGGAAATACTTCAGGGATTGCAGCTTCTTCTTGGGATATCATCCGCCATAACAAAGTATTTTTGAAAGCTCCGATTACCACTCCACAAGGAGGAGGGTATAAGAGTTTGAATGTGACTACCCGTAAATTTTTGGGGCTCTATTCTAATGTTCGTCCATGTTTATCTTTAAGTCCTTATGTTGCGACCAAACACCCCCAAATGGACGTGGTTATTATTCGTGAAAATGAAGAAGATTTATACGCAGGTATCGAGCACCAGCAAACCGATGAGGTAATTCAATGTTTGAAATTGATTAGCCGTCCTGGTTGTGAGAAAATTGTTCGTTATGCCTTTGAATATGCGCGTGCTTTTGGACGCAAAAAAGTAACTTGTTTCACCAAAGACAACATTATGAAGCAAACCGACGGATTGTTTCACAAGGTTTTTGATGAAATTGCTGTAGAATATCCAGAAATTGAAAATGAGCACTGGATTATCGACATCGGAGCTGCTAAATTGGCCGATACGCCTGAGGCTTTTGATGTTATTGTAACCTTGAATTTATACGGTGACGTATTATCCGATGTTGCGGCACAAATCGCAGGTTCGGTAGGTATGGCAGGTTCGGCTAATATAGGGGAATCTTGTGCTATGTTTGAAGCCATTCACGGTTCAGCTCCACGTCGTGCAGGCCAAGATGTGGCAAACCCCTCGGGATTGTTGCAAGGCGCTATCATGATGTTGCAACATTTGGGTCAGAATGCTATAGCAGAAAAAATTCAAAATGCTTGGTTAAAAACCATTGAAGATGGTATTCATACTTATGATATTTTCAAAGAAGGCGTAAGTGCTCAAAAAGTAGGGACAAAAGCGTTTTCTGAAGCAATCATTGCGCGCTTGGGTCAGAAACCATCGGTATTGAAAGCTGTAGAATACCGTGATGGTGCACCGATGAACTTACCTTCATACAAGCGTCCTGCGCCACAAGTAAAAACACTTCATGGAGTAGACTTATTTGTACACTGGGCGGGAACCTCTGCCGATACGTTGGCCGAGTCGATTCAAAAATTAAACGACGGTGGACTTCAGTTAAGCATGATCACCAATCGTGGAATCAAAGTATGGCCTGAAGGATTTGCAGAAACATTTTGTACCGACCATTGGCGTTGTCGCTTCAAGATGAAAGACGGAAGCGAGTTGTCTAAAGCACACATTATCGTGTTGTTGCAGCAAGCTGAGGCACACGGTATTGATGTGGTGAAAACGGAAAACTTGTATCATTTTGACGGTACACCTGCTTACTCTTTAGGTCAAGGACAATAAGTGTTATGGAACTCCAATTAATCGACGGAAAGTTTGATCCCCAAGAAGCGATTGCTTTGTTACGGGAATTGGTAGACGTGAAAATCAAGTTTCACGAAAAGAAAATTGCCGTAAGTATGTCGGAAGAGGATATCAAGTTCCGTGAACAGCGGATCAAAGCTTTACAAACCGCAGCCCATGATATGACGGCTGCCTTGCGCGAACAATCAGGTTCGGTTCGTATTCACACTCATTTTGGTTTTGATGCGTAGTCTTTGGTATCTCATTCTCAGTGGCCTTTTGTTGGCAGCAGTCTCATGGTGGCTCCAAGATGTATTGTGGTCGTCATTGGCTGAAGCGGGGAGTGTATTAATTGGTTTGGTTTTATGTAAAAAAATAGCCCATGGATTTGACACAAGTGACCTTAATTGATGGGGTTTTTCAACCGGATGAAGCCCGTGAGCTATTGACCAAGTTGATTAATCACAAGATTCAGTATCATCAAGTGGATGCGTTTAGTAAAGATATCCGCAACATTGAAGATAGTGCCCACAGCACCCAGCGAATCAAAGCCTTAGAAGAAGCTTTGGTGACGATGCAGCAAACGGTAAAAGAAGCCGAAGCCCACCATAAGTGTATTGTCATCAAAAGTGATATCGCTTTATCTTTTGAATAATGAAATTATTTGCGGGACGAACGGTTGCTATTGCTACTGCCCATCACAAAGAGCATGTGATGGCTCCCATTCTTGAGCGGGAATTGGGAGTTTCCTGTACCGTTCCGACCGCGTTGAACACCGATAGTTTAGGCACTTTTTCCGGAGAAATTCCCCGGGTAAAGGATGTGATAAGTACCCTTCGTGACAAGTGCAACTTGGCTATGAAAAAGAACAAGTATGATCTTGTAGTTGCCAGCGAAGGGTCTTTCGGTGCTCATCCCTCTAGTCCATTTCTTCCCGCCAATTATGAAACGATTTTGCTCATCGATTTTCAAAACAACCGAGAATACACAGGGCGGTATTGGACAAGTGATACGAATTTTACAGGTGCTTACATAAAAGATGAAGAAGATTTAGAAGCATTTGCTACCCGAGTAGGTTTTCCCCAACACGCGGTTATAGTGCGAAAAGACGACCAATCGTATGCGCCTTTATACAAAGGTGTTCAAGAATACGATGTATTGGTACAGCATTTTCAAAGCTTGAAGCAGGAATTTGGAAGCTGTTATGTGGAAACCGACATGCGGGCCCATTTCAACCCAAAGCGGATGAATGCCATTGCGAAAGCGACTCAAAATTTAGTCGATACCCTGCTATCGCTTTGTCCGCAATGCCAAGCACCAGGATTTTCGATTCAACGCATGGAATCGGGTTTACCTTGTGGCTGGTGTAAACAACCAACGCGTTCGCCCTTGTATGCCCTTTATCATTGCGATACTTGTTCGTTTGAAGAAAAACGATATTATCCACTGCAAAAAGAAGTAGAGGATCCCCAATTTTGTGATTATTGTAACCCGTAACCCATGCACACACCCGACATTCAAATAGCTCAATTACTGCTTGAAAGTGGCAATGTAGTCGCAATTCCAACCGAGACGGTGTATGGTTTGGCTGCCAATATTTACAATCAAGAAGCCATTGAAAAAATTTATACGTTAAAAAAACGTCCGCGTACCAGTCCTTTGATTGTTCATGTCGATTCGGTGGCCCGTTGTGAAACCCTAGTGACACACCTTCCCGATAAAGCGAAGCAATTGATGGATCATTTTTGGCCAGGACCACTAACGGTATTGCTCCCCAAAAGTGCTCAAATTCCTGAGTGGATCACAGGCGAAAGCAATCGCGTAGGGATACGTATGCCGCAACACCCCTTAACTTTAGCGTTGATAAAAAACTGCGGCTTTCCGTTGGCGGCTCCGAGTGCCAATCCTTTTTCCAAAATCAGTCCCACCTCAGCCGAAATGGTTCGCCATTATTTTGAAGATCAAGAGGTTTTTGTGTTGGATGGGGGTCCGAGTCAAGCCGGATTGGAGTCCACCATTGTTGGTTTTGAAGACGACCAAGCCATCGTGTACCGTTTGGGAGCCCTCTCTTTGGAGGACTTGGAAGCGGTGATTGGTTCGGTTGACTATGCCGATAAACCCAACAAGGTATTTTTTACTCCCGGACGTTTCCCCAAACATTATGCCCCCAATACGCCCGTTATACTGACCGATACGCCTGAGGCTACCGCAAAACAATGGGTCGAGGAGCATGCTGGAAAAGCGGCAGTTTTGTCGCCTACATTCACTTTTGTACATGAGCGTTTGCACCCCATTCAATGGCCCGAAAGTGAGGCTTTGGATCGTGTTGCCTCTCACTTATACCGAACCCTTTTTGAATTGGATCAACAAGGATTTGATTGTTTAATTATTACCCCCTTTCCTGAGGAAGGCTTGGGGAAAACTATGAACGACCGTCTAAAACGTGCGGCGACAAAATAACCTATGGATTTACATCTACTTGCAGACAATTTGACCAATCCAGCCCTTTTGTTTTTCTTACTTGGGGTTTTAGCGGTACAATTGAAAAGTGACCTTCGAATTCCACAAAATTCGTCAAAGTTCATTTCGATTTACCTCTTATTTTCAATTGGATTTAAAGGAGGTCAAGAATTGTCACACAGTACGTTTAATGCTGAAATTATGGGCGCCGTTGCACTCGGATTGCTCACAGCAGTTGCGATTCCATTGTACACATTTTTTATCCTCAAACGCAACTTTTCGATTTATGATGCCGGTGCGATTGCCGCCGCTTATGGATCGGTGAGTGCGGTAACTTTTGTTACGGCCGGGAGTTTTTTGGAAATGCTCGATTATAAATTCAATGGGTATATGGTTGCTGTTATGGCGTTGATGGAGGCTCCGGCCATTGTGGTAGGTGTGATTTTGATCCGCTTTTTTACAACCGAACGCGAGGGACCCAAAATTGGAAGCATCATCAAGCACTCGCTCACTAACGGCAGTGTTTTGTTGATACTTGGGAGTTTGTGTATTGGGTATTTGGCCAATGAAGAGCAAGCCCAAGGAATTAAGCCCTTCACGAATGATTTGTTTAAAGGATTCTTAGCGGTATTTCTGCTCGATATGGGGATTAGTAGTGGTGAAAAGTTGAATGATTTTATCAAGCATGGAAAGTTTGCCTTATTGTTCTCGCTTTTTATCCCATTGATAAATGGCTGTGCAGTGGCATGGTTGTCGAATTATTTTGTTGCCGAAGCAGGGAATCGTTTTATGTTGGCGATTCTGGCTGCGAGTGCCTCATATATTGCCGTTCCCGCTGCGATGAAAATTGCCGTTCCCAAAGCCAATCCGGGCTTGTTTTTACCCATGGCACTAGCGGTAACGTTCCCTTTTAACATTACTATTGGCATGCCCGTTTTTCTTACAATTATTGAAAGTACTTAGATTTTTCTATACTTTGTTAGGTTGGTGAGCACTTGCACTGCTCAAAAATCCCGCTCAAAAGGCGGGATTTTTCATTGCTATCTTTATCTTCTTCGACCCGTTTGGGTTCGGTTTTTTCGAATAACCGTAGTCCCTCGAGGTGTTGTCGAGCGCACCACTCGCGTTCCTCTTCGGTTATTGACTACCGCGGTCGTATGTCGTCGATTGGGGCGATACACCCGATGCGCTACTACCACCGTTCGTGTAGGTACTCGACGATAAACCAAGCGATGTGGTGCAAAACGGGTTGTAAACACACTGTAGCTGACCACACGCCACGGACGCCATCCCTGAGGATATACGCGCCAACGCCAAGGCGAACGCCACACTACATAACCTGGGCTGTACATAAAACGAACAACTGGCCATAACCAAACATTGACTCCTATCGCTTTGGCATCGTAATGCATCCCATTCGGACCTTTACTTTTGATGGTTTCGGATACTTCTTGGGGTTCTACAATGGTGTTGGTTGCATACAGCGCTTCATCGCCTTCGATTTGTAGTTGTGCACTTTCAGGTCCTGTTTTTTCAATCCCAATAACGGCAACATCTTGTTTTTCTTGATCACTCAAATAAATGCTCAACACCAAGGCATGCGTATCCCCCTCCTGAAAGTCAGTAACGGTTATGTAATCTACTTGCCCATCAAGGTTTAAATCTAGGTTGTTGACCCCATTGTCTTCGGCATTGAGCGCTTGTTCGAAAGCTTCGATGGATTGGGATTTTTGGAAAAGGGCAAGCGCACCTTCCAGACTGAAATTTTCTCCAATAAATTCAGGATTTTCTTGCTCTTGTGCCTTACATACAGCAAGATTACAAAGCGTAACGGTAAAAAGAAGTAGGCGTTTCATCAGTTATTATTTTTGTATTGGATGTTTTTTTTGTGCAAAGGTTTAATCCACAATAAAATCGGCCGTGAGTTTTAATTTATAAAACAAATTCGAAAACTGAAGCGCTATATTGCGTTCGGCGAGCGCATTCAAACTCCCATGGTATTGCTTTTGCATGCGGAGATCCTCTATTTTTTCGTCAATATTTTTAAATAGCCAAGCACAATCCCTCCCGATATATTTTTGGTTTCTAGGATTAAATACATGCTGCGCTTTTACTTCCCCTGATTTAATAGTATCAAATGTAAAGTGTTGTTTTCGAGCGGCCTGTATTTGCTCGTTGTGTAGTAATTCCAATAATTTATCATAATTTATAACCTTACTCTTTTGGGCTGTTTCAAACGCTTTTAAATTCAAACGTAGCTCCCGAATAAGTTGGTCCTTGAGCACCCGATTGCTTTTTATGAGTCCGCTTAATTGCCCTAAAATTTGCGGAAGTTCGTGGATTAAATTAAGCCAATCTAACGCCATTATGCTTTGTTTTTGGTTTCTTCCAATAGATCTTTTAAGTGAACTCGAAGCGCGGTTACCGAAATACTAACTTCCCAGAAGGAGATTCCCAATGAAATCAATAAGCTCAGTAAACTTGCTCCAAAAAGATAAATTCCCGCCAGCATCCATTCGAGATACAAAAGTAACATAGCAAACACCGACAAGAACAGCGAGAGTACCCCAAAAAGCTGCATTGCCCGAATTAACGTGAGTCGTAGATTCAAGTTTTTTATTTCAATCAAAATACTCTTGTTGTGGTTTTCATCGTAATTTTTTTTCAAACTACGAACGATTTGCGCAATGGTTAGAAAGCGGTTGGTATAGGCTAACAAAATCAACGAGGTTGCTGAAAAAAGTAAAGCCGGCGTTTCAATCTGTAAATTCATAACAATCCCTCGCGTAAAGTTCGACAATTTTTAACGATAAAAAAAAGACCCGAAGGTACTTTTTTAGGATTTTAATTTTTTCAAAAGATAGGTGTATTGCAGGGCATTCCACCGGGCGCGTTGATCGTTGGTTGACGAGCCTCCATGTCCTCCTTCTGTATTTTCGTAATAGTAAATCGGATACCCCAGGTCAAGCATTTTGGCCGCCATTTTTCTGGCATGCCCTGGATGAACCCGATCATCGCGCGTGGAGGTCATAAAAAACACTTCAGGGTATTTCACACCACTTTTGACATTGTGATAAGGCGAATACTTTTGAATATAAGCCCATTCCTCTGGAATATCAGGATTTCCGTATTCTCCCATCCAGCTCGCTCCCGCCAATAGTTTGTTGTAGCGTTTCATATCCAGTAACGGCACCTGACATACCACGGCGTTATACAACTCAGGATGTTGTGTAAAAGCGACTCCCATGAGTAAACCGCCATTACTTCCTCCCATGATTCCTAGATGCTTGTTACTGGTAATTTTGCGTTTGATTACATCGCGACTAATAGCTGTAAAATCATCATAAATGAGTTGGCGTTTTTCTTTCAAACCAGCTTGATGCCAGGAAGGACCGTACTCGGCACCACCCCGAATATTGGCCAACACATAAATGCCGCCTTGTTCGAGCCACAACGTCCCCATGGTTCCGCTGTAAAAAGGTTGCATCGCCACTTCAAATCCGCCGTACCCGTACAATAAAGTTGGATTCTTTCCATTCAACACTAAATTTTTAGCGGATATCACAAAATAAGGAACGTTTTTTCCATCAGTTCCTTTGACAAAAAACTGTTCCACCTTGTATTTGTCGGCGGAGAAAAAAGCAGGTAGCCCCTGAACTTTCGTTGATTTCCGGTTTTTTACATTGTAAACAAAAAGCGTTGTGGGTTCGAGGAAATTCTCAAAACTATAGTAGAAATCATCGCTTTCCCGATTAGCACTGACAATCGATATGGTGCCATAAGCCGGAGCATCAACACGCGTTTGATACCATTTTTCTTTCCCCTTCGACAACAGATACAACTCGCTTTTTACATCGTTTAAAACGTTAATCAACAGCTGATTTTTGGTCATCGCTACCGATTCTAAACTTTGATTTGGTGTGGGTTTGAACAAAAGTTCTATTTGTTGCTTCTCTTCGAGCAAGGCTTTGAAATCCATCGCAATCAAACTTCCTTGGCTGTAGGTTTTAGTAGCAACTGTCCAATCCGATTTGAGTTCCACAATCGCTTTTCCAAATTTGATTCCAAGTAACGAAGCGTCATCAGGAATATTAAGTAGGAGGTTTTGTCCATTTTGATGAATGTACGATTTACGTGTGTAAAAGGAAAGACTTTTGTTAAGGAGTAGGTAGGGTGTTTCCCCATCGCGTAAAACAGATCCACTGTTGTAAACGTCAGACGGATCACCCGAAAGCAAGGTTTTGGCTTCCGAAAGTGGTGTGCCTCGTTTCCACCATTTCACGATTTTGGGATATCCTGATTCGGTCAATGAACCTGGACCAAAGTCGGTTGACACGATTAAATTATTTTCGTCCCAATATTGAATGCTACTTTTGGCTTCGGGTAAGAAAATACCGTAGGGCACAAACTGTTTGGTGCGCACATCAAATTCGCGCGTTTCATGGGCATCGCCGCCGCCATTGGAAAGATTAACCAAATACAATCCATTCCCGGGATATAAAGGTGTGGCGCCATGAAAAACCCATTTTTTTTGTTCTTTCTCCGATAAGGCATCCAAGTCCAATAGAATGTCCCAATTGGATTTCCCCGCATTGTAATCGGCCGTGGTCATTCGTCGCCAAATTCCACGCACATGGGTAGCATCTTGCCAAAAATTATACACATAATCGCCTGTTATCGAAGGGTATACAATGCGGTCTTTGGCATTTAATATCGTCAAGGCTTTTTGATACAAAGAAGCATACTCTTTCTCAGCTTCGAGTACAGCAAAGGTTTTCTGATTTTGGGTATTGACAAATTCAAGTGCTTTTTTTCCATCGATTTCCTCCAAATCGAGGTAGGGATCTTCCTGGGCAGTGATAGTTAGCGAAGCCATTGTCATCAGCAAAAGGATTATATTTTTTTTCATAAAAAATAGTATTATTGGGCTAAATATAGCCGAAGTCGTGCAATAAAAAAAGCTGTCTGCAAGAGCGACAGCTTTTTTAACGCTTTTTTTTGAGTTTTTTAGGCCAATTGTTCAAAACTACGTTTCACAAAAGCCGTTAGTTCTTCTCCTTTGAGGAGACCTTGGGCAATTTTAGCCAAATCCAAGGCTTGTTTGATGAGTTTTTCTTGGGTTTCCCCTTCGGTTTCCAACAAACGGGTCGCCAAGTCGGCATTGGTATTGACCACCACATTGTACATTTCAGGGAAATTGCCAAAGCCCATCATTCCACCTCCCGTTTGACTCATTTCTTTCATACGACGCATGAACTCGGGTTGGGTCAAAATGAAAGGAGCAGCGGTACTGTCCATGGCTTCCAGTTGCAAGGTATAGTTGGCTTTAGGGATGACATTCTCCAAAATTCCCTTCAACTTTTCTTGTTCCTCCTCCGAAAGTTTTGACGGTGTTGTGTCCTCTTTTTGAATCAATTTATCAATATGATCGGCATCTACGCGGGCAAAAGTCAGGTTCTCATTGTCGGTTTCCAATTTTTGAATCAAATGAGACACAATAGGCGAGTCCATTACGAGCACTTGATAGCCTTTTTCTTGGGCAATATCAATGTAACTGTGTTGTTGCTCTTTGTTGGAAGTATACAAAATCACCAATTTTCCATTTTTGTCGGTATGGGTGTCTTTGAGTGTCTCTTTCAATTCAGTCAACGTATAGTAGGCCTCATTCACAGTGGGGTAAAGGACAAAATCTCCTGCTTTTTCATAAAATTTAGGTTCGGTAAGCATCCCGTATTCCAATACGATTTTGATATCGTTCCATTTCTTTTCAAAGTCCTCGCGATTTTCAGTAAAAAGAGCTTTGAGTTTGTCGGAAACTTTACGGGTAATATAATTGGAAATCTTTTTCACATTACCATCGGCTTGTAAATAAGAGCGCGATACGTTTAACGGAATGTCTGGCGAGTCAATGACCCCTCGCAACATGCCCAAAAATTCAGGAACAATTCCTTCTACGTTATCGGTGACAAACACCTGATTTTGGTACAACTGGATTTTATCTTTTTGCATTTGAACTTCCTGCGACATTTTGGGGAAGTACAAAATTCCAGTAAGGTTGAAAGGATAATCTACATTTAAGTGGATGTGAAAAAGCGGGTCTTCAAATTGCATCGGGTACAATTCTCGGTAGAAATTTTGATAATCTTCGTCCTTCAAATCCGAAGGTTGTTTGGTCCATGCAGGAGAAGGATTGTTGATGATATTGTCTACCTCGATGTATTCTGTTTTATAATCGTCACCCGCATCCTCTGGCTTGGGTAAAGCTTCTTTACGTGTCCCGAATTTAATCGGAATCGGCATGAATTTGTTGTATTTACGCAACAATTCACTGATACGGTATTCTTCCAAAAATTCGGTGGAGTCTTCGGCAATGTGTAAAATGATTTCCGTGCCTCGTTCGGTTTTGTTGTAGGGTACCAAGGTAAACTCGGGACTACCGTCACATGTCCAGTGTGCTGCAGGTTCGTCTTTGTAGGATTTGGTGATGATTTCCACTTTTTCAGCAACCATAAATGACGAGTAAAAACCCAATCCAAAATGGCCGATGATTCCTGCATCTTTGGCAGATTCTTTGTATTTTTCTAAAAACTCTTCAGCGCCTGAAAACGCGACTTGGTTGATGTATTTTTCAACCTCTTCGGCGGTCATCCCCAATCCTTGGTCGATGATGTGTAATTTTTTACCATCTTTGTCAATTTTAATTTCAATCTGTGGCTTACCATACTCCAAGATAGCTTCTCCAATACCGGTAAGATGTTTTAATTTTAAAGTGGCATCGGTGGCATTGGACACCAATTCGCGTAAAAAGATTTCATGGTCGCTGTATAAAAACTTTTTTATAAGAGGGAAAATGTTCTCGACGGAAACATTGATTTTTCCTGTTGACATAGTACACAATTTTTTTGAGTTATACAATATACATTTTGATAATCAAAGAGAATACCAATTCCTGTTAAACTGACAAATTGTCGTAGTGTCCATTGTCATTAACGTTACGTTAAATTCTAACCAATTTTAAGGGGAGCGTTGTATTTTTGTAGTAGATTTTAAACCTTAAAAAGCAACCCATGAAAAAAATGATGTATGCCTTGGTGTTGTTGGTGCTGTTAAGTGCTTGCAAATCCAAAATGGCAACCAATACCCGATTAGACCACAAAACCGAAGTCGCCTTGAAAGGCAATTGGATGTTGACAAAAGTTTCTTATCCAGGAGCGGAGGTTATTAAGATTACTTCGTTTGACTTGGCGGATTCCCAATGCTTTGTGGGAAGCCAATGGCGGTTTATTTCCAACAACAACAAAGGCGAGTTTTCTTTAAACAATGCTTCGTGCATGGCATTCAATTCACCCATTACATGGTTTATTAACAAAGAAGGACAATTTGTAATGAAAATCCTTAACGAAACCAAAGCGCGCAAAGTTACGGAAGGCTATGTGCTTCAAGTGGGACCCATCACGGATGCGACTTTTGAACTAACCGATCGCGTTAATGTAGGCGGTAAAAATGTCAATGTAGTATATCAATTTTCAAGAAACTAAAACCTAAACACGATGAAAAAAGGAATGGCAATAGTAATGGTGGGACTTCTAACTTTAGGTCCCTTGGCTGGTTGTGAAGCGGTGAAAAATACAAACAAAACCCAACGTGGTGCGGCTATTGGTGCAGCAGCAGGTGCTGTTTTGGGAGGTGTCATCGGAAATAATGCAGGGAAAGGCGGGAATGGTGCTCTAGGCGCAGTGCTTGGTGGCGTTGTTGGTGGTGTTGCCGGTGGCGTTATTGGAAACAAAATGGACAAACAAGCCCGTGAAATCCAAACGGCTTTACCCGGTGCGCAAGTTGAGCGCGTAGGGGAAGGTATTAAATTGGTTTTGGGAGAAAATGCGGTCCGTTTTGATTTTAACAAAGCCACATTGACTGCGGCGGCACGAACTAATTTGGATAATTTAGTACCCGTTTTCAGGGAGTATGCCGATACCGATATTAAGATTTTTGGCTATACTGATTCTAAAGGTGCCGATGCTTACAACCTCGATTTGTCTGAAAAGCGAGCCTTGGCCGTTGAACGATATTTAGAATCCAAAGGCTTGAACATGTCGCGTTTTCAAATTGTTGGGATGGGTGAAGCCGATCCGATTGGAGATAACGAAACGGAAGCAGGTCGTGCTATGAATCGACGGGTTGAATTTTCGATTGTCGCCAATGAAAAAATGAAACAAGAAGCCCAACGCGAGGCGGGTCGCTAACTAAAAACAACGTTCGGTAGTCCCGGACGTTTTTTTTGCTTAAAAAATTAACAAAATATTTTGTTTAACAATTTGGTTGAAACATTAAACACTGCTTATCTTTACCAAAAAAATAGGACATGGAAACTACAACGCCCAAAAAAGGAAGAAAAAAGATCGTAGACGATCAATCCATTATTTCGTTGTTTATGGATTCGGTGTTGAAAAACGACGCTGAACCCAAGAATGTTTACCTATTTTGTCAAGAAGCGGGCATCAAGGAATCCGATTTTTATATTCATTTCGGTTCCATTGAGGCGCTGAAAGAAGCCATTTGGACGCAGTTTTTTGAGCATGCCGTGGCCACGATGCAAAAGGATGAAGCTTACAATGCTTTTGTAGACCGTGATAAATTATTAACGCTATACTTTACTTTGTTTGAATTGCTCTCCTTGAATAGAAGTTATGTTTTGTTTCAATTAGAGGGTCATAAACAAGGGCTCAAGAATTTGAAATCTTTACGTGGAATGCGAAACCATTTTAAAGATTTTATCTTTGATAATGTTCAGTTCACTCAGGATACCGCTTGGAATGAGAAATGGGCTAAAATTTCAAAATCAGTCTCGGCAGAAGCCGCCTGGTTGAATTTTTTAGTGATTCTTAAATTTTGGATTGAGGATACTTCCAAAGGGTTTGAGAAGACAGACATTTTGATTGAAAAAACCGTCAACACCGCTTTTGATTTGATGCAAACGCAACCGTTGGAGCGTGTGGTTGATTTGGGTAAATTTTTATGGAAAGAAAATCATAAGTAACCGATGAAGACCTTAGATAAAATTCCGACAGGCAAAATAGAACGCGCCGGTCAATTGGTCAAAACGGGTCTCAAAGTAGGTACCAATTATGTCGCTTACTATGGTGAAAAATTGGTGAATCCCAATGTGTCGCGTGATAAATTGAATGAGAATAATGCGGAGGATATTTATGACGGACTCAAAAATTTAAAAGGCAGTGCCTTGAAAGTAGCTCAAATGTTGAGCATGGACAAAAGCATTATGCCCCAGCAGTATGTGGATAAGTTTTCCCTATCGCAATTTAGCGTACCGCCACTATCTGCACCTTTAGTTAGAAAAACGTTCAAAAAATATCTCGGTCAATATCCGGAGAACTTATACGATACGTTCACTCCCGACGCCACTAATGCTGCGAGTATCGGTCAGGTACACAAAGCAACGAAAGATGGGAAAAATTTAGCTGTGAAAATACAATACCCGGGCGTAGCAGAGAGTATAAGTTCGGATTTGGCTTTGGTCAAACCCTTTGCCATTCGAATGTTTAATTTGAAAGGTAAAGATTCGGAAAAGTATTTTAAGGAAGTGGAAGACAAATTGTTGGAAGAGACCGACTACGATTTGGAACTTCGTCAAAGTATCGAGATGACGCAATTGTGTAGTCATATAGAACATTTGCGCTTCCCGAAATACTATAAAGAATATTCCTCGGCCAAGATTTTGACGATGGAATGGATCGATGGGTCGCATTTATCGGAATTTGCCAAACAGAATACCGATCGTGCTTTGGGTGATCGCATTGGGCAAGCATTGTGGGACTTTTATATGTTCCAAATGCATGCTCTGAAGCAAGTACACGCCGATCCACATCCCGGAAATTTTCTAGTGGATAAACAAGGAAACTTGGTGGCTATTGATTTTGGGTGTGTCAAAAAAGTTCCTATGGAATTTTATACTCCGTATTTTGAATTGGCCAATAAGGAAAGTATCAATAATCCAACGATTTTCAATCAAAAACTCTATGAGTTGGAGATTTTACGTCACGATGATACCCCACAAGAGATTGTTTATTTTACGAAAATTTTCCATGAGTTGTTGCAACTCTTTACACTACCCTTTCATGCCGATCATTTCGATTTTTCGGATGAAGATTTTTTCGGAAGAATTGCGGTGATGGGGGAGGAGTTTGCCAAAGATACGCAGTTGCGCAAAATGAATGGAAATCGCGGTTCGAAGCATTTTTTATACATCAACCGCACATTTTTTGGATTATACAACTTGTTACACGATATCAAAGCACGCGTAGACACACGCTACTTTGAAAAATACTTGCGATAGGAGCAAGTTACTGTTTGTTTATTTATTGGTTAGGTTGATAAGAGCAATACGTCTATGTATTGCTCTTATTGTTTTACCTAACTTGTTGTATTTCAAAATAACTTTTGCCCGAAAAACTATCGAGGGTTACCCCTGCTTGGTAGTTTTCTACATAGATTTCGACATAACACCCTACAGCCAAATTGACCAAACAGGTAACGGTTCGACTAACTGAACCATTGGCGATATGGTTTCCTGAGTTTTGTTGCTAAAGGACGCTGTTAACATATAAGCCAATAGAATAGAATTAGCCATTGCTTTGATTCTTATATTTTGTGTCTTTTTTAGACGTAAAATTGAAACGGGGTGTCGTTGAAGACTTTCTGTTTATTTACCTTTGTTCCATGCTTAAAGTTTCCTCTATTTCTTTTTCGTATCAAAATGAACCTACGCTGAAGACCATTGATTTTTCAATTCCACAAGGGAGTTGTCATGCGATTATTGGCGAAAGTGGTTGCGGAAAAAGTACACTTTTAAAAGCTATCTATGGATTGTATGATCTTGATGAAGGTCAAATTTTTTGGAATGAAATAGAAATTCTGGGGCCCAAATACCATTTGATTCCTGGGATGGAGTTTATGAAATATTTGGCCCAAGATTTTGATTTAATGCCCTATATTACTGTGGCTGAAAATGTGGGGAAGTATTTGTCCAATTTTTACCCCGATCAAAAACAAGAGCGCATATTTGAACTTTTAGACATTGTAGAAATGTCGGAATATGCCCATGTAAAAGCCAAATATTTAAGCGGTGGGCAAATGCAACGGGTCGCTTTGGCTCGTGTTTTGGCCAAAGAACCTGAGGTATTATTATTGGACGAACCCTTTAGTCATATTGATAATTTTCGCAAAAACAGTCTTCGTCGGAAATTATTTTATTACCTAAAAAAACAAGGCATCACGACCCTCATCGCTACCCACGATACCACCGATGTATTGTCGTATGCCGATTCGGTTTTGGTGATGAAAGACGGAAACGCCATCGCCCAAGGACCCCCCAAGGAATTGTACCATACCTCCGATTTGTATGTAGCTTCTCTTTTTGAGGAAGTATCGGTTTTGGATCGTGAAGGGCAAACCCATCACGTATACCCGCATCAAGTCCAAATTTCCTCAAAAGGGATCCCCGCTCAGGTAGAACAAAGCTATTTTAAGGGAAGTCATTATTTATTGGCGTTACGTATGGGTTCGGCATTGGTTTATGGTATTCATTTTGAACCCATTGCTGAAGGTTCCCATGTCTTTGTTCAAATAACGTCTCGATAACCGCAATTTATTCTGCTTTTTTATCAGGAGCATATTCCAAAATATCACCCGGCTGGCAGTCCAATACCTTACAAATGGCCTCCAAAGTTGAGAAACGAATAGCTTTGGCTTTTCCAGTTTTTAATATCGATACATTGGAAAGCGTCAAATCGACCCGCTCAGAAAGTTCGTTCAACGACATTTTTCGTTTCGCCATCATGACGTCTAAGTTTACAATAATTGCCATCGTTATATCGTAAGTTCGTTTTCTTGTTGCATTTCAATGCCGCGTTTTACGACAAGGGATAAAACCAAAAGTATAATGCCCAATAAGAGCCAAACATCGGCGCCACCCATGAACAAGGTTTCATTGTTGGGAAGTTCAATTTTCATCGCCGTTAGCTGTTTCAAATAACGCGTTCCCCAAGCAGCAAAAAGACTAATCCCAAGGGCAATATAGGCCATATTGGATAAAAGTTTTTGCAAATGGATAGTAAAAGGCTTTTCAAGATCAAAGCGTTTTTCGGTAAACAATTTTAATACACTATAAAATAAAAGCGCCTTGAGAACCGCCACAATAAGCATGTGAATCATCAAAACGACAAATTTACTGGGAGCTACTTCGACCAATTTGTCAAGAAAAAAATACTGAGCCGCATTGGGTTGATAACTCACCGCGTAAAGTACGTTAAATAATACCGTCCCCGCTTGAATGCATAAACCGATAAATACAATCCACGTGAGACCTTTAAAAATTTGTAAAAGGGTTTGTGTTGAAATTTTTATTTCCATGGGTTAGGGTTTTTAATTCGGGGTAAAAATAATAAAAATTTATTGAAAAACAATAAATAAATAGTTTTTAACATAAAAAAGCCCGAAAGATTAACTTCGGGCTTGTCGCTTTTATGTGGGGTGATTTAGTTCTTCAAGTGCTTTTCCAAGAATTGATCTTGCTCCCAAAGTAAATGAAAAATATTTTCCTTGGCAACATATCCGTGGGATTCTTTGGGGAGTAAAACCAGTCGTGCTGGTGCTCCCAAGCCTTTCAATGCCTGGAAATACCGTTCCGATTGCAAGGTAAATGTCCCCGGATTGTTGTCGGCATCGCCATGCACCAATAACAAAGGTGTCTTCATTTTTTCAGCATTCATAAAGGGCGACATGGTGTTGTACACGCCGGGAACATCCCAATAATTGCGTTGCTCACTTTGAAACCCAAAAGGCGTCAGTGTTCGGTTGTAGGCCCCGCTTCGCGCAATTCCACAAGCAAATAAATTGGAATGGGTTAGTAAATTCGCCGTCATAAATGCCCCGTACGAATGGCCTCCTACACCCACTTTTTTCGGATTGATATATCCCAATTCGTTAACGGCATTAATTGCAGCTTCGGCGTTGGCCACCAATTGCGGTATGAAAGTGTCGTTGGGTTCGGTGGTTCCTTCCCCAATAATCGGGAACGATGCATCATCAAGCACCGCATAGCCTCGGGTTACCCAATACACAAATGAACCATAGTTGGGAAACGTAAATTCGTTGGGATTCTTGTCACTTTGCCCAGCGGAATTTTTGTCTTTAAACTCGGCAGGATACGCCCAAATCAACAACGGTAGTTTTTCTTTTTTAGCCACTCGGTCATAATTGGCGGGCAAATACAAAGTACCTGAAAGTTCAACTCCATCATTGCGTTTGTATTTAATCACCTCTTTGTACACATTTTTAATGCTTTCAAAAGGATTCTTAAATTGGGTAATTGGGGTTAACTTCCCCGATTTTAAATTGCGGAAGAAATAATTGGGGAATTCGTTTTTCGATTGAATCATGACGAGTAATTCGCCTTTCTTGAAATCTTCAATCGAAAGTAATTCCTCTTTTTTGTCTTTCAATTTGGATTGATACAATCGCTTGGTTTTTAGTGTTTTCAGGCTAAATTCATCCACGAAAGGAAACTGCCCCTCTTTGGTGAATCCATCGCCCAAAAGGTATAAATTGTCGTTTTCAATGGCCAAAACATTTCGATTGTATACGTTGCGTTTCGTTTCAAAATTACCCGGATCGGCGTAAATGTCTTGTGAGTTTACATCCCATACAATTTTTGGGTTTGTATTGTTGATTGAAGGATTGACGAGGTAGGTTTTTTGATTTCGCGTGTCATACCAATCATCATACACAAAGGCCACCGTTTCATTCCCCCAAGTGATTCCTGCAAAACGTTGTTGGGTTCGCATAAACTCGCGCGGTGCCGCTGTAAATGGCGCTTCCCATACCCATAGTGCATCGCGGTGTGTTACCGTTTTTCCCGCATCACCCTCATCCAAAGCTTCCACATAAAACAAAGTCGCCGGTTGATCGGGTCGCCAAGTCATGTTTCGTTTTCCTTTGCGAACCGAAGAAAAACCTTTGGGCATGATTTCTGTTAAAGGGACTTCGTTTACTTGTTGCACCAAAGTGCCATCTGTTCGATACACCAAAGAGCGTTGTGGAAAACGACTCATGGGTACGATATACGAGTAAGGACGCTCAATTTGCGTAAGCATCAAATAGTTCCCATCAGGGGAAAAGCTCATACCTGCATAAATAGCAGCCGGTTTAAACAAGGTTTTTTTGCCATCAAGTTCAATCCAGTACAACTCCGATTGTACCAATGCGTCAAAATTGGCTTCGTCGGTTTTGTTTTTTAAAAGGTCTTGATACGTTCGGTTTTGCGACTTTTTACCTTCACTCACCGAAACCGTTGGGCCGGTAGGTAAGTCCTTTTTTTGGTCAACCAAGGCCGCACGTTGGGCTGGTAATTGCAAGACCAATAATTGTGAATTGTCGTTTTTCCAGAGGAAGGGCGAACCCAAATTGGCATTCAAAACGGGCTCTGTAAGGCGTTTGGCCGAAGCGGTTGCCACATCAATCACCCACAATTCAACGCCCGTAGTCGTCGTATGGGTGAAAGCTATTTTTTGTTGATCTGGCGACCAGGTGATAAAGGCAATCTTCGGATTTTCAGGCAATCCTTTGACTTGTATTTCTTGCGTATCTTTTACTTTCCGCAGCTTTAAATTGTTCACATAGTTGGTCGTACTCGCAATATTGGTGATGGGATTAATACGTAAACCAGCCAATCGCATTTCCTCTTGATTCAAGTCGTCGAGGGATTTGTAGGTATTTGGATACACAAGCAACATATAGTTTTTCTTGCTATCCATCGATACCAAAGGAGCGCGTTGGTAATCGGTCAAGGCCATAATTTCGGCAGGTGGTTTTTGGTACGTTACATTTTCCTGAGCCCAAGTGGTGGCCGTTATCAGGAATAAAAAGAAAACTTTTAACTTCATGGTTTTGGGTTTGTTGTTCGTCAATTTAAAAAAAATGTGTTCACGGAGTTAAAACTCTTATTTTTATTTGAATCGAACGACTAATAAAACGTTAATTTTTTTACTTTTGGTCAAATTCCAACCCGATGAAAACGATGCGATTGCTTCTTTTATGCTGTTATTTCCCTCTGTATGCACAGTTAACGTGGGCACCTCTTCCCAACATTACCGTGAATACTAACGGACAACGTTTTGATGATGTGTTTTTTTTAAATGAAACTACCGGTTGGGCTGCCAATGGGTATTATGCCGCGGTGTATAAAACAACGGATGGCGGTCAAAATTGGGTGTTGCAAACCAATAATGCTCTTTTGGGAAGTGATCACTATTTTCGAAATATCGAATTCATCGATGAAAATGTAGGGTTTCTAGGCACCTTAAATGGTAAGTTTTACCGCACATCGGATGGTGGTGTTACGTGGGATTTAGTCTCTATTTCGCCCAATCCACAAGCGATTTGCGGCCTTGATGCTCAAGGAGCAACGGTGTACGGCTGCGGAGCTTATTTTTCTCCTGCCTACATGATTAAGTCTACCGATAGCGGCCAAACCTGGCAATATACCGATATGGCAGCCTATGCCAATGCGTTGGTTGAAGTCCTTTTTTTGGATGCGCAAACAGGTTACGCCTGCGGAAATAATGCCGCTGGAGCATTAATCCTAAAAACCACCGATGGCGGACAATCCTGGTCGGTAGTGTACAACGGTTCGATTCCCGGCGAGTACGTTTGGAAGTTGCAAGTTTTACCCAATAATCCCAATCAAATTTTTGGCGCGGTGCAATCGTTTGGTCCTCAGACTGGAAAATTAATTACCTCTAGTGATGGAGGACAAACGTGGACAACCAAAACAGCCCCTGAAACGGGCATTCAGGCGGTGGGTTTCCTCGATGCCTATCACGGTTGGATGGGCGGCTACTCGGCAGGAATTTTTGAAACCACCGACGGAGGGGATACTTGGGTGAATACCAATGTAGGGGGCAATTTGAACCGCATTTTTATGGTGAATTCGACCTTAGCTTTTGCATGCGGCACCACTATTTATAAGCTGTCGGGGAATTTGAGCGCCACTACTTTTGATGAGCAAGGACGGTTGCCGTTGCAGGTTACCGTTGCTCCCAATCCCATTCGCGATAAATTGCAACTGACTATTGAATATTTGGGGACTGATCATTTGAACTTAGGATTGTATGATGCCCAAGGCAAATGGTTGAAAACCTTGATAGTTGATGAGATTCAACACCAAGGACCCAAAGCGTATCAATTTGATTTTCCCTATCCTTCGGGCGTATATTATATAAATCTGCATACCAATACGGGCCGGCAATCGGTAAAAATTGTAAAATAGACCAAGAATTTTAGGACTTCTATTTTGTCAAAAGCAATGTTTTTTGGGTGATATTCGGGTCAGTTTTTAACAATTCACTAAATTTGTGGACTTAATTTTGTAAAAAACGAAGTCTATGTATCGTTCTAAAATAAAAGGCCTAGGCTTTTATGTCCCCGATAATGTTGTCACCAACGATGATTTGTCCCAACGCATGGATACCAACGACGCTTGGATTCAGGAGCGTACAGGGATTCAAGAACGGCGTCATGTGATTCGTGGTGAAGATACGACCACCTCAATGGGGGTCAAGGCCGCCAAAATAGCCATTGAACGCGCTCAAATTTCAAAAGACGATATCGATTTTATCATTTTTGCGACCCTTAGTCCCGATTATTATTTTCCAGGACCGGGCGTGCTGGTGCAGCGAGATTTGGGACTAAAAACGGTGGGCGCACTGGATATCCGCAACCAATGTTCCGGATTTGTATATGCCCTTTCCATTGCCGATCAGTACATCAAAACAGGTATGTACCAAAACATCTTGATCATCGGTTCCGAATTGCACTCCCATGGGTTAGACATGACCACACGCGGACGTGGGGTTTCCGTCATTTTCGGCGATGGGGCAGGAGCGGCGATTATCAGTCGTGAAACCGATATGCAAAAAGGAATTCTTTCGACCCATTTACATGCTGAAGGACAACACGCCGAAGAATTGGCCTTGATTGCACCCGGAATGGGGCAACGTTGGGTGACCGATATTATTCGCGATAATGATCCTAATGACGAATCGTATTTCCCGTATATGAACGGTCAATTTGTCTTTAAAAATGCAGTAGTTCGGTTTACAGAGGTGATCAACGAAGGTTTGGAGGCCAATAATTTGCAGGTTTCCGACATCAATATGTTGATTCCACATCAAGCTAATTTGCGCATTGCACAGTTCATTCAACAAAAGTTCCGCTTGGAAGACACTCAAGTCTACAATAATATCATGAAGTATGGCAATACCACTGCTGCTTCCATTCCAATTGCTTTGACCGAAGCATGGGAGCAAGGAAAAATCAAAGAAGGTGATGTAGTCGTTTTGGCCGCCTTTGGAAGTGGCTTTACTTGGGGAAGTGCTATTATTCGATGGTAAAACCGTTTTTATTTGACACAAAAAAAAGCCCGACATTGCATCGGGCTTTTTCATGTACAAACAGAATTACTTTCCTTTTTATTTGGGGCAAAAAGGAGTTATCGTTTCAACGCAAAATGCGCTCTAAATTCTTTTTCTTGTCCATCTTTCTGGTAGGTTATGGAGAACCAATAATCATCAGATGGCATAAGGGCATTGTTGTAAGTACCATCCCATCCTGAACCCGAAGGTTTGATTTTTGTAAGTACTTTTCCATAACGGTCATAAATGTAGATATAAGCTACTTCTTGATCGCGTAGGTCGCGAATATTCCATGTTTCATTGGCACCATCACCGTTAGGAGTAAAGAAATGCGGGTAGTTCACCACAACAATTTGCGATACGGTTAAACCACAACCGTTTTTGTCGCGAACGGTCAATGTGTGGAATCCACTCATTACATTGTAGAATATTGGACTGTCTTGAAACTCACCGTTATTTAATTGGTACTCATATTCACCGCTGCCTTGCGCATTGACCGTCAATGTTTGCGAATCTGCAAAATCTTCACTCACAGTGTAGGTTACAATGGCCGGTTCTGAAGGCGTTACAGTAACCATTACTTCCTCTGATGCACATCCTGTGGCGTTGTTTGTGGCAATAACGCTATATACACCAGGAGCAAGAACGGTATACATGGCACCCGTTCCCACTTGATTGCCTGCTTCATTATACCAACGAATGGTGTGTGTTGTAGCCGATAATCCACTGTTTAATGAGTACGATTGAATAAGCTGATTGGTCGTAGTGTTGTAGCAAATGATACCATCTTGTGGAGTGGGTTCGGGTAGCTTATTGATAATGAATTGAAGCGCTCGAACCGCAAAACAATCGGGTGCTAATGTGTTGCTAACGCGAACATACACAAGGGTTGCAGCACTTTGCGTTAGGGAAGCCGTGTTGCTTTGTGCATCGATCAAAGAAGCGTGATAGGTGACTACAAATTCAGATCCGCTTTGGTTCCCTAAAACTGTAGTGTTGAATTGCGTTAAATCGAGGCTAAGAATACCATCGTTTGTTCCATCAGTATCACAAAAAGTTCGTTGTGCTACTGGAACCGCTTCAGCAGTTGGAGCTGGAACGATAGTTACCGTAAACGATGTTTCATCGGTACAGTTGGGAGTGTATCCCGATTGACCAAACACATAAATCGTTTGACTTTGCGTAACTACACTTCCCACAGCAATTTGTCCACCTGTACCGTTGGGTCCGATGAAATAGTTCCCCGTAGTTAAAGCAGGTAAAACATAGCTTGAACATGACACTACATTGTTCAATTGAGGAACATTATAAATCGTGACAGAAAAACTAGTTTCAGCAAAACAATTGGGTGTTGTGCCTGTTTCAGCATACACATACAAGGTTTGATTTGTGGTGATTACTGTACCAGCAGCTATTAAATCTCCACCTTTGTTAGGTTGTGTGTAATAGTTTCCAACCGTAATCGTCGGTAACGTATAGGATTCACAAACAAAAACGGATGGAATAGCCGGGATGACAGGGGTTTGATTCACCGTAACAACAAAACTACTTTCATTGGAACAATTGATGCGTTCTCCCGATTCCACATAGATATAAATCGTTTGTGAAGCCGTAATTACAGTTCCTGGCGCCAACTCTTGCCCTGTTCCGTGTTGTCCTCCGGTTTGGGTAAAATATTTATTGTTTCCAGGTAATGCAGGCAACACATAGGCATCACATACGGTAACATCATTCAACTCATGGGCATCAATAGTAAAGATTGTAATGATGAAACTAGTTTCACTAATACATCCATTGCTCTCGGCGTAAATATACAAGGTTTGAGAGGTTTGAATAACATCGCCCCCTTGCAATTGCGTACCCGTTCCATTAGGACCAGTGAAATAGTTTCCATGTTCCAAATTGGTAAGCACGTAAGCATGACAAGCATCAATATCAGAACGCGAATCAACTTCTGGGAATGGATTAATAGTTATAGGGAAACTTACGTCATTTACACATCCACCTTCACCATCAAGGTAAATATACATGGTGCGGCTCGTTGTTACTAAATCTCCTGCAAACATAATGTCTCCAGTTCCGCCAGGTCCCGTAAAGTAGTTCCCATAAGGAAGTTGTGGCAATTCATAGCTTCCACATCCTACCCCATTTTGGGGTGGATTCAGGGGAGGAAGGCTAATGGTAATTGTGAAATTGTAATTATCTGTACAGTTCGGTTGATTTTGGGTCACCGCATATACATAAATGGTTTGTGTGGTATTAATCACTGTTCCCACCGGAATTTGTGTTCCCGTACCCATCGGACCTGTATAATAGTTTCCAGCCTCCAAAGCAGGTAATGTAAATGAAACACATTCATTAACCGAAGTTGGGAAGTTCATGCCAATCACTACTTGAAAAGAAGACTGACTAGTACAGGTTCCATTGGTTGCATAGATAAATACCATTTGAGTACTTGTAAGTACCGTTCCAGGGGCTAATTGTGTTCCTTGTCCGCCTGGTTCGGTATAGTAAGCCCCAAATGACAAGGGAGGCAAGGTATACGACGAACAATCATAGACGTTATCCATCGATGGCACATCACCAAAAGGAATAATGGTGACATTAAATGGCATTTCAATTTGACAAAACGGCGGTTCAGGTGAAATAAAATAATAGTAAATAGTTTGGGATGTTGTAATTATCGTTCCTCCAGGCAGTAAGGTTCCTCCACCATTGGGTGCTGTATGATAATTTCCGCGTACCAAAGCTGGTAAGGTGTAACTGTTACAATGCTCCTCATCTGGAATCGATTCATCCGGACGTAAGATGGTAATCGTAAAAAACGTTTGATTCGGACATAAAGGAGGTGTTGGATTACTATTGAAAATGTAAATAGTGGAGTTTTGTGTAATCACATCACCAGGAAATAATTGCGTTCCTTGTCCATTGGCTTCAGTAAAATATTGTCCATTGGTTAACGCAGGAAGGGTATAATCATCACACGTAATTACATCTTCAAAATCATCAACGGGAGGAATTGGTAATACCACCATATTTACAGGGACAATCGCATAACAAGTAGGGTCGGTAAATACGAATACACGAACATAGCAAGTCCCTCCCAATGAGCTAATTATTCCATTTCCAACAACATTAGTGCTATTCGTAGCATCTGTTAAAGTACGGTAAACTCCAATTCCATAGATGTTTGGATTTTGACCCCCTAAAACTTGACTGGAAACAGCCTGGCGGATGTTAAAATTTACTGGATTTCCATCAGGACGCGCACACATTTGTACGGTATTTGGAGTATTAGCAACAGGAGGAGCAGTTAATAATAATTGGAATGATTTTACCATCCCACAACCGGTTACTGGACTTGTTACACGAACAAAAACCGTTTCATTACCAGCACTAACATAACTGGGGCCAATCGGATTTACATTGTTTTGCGCATCGGTTTGTGATGCAAAATAGGCAACGGTATGACCAGGGGCAATTCCGTTGGTAACTCGATTTGTATTGTAATTTAAATTAAAGGTGTAAGGGCTATTTCCTGCATTACACTTATATAAGTTGATCGGATTGGGGAAAACAAAGTTAGCATGATATTCAACTGTGATTTCATCTGTAACTTCTTGACAAGGGAAAGCAATATTGGTGTAAGTTAGCGCATACGTTCCTGGTTGAGTAACTGTTAAATTCGGTCCAGTTTGACCAGCAATTACAACACCATTACGACGCCATTGGAACGTGTATTGAGCGGGATTGAGTCCAGAAGTAATGACTGTTGATCCTCCTTGACAAACCGCAGTACCACTAGCAACGGTTCGATTTGGACCCAAAACATCTTGTCCGATATTGAAACTGTTGGAAGCTAAAAAAATGGCAGAATCCGAATTGAAGTCGCCGCGGTCTGCAATGACCAATTTAATTCTATAATTGCGTCCTGGGACTAAAGTAGCAGCTGCATTTAACACCGTAGTCTGACCGTTGTAATTGATGGGAGCCGAAGCAGCATTGTTTCCGCCATTAAAACTACCAAAGTATTGAGCGTTTACTGAGGGACACCCCGAATTGTATAAAAAGTCACGAATGGTTACTACCGAAATAGGGGTATTTGTATTTGGTACCACTGCCAAATTCTGTGTAGTTCCTGTTGTTAAATCTGTCAACAAAAACGCAAAGGCATCTGAAAATTGACACTGGAAATTTCCATATTCTTCAGAAGCAAATAAGAAATCAAAATCGAAATAAGGCGATAATGCCGAAAACTCAAATTCCAGAACCGTGGCATTAGTGGAATTCATCAAAATCCCAGAAGTAGCCAATATAGCTTCCAAGTCAGAGTCTCCCGTCCAAGTAACATTTCCTGAGTTTAATAGAACAGTATTTGGTCCTGCTGCTTCAACAGCACTACCCGTTGATAAGACAATACCGCTTTGCATTGGGAAATTTGGATTCGTATTCACAAAATATCCAATACCATTGACAGATCCAAAATTGGAGCCCGTGCGCCAAGAAATATTCTGTGTTGAAATACAAGGAGAATTGATCAAAATGTTATTGACCAATTGCGGTACGGTATACGTAGTCGCATCAACAGTGATGGGCTGTGATAAGCCTGCGACACTGACGCATAGTAGCAAAAGAGTTAATAGTTTTTTCATAGGGACTTGATTTTGACATAACAAATATGCTATAAATAATCGATAAAAAACAAAAAAAATCGATGAAATGTTTAATATAGTATATTTTGTAAGAAAATTAACATATAAAATATTTTTTTTACAACTCTATAGTAGTAAATATTAGATTTTAATTACTATTCTTTTTATGTGGTATATTTGCCACCAAAAAAATACCAATGACCATTCAACATCTTTTAACCGCACCCATTCAACAAGCCTTAGTGCTACATTTTGACCTTCCTCCTGAGAAAATTGAATTTCAGGAGACGCGCAAAGGGTTTGAAGGAGACATTACCGTAGTTATTTTTCCTTTTTTGAAACGTATCAAGTACAATCCCGTTCAAATCGGTACCCTTTTGGGGGAGTACTTGGTAGCCAATACGCAAGAGGTAACGGCTTTTAATGTAGTTTCTGGTTTTTTGAATTTGTCCATTGCCGATTCGTTTTATATCCAATCCTTTCAAGAAATACGTCAAGACGCTACTTTTGGTTTTTCTACCCCAAAAGAGGCTGAGGCCGTGATAGTCGAATATTCTTCTCCCAACACCAATAAACCTCTACACCTCGGTCATATTCGCAATAATTTATTAGGCTATGCCGTGGCCGAAATTTTAAAAGCATCGGGAAAAAAAGTCTATAAAACCCAAATTATCAACGATCGTGGTATCCACATTTGTAAGTCGATGGTTGCTTGGCAAAAATTTGGAAACGGTGAAACACCAGAAACAAAGGGTGTTAAAGGCGATAAGCTCGTGGGCAACTATTATGTCGCTTTCGATAAGGCCTATAAAACTGAAATTGAAGAGGCAGTGGCCCAAGGTATCGCTGAGGAGGAAGCCAAAAAAACAGCGCCTATCTTACTCGAAGCACAAGAAATGCTGCGTCAATGGGAAGCTGGCCATCCCGAAGTAGTCGCACTTTGGAATACCATGAATCAGTGGGTTTATGACGGTTTTAATACAACATATACCAATTTAGGCGTAGATTTTGATAGTTATTACTACGAAAGCAATACCTATTTGCTCGGGAAAGAAGTGGTGCAATTGGGTTTGGACAAAGGAATCTTCGAACGCGATCCCGATGGCTCTGTTTGGATTGATTTGACAGATGAAGGCCTAGATCGAAAAATTGTTTTGCGCTCTGATGGTACTGCCGTTTACATGACACAGGATATAGGAACGGCTATTCAACGCGTAAAGGATTATCCCGATGTGAAAGGGATGGTCTATACCGTTGGGAATGAACAGGATTATCATTTCAAAGTGTTGTTCTTAATCCTCAAAAAATTGGGCTTCGCTTGGGCCGAACACTTGTATCATTTGTCGTATGGAATGGTGGAATTACCTTCGGGAAAAATGAAGTCCCGCGAAGGAACTGTTGTTGACGCCGATGATTTGATGTACGATATGACCCAAACTGCGAGTAAAATTGCTGCTGAATTGGGTAAACTTGACGGATATTCTGAAGCCGAAAAGCAAGAGTTATATCGAATTATCGGTCTAGGGGCTTTGAAATATTATATTTTGAAAGTTGATCCCAAGAAGCAAATTCTATTCAATCCTGAAGAATCGGTTGATTTTAACGGCAATACAGGACCTTTCATTCAGTACACCTATGCGCGAATTCAGTCGATTTTACGAAAAGCCGATTTTGACTATAAAAACCCAGTTCTCGTTGCATTGCATCCCAAAGAAAAAGCGTTGTTGAAGCAGCTTTTCCAATTACCCGCTGTCATTCAAGATGCTGCGCGTAACCATAGTCCAGCCTTGGTGGCCAATTATACCTACGAATTGGTCAAAGAATACAATTCGTTTTATCAATCGGTATCTATTTTGGGCGAAGAAGAGGAAGATAAAAAAGTGTTTCGGGTACAACTCTCTGCCAAAGTCGCCGAAACAATTCAAAAAGCTTTTAAACTTCTGGGAATTCAGGTTCCCGAACGTATGTAAAAAAATCCGAAATGGATCGGATTTTTTTTATAACGAATAATGCACAAAAACAGTAACCTTTCGTGGAAATGAAAAGGAATCAATTTGCTCCAATGTTTTGCGCATTGGTGTTGATCCTGAAAAATTGGTTGTTACGATTTTGTGTTAGTCAAATTAATCACCGAAGCGCTTAGAGTTAGGGATAACCGCCTTGGTTTTTTAACTTATATTTTTTTTAAAGAGAATAAATGTTAAAAAAAATATTTTGGTAAGATGAATGGGTTGGAATTTGTTTTACAATATTTGACATAGATATTGTTTTATGGATTCAAAATACTGAATTTCAGCATATTGATTGATGTCTAATAATTTTTTTTACTTTAAATAATTACACCCAACGGGTTTTATTAATAAATCAAGTAACTCTTGAAAAAAGCATACTTATGAAAACAAGGTTTTATGAATTATTCACGATTTTAATTTTAGTTTTACTCGCTTCTTGTAGTAGTGATAATGAAGGGAAAAGTGACAATCTAGTCCTTAAAGCACGCAGTATTTACAACCAAGGAAAGGTAACTGCAGCGAGTCCAAATGCTATAGTGAGTCTTACTTCGTTCACTTTCAATTTTAAGGAAATCGAATTTGAATTTGCTGAGAATACCTCCAACGACGATGATGGTTTTTTTGATAGTGATGATGAGATCGAATTGAATGGTCCATTTGTAGTAAATGTTTTAAACAATACGATAGATATTGCGGCATTAAATGTTCCTGCAGGGGTTTATGAGGAAGTTGAATTCACGATGAGTCGCAACAAACAAGTCAACAGTCCTATGTACAATAAATCAGTACAAATTGAAGGAACAATCAACGGAACTCCCTTTGTTTTCTGGCATAATATTGAAGAAGATTTTGAGATTGATTATGAAGATGCAGCGCAAAACTTGATCATCGATAATACAACTTCTACGCTGTACCTCAATTTTGACCTTAATGCGGTAGTCAATAGTATCGACTTTAGTGTCGCGACCGATAACGATGGTGATGGGGTTATCGAAATTAATCCCAACGATCAAGATGGCAATCAAAGTTTGGCCAATTTAATCAAAGATCGTATCAAAGATACCATCGAATTAGACGACTAGCGAGTGGTCTACCAACAGGTAAACCTGACTATAAATAAATATGAAAAAACTAAAGATCCTTATGCTGCTGTACCTTGTTTTTTTGGTCAATGTAGCATCCATGTGTAGTAATGATGATAATCCATCTTCCTCTGTAAATCAAACCATGGTAATCAATACTGTCTCCTCAGGAACATGGCGCATTACCTTGTACAACGATTCGGGTACCATCAAAACTAATCAATTTACAGGATACAATTTTACCTTCGGTCCCTCCAATGTATTGACAGCGACGAATGGAACTCAAACGTACACTGGGGTTTGGTCGGTAACCGACTCCAACGGTAATGATGATAGTATGGATGATTTGGATTTTAATATAGCGTTCACGGCGCCAGCTAATTTCCTAGAACTCACCTACGATTGGGATATTCAATCCCGAACCGACACCAAAATTGAGCTCATTGATGTCAGCGGCGGTAACGGCGGAACCGATTATCTAACTTTTGAAAAAAATTAAGTAGATTACCTACTAATGAGTGTTTTTGTTAGAAACCATTCTCTTCTTTGAGGGTAGTTTTTTGTTTGTTTTCAGCTTGAATGGCATAGGGTTAATTTGTATCTTTGCCATCATTTTTTTAGCAGCAAACTATGTTTCAAAATTTAAGCGACAAACTCGATAAAGCCTTTCATATTTTAAAAGGACACGGTAAAATTACCGAGATCAACGTAGCCGAAACGCTCAAGGAAGTTCGACGTGCACTCCTTGATGCCGACGTGAACTTTAAAATCGCCAAAGACTTTACCACCCGAGTCAAAGAAAAAGCATTGGGACAAGACGTTTTAACGACCCTTCAACCGGGACAGTTAATGGTCAAAATTGTAAAAGATGAATTAACCGAATTAATGGGTGGTGAGGCTACCGGAATTAACTTATCGGGAGTTCCTACCGTGATTTTAATGTCGGGTTTACAAGGTTCGGGGAAAACCACGTTCTCTGGGAAGCTGGCCCACTATCTTAAAACGAAAAAAAATAAGAAGCCCTTATTGGTGGCTTGTGATATTTACCGTCCTGCAGCAATCAACCAGTTGCATGTTGTGGGGGAACAAATTGGTGTTGAAGTATACTCGGAACCCGAGAATAAAAACCCCGTAGAAATTGCTCAAAAAGCCATTCAACATGCCAAATCCAATGGGTACAACGTCGTAATCGTCGATACCGCAGGACGTTTGGCTATTGATGAGCAAATGATGAATGAGATTGCACAAGTTCATCAAGCCATCAAACCCCAAGAAACTCTTTTCGTCGTCGATGCGATGACGGGACAAGATGCGGTAAATACGGCCAAAGCCTTCAATGATCGCTTAGATTTTGACGGTGTAATCTTGACCAAACTCGATGGCGATACCCGAGGTGGTGCAGCGTTAACCATTAAATCGGTGGTCAACAAACCCATCAAGTTTATCGGTACCGGCGAAAAAATGGAAGCCCTCGATGTATTCTATCCTTCTCGGATGGCCGATCGTATTCTGGGAATGGGGGACGTGGTCTCCTTGGTAGAACGTGCCCAAGAACAATACAACGAAGAGGAGGCTCGAAAAATCCAAAAGAAAATTGCCAAAAACGAATTCGGTTTCGACGATTTCTTGGTGCAAATTCAACAGATCAAAAAAATGGGAAGCATGAAAGATTTAGTCGGAATGATTCCGGGTGCTGGTAAAGCCATGAAAGATGTTGAAATTGAAGATGATGCCTTCAAACATATCGAAGCCATAATTTATTCGATGACACCAAAAGAACGCAGCAAGCCCGCAATCATCGATATGAAACGCAAGACACGAATCGCTAAAGGATCGGGACGAAAAGTCGAAGAAGTCAATCAATTGCTCAAACAGTTTGAACAAATGAGTAAAATGATGAAAATGATGCAAGGTCCCGGAGGTAAAAATCTCATGCGCATGATGGGAGGGATGAAAGGAATGCCCGGAATGCCCGGCGGCGGAATGCGATAACACATAGGAAGGGTTTGGAGTTCGGAAACGAAACCAAACCCTTTGTCTTTATAACCAATACGAAACACTACTAAACCACAACACACATGATTATTTTAGACGGAAAAAAAGTTTCTGAAGACATTAAAAATGAAATCACTGCCGAAGTACAAAAGATGCGGGACAACAACGAAAAAGTACCCCATTTGGCTGCGATTATCGTTGGAAATGATGGCGCTAGTTTAACCTATGTCAATAGTAAAGTCAAGGCTTGTGATCGCGTTGGATTTGAATCAACCCTCATTCGTATGCCAAGTACCACGTCGGAAACCGAGTTGCTGAAAAAAATCAAGCAACTCAATGAAGACGAAGCGATCGACGGATTTATCGTTCAATTGCCATTACCCAAACAAATTGATACGCAACATATTTTGATGTCTATCGATCCCAGTAAAGACGTTGATGGATTCCACCCTGAGAACTTTGGTAAAATGGCCCTAGACATGACCACCTTCATACCCGCCACACCCTACGGAATCTTGGAATTGTTAGAACGATACGACGTGCAAACCAAAGGGAAACATACCGTAGTTATCGGGCGAAGTCATATTGTAGGTCGCCCTATGAGTATCTTGATGGGACGTAATCATTTTCCGGGTAATTCTACCGTAACTCTGACCCATAGCCACACTAAAAATATCAATCAAATTACTACCCAGGCCGATATCATTATTACGGCTTTGGGCGTTCCTAATTTTCTGAAAGCCGAAATGGTCAAAGATGATGTGGTAGTAATAGACGTTGGAATCACCCGAATTCCCGACGAATCTTCACCCAAAGGCTATCGCATTGTAGGCGATGTCGATTTTGAAAACGTTTCCAAAAAAGCTTCCTACATTACGCCTGTACCGGGTGGGGTGGGACCGATGACGATTGCCATGCTGTTAAAAAATACTTTGCTGGCACGGGAACAAAAACGGATGAAATTAGCTTAATGGTACGGCCCGCTTCCCCCGATGATTGTATTGTAATTCAGACGTTAGCACACGAAATCTGGCCAGAAGCCTATGCCTCCATTTTATCGCCAGCCCAACTCTCGTATATGTTGGAAGCGTTTTATGCGCTTGAAGCCTTGCGTCGGCAAATGGAAGCTGGACAACAGTTTCTACTGCTAGAGGAAGATCATCGAGCCCAAGGATTTGCGGCCTATCAACTGGATTATACGCCTGGAGTCACCCAATTGCATAAGTTATATGTTCGTACCGCACAACATCACAAAGGGTGGGGGAGTATTTTATTGGACGCCATCGAACAAAGCGCGCTCCATGCAGGGCAACATACATTACGACTCAATGTCAACCGATTCAACACAGCGCAATTTTTTTACCAAAAAAAAGGATTTCAAACCGTTGAAACGATCGATATTCCTATTGGCGAAGGATATTGGATGGAGGATTTTATTATGAAAAAAAAACTAGTGTAGTTAGTCGATCTTACAAAAACGCATCGTTGCTGTGGTTTCCCCTTCCAAACGCAATACGTACGTTCCCTAGACCAATGAAGTCGTATCAATTTCACGATTCACCACCGGAAGCACAGCCAATTGTCGTCCCGCAAAATCAAAAACCGTAGCTGTGGCAAACAGATCGTCATTTAAAAACAATACGCCCTTTGTTGGATTTGGGTAGTGGGTTAGCGAAGGTTGTAATGGGGTAGGGAGACTTAACGCTTGCACCGTAGTTGTATAAGTATTTGTAATGATAGGCGCATTGTAATCAAAATAAATCGCAGCGGTATTGCTAAATACATCTCCCAGCGTTAGGGTAGGTTGGGTTTTGATTTTAAATAACACGTAACCGTCATTCGAAGCATCCTCAAAAGGTAAATTGATGTTTTCAAATATAAAATCAACCGTTTGATTGGGATACACCCGCATTTCATAAGGATGGCTTGCATCGAGGGCAACAATATTACTCATGTTCAATTTTGAGGCATCAATCACATCATGAATGACTACATGGCGCGCATTCGCCGTTCCTAAGTTTTCAAACCGAATCAAATAATAAATGTAATCTCCCACTTTATCGGGTGTGATGCTCGTTCCCTCGAGACAAATTTTGTTATTGGGGTCCATCGAATTGACTGCAGTCTGCTTCAAGGTAAATGTATTGTCCATGGGCGCTACATCGGTAAAGCCGCTAACATGCGCAGTAAACTCCAATACCTCACCCGAAAGTAGCGGCGGATTATCCAACGGAGAATGCAGTGCAAGGGTAACGGTATAACTCAAACTTGTCCCCGGAGCAATGGCATCAAACGACCATCTAAGTTGGCCATTTACTTCGGTGTTGGCTACGGGAAAACTTGAAATTATCTGATTAACATGGGCATCATAATTCCAAACGACCATACCCGAAACAGCAGTAGTTCCTTTGTTTTTACATGTAATCTTATACCGACTTGAATACCCCGCAAAAGCCTCATCCAATGGGGTAATAAACACTTCTATATCGGCGTGATCGCCATTGGGAGTCACACAAAAATCAGTAGTGAAAGGGGATACGTTTGCAGGAAAATGAACTTGATCACTCGTGGGACCCACCGAAAAATAAGTGGGATTTTCCAAAACCGGGGCATACGAATAACTCCCCGCCTCGAGACCAATAGTATAGCTTCCCGTTGCGGAAGGCTGCACCCACTTCGTGCTGCCAGATGCAGTGATGGCCATTTTGTAAGGGGTAAAGGGAGCATCTGTAGGTTGACATCCGTCATTTTGTGTGTCCAATCGCAACGTGCCTTTCAAGGCGTACGACATTCCCCCAGGAACAAAGGTGCAATACGTGTTTACTTCACAGTTTGTGCTGCCCGAGTTGAGTGCCACTTGATACAGCACAGAGACGCGTTTCAAAGCAGATTCGTCAGTAAAAATGTAGCGGAGCTGCGGGGTGTTGTTCAAATTCAAACCACTTTCAAAACTGCCATTTTTCAAATTAGCTTGGGCAAGTAAGAGGTTGTGACTCACATCCAAAAATACTAAATTGCGATACGTTGACACGTCCAAATTCGTTAAAAAAGTATGCGAAAGCGTCAAATGCGAAAGCGAAGTAGCACCGTTTAAGGACAGCGAAGTCAGGGCGTTGTTCCGTAAATTCACCAAGGAGAGTGCTCCCAATCCAAAGCCAGAAACTTCGGTGAGTTGATTGTAGGAAGCGTCCAAAAATACGAGAGGGGCATTGGGAGCCAACGACAACGACTGCAACCCGGTATTGCGGCAATCCAACCATTGCAGGTGCAGCGCCGAAGCTAACGATAAATTTTCTAAGGGATTGTTACGGCATCCTAATTGGGTGAGTAAGCCCATCGACGCCTCCGGAATAGCGGTAATGGCATTGTCTTGGCAGTATAAAACCCGCAGTTGACTGAAGGATCCCAAGCCATCAAGCGAAAGAAATTTTGGTGGCTATGGGACTGTTGATGTTATTCACATCCAACTGATATACGGCCGCGACTTCATTGACTTCAAGGGCACCATCATGGTTTGTATCGATGGTTATAGCAACCCCGTTCTGATTTCTGGCAATGTTGTTTTGAGGAGAAGCTAGGAGTAATTTGGACTTAAAATTGACGCCAGGAATAACTGGGGTCTGTGCCCATACCACTACAGGAAGGAGTGTTAGAAAAGCAAGGAATCCTCTTTTCATCCGTAATAAAGGGGGGTATTCTTGATTCGAAGTGTATAAAAAGTAGTATTTATTTTTCAATTAAGCATTTATTTCGTTAAAAACGAAGGGAATAATTGATGTAATTCCTGATTTGTCGCCAAAATAATAAACCCCGAAAGGATCGGGGTTCACATTACACTGCAATTTATAAAGGTTGAATAAGGAACTATAATTAACCGATTCGGGTCCAGCCGCTCCCGCTTTCCTCAGCGAAGGAGATAGAATGTACGCGCAGTTGCGACTAAACCGAAGTAGAATCAGTAGTAAGAACAATACAGGGCGAATAAATAGATGAATAACACAGTACGAATGTACACAAAAGAAATGCTACACCAAGCGCTACTGAGTACACGCCCCAAACCCCCGATTAAAACCCTCTTTTCCCCGAGGATTGCAATTCGATAACTCATAACTCATAACTCATAACTCATAACTCATAATTCATAATTCATAATTTATAATTCATAATTTATAATTATGATAGCGTGCCCCTCCGGGTCGGGTCATCCGCTACAAGTCCGTTGCTTTCGTTCCTCCAGCATCCGGGCTTTCCGCTGCTACCCCTCACGCGGGCTTGCGTCTTTCATTTTGCGTTTTGCTTCGGTAGGGATTTTCCCAATGACGCGGATTTTCAATCGGTGCCAGCATAGGAAAGAATAAATAGCTACTTCGAATTAGGTGTAGTATGTTTATTTTGAGCAATACTAAGTGCCAATACAACCTTTTTCACGGATTGTTGATTCTCCTATCGAGGGCTAGATCATCCCCTAGTGTGATTTCTCCTATCGTCGAAATGACAACGGGTCGGTTGGAATTACTATTTTCTAAAGTAAATAGTATTAGGTTTTGAATTTGAGTGTTTTAGCACAGCTAAAACTTTATTTTCACGCCTTTTTTGTCATTTCGACGAAGGAGAAATCCCATAATCAAAGGCTACAACTGTCTTTCCTCTTGCTTCTTTGCTCTTTTTTCTAGACGAAAGTAAGTCGTAAGTCACATAGTCGTAAGTCAATTTAGCAGTCAGCAGTCAGTGTTCAGTCATTATTTAATTTGAAATTGTAATTCTCCCCCCTTTGGGGGCTGGGGGGCTAGCCATCAGCAATTAGCAATTAGTGTTCAGTCATTATTTAATTTGAAATTGTAATTCTCCCCCATTGGGGGCTGGGGGGCTAGCAATTAGCTTTCTTACATCCCCATGCGAAAGTAAGGCTAGCTATCTATATCAAATTACCGTCATTTCATTAATTAGGCTATTTATAGCCAGCAAACCCCGGTTTCACTGCCTTTTAACATTCATACTTTCCTCATACTTTATCCTAGCCTTTGACTAGCCTTTGACTAGCCTTTGCTTAGGCTTTGCTATTATGGAGTAGGGTAGCTATACCAAATTGTGTTTTCTTATAAAATAAACGCCACATTTCCAAATAAATATAAGGGTATTTTTCCTGTAAACCCAAGGTATTTTTCCCCTCAAAAAATGGGGTTTTTCCTTTTCAAAAAATTTTGTGGCATGGATTGTATGTTTTAGTTTTGAGTTGCAATTTGTTTTGACATTTCAGTAGATTATTTGGTATATGCCTTGGGATGATTTGTTGTAGACTTGTGAAAATTTAACAAAATGTAC
>NZ_JBEILJ010000011.1:0-57416 GCF_040379285.1 Flavobacterium sp. | reverse complement strand
TGGAGTCTGTTCTGTAAATGGTATTTTCCATCTATTAGATATTATTAAAGCCGAAGTTCATGATGTGCATTTTTTGAAAAACATAAAACAGCAAATGTCTGATTGTGTGCTGCTTGGAGACTGAGGTTGTTTATCAGAAAGCATTCAATTGGATTTATTCCAATCGGTAAATAATTAGATTGCAAACCCCAAAAAGAATGAATCAAGTAAATTATAAACCACAACCATACATATTCAGAAAATCCAGAAAAAGGATAGAAACTTTGTTTTTCCAGCTATGCGCCCAATTTTTAATTAGAAGAAATTATGTTAAAAATTTTGAAGGATTTAAAACTCGAATTTTAGCTAAAATAACAGCACTAACTCTAGTTCAATAAATCAATAAATTTATCTTTGATAGACCAATAAATAATATCAAGAATCAAACAATTTAATTACACCCAACGGGTATATTTAATTACAATGATTGGATGCCAGCATGGCCTTGGTGTTGTAATGGCCCATTTGGTTGGTATTCCATCAACGGAAATGACAATCCAACTAGACCCAACAGTTCTGGATGTTACGGGTGGACATCAAACGGTTCAAATAACTATCCAAATATTAATATTTCTGGTTTTTTTGAATGGTCATATAATGGAATTGATTTTAATTGTAATATGCCAACATCAGGAAGCCCTTTAACGGTTACGAGAATAATAGGTCCAACAAATGATATAGACGGTGGTAACCCAAACCATGATTATTATGATATTGATTTAACAATCAACGACAGAGGAATAAATGGTGGTCCTTATTCACAATTAAATTATAATGCCGCAAATCCAAATAATAGCAAGGCATATATTTTTGATTTGGAGATGCCTACTGATTTGTTTCCAGGGCAAAATGTAAATATCAAGGCTAAAGGATACCATAAAAACTAATGCAGATGAAAAAGATACTTGTATTACTAGTAGTTTTTTGTCAGTTGGGCTTGGCTCAAAATAGAGATATTACCGCAGCAGAATATTTTTGGGGTACTATTGACCCAGGTAATGGTAATGGCACAGCACTCACAGCAGAAGATGGAACGTTTAATGAAGCGGTTGAAAGTGTAATAGCTAATTATTCGAATAATCAAACTACTGTTGGTCCAGTTCTCTTTAATATTAGAGTTAAAGATGCTAATAATCAATGGGGGTCTACTTTTAAAAAAGTAGTTTTTATATTACCCGGAGCTACCGGTTCGTTTCGTCAAGTAAATTTAACCAAGTTCGAATATTTCTTCGGTAATTTTGATCCAGGAGAAGGTTCAGGAACTACAATTATTACCTTTGATGGTGCATTAGACGAGGCGATAGAAACAGTTTTTAGAAGTCAGGCAACTTGGGATGTAGCCACAGGTCCAATTTTATTTAATATTCGGGCAAAAGACTCTGATGGGAGATGGGGACCACTATTTAAGAAAACAGTATTCCCTTATGGAGCCAATCCAAATGCACAACTCATACAAGAGGGAGATTCTATTGAAATATGTCAAGGGTCAAGTGTTACATTAACCTATAATGGCCCCAACGGTTATACCCCTACATGGTTTGATGGCAGCCAAGGAAATACCGTAACATTTACACCAACTCAAGCAGGTAGTGTTTCTGTTACAGCAACATTAGAAAACAGCACTTATACCGATTCAATTAATATAATTTTCAAACCCCAACCTACTTCAACAATAACTCCTTCAGGGCAAATTTTAGTTTGTGCCTCAAGCAACTTTTCATTACAAGCTAATGCTGGGACAGGTTTAAGTTATCAATGGTTTTTGAATGGGAATGCTATTTCAAATGCAACAAACGCAACCCATTTACCAACTGCTGTTGGCTCATATACAGTTAGAGTTACAGATGCAACAACCACTTGTTCTAAAATATCAAATCCTACGGTATTATCTACAACATTTACTCCACAACCTAGTGGTACAGTTAATTATTGTGGAACTCAAATAATATCGGTTCCTTTTGGTTCTTCAAATTCCTATCAATGGAAAAAAGATAATTTAAATATAACTGGCGCCAATTCAAATAGCTATACAGCTTCACAGCCGGGTATTTACACTTGCGTTATTTCTAATGGAAGTTGTTCGGTAACTAGCACAAGCGTTATATTAAATCCTATTGCTGCTGCACCTATTGCTAACTCAAATCAAAACTTTAATGCAGGTGAAACTTTAGCAAAATTAATTGTAAATGGAACAAACTTGCAGTGGTATAGTAGCTCAACTGGCGGGACAACTTTGCCCTTAAATACAGTCTTGGTATCAGGAACTACATATCATGTGAGTCAAACAATTAATGGTTGTGAAAGTTCGAGAATTGCAATCACGGTAACGCAAGCATTGAACAACAGTTCATTTGAATTAGACAATTTTTTACTTTATCCCAACCCAACAAATGGAATACTTAATTACAAATCTTCGGAAATTATTTCAGAAATAAAAATTTATAATATGCTAGGTCAACTAGTGCTTGAAAAATTAATAAATAATACTGAAGGATTTTTTAACATATACAATTTACCTACAGGCAACTACCTTGTAAAGGTAAATAACAATCATAAATCATATTCAATTATCAAATATTAGGATACAATCCTTTATTAATAGATAAAAAAACCAGCAAATTTTGCTGGTTTTTTTATTAAGTACTTAAAGAACTAAAGAAATCGTTCCCTTTATCATCGGTAATACTGAATGCGGGGAAATTTTCGTGTATAATTTATGTTATTTTAGGGTTTAAATAATAATATTTTATAATTTTTTAGGGTTTAAAACATAATTTACTACATTTGTAGTATGATAACAAGAACGCTAACTCAAAATATAGTAGCCGATTACAATTATAAAAAAGTGATTGTTGTTGTTGGCCCTAGACAAGTTGGAAAAACGACGCTGATTGAAAAAATTGTTACTGGGAAAAAAACACTTTTTTTGAATGGTGACGACCCACAAACACGGTTGCAATTTGCGCAAGCTAATTTCCAATTTTTACGCCAATGGGTAACCGATTATGATACCATTGTCATTGATGAAGCGCAACGAATTGAGAATATTGGTTTGGCCATAAAAATGCTGGTGGATGCGAAATTAAACAAGCAATTTATACTTACAGGATCTTCTTCACTTGATTTGGGAAATCAAATAAATGAACCCCTTACGGGAAGAAAATGGGAACATCAATTGTTTCCCTTATCGTGGAATGAAGTTAGAAATCACTATACATTTGCCAATGCTTATGCTCGATTAGAAGAATTTTTAATCTACGGAATGTATCCTGAAGTAGTTACAGAGACCAATAAACAAAAGATATTACTGCAACTTTCGAGCAGTTATTTGTATCAAGACATCTTGGAATTGGTCAACATCAAAAAACCTGATTTACTTTTAAAATTATTAAATGCTTTGGCATTACAACTGGGTAGTGAGGTTTCCTATAACGAATTGGCAAAAATCTTGGGCGTAGATCGCATGACTGTTGTGAATTATATTGATTTGTTAGAAAAAGTATATGTCATCTTTAGATTGCATCCTTTTTCAACAAACCAACGGAATGAAATCACTGCAAAACCAAAAATTTATTTTTATGATAATGGAATACGTAATGCCATCATAGGCCAATTTAATCCATTGCAAAGCAGGCAAGACGTAGGATCTTTGTTTGAAAACTTCTTTATTAGTGAAAAAATGAAGCAGTTAAAATACAATGGATTTTATGGAAAAACACACTACTGGAGAAACGCACAGCAAGCAGAGATTGATTTTATTGAAATTATTGAAAATGAGATTTCAGCCTATGAAATAAAATTCAATCCTCTTAAAAAAGTAAAATTCACAAAGTCTTTTACTGAAAAATATCATCCCAAAAACACATATGTAGTGCATCGCGACAATTTTTGGGAATACTTGTTATAAAACCATTACACTAATTACAGCCTTCATGACCATAAAAAAACCTGTACATCTCACGATCTACAGGTTTCTTTCTTCTTTTTTCTAAAATCAATGGCTTAATGCCGCAAAGAAATCGTTTCCTTTATCATCGGTGATAATGAACGCTGGGAAGTCTTTGACCTCGATTTTGCGCACGGCTTCCATGCCCAATTCTTCGAAATCAACTACCTCAACGGAAAGGATATTTTCTTTGGCAAGAATCGCTGCCGGACCTCCGATGGAGCCCAAATAGAAGCCACCATAGGTGTTGCAGGCGTTCATCACTTCTTTGCCGCGGTTACCTTTGGCCAACATAATCATGCTACCGCCGTGTTTTTGAAATTCTTCCACATACACATCCATACGTCCTGCGGTTGTCGGACCGAAGCTTCCTGAAGGCATGCCTTGTGGCGTTTTCGCTGGACCCGCATAATACACAGGATGATTCTTAAAGTAATCGGGCATCGGTTGACCTGCATCCAATAATTCTTTGATTTTAGCATGCGCAATGTCGCGCGCCACAATTAAGGTTCCATTTAGTTTCAATCGGGTTTTGATCGGGTATTGCGACAACTCGGCTAAAATTTCTTTCATGGGTCGGTTCAAATTCACCACCACCGGTTCTTCCAAATGGGGTGCCGTAGCGGGTAAATAGTGTGCTGGATTGGTTTCTAATTGTTCGAGATAAATACCGTCTTTGGTGATTTTTCCTTTAATGTTTCGGTCGGCCGAACACGAAACGCCCATCCCAACAGGACAAGAAGCTGCATGGCGCGGCAACCGAATCACACGCACATCATGCGTCAAGTATTTTCCACCAAATTGAGCACCGATAGCACTCTCTTGGCAAATGTGTTGTACACGAGCTTCCCACTCCAAATCACGGAAGGCTTGACCCGCCATGTTCCCCGAAGTCAGTAAATTATCGTAATAACCGGCAGAGGCTTTTTTCACGGCGGCTAAATTCGCTTCTGCCGAAGTTCCGCCAATGACAATGGCCAAGTGGTATGGTGGACAAGCGGAAGTTCCCAGATCCATGATTTTTTCACGGATAAACTCTTCTAGCGACTTTTCATTCAATAACGATTTGGTCTTTTGGTATAAAAAGGTTTTGTTGGCCGAACCACCGCCTTTTGCTAAAAATAAAAACTCATACGAACTTCCTTTTTTCGCATAAATATCGATTTGCGCGGGCAAGTTGGAACCAGAGTTTTTCTCCTCAAACATGGTTATCGGTACAATTTGCGAATAGCGCAAGTTGCGGTTTTGGTAGGTATTGAAAATACCACGGGAAAGCCACTCGGCGTCATCGGCACCGGTGTAGACATTTTCCCCTTTTTTGGCCATGACAATCGCAGTTCCCGTATCTTGACACGAAGGCAATTCGCCGCTTACCGCTACTACGGCATTTTGCAATAAATTATAGGCTACAAAACGGTCGTTGTCGGTGGCTTCAGGATCGTCGATGATGTTGCGTAATTTTTGCAAATGCGACGAGCGCAACATGAACGAAACGTCTTTCATCGCTTCTTCTGCCAATAATTCTAAGCCTTTGGGGTCGATGGAAAGAATTTCACGGTCGCCCAATTTTTCGACATTCACATAATCGGAAGTCAGTTTTTTATAAGTGGTATCGTCTTTTAAAATCGGATACGGATCTTGGTATAAAAAGTCCATTTTGTGTTGGTGTTTTAGAAAGGTAAAAGTACGAAAATGCAAGGAAGCTTCCTATTGAATCCCGGGATTATGTTCAATTTAACATGGTTTTAAATTTGACTTATACCGCTTTGGAACTAGAATTATCGTACGAAAAACCAACTCGCCACCATAATCGCGGTAACCACACAAATCAAATCTACCAATAACATGGTTGCCAAGGTGTAGCGGGTGTTTTTAATATTGACCGAACCAAAGTACACCGCAATCACGTAAAAGGTAGTTTCGGCGCTGCATTGGAAAATACATACCAAGCGACCTGTGAACGAATCGGGACCAAAGTTTTGCATCGCATCAATCATAAACCCGCGGGAACCGCCCGAACTGAATGGACGCAGCATGGCCACGGGAAGCGAATCGGTAATGTCTTTGGCAATCCCGATTTGTGAAAATCCGATGGCAATCCAACGGCTAATGATTTCAAACAAACCGCTATTTCGGAAGAACGAGATAGCCACTAGCATCGCGAGTACATAAGGGAAAATTTTTACGCCAGTTTGGATTCCATTTCGAGAACCCTCGACAAATGCATCAAAAATAGTGGTTTCTTTTTCAGTGAATTTTTTTTCATGAATAAAGGAAAATATAAGCGTGGCTCCAATAATAGCAACGAGCATGAGTCCGGACAAATTGGCGGTAAAGAAACTTTTTCCAATCAAATCCAAACCGTTGATATAGAATAAAAGTCCGACAATAGCTGCAACCACAGACATAATGGCGACTAATAAAGTCGCACTTAAAAAGTTAATGCGTTGGCGAATCCCCACAATAATGAGCGCCGCAATAGTACCGATAAAAGAGGTAATAATACACGGTAACATCACATCGGCGGGATTGGTTGCATTTTGGGCGGCACGATACCCAATTATGGACGTCGGAATTAAGGTAAGCCCGGCCGCATGCAAACACATGAACATGATTTGGGCGTCACTGGCCTTGTCTTTTTCGGGATTGATTTCTTGCAAGGATTGCATGGCTTTTAACCCAAAGGGCGTGGCAGCCGAATCGAGTCCGAGGAAATTGGCGGCAAAATTCAATGTCATGTACGAAATCGACTCGTGATTTTTGGGGACAGAAGGGAAAACTTTGGCAAAAACGGGAGAGAGCCATTTCGCTATCTTCTCAGAAGCACCTGAAACTATGAGCAATTCCATAAGTCCGCAGAAAAAAGCCAAATATGCGATCAACGGCAGGATAATATCAATCAAGGTGTTTTTGCACGTGGGTAGCAATCCATCTGATTTTTGTACTCCCGAATAGAATTTAACCGTTTTACTTTTGTACACATAGGTTGTATCTGGATTCAAAGTATCTCGATCGATTACAATGGTTTTTTCGGGTGCTTTTTCGATGCTATCGCGAATGAACGAAGGCGTGTCATTCAAGTAGCGTTCGGAAATCAAAATCGGATCGTCTTTTTTACCATTTAAAATAGAATCAATAGTATAGGTATCTCCTGAAAAAAGAGCAAAAACGGTAAAGGCTATTGAAGCTATAAAAATGGTCAACCAAAATCTACTAAGTACCATGTGTTGTAATTTTTTTCAAAATACGGATAAATCTTTGATGTAAAAAAATATCTGTACAATGGATTCCTTTTTGCTAAAAAAATCGTATTTAATCAAAAAATATAATTTGTTTAATGTTAAAACATTAACAGGTTAGCTAAATTTGCCAAAATTAGCCAACAAACTGAAAAACTTAAAGCTATGAAAAAAACCTTCATAGCTCTTGTTATCCTAATGGGTGGACTTAATGTGTATAGTCAAACGCTCCCAGATGTAACCGCAATTACGGCTACCTACAACATGGATAAATTAAAAGAGCGACAAGAATTTTACCGACGTCTTCAAGCTTCTGAAAAAGAAAAAGCGATTACTGTAGCAAAAATTAACGGTTGGCCTTTAACGATTGAAGGCCCCAACGGATCTTTTTCCGAATTAATGAAGCTTACACCAGATGGGTACCCTATGTATTTCAGCACCGACAATGTGGCAGCAGCTCGTGCAACGCGTGCGAATTTCTTACACACTGGGGGGGCAATGGGATTGAATTTAAATGGCGAAACTATGGTCGCCCGAGTTTGGGATGGTGGCGGTGTTCGCACGACCCACAATGCTTTTGGGAACCGTGTAACTGTAGTTGACGACCCCTCAGGGGGTACGATTCTTCATGCTACCCACGTTACGGGAACCATGGTCGCTTCGGCCAATCCAGCAAGTGTGAAAGGAATGGCTCCTGCAGCAACAGCAAGAACATTCAACTGGACCGATGACATTAGTGAAGCAATCTCTGAGATTCAATTGGGTATGTTAGTTTCCAATCATTCTTATGGTGTCCCTATTTCATCTGGAGGGAACGCAATTCCCGGTTGGATTGTTGGTGCATACATTACCGATTCTTTTGCATGGGATGAAGTGGCCTACAATGCTCCCTACTACCTTCAAGTAGCCTCTGCTGGAAATGAAGGAACTTCGACTGCAAATTCTGATCCTTTGTTTTTTGGTTTCGACAAATTAACCACGAACAAAACCTGTAAAAATAATTTAGTCGTAGCGAATTGCGAGGATGTTACAGTTAATGCTACTACAGGAGCTGCGGGTATCATCACGATTAACAGCTCGAGTAGTCAAGGGCCTACAGATGATTTCCGAATTAAACCGGATATTACAGGAAATGGGTCGGGTTTAACCTCTACAAGTAATTCGAGTAATGGTGCCGTTTGGACTTTATCGGGAACTTCAATGGCTTCCCCAAATGTGGCAGGGACTCTTTTACTTTTACAACAACACTATAAAAATTTATACAACACCTTTATGCGTGCGTCTACCCTGAAAGGGTTGGCTTGTCATACGGCAGATGATGCTGGTAATGTGGGTCCAGATGCTGTTTTCGGTTGGGGATTACTCAATGCTAAACGTGCGGTAGAAACCTTAAATGCCAATGGGTTAACCTCTTGGGTTTCGGAAGAAAATCTAAATCAAGGGCAAACATTTTCGATGACTGTAAATGCGAGTGGAACAACGCCTTTGGTAGCTTCGATTACATGGACCGATTTGCCTGGGAACATGAATACAAGTACGACGCCCAATGAATTCATTAAGGCTTTGGTTAACGACTTGGATATTCGCATCACGCGAAACGTAACGACTTTCTTTCCATGGAAATTAACGCCAAATCCTAATAATCCTGCGGTAAGAACTGGTGACAATGATGTGGATAATGTGGAATTGGTTCGCATTGATACACCTGCAGCAGGACAATATACCATTACCATTTCGCACAAGGGAACTTTAGTAACGGGAAGTCAAAAGTATTCTTTAATCGTCACAGGATTAAGTTCAACTTTTGCGCTCAATTCAACTAGTGGTGACCAATTGCTGTGTGCTAATCAAAATGCGACGTACACCTTTAATTACACCCAGTCTGGTGGAGGAACAACTTCATTTTCAGCTACAGGATTACCAGCAGGAGCATCGGCTTCTTTTAATCCTCCAAGCCGAAATACTTCAGGAACGGTTACAATGACCGTAACGGGTCTAGCCAATGTAACCCCGGGTGAATACTTTGTAGGAATCACAGGAAACAATGGAACAGAGACTGAAACACGTTTTAAAACCTTGCGTATTTTTAATGCGAGTTTACAACCCTTAACCTTAAATAGCCCTTCCAATGGACAAACGGGATTATCGACTTCAGCCGTATTGCGTTGGAATGCCAACAGCAATGCTGAAACATATACTGTACAAGCTTCTACCGACAGCAGTTTTAGCACATTAGCTGTGAATGAAACAACCACATTAAACCGATTTACGGTTACAGGTTTGCAGCAATCAACGCGTTATTTTTGGCGTATTATCCCTTCCAACCGATGTGGTACTGGTGTAGCGGCAACTGCAGCTGTATTCAGTTTTGATACGGGTGTTATTAGTTGTGATCAATCCTTTGAAGCAACTGATTACTCTAACGCCTTTATAGATTCGGTGGCTAATTCAAGTGCTAGCGTACCTTTGACAATTACAGGAGGCTACACCATTGGCGACATTAATGTCAACGTGAATATTACCCATACGTATATTCAAGACATGACGCTTACCTTACAAGGTCCTGCTTCTATTGGTAGTCCAAGTATTGTATTGATGCGTGAGGCTTGTGGCGATAATGACAATATGGATTGTACCTATGATGACGATGGAAATGACCCCGTTTGTAGTGGAAATCCATCGCTAACTGGTTTGGTGGCTCCGTTGGACAGTTTGAGCGCTCTTAACTCCTTACCCGCCGACGGTGAATGGGTATTAAACATTAATGACCCATGGAATGGTGATGGGGGAACAGTAAACAATTTCAGTATCGACCTTTGTCGTGTTTCACCCGCATTATCAACACCTGAAGTTAGTTTAACACAAGTTCGCGTATTCCCTAACCCGACCAACGAGCTTGTCAACGTTTTGATTCCAAACAGTGTGGAACGCACGCAAGTTCGCCTCTACGATTTACAAGGACGCGAAGTTGGGCAAAAAGAAACCCATGATGAATTGGCGCGCTTGAATGTGCAACATTTAGCTGAAGGCGTTTACCTAGTACGTATCGAAAATAGCTTAGGAACTACTTCACAGCGTGTTGTAATCAAACGATAATTTGAAAAAAATCTATCATAGAAAGGATGTCCAAAATTAGACATCCTTTTTTTATACATGTAAAATTTCTTCTGGAATGAGTAAATCCTCATTTCGGAAACGAAGTAAGACTTGTGCCACCGCAACTACATCTTTTTCACAATAGGTAACGATGCGATCGATGTCTTTTTCTTTATAGAACACTTCGCCCACCTGACTCCCATCGATATCGTCTTTGGAGGTGGGAATGCCTAAAATTTTGGACAATAACTTTAACGAAGTATAGTGCTTATAATCGCCAAACTTCCATAATTCCATCGTGTCTAAATGGGGAATTTCCCATGGTTTTTTTCCAAATAAATTCAATTTACTGGAAAGCGAAACCCCATTAATAATCATTCGTCGGGCAATAAAAGGAATGTCAAATTCTTTGCTATTATGACCACATAATACATACTGCGGTCCACTAAAATGGTTGTTCAGCAGATTATTAAAGGCTTGCAGTAATTCTTTTTCTTCTCCAAAAAATGAAGTCACCCGGAAATTCCGAATGTCGCCTTTGATTTGAAAATACCCGACAGAAATACACACGATTTTTCCAAATTCGGCCCAAATACCTGCCCGATCATAAAATTCTTCAGGGGAAAATTCGTCCCTGCGCTGGTACTGCGTTTTTTGCTCCCAAAGCGCTTGCATTTCGGGATCCATTTGGGTAAAAAATTCTTCTTGAGGAACCGTTTCAATGTCGAGAAACAGCACGTGTTCTAATTTAATTTTATCTAACATGGCTTATAAATTTTAACCGAAGGTACATTATTTTTTGCATTTTTAAAACAAACTTTGTTGAGATTTCCCTTGCTCATGTGTCAGCAACCATTTCTTTCGCCATAATCCTCCTGCATATCCCGTTAAAGCGCCATTGGAACCAATCACGCGATGACATGGAATGATGATCCATAGTGAATTTTTCCCGTTGGCAGCTGCTACGGCACGAATTGCTTTGGGATCGCCCAACTGCAAAGTTAATTGTTGGTAGGAGATGGTTTTGCCATAGGGAATTTGAAGTAAGGCATTCCAAACACTTCGCTGAAATTCGGTTCCTTTCGGATTCAGTTTTAATTGAAAATCGGTTCGATTCCCATCAAAATACTCCGAAAGTTGTTGCACTACCTCCAAAAGTGTTGTGGGAATTTCAGCTGTCGCTTCACCTTCTTCCATGATACAAACGGATTGAATACCTTCGGAATTTCCTGAAATTTTGGCAAATCCTAATGGAGTAGGTATGGTAACGGTTTCTATTGTGCTCATGGCCACAAAATACGGAAAAACGAAGAAGGAATTCTCGCTTTTGTTACGTTTGTTGTCTCATTTTAGGGTGCCAAACTCATCATGTATTGCTCCAACGCCAGCCGTTGCTCGGGTTTCATGTTTTTGGTTATAGCAAAATTCGCTTTCATAATGCTGTATTGCAAAGGGTCGACTATAGGTTCGGACGCTTCGTTCAAAAAAGTAGCAATGCTGGCATTTTTAGCTTTATAAATGGCTACAATTTCCTGAATACTGGGACCTACCACTTTGGTATCTAGCTTATGACAGGCTACACAAGTTCCTTCTCCTTCAAACAACGCTTTGCCTTGTTCCGCAAGGGGAAAATCAGCCTTTGTTTTGGTTTCTTCAACGGTCGTTTCTGGATTGACCTCATGGCTATTATTGTCGGCTTTCTTTGGGTCACCGCCGCAAGAAATAACACTACAGGCTAGCGTTAGCATGTAAAACACATGTATTTTTTTCATGGTTATTTTTTTACACTGGAAGGCTTTTTTCATTTTTGTAATTTCACGAATAATGGATTGACTATTGCCGATTCAACAATAGCGCTGCTTCTTTGGCAAAATAGGTCGAAATCAAACTCGCTCCTGCTCTTTTGATACACATTAATTGCTCCATCATAATCTTGTCGTGATCCAACCAGCCGCGTTCGGCAGCGGCTTTAATCATGGCATATTCCCCAGAAACATGGAAAACAGTTACAGGAACATTCACCGCATTTTTGACTTCGCGCACGATATCCAAATAAGCAATTCCAGGTTTGACCATCACCAAATCCGCGCCTTCTTCTACATCCCAAAGGGCTTCTTTGACCGCTTCAATGCGATTGGCATAATCCATTTGGTAGGTTTTTTTGTCTTTGGGAACCACCACATCGGCTTCTTTTGGTGCGCTATCCAAGGCATCTCGGAAAGGTCCGTAAAACGCTGATGCGTATTTGGCGGAATAACTCATAATGCCTACATGGTGAAAACCAGCAGTATCCAACCCTTGACGAAGGCGCAGCACCCGACCGTCCATCATATCGCTGGGGGCCACAAAATCGGCGCCCGCTTCGGCATGTGAAACAGCCATTTTCACCAAAACTTCGTTGGTTTCGTCGTTGGCAATATCTCCGTTTTTGATAATTCCATCGTGACCATAGATCGAATACGGATCCAAAGCCACATCGGGCATGACAATCATCTCGGGACAAGCGGCTTTTATGGCACGAATGGCGCGTTGCATCAATCCTTCGGGGTTCCAAGCTTCTTTACCGGTGTTGTCTTTCAAACTTTCATCAACTTTTACATAGATATTAACCGCACGAATACCCAAAGCGAATAATTCTTTGACTTCTTCTACCGTTAAATCTAACGAACGGCGAAAAATACCCGGCATGGATGGAATCTCCGAACGGTAGTTTTCTCCTTCGACAATAAACATGGGGAACATAAAGTCGGCCGGACTCAATGTCGTTTCGCGAACTAAAGAACGAATGCTCTCGTTAACGCGTAATCTTCTTCCTCTTTGTAATGGAAACATAATTTTTTAGTATTTAGCAGTTAGCAATAAGCTTTCAGCAATTAGCAAAAAGTAACTAACCCTTTTATTTTCATCGTCTATAAATTCTTTTTAACATAAATAATTACTAGTCACTAGTCTCTAATCACCAGTCACTAATAACTAGTCACTAGTCACTTCAAACCCACTCCACAGGTTGCGCCAAAACTTCCAACAATCGCGCTTCTTCGCTTCCCGACTCTGGATGATGATCATACACCCACTGAACATACGGAGGTAAACTCATTAATATGGATTCAATCCGTCCGTTGGTTTTGAGTCCGAACAATGTGCCTTTATCGTGTACCAAATTGAATTCGACATAACGGCCGCGGCGAATTTCCTGCCAAGTCCGTTGTGCCTCCGTATACGGCATGTCTTTTCTTCGTTCAATAATGGGAACAAAAGCTTGCAAGAAACTGTTCCCGACTTCGGTGACAAAGCGGTACCAATCGTTCATGGAATGCTGTTCGTCCGCTTTTAAATAATCAAAAAACAAGCCACCGACGCCACGGGCTTCTTTGCGATGGGCGTTCCAAAAATAGGCATCACATTGTTTTTTATATTTGGGATAAAACGAAGGATCGTGCGCATCACAGGCGATTTTACACGTTTGATGAAAATGAACCGCATCTTCATCAAACAAATAATAGGGTGTTAAATCTTGTCCGCCGCCGAACCAACTCTGCATGATCTCGCCTTGGGCATCGTACATTTCAAAATAGCGCCAATTGGCATGTACGGTTGGCACCATAGGATTCTTGGGGTGAATAACCAAACTCAAGCCACAAGCAAAGAAATCAGCTTCACCTACCTTGAACATTTGCTGCATTGAGTCGGGCAATTTGCCATGAACCGCCGAAATATTCACGCCGCCTTTTTCAAAAATCTGACCATTCTCGATTACGCGTGTTCGACCGCCGCCACCTTCGGGTCGGTCCCAAAGATCTTCTCGAAATTTGGTAGAACCGTCAATGACTTCGAGACCCGAACAAATCTGATCTTGAAGATTATGGATATAGGATAAAAATTTTTCCTTCATAAAATTTTAGTTTTCAGTCGCAGTTTTCAGTCGCAGAGCACTAATTCTGAATATTGCTCACGATTTACTGATTTATGAACATGCGACCTGTTCACTGAACACTGCCCTCTGATTACTGATTATATTCTTTCACCGCTTCAATAAAGGCTTTGGCATGATCGACCGGAATATTGGGTAGAATGCCGTGGCCAAGATTCACGATGTAATTGTCTTTGCCAAACGCGTCAATCATTTCGTGGACCATTTTTTTGATGGTTGGAATGGGTGACAACAAGCGACTGGGATCGAAATTTCCTTGTAAGGTAATGTTCCCACCGGTTAAATAACGGGCATTTCGCGCCGAGCACGTCCAATCTACTCCTAACGCCGAAGCTTTGGATTGGGCCATCTCGCTTAGGGCAAACCAACAGCCTTTTCCGAACACGATGACTTTGGTTTCTTCGGCTAAAGCATCGACGATTTGGTTGATGTATTTCCATGAAAACTCTTGATAATCGGCTGGAGACAACATGCCACCCCAAGAGTCAAAAATTTGTACCGCATTCACACCTGCATTTACTTTTTCTTTTAAGTATAAAATGGTCGTGTCGGTGATTTTCTGTAATAAGGTATGTGCCGCTACGGGATTGGAGAAACAAAATCCTTTGGCGGTATCAAAACTTTTCGACCCTTTACCTTCTACAGCATAACAGAAAATCGTCCAAGGCGAACCGGCGAAACCGATTAAAGGCACCTCATCATTCAACATTTCTTTGGTCAATTTCACGGCATCCATCACATAGCCTAAAGTTTCCTGAATATTCGGCACAAAAACTTGATCCACTTGCTCCATCGTGCGGATAGGATTGGGAATAATCGGGCCCAAATTGTCTTTGAGTTCGACGTGAATACCCATAGCGCGTGGCACAACCAAAATATCCGAAAACAAAATAGCGGCATCGGGCTGTACAATACGAATCGGTTGTACGGTGATTTCGGCGGCTAATTCGGGTGTTTCGCAACGGGTGAAAAAATCATATTTATCGCGAAGTGCACGGAATTCAGGCAAATAGCGTCCGGCTTGACGCATCATCCACACGGGCGGACGTTCTACTTTTTCGTTATTTAAAGCACGTAAAAAAAGGTCGTTTTTAATCATAATTTATCGTTTAGCCGAATAGTAATTCAGCGTTTAAAATAGTCTATACTGAGTTGTAGCGTGGCCTCCACGGTGGGAGTTGGCGCAATGTGAATATTTTGAGTGATTCCTTGTAATGCGGCAGCTGTTGTGGAGCCAATGCAAAAACAAGGTAGTGTTTCGAGTGTATTTTTCTCCAAGTAACTCTCCACACCCGACGGACTAAAAAAGAGTACGCCATCGATAGGTGTTTCTATTTTTAGGGCTTGATTTTCGGTGGAATACACCACGATTTCACGCAAGTTTTTCCCCTTTTGGATTAAACGTGTGGGCAATGTATCCAATCGACGGTTCCCACAAAAGAAATCGAAGTGATTCACTTCTGAATCAATAAGATGATTGGCCAAAGTTGTTGCCGATTCAAAAGAGGCTTTCACGATAAATCCTACTGCTTCAAGGGCTGTTTTTGTTTTTTCGCCCACACAAAAAACGGTATGGTTTTCGGGGTAAGAAATTGCTTTTTGAACCACGACACTTTTCACCGCTTGCTGACTCGTAAACAACAGATTGTGTTGCCATTCGAATGTGGGCATGGGTAACAACTGTACACGAATAAACTCCTGTTCCACAACCGACAGACCTGCTTCCGCCAGCAGTTGGCGTTGGGATTCAGTCAGGGATTTTGTGGACAGTAGGGTAGTCATTTTTTCTAAGAACGTTGGAACTTAATTTACTTTTTCAACTGGGTTTTGATGCGTTCCATTAAGGCAGCACCGCCGTTGTCAAGGATTTCTTTGGCACAATGAAACCCTAATTTTTTCCATTCATTGATTGGGAAATTGCGTTGAATTTCCAATTTTTCTTTTCCATCGATGGATAATAAAACACCGTGAAATTGGATTTCATCTTGGGCTTCATCATATTTTGCTATAGCACCGATTGGGGCGGTACAACCTCCTTCAAGCGTGCGTAAAAATTGACGTTCGATGGCAGTACACACTTCGGTTTCAATATCATTGAGTTGCGCTAAGGCTTCGAGGGCATGATGATCATTTTCCATGGCGACTACCACCATAGCGCCTTGTGCGGGTGCGGGTATCATCCAATCCAAAGCCTTCCCAACCCCTCCAAAAGAGGGGCTTTTGACTTCATTTTTTTGAATAAATCCTAAGCGCTCCAAACCGGCAGCGGCAAATACGGCACCACTCCAATCGTTATCGTTTAATTTTTGCATTCGGGTGTTGACATTTCCGCGTAAATCCACCACGGTATGCTGGGGATAACGGTTGAGCCATTGCGCTTGACGGCGTAAACTTCCCGTTGCAATAGTCGCTGTAGTTTCAAGGAACTCAGTCGAACCTTTATGCACCAAGATGTCCAACACATTGGCACGAGGTAAAACGGCCGCTTGAACAATGCCTTGCGGTAAAGCGGTTGGGACATCTTTCATGGAATGCACGGCGATATTCACTTCGCCTTTGATCATAGCAATGTCCAAGGTTTTGGTAAAAATTCCGGTGATCCCAAGTTCGTACAAGGGTTTGTCCAGTACTAAGTCGCCTTGAGACTTTACAGCAATAATTTCGGTGCGGCACCCCAAGTTGTTCAGCTGTTTTTCTACCGTTTTGGCTTGCCAAAGGGCGAGTTCGCTGTCGCGGGTTCCGATGCGTATTGTTTTACTCATCTTATTTTTCAGAGGATGCCAATTGGAAAACTTTTTCTATCCATTCGATACTTTCATCGACGGGCGTGTTTTCATCTTTAAGGTGATTGGCAAAATGGTTGGTAATTTTTTGTATGATGCGGGCGGTAATGATTTCCGCTTGTTCTTCGTCGAAATTGGACATTTTTTTGCGTTGCACGTTCAATTCACCTTCCTTGATGGAATTCAATTTCGCTTTCAAGGCATGAATGGTTGGGGCAAATTTACGTTGCTTGGTCCACGCGATAAATTCTTCTTTAATTTCTTCAATAATCGCTTCGGCTGCTGGAATATGTTGCTTACGGTTTTCTAAAGTATCGTCCGTGATTTGCGATAATTGATCCATGTGCGCCAAGGTAACACCCGGAATTTCCATCACATTTTCATGTACATTTTTGGGAATGGATAAATCCAAAATCGTCAACGGCTTTTTCAAATTCAAAATCGCTTTGTCTACTGTTGGGTTTTGGGCTCCTGTTGCCACCACTAATACATCGGCATTTTGAATTTCCAATTGTAAATCGGCATAATCTTTAACGATGACATTTAGTTTTCTTGCCAAACGTTCGGCTTTGTCTTTGGTACGATTGATTAAGGTGATATGACTGTGTTTAGTATGTTTGACCAAATTCTCACAGGTGTTGCGACCAATTTTACCCGTTCCAAAAAGTAGGATGTTTTTATTTGAAATAGCCTCTACATTTTTGAAGATGTATTGCACCGCTGCAAAAGAAACCGACGTGGCTCCGGTAGAAATTTCGGTTTCTGTTTTTATTTTTTTACTTGCTTGAATCACCGAATTGACCAAACGCTCCAAAAAAGCATTGACCAATTGTTCTTCTTTGCTTTGCGCAAAAGCAGTTTTCAACTGACTAATGATTTCGAAATCCCCTAAAATCTGACTATCCAGACCAGTTCCAACTCGGAACATGTGGTTTATGGCATCAGCACCTTTATATACGTAGGCCACTTTTTGAAATTCTTCGACCGTTCCGCGGCTGTTCTCACACAACAATTTAATCAATTGAAAAGGATGTTGGGCAAAACCATAAATCTCAGTTCGGTTGCACGTAGAGGTCACAATTAACGACTCAATATTTTCTTCTTGCGCTTGTTGTAACAGCTTCGCTTGAGCCAAGGCATCCAAACTAAAACGACCACGCGTTTCGGCATCAGCTTTCTTGTAACTCAATCCAATTGCATAAAAGGAGGAATGTTTAATCTTAATTCCGTTTTCCATGTAGGGGCTTTTTCCTAAAAGTTGAACAAAGTTACGGGGTTACTAATTTTAAAAAATAACGCTCCAAGGACTTTTTGTGTCGCTTGATGTAATTTCTAACGCGATTCGAACTTTTTCCGTTATTTATTTTAAATTTGTACCAATCACGGGGCTTAACAACGATATTATATAGATTCATTCTAAATAATAAAATCGTCTTCCGTTGGGTATTATATACAAAAAAATATCGCTATGGGTTCTTTTGAAGAAATAAAAATTGAAGAAGACTTTTTGTTGATTCGTTTTCAAAATGATGGAACAGAGAATTATCCTGTAAAACGCGGGGTATCGCAAGGACTGATTCAGTTTCATTTTGGGTTAAAAGGAAAAGCCAAATTCGTCTTTAACGATGGGAATTATGCGTTGGAGTTAAAGGAGGAAAAGTCATTACTTTTTTATAATCCCCAAAAGGAATTGCCGATTCAATTGGAAGTTTTGCCTAATACGTGGTTGATTTCGATTTTGATTTCGATCAAAAAGCTACACAAATTGTTTTCTTCCGACACCGAAAATATTCCGTTTTTGAGTGAAGAAAACATCGATAAGAAATATTATAAGGAACACAACATTAGTCCGTCAATGGCCATCGTGTTGAGTCAACTATTTCATTACAACCTCAATCCTTCCATCAAAAATCTCTATTACAAAGGCAAGAGTTATGAGTTACTAAGTTTGTACTTTAACCGCTCGGAAGACCCGAATGCCGAACAATGTCCGTTTTTGATTGATGAAGAAAATGTATTGAAAATCCGCAAGGCCAAAGAACTCGTAATTGCTAACATGGCCGAGCCGCCCGGATTACAAGAGTTGGCTGATCTAGTGGGTTTGAACTTGAAAAAATTAAAAATGGGATTCAAACAGATCTATGGCGACACGGTGTACGGCTTTTTGTTTGATTACAAAATGGATTATGCACGAAAACTCTTGGATAGCGGCTCGTATAATGTCAATGAAGTCGGGCTCAAAGTGGGATATAGCACCGGCAGTCATTTTATTGCAGCATTCAAGAAAAAATTTGGTACCACACCCAAAAAATACCTGATGAGTTTGCAAGTCAATACATAATCGAATTGGTTTTGCATCTGTCAACCCTTTTTAACACTATCAAAAAAATTAATTTCAATCGTTTAAAAAAATAAATTGCTACACATGAAAGGAGTATTATTAGTCAATCTTGGTTCGCCTGAAAGTCCGACCCCAAAAGATGTTAAGCCGTATTTGGACGAATTTTTAATGGATAAATACGTTATTGACGTGCCTTATTTATTAAGAGCATTATTGGTGCGCGGAATAATTTTGCAAACGCGTCCCAAAAAATCGGCCGAAGCCTATAGTCAAATTTGGACTGAGAAAGGGTCGCCTTTGATTGTGATTTCGAAAAAAATGCACCATAAGGTGGAAAAACTTGTGGATGTTCCTGTGGCTTTGGCCATGCGTTATGGCACCATGACGATTCAAAAAGGGTTACAAGAATTAAAAGACAAAGGCGTAACGGACGTGATGTTATTGGCCTTGTACCCACAATATGCTATGGCATCTACAACTACAATTTGGGCATTGGCCGATGAATTGCAACAAAAGCATTTCCAGGAAATGAAAATCACCAAAGTGCCCGCCTTTTACAATAAACCCGATTTCATCCAAGCATTGGCTCATTCGATCAAAAAACATTTGGAAGGCTTTGAATACGATCATTTGTTGTTTTCGTACCACGGCATTCCAAAACGCCATATTCGCAAAACGGATGTTACCAAATCGCATTGTACAATAGACAACAAATGTTGTGTCACGGCTTCTCCAGCCCATGAGTTTTGCTACCGTCACCAATGTTATGAAACCACGCGTCAAGTCGTAGAATTATTGGGAATCCCTGAAGGAAAATACAGTCAAACCTTCCAATCGCGTTTGGCTGGTGACAAATGGTTAACGCCCTACACCGATGTTGAAATCAACAAAATGCCGAAGAAAGGGATCAAAAAATTAGCGGTAGTTACACCCGCATTTGTATCGGATTGTTTGGAAACTTTGGAAGAAATTGCCATGCGTGCCAACGAAGAATTTATTGAAAACGGTGGGAGAGAATTTTTTGCCGTACCCTGTTTAAACGACGAAGACGAATGGTGCCAAGTGGTGGCCAATTGGATTAACGATTGGAAAAACTAAATCTTATTTTAAGTTACAAGTTAAATAACCTGAAACTTGAAACCTGAAACTTGAAACCTGAAACCTATCCATGGATCTCTATAACAACATAAAAGCCTTGCACTTGATTTTTGTGATCACTTGGTTTGCCGGACTCTTTTACATTGTTCGGTTGTTTGTGTATCAAATTGAAGCGCAATCCAAACCTTCCCCCGAAAAAGATATCCTGGGGGCGCAATACAAAATCATGACCTATCGCTTGTGGTATATCATCACATGGCCGAGTGCGGTGTTGGCGACATTATTTGCCCTGACCTTACTTCATTTGAATCCGGAGTGGTTGTTCATGCCATGGATGCAAGTGAAATTAGGATTTGTAGCACTTCTTTTTGCGTATCATTTGAAGTGCCATCAAATTTACAAGCAGTTGCAAAACGACGACACCCGCTATTCCTCCAACTTCATGCGATTATGGAACGAAGGCGCGACGATAATCTTATTTGCGGTAGTCTTTTTGGTGATTTTAAAAAACGCTATCGACTGGATTTATGGTGTGATGGGGATTATTGGTTTCTCCATTCTGATTATGCTCGGTTTTAAATTTTATAAAAATATTAGAAAGAAAGATAATTCATGATTTCAGTGTAAAGAAAACAGTAAACAGCAATCAGTAAACAGTAATCTTGTTGATGATTATAGCTGAAATTTATATATTTGACTTTTAAATTTAAGCCATAATGAGTTCAATTTAAAGCCACAAAGATCTCCATATTTGGAGAAAAGGAATAGATATCACAGAAGCTGTTTTTCGACTTGTAAAATCATTCCCAAAAGAAGAAAAAGACATTTTAACTAACCAAATTATACGCTGTGCTCTGTCAATTCCTTCAACCATTGCAGAGGGATTTGGAAGAAATTCAAATCGATCATTTATATATTTTCTCGCAATAGCAAGAGGTTCACTTTACGAATTAGAAACTCAGTTACTACTAGCCGAACGTTTTCACTATATCACTGATGATCAATTAATGCGTGTTATTCTTCATCTAACCCAAGAAGAGGGTAAAATGATAAATGCATTTTCGAAAACATTACATTAAAAAAAGTTCTTACTTTACAACATAAAAATACTCGTAACTAGACACTCCTGAAATATCGGAACTAGTCACTAGTTACTAATCACTAGTCACTCTATGAAAATAGGTCTTTACTTTGGCACCTTCAACCCCATTCATGTGGGGCATATGATTATTGCAAATCATTTGGCAGAGTATTCCGATTTGGATCAGGTTTGGATGGTGGTAACGCCGCACAATCCGCATAAGGAGAAACGCACGTTATTGGACGATTACCAGCGCCTACATTTGGTGCATTTGGCAACAGAAGCCTATCCGAAAATCAAGCCTTCGGATATTGAATTTAAATTACCACAGCCCAATTATACCGTGAATACATTGATACATTTGTTGGAGAAGTTTCCTCAACATGAATTTGCCTTAATCATGGGGGAAGATAATCTGAATTCGCTACACAAATGGAAGAATTACGAGTACATTTTACAACACCACGCGATTTATGTCTATCCGCGTATAGCCGCGGGTGAAGCTTTACACGAATTGCTGCAGCATCCGCACGTGCACAAGATTAACGCACCCGTAGTAGAAATTTCCTCAACGGCGATACGCGAGGGCATTGCGCAACAGAAAAATGTTCGTCCGCTACTCCCCGATGCGGTATGGGCATATGTAGATGCGAATTTGTTGTATCGATAAAATAATAGTTTTAGATATGAAGACAACTCATAACAATTCCGACGTAAATCGTGAAGAAAAAACCCTCTTCACCCTTCTTCGCTCTCAATTGCGCTTTTTGGGGTTAATTTTCCTTTTTATTGGAGCTACAATTCAATTAGGAGCCAAATTAATGGATAAAAAAGTTCCTGAATATATCTCCCTTTTTTTTGTAGTTGGTTTTGGTTTATTTCTACTCCATCGGTGGGTTGCAAAAAAGTAACGATCACCCAAACTTTCTTTTTCTAAATAAATTAAAAAGAAAATAAGTTTAATACCGTAGTTTGAACCTTAACATTCCCTTACCACCCGTTATAAGGGGAATGAATTACCTTTGGGGTTTAATTTTTTGAATGATGAATAATTTTGAACTATACAATCCTGTCAATTATATTTTTGGCCGTGGACAAATCGCAAAATTGGCCGAAGTAACGCCCAAAAACACCAAAATCTTGTTGGCGTATGGCGGAGGAAGTATCTTTAAAAATGGCGTCTATGACCAAGTAAAAACCGCTTTGGCAGGGTATGATTGTATCGAATTTGGGGGTATCGAACCCAATCCGCGGTATGAAACCTTGATGAAGGCGGTGGAATTGATTCGTGCTGAAAACATTGGCTTTGTTTTGGCGATTGGTGGAGGAAGTGTGATTGATGGCGTGAAATTTATTTCGGCCGCGGTCAACTATCCCGGCGATGCGATTGAAATTTTAAAGCAACGCATTTTGTTTAAAGACGCTTTGGTTTGTGTGCCATTTGGAACGGTATTGACCTTACCTGCGACGGGTTCGGAAATGAATTCAGGGGCCGTAGTTACCATCGATGCAACCCAAGAAAAATTGACCTTAGGCGGCAGTGCTCTGTTTCCGAAATTCTCGATTGTAGACCCTACGGTTATTGCCTCGTTACCCAAACGGCAATTGCAAAACGGAGTGGTCGACGCGTTTACCCATGTAATGGAACAGTATTTAACTTATCCTCATGACGCACAGTTGCAAGACCGTATTGCAGAAAGTATTTTGCAAACCTTGATTGAAATTGGCCCCTCGGTAGTCGAAAACCCTACCGATTATAAATTGGCGTCCAATTTTGTGTGGTCGGCGACGATGGCTTTGAACGGTTTGATTCAAAAAGGAGTTCCTTCCGATTGGGCGACCCACATGATTGGACACGAATTGACCGCTTTGTATGAGATTGATCATGCCCGTACGTTAGCGATTATCGGTCCGAACCTCTACCGAGTGATGTTTGAAACGAAAAAAGAAAAATTGGCCCAATACGGGCAACGCGTTTGGAATTTAACAGGAACTCCTGACGAAATTGCCAAAGCTGCGATTGACAAAACCGTAAACTTTTTCCATACGATGGACATGAAAACCCGTATTTCAGAAAATGCTGACAACATAGAAGGCACAGCAGATTTCATCGTGCAACGCTTTGAAGAACGCGGTTGGTTGGGCCTTGGAGAACGACAAAATGTAACCCTTGAAAAAGTGCGCGAAATTGTAACGCTCAGTTATTAATCCAACTACTTACAACACAAAAGGCGTTCCGTTTAAAACCGAACGCCTTTTTTTCAACCCAAAACAAAAATTCACTAAACTAACCTTTGAAAGGATAACGAGGGTAAAAACTCGAAATTGTAGTTTGCTGTGTTAAAATAAACGTTAAAGTTTTTAAGGTCCCGTTTCGGTGGAATCTTGGGTAGCCAAAATAAAAAACCTATTTTTGAAAAATCAAACCCACACACATGCAAAAACAACCTAAAGTTGCGGTGATAGGTGGCGGCAGTTGGGCCACAGCTATCGCCAAAATGCTATGCGTTAACTTGGACGAAATTGCCTGGTACATGCGCAACGGTTCGGCCATTGATCATTTGAAAGCGTATAAACACAATCCGAACTATTTGAGTTCGGTGGAATTTGATATTACCAAATTACGGTTGACACAAGACATCAATGAAGCTGTTGCCTATGCCGATTATGTGATTTTTGCCATTCCTTCGGCCTTTTTAAGCCGTGAATTGGAAAAGTTGACCGTGAGCCTAGACGATAAGATTATCTTTTCTGCTATCAAAGGAATTGTGCCCGAAACATTTTTGATTGTTGGCGAACATTTTCATACTACGTATGCGATTCCTTACCACAATATTGGAGTAATCACGGGGCCTTGTCATGCCGAAGAAGTTGCGCTTGAGCGTTTATCGTATTTGACCATTGCCTGTGGGGATACTAAAAAGGCACGTGTTATGGCCAAACTATTGGCGGGAAATTACATCAAGACCAAAACCTCCGATGACATCATTGGTACGGAATATGCGGCTATGTTGAAAAACATTTACGCCATTGCGGCCGGGATTGCGCATGGTTTGGGCTATGGCGATAATTTCCAATCGGTAATAATGAGTAATGCCATTCGTGAAATGAAAAAGTTCATCAAAAAAGTGCACCGCATGAAACGCAATATCAATAATTCGGCCTATTTGGGCGATTTGTTGGTGACGGGATATTCCGTTTTTTCCCGCAACCGCATGTTTGGAAACATGATTGGAAAAGGGTATACGGTCAAATCGGCCATGATGGAAATGAGTATGGTCGCTGAAGGCTATTACGCCGTAAAAAGTGCCTACAAACTCAATCAAGAGTATAAAGAAAAAACGCCCATTATTGATGCGGTCTATGCCGTTTTGTATGAAGGAAAAGATGCCAAAAGCACATTTAAGAAATTAACTGAACAATTGGATTAAAAAAGAGAGCCTCAAAATTGAGGCTCTCTTTTTGGACATTTCGGTATCGAATAGATTATACTTTAGTCATTTTTAAGTACACCAATTGATTGGAGTTAGTGGTGGTGTAAGCCACCACAATTTCGGTATACGTTAACGACACTATGGTTAGCGATTGGTTTACCACTTGTGGTGTTCCGCCAACATTTGTAGTATAACGCAACGTTAGATTAGTCGACAAACGGTTGTACGTTCCCGAAATCGATTGGTTGGTACACGTTCCTGAATTCACAAAATCGTTTTGTTGATACGTAAGATCGGCATTAAAGATGTAATTGTCTTTATCACAATTGGCATCATTTACATAATTGGTGTAGTTGATGGCGCCTTGTGCATTCATAGTACCCGTTTGAGTAATTTCCCATTTGCCCACGAGGTAATTTTGTTGCACAAACGTCTCTTCGTCTTCTCCACAAGCGGTAAAAAGCAAGGGGAGTGCCATTAAAAGGAATACGAACTTCTTCATCTTATTGTGCAATAACTTCAATGTTGTCAATTTGGTACGTAGAGTTAATATTATTGGTACCGCCTACATAACGGAACGAAATGTATACTGTTCCGGTATACGCTGATAAATCCACATTTCCTGAACTGGTAAAGTTGGTTGGGAAACTGCTCGTCTGTGGTGCAAAAGTAGCCGGCAATTGTGTCCAAGTAGCAGCATTTACATCTGCAGCCAATCCTGAACCATTATAGTTGGTCGAAATCCAAACGGTTACCGCTTCACCATTGGCAAAACCAATTTTAGACCCAAAACGCAAGAAAGCTCCGGTGGTACCTGTCAAATTGATACCCGGTGTAATTAAACGCGTATCTACGTTGTTTTCAGCTGGCGTTAATCCAAAAGGAGAAAACTGCGCATATTTATTTCCACTGAAGATACGAGCTTCCCAACGTTCATTTCCACCATTCATTGACACGTTACTCCATCCGGGTAAAGCAATGAATTGATTGTTTCCTGTGTTGGCAATTCCTTCGAAATTTTCAGAGAACAAAGGCACCAAACGAGGTCCTGTCAATTGAATATCTTCTTCAGTGCGGGCAACAAACTGGTAGTCAGAACCAAATTTTGTCAAAATACCACGCACTTTTCCACGGCCAGAAGCTACAGGACGTGAAGCAAAGTTGGCAAAACTACTGGTACGGAAAATTACTGTATTTCCATCGGCGTCTACCAACAAGTGATTTGTCGCACCACCTAAGTCATTATTAGCATCATAATATGTAGTCGTAATCGCTTGGTTGGAAAACTGAACATTATCCAATTCAACCAAAGTATTGATGTTGGCATCATTCAACAATTGAGGAATCGTCAAGGTACGCTTCAATTGATCTTCAGGAACAATGGTACAGGCTTTGTTCAAAACCGAACGGTACAGCGCTGGCGCCAAACGACCAACAGACGCCGTTCCAGATGTATTCACAAACAAGCCTCCAAAACGACGGCCTCCATTACTTACGTCGGTGTATAAATCTTTCATTTTGATCAATACTTTACGTCCGGGTTCAAACGTAATAAACGTTGACGTCACATCTACAGGCACACTGAACGCAGAAGGAATAGGATTGGCTAAAGTTGGAATCGTTTGAAAAGAAATCGATTTGAAGAAGTTACCCCCTTTATCGGAAGAAACTACATAGGCTTCAATCACATCGTTTTGGGTGTACTGTGCTACGGTAGATCCCGCAGTAATTTGAGAAACTTCTTTGGTTTTTACCAAGGTCGTTTCGATACAATTTACTTGAGGAGTATCGTAATCATCGTCGTTCACACAACCGACAAAAGTACTTGCTAAAAGCGTTAGCGCAAGAACGGGTTTAAAAAAAGTTGTTTTCATATTGTGCTTTTATTTTTTTAGAAATTAATGTAAAAGTTGAAGAAATAGGTACGTCCGAAACCGTAGAAATAACGTGGTGCAAAAGCAGGAGTTCCACTGGATACATCTTGGTTTAACTCACGGAAATTGGCATTACGTGCTTGCTCAAATCCGCCTGTTTTATAGCGTACATCAAAGATATTATTTAACGTGGCAAATAATCCCAAGGTGATTGGGTTTTTACCAGAAATTCTCCACGATTTTCCTCCGGTTAAGTTAACAAGTGTGTAGGGATCGAATTTTTCTTGTTTCAACAATTGATCTACACGTTCTTGAGTGGCTTCGGGGAATTGGAATCCATTGTCATCTAATGGATTACGCAAGAAACTATTGGTGCGTAATACAGAAGAAACATCCAAATACGTATCGGCCAAGTAGTTCACATTGGCTCCTACCCACCAGAACTTAGGATCGCGGTATTCTAAACCGACGGCATACGCTTGATTAGGGATACCCGGTTGACGGTAGTTTTTCAATTTAGATTCTCCTAAATTCACTAAAGTCGACAATCCACGGGCCGCTCGGGTGTCATCGTTCAACACTACATTTGGATTGCTGTTGTACGTAAACTGTCCATAGGAAGCCGCCGCAGTAGCTTTAATGGTGGACGTGATTTGGTATTCCAAACCTAACTCCGCTCCAAAATTCAATTTATCCAATCCCGTAACAATCTCAGCTACGAAAGCATCGCCTCCATCGCCATCGTTATCTTCAAAAGCTCCCTCAGCAAAGAAGAAAGAGGTTTCGGTAGCATTTTGAATGTTGGCGTAGTATGCTGTGATACGCGCTTTGAAGGTTGGCGTTTTGATCGCATAACTCAAATCCAAGTTAGACACGCGCTCGCTTTCTAAATTGCGAATCGGAGTATTGCTCAAACGGGCATTGAAAAACACATTACGCATCGATGGCGCTTTGGTCATGAAAAGACTGTTCATGGTCAGGAAGTGTTTACCTGTAACTTTGTAGGTTAACCCTCCTTTGAATCCAAAATTGTCAAAATCAACTTTTTCACTTTTCCCGAAAGAAGAGTTGGCGTAAATTCCATTTCGGTATAACCCTTCACGTTGGTATGTTTTGCGGCTAAAGGACTGCCCCAAATAAAAATCCACTTTTCTGTAGGTAAACTTAAATTGTGTAAAGGCGTCGATATGGTCGGCAAACAAGTTGTAGTTGTACCCATATTTATCCCCTTCACCTACACGACGATTCGGATTATTTAAGTCGGGTTGTTGTGCTGTTCCAGACTGAAATGGATCGATATCTACAAAATGAGAACCCCCTAATAAGTCGGTCAACATTTGGAAGTTGGCTGATTTCAAACGACTGTAGCTTGCTCCCCCATTCATCACAATGTTATCGGCAAGCTGTGAACTTAAGATGGTATTGGCGACAAATAAGTTATCATCCGTACGGTCTTCATACAAAACGTATTTACTTTCAGCGGCTTGACGACCTATTTCATTTCCATTGGCATCCAAGATAGGCGTTGTATTGGCGCGGTACATGGCATTCCAATCGATTTGACGTTGGGTTAAAAACGGCGCGTCCATAGCTCCCACCAAGTTGGGCGTAAATACACCTCCTAAACCTCCAGGTTGGTAAGCAGAAGCGGGTACCACAGAAGGATCATTTTCATACAAAGAGGTAAAATAACTGGGTAAGTTTTGGTAATAGGTTGGATCAGGATTCGCTGCATTCACGAAGTCCAAACGCGAGTTTCCGATTTTACCGAACTGGTACATTACATTGGAGGTCAAACGTGTTTTGTCACTTAATTTCCAATAGTGTGTAAGCATTAAAATGGGTTCGTCCACCTCACGGTCACGAGAATTGCGTTTTTCCCCATCTTGCCAACCCCAGAAAGAGTTGTAGTTCACTCCTGCAATACTGTTGATTTCGTCGGTATTGGAAGAGTTACGACCCCGACGGTTTTGTGCATAAATGGTGGTTAAGTTCAAACTATGGTTATCGTTGATTCGTTTTTCAATGCTAGCAAAAAGCGAATTTGCAGAATAATCGGTTCCTTCAAAATACGCTTCTTGTGCCCAACGACGCGAGGCCGAGATTACAAACGCCCATCCATCGGCATTCATTCCTGAAGCATGGGTAGCCATGGCACGCCAGTTGTAATTGGTATTGGTTCCAGCATACGACAAACGGGTGCCTTTACGGTAGATTGATGCGCGGGTATTGATTTCTTGCGTTCCTAAAATTCCACCGAAGGTATAATCAGAAGGTGCTGAACCCATGGTAAATTCCTGGTTACGCGTAGCATCGTTAAGTCCCCCCCAGTTCCCCCATTGCGGACGGTTGTCCAACAATTTATTCATCACCACACCATTAATCATAGTGGTAGCATATTCATTGTCTAAACCACGGATACGGAAACGAGCTTGTCCCCAGTTGAACGCGGCGGCTTGTTGATAAGTATCCCGAGAAGCTTGCAACAATCCCGCTGTATTTTCAGAACCGCTGTTGTCATCATTTAAATCGTTTTCAAGAATTGTAATCAAGTTGATTTGCTGCTCCAAGGTCACATCCTCTTCCAAGATAATCAATCCTAAATCAGAGATTTGTCCCTTTGCGACTTCTACACTTAGAAGTTGGTCTTTAAATCCAGTGCTACTCACTTTCAAAAGGACAGCTCCAGATTTTAAATCGTTGAATACAAACTCCCCCTCGCGGTTGGTCACTTGGGTAAAGTTGGTGTTCTGAATAGAAACGATGACGTTTTGCAAGGCCTTGTTCGTCTTCGTTTCCACTACTTTACCTTTCACTCCGCCTCCAGATTGCGCTACGGCAGCCCAGCACTGAAGGAGCAGTAAAGTAACATAAACAAGTTTTTTCATAAATAAAGCAATGTTAATTTTGATATAAAAAAAGTTAAGATAAACTTAACAGCCAGCAAAGGTACATTTTTTCATTATAATATTTACTTTTGGCGTGAAGTTTGCACAAGCTTAACTTTAATTTAAATTGACCAAAATGAAGAAAATTAAAAATATCGTGTTTGTTTTTGCCATATTAGCAACAAACGCTCTATTTTCTCAAGGGAAATTCGAACTCCACACCGTAGCCTTTTACAATTTCGAAAACTTGTTTGACACCATTAACCAAGAGAATAATGATGAGGAATGGTTGCCAAACGGAGCTCAAAATTGGACCCATAAAAAATACCGTCAGAAATTACATAATCTTTCCAAAGTGCTTTCTGAAATTGGAACAGGAGAGCAACAAACCAATAGCCCTGTGCTTATTGGAGGTTGTGAAATTGAAAACCGTGGGGTTTTGGAAGATTTGGTAAAACAACCCTTGTTGGTCAATAAAGATTACGGCATCATCCATTTTGATTCGCCCGACAAACGCGGTATCGATGTTGCATTGCTGTATCAGAAAAAACATTTCAAACCCACCAGTTACATCAGTATTCCACTTTATATTTATCGAAGTATGGAAGGAAAAGGCGATAAAGACAAAGACAAGGAAAAAGAGGAATCCGACGATAAAGTGGAAGCCGACAAATCCTCCGATCGTGTCTATACCCGTGATCAATTGTTGGTAACTGGGTTGTTGGATGGTGAAGAAGTGAGTATCCTTGTCAACCACTGGCCTTCTCGTTCGGGTGGTGAAAAAAAGAGTGCGCCGTTTCGTGAAGCCGCTGGTTTGTTGAACCGTAAGATTATGGATTCGTTGTTTGCCATTAACCCCAAAGCAAAAATCATTACCATGGGCGACTTGAATGACGGTACCTACAATAAAAGTGTAAAAGAAGGTATTGGCGCCAAACGCAAAAAAGAGGAGGTAAAGGAAAAAGGAATTTACAATCCTTTTGAAGAAATGTTTTACAAAGGACATGCGACCTTATTCCACCGTGATGCCGGTGATATTTTTGATCAAATCATGGTTTCAGAAGGTTTTATTGATAAAGACTATAAGAAATTCCAATACTGGAAAGCTGGGATTTACAACAAACCCTATATGATTCAAAATTTTGGCCAATATAAAGGCTATCCCTTGAGGCATACGCTCACCGAAATTGGCTACAGCGACCACTTTCCGGTGTATGTTTACCTCGTTCGGGAAGTAAAATAATAGCAAAAGTCAGCAGCTGCTGACTTTTTAATTTTGTACCTTTCGTGTCCTAATTTTGTATCTTAATTTCTATCCCTATGGCAGCGGCAAAACCCTTTAATCTTCCGCAATGGATTGCAAACAACAAACACCTTTTGCAACCTCCAGTGGCCAATAAAAACCTCTATGTCGATTCAGGAGACTACATCGTCATGATTGTTGGTGGTCCCAATGCCCGCAATGATTTTCATTACAACGAAACGGAAGAACTTTTTTACCAATTGGAAGGACATATTACGGTTTACATTCAAGAAGACGGTGAAAAAAAGGCTATCGCTTTGGGCCCTGGCGACATGTTTTTACTTCCTGCGCGCACACCGCATTCCCCGGCCCGAACGGAAGGTTCTATTGGTTTGGTGATTGAACGAAAGCGCGAAAACCAAGGCTATAAAGATGGATTGCTATGGTTTTGTGGCCAATGCAATCATAAACTCCACGAAGTTTATTTTGAATTGACCGACATTGAAACCGATTTTTTACCGCATTTTAAAGTCTTTTACACCTCCGAAACCTTGCGAAAATGTACCCAATGTGGTACAGTAATGCCTGTCCATCCGAATTTTATAAAATAGCTTTTTTTTACGCGAGAATCCGTTATTTTTGACCCAACAAACAAACTAGAATATATGGCAACTATTGCACAACAATTCGGTATGACCGAAGCCTTGGAACTCTTAGGAATTAAAGCGGTAAACGAAGGAACTTCTACAGGAAGCCATTGGTTTTCGGGAGGTGAATTAATCGAAAGTTACTCCCCTGTAGACGGCCAATTAATTGCTAAAGTAAAAGCTTCCACCGAAGCCGATTACGAAAAAGTAATGCAAGCGGCTACCGAAGCCTTTAAAACCTTTCGTTTGATGCCAGCCCCAAAGCGCGGCGAAATCGTGCGTCAATTTGGAGAAAAATTACGTCAATATAAAGAACCGCTTGGGAAATTGGTTTCTTATGAAATGGGAAAATCCTACCAAGAAGGTTTGGGTGAAGTACAAGAGATGATTGATATCTGTGACTTTGCCGTCGGTTTATCGCGTCAATTGCACGGATTAACGATGCACTCGGAACGTCCTTCCCACCGCATGTATGAACAATACCATCCGCTGGGCGTGGTCGGAATCATTTCGGCCTTCAACTTCCCTGTTGCCGTTTGGTCGTGGAATACGGCTTTGGCTTGGATTTGTGGTGACGTTTGTGTGTGGAAACCGTCTGAAAAAACACCGTTGTGCGGCGTCGCCTGTCAAAACATCATCGCCGAAGTTTTGCGTGAAAACAACTTGCCCGAAGGAATCTCTTGTTTAATCAATGGCGATTACAAAATTGGTCAATTGTTAAATCGCGATACTCGTGTTCCGTTGGTCTCCGCTACCGGTTCGACCCGTATGGGTAAAATTGTAGCCCAAGAAGTAGCGGCACGTTTGGGTCGTTCTTTATTGGAATTGGGTGGAAACAATGCCATTATTGTCACGCCCGATGCCGATATAAAAATGACGGTTATCGGGGCGGTTTTTGGAGCTGTAGGAACCGCGGGACAGCGATGTACCTCAACCCGTCGTTTGATTATTCACGAAAGTATTTATGATAAAGTAAAAGACGCTATTGTGGCCGCTTACGGGCAGTTGCGTATTGGAAATCCGTTGGATCAAAACAATCACGTGGGGCCGCTTATCGACACCCATGCGGTAGAACAATACAACAAAGCCTTGGCACAAGTAGTGGCTGAAGGGGGTAAAATTTTGGTGGAAGGCGGCGTACTTACGGGACCTGGTTATGAAAGCGGTTGTTATGTGAAACCCGCTATTGCTGAAGCTAAAAACGATTTTGCCATTGTGCAACACGAAACCTTTGCTCCCGTATTGTATTTGTTGAAATACAGTGGGGATGTGAATGAAGCGATTGAAATTCAGAACGGTGTGGCCCAAGGTTTGTCTTCAGCGATTATGACCAATAATTTGCGCGAAGCCGAAGCCTTCTTGTCGGCTGCTGGTTCAGATTGTGGTATTGCCAATGTAAATATCGGTACCTCAGGAGCAGAGATTGGGGGTGCTTTTGGAGGTGAAAAAGAAACCGGAGGTGGCCGCGAATCAGGATCAGATGCATGGAAAGTGTATATGCGTCGTCAAACGAATACCATCAACTATTCTACAAGTTTGCCCTTGGCACAAGGAATTAAGTTTGATTTATAATTTCTTTTTAGAGAAAAGAGAAAAGAAGAAGAGAAAAGAAAAGCGTCCTAGTTTTTATAGAGCGCTTTTTTTTGTTGTAACTAATAAAATTTTTTCGTTTTCTTCACATACTGCGTCAGAATGACGATATATTGCCCTTCGACCCGACCTTCGATTTGATCGGCGTTGTCCCAAACCAACTTGATGTTGTGAACCGCAGCGCCACGTTTGGCCGTAAAATTAGCACCTTTTACATCCAAATCTTTGATTAACAACACGGAATCTCCATCATTTAAGATATTCCCATTACAATCTTTGTGAATGATTTTGCCTTCATCTTCTTCTCCTTCTCCGGTAGCTTTTGCCCATTCCAAACCGTCTTTATCCAGATACATCATCTCGAGTAAATCGTTGATTTTCAAACGGGCCAAGATGCGCCAGGATAGCACTTGTATGGGCAGATGTTCGTTCCACATACTGTCGCTTAAACCGCGCCAATCGTTGGGGTTGGTGGTCTCAGGATGATTGATTTGGTCGATTAATTTTTAGGTCAATAAAAGACTATTTTCCAGACTTTCTGTAGCCCTTGGTGCAACAGTATAGACCTTTAACGCTTAGATGGTACCACTTATTTCACAAACTCCGCCACTGCGGTCGTGTAATTTTTTTCAATTGGAGTCATTCGCTTCGGCGGATTTATAAATTAAAGGATGCGCCGATATTGAACAAGAACTGATTGTTATAGTATTCGTACCCTACCACATCGGAATCATATCGTGAAAAAGGAGCGCTAAACTCGGTATACAATCCGAAACCGTTAGTAAAAAAGTAACGCAAGCCCAGATGTCCCCCGAAGTTACGCAAGCCCAAACTTAAGCCGGGATAAATATCTAGTTTTTCATCTATTTTGAATACGTTTCCAATATTGGCATTAAAACGTAAGCGCAAATCGGCTCGGTCTTCAAAACGGGGCTTAAAACTCAAATCGTGTTCCACATTCAAAATATAATTGGTCATGATTCCCAACGAGATGTTTTCTCCTATCCCGAAATCGGCGGTCACTGCGATACCATTACCGCCGTCTTGAAAGGTAGCGCCAACCTGCCCTTTCACATCGCCTTTTCCTTTAAATGCTTGTGCTTGTAATCCTAGTGTAGCACCTAAGGCTACGATCATAATTAGTCGTTTCATAATTGAGCGTTTTGATGGAACAAAGATAGAAATTCCTGACTCCCACGCGGAAAATCGAATTAATTTCTTCCTTTTTCGTTAGGATACAACTGCGGCAGGGGTTCGCTTTGCCAAAATACTTTGCTATCGACATCAAGGAGAGTTAGTGGCCCTGTGAAGGCCGCTCCCGTATCGACATTCCAAACGCCTGCTTTGTGCACAGGAACCGTTTGTCCTATTTTGGTGACGGGGGTATGGCCTATATATATTTCGGTGTAGAGTGTGAATCGCCTTGGATAAAATAGGCTATCGGTAGGTAGCGCATCGGGCAAAGCCAAGGCTGTTTCCCATAACGTACGGTCCCAATAGAGCATTCGAGGGTAGTATTCGTAGGTAATCCCGTTCATATTGGTGAATCCCGCATGAACAAACAATCGATTGTGGTCGTCTAAATGGTAATTTTTTAGGGCTTTCAGGAAAGTAATATGGTCTTTTTTTTGCGCTTCACTCACCTTTTGATAAGCTAAAACAGTAGCCTCACCGCCGTTTTTGTACCATTGACGTTCATCGATGTTTTCATTTCGTTGTTCGAGCCAATTCAACACCAATTCATCATGGTTGCCCCGAATAAAAATACAGTGATGACGGTGTTGAAGTTCGATCAAATAATCCAATACTTCGGGCGACTGACTCCAACCGTCGACATAATCGCCCAAAAAAATCAAGGTGTCACGGGCGTCCACTGATGCGCGTTCCATTACTTGATGAAGGGCGCGCAAACCGCCGTGTATGTCTCCGATAACTAATGTTCTTCTCATGAATCTTTGTTATATTTCACTTTCCGCAACACCCGCATCGCTTCCTTGAAGTTAGTATACACCTCAGACCGATGGGTTTGCTTAAACAAGGGTTTCGCTTCAATCAGTTTAGGCTTGGCCTCCTCAAATCCGTTGAGATAACACAACATCAGCGTGTACGGTAGCTGTTCCAAATCATGGTGTTCTCTTTCAGAAAGCGCCAATCCTTTTTGCATTTTATCCAACAGTGCCAATCCCGCATTGTAAATGTGGTACAACATTTTACGGTTGTATTGCGGTGGTTCAAAAAGCATGGTGGTTTCAATTTTATAATATCCATTGTCAAAAAATGTCAACTTTTGAGCCTCCAAAGGATAATAACTCGTTTGGTCATTCAACCCCAACGGCACATATTCGGTAATGGTAAATGAGCTTTCGTCATAGGTGATGGTCACTACATCTTGCGCCGAATAAAAGAGTTTAATTTGCTCGTTGACCAACTCGATATCTACCCGTGATAGAAAGTGCGTGTTGCGGATTTTTTTGGGCACACCCGACCAACAAATCACAAAAAGTTCGCGAAACACCCGATACTGAGAAGGCATATCCCGATGACGGTTGTTGACAAAATCAATGACGCTGTCTAAGGTATGCGCTATGCTGTTGCGCGAATTATTTTCAATACGCAACACGGTCTCTACGTTTAACTTCGTATACGGAATTTTATCTTCTGTGGGGACCGAATTACTGCCAATGCGAACAAATGCGGCTTGGGCAGGAATAGTGTGGATTCCTTTTTTAAAAAAGGAAGGTTTAGATTTGGGCCGGATGGTTACCAAACCGACTACGCGATCTTTGGGTAAATTGGGAAAAGGAACGTTTTCGTATTGAATTTTAGGTGGATTTTCTAAAAAAGCGTTGACTAAATTTTGAATATGACTGTCGTCAAAAAAATCATCGCCTACAATTTCATTGGACTCATCTTCAACCCCAACCACGATATACGAATTGTTGGAAGGATTGGAATTGGATAAGGCGCAAATGTGCTTCAAAAACTTAGCTTTCCCTTCTTTGGTATGCAAATTCAGTTGCCGCTTTTTGTCATAGAAACTGCTCTCATCATTGTGAGCGAGTAAATTCCGTACCAAAAGACGTTTGTTAATCATTAACCCAAACTACTGATTACTGAATACTGAATACTGACTACGGCACCCGATTCCCCATACTTTCCGTCCAGATAGCAAACCAATCCAAATCGGTCAACGGTAACTCCACCGCTTTCATCAGTTGTTGAATCCGTGCAATATTAACTGTACCAGCCACTGGAATAACCCCTGCCGGATGCTTCAGTACCCAAGCCAAAAGTAGGGTGTCCGATCCTACGCCATAGTGTTCCACCTTTTGGACCAAAAGTTTTTTCAACCGACGGGTCTGCTCAATGTCCTCCCGAAAAACCGTTCCCAAAGGATTCCATGACATGGGCGTGATTTGATGCAATTGCATATAATCTAAACTTCCGTCCAACATAGGCTGGAAATGGGTCGCCGAAAATTGAATTTGATTGTAATGTACTTCGGTCCGTTGGCGAATTAACTCAGTTTGGGAGGGTGTAAAATTGGAAACCCCAAAATCGCGAATTTTACCCTGAGCACGAAGGATTTCGACCGCTTCGGCAATTTCATCGGGCTGCATCAAAGGACTAGGGCGATGCAACAATAACACATCTAAGTAATCGGTCTGCAGGTTTTTAAGCGAATTATCGACACTCCAAAGTATATAGTCCTTTGAATAATCATAATGTTTGAGCGTATTGGGTCGCCCTTGGGTATGTTGTATCCCACATTTGGAAATCAGTTGCATGCGATCGCGTGATAAACCACTTTGCGTAAACGCTTGGCCAAATTCAGCCTCGGTGGTATAACCTCCATAAATGTCTGCATGGTCAAAGGTGGTGATTTGATTGTCAACACAGACGCGAATTAAATGCGCCATTTCTGCCGTGTTGAGTTTTTTATCCCACACCCCCCAATTCATCGTTCCTGCAATCACAGGAGAAAGCACTGTTTTTTTCATAGCTTCTTAAAAGTTTAAAAATAGTAAAATGAAATCATAATTCTAGCTTAATACTATGGAAAATAAGGAACATTTAACGCATCATTAACATCGGTTTGGGGATTAAATCTCCAATTTTGAATTGTTAAAATTTAAAGGTTATATTCGCAAAAAAATAGCATTTATGGAAGAAAATTCAACGGCTTTGGATATCCGGGCAATTAATGAAAAAATTGAGCGGGAAAGTGCCTTCATCGACTTGCTGACCATGGAAATGAACAAAGTAATTGTAGGTCAAAAGACGATGGTCGAGCGCTTATTGATTGGTCTGTTGGGACAAGGGCATATCTTATTAGAAGGGGTGCCTGGTTTGGCTAAAACCCTCGCCATCAACACCTTATCAAAAGCTGTTCAAGGATCGTTTAGCCGAATTCAATTCACCCCCGATTTGCTCCCAGCAGATGTGGTAGGCACCATGATTTACAACATCAAGCAGAACGAATTTTCGATCAAAAAAGGACCCATATTTGCCAATTTCGTCCTCGCCGACGAGATTAACCGTGCGCCAGCCAAAGTCCAATCGGCCTTGCTTGAAGCCATGCAGGAAAAACAAGTGACTATTGGCGAAACCACGTTCCCACTAGACAAACCTTTCTTGGTCTTGGCCACGCAAAACCCTATTGAACAAGAAGGTACGTACCCACTCCCCGAAGCGCAAGTGGACCGTTTTATGTTAAAAACGGTTATTGACTACCCCAAAATCGATGAAGAACGATTGGTTATCCGTCAAAATTTAAAAGGATCGTATGAAACCGTTCGTCCCGTAGTTTCGGTGGAACAAATTCTGCGCGCTCAAGAAGCCGTTCGGGAAGTGTATATGGATGAAAAAATTGAAAAATATATCTTAGACCTCATCTTTGCCACCCGATATCCTGAAAAATACGGCTTAGAAAGTCTTAAACCTCTCATTAGCTTTGGAGCCTCCCCTCGGGGAAGTATTAATTTGGCTACAGCAGCCAAATGTTATGCGTTTATCAAACGTCGGGGGTATGTCATCCCTGAAGATGTGCGCTCGGTTGTGCATGATGTCCTTCGTCACCGCGTGGGCGTAACCTATGAAGCCGAAGCCGAAAACATCACTTCGGTCGACATCATCAACAAAATTGTCAATCAAATCGAAGTGCCCTAAATCAGTTGACAGTTTGCAGTGACAGTTTGCAGTTTAATAATTATTAACGATTGACTTACGACTTCATTGACTTACGACTCCAAATCCATGGATACCAAAGAAATTTTAAAAAAGGTTAGAAAAATCGAAATCAAAACCCGTCGTCTGAGCGACCATGTGTTCTCGGGAGAATACCACACGTCGTTTAAAGGGCGCGGTATGACCTTTTCAGAAGTGCGTCAATATCAATTTGGCGATGATGTTCGGGCTATTGATTGGAATGTAACCGCACGATACAACGAACCCTATGTCAAAGTTTTTGAAGAGGAACGGGAATTGACGATGATGCTTATGGTGGATGTTTCGGGTTCGGAAAACTTTGGAAGTCAACAGTATTTAAAACGTGAAATCATCACTGAAATTGCCGCAACGTTGGCCTTTTCTGCTACACAAAACAACGATAAAATTGGGTTGATTTTGTTTACCGATCAAATCGAATTGTATATCCCACCCAAAAAAGGTAAATCACACGTTTTACGGATTATACGCGAACTTATCGAATTTAAACCGCAAAGCAAACGCACACATTTGGGACAAGCCTTGCAATTTTTGTCGGCTACCCAAAAGAAAAAAGCGATTGTCTTTGTGATTTCTGACTTCTTGTGCCCCGATGATTATGAAAAACCGTTGAAAATTGCCAGTAAAAAGCACGATGTAACGGGTTTTCGAATTTATGATCCGCGGGAGGCCGAACTTCCCAATCTAGGTATTGTAGAAACCCTCGATGCCGAAACAGGGCAAATCGCAATCATCGATACCGGAACAGCGATTGTTCGGCAACGTTATGCCGCTTTGTATCGCGAAAAAGTGGCGCGCTTTAAAGAGTTGTTTTCCCGTTGTGGCGCGGGTACCGTTCAATCCCGTGTGGATGAAAGCTATGTAACCCGATTATTAAGTTATTTTAAAGCCCGAGCGTAATGAAAAAGTGGATTGTTGGATGCCTTTTGACCCTAGGGTTGTTGGAACCGGTTTGTGCGCAACGCGTGGAAGCTTCCATGGACTCGGTGCGCAAAAAAATTGGATCGGAATTTCTGCTTACGCTACGAACGCAAGTAGCTCCCAATACACGGGTACAATTTCCGAAAGGACAACAATTTGGCCCCTTGGAAGTTTTGGAATCCTACCCTATTGATACCGTTAAAAAATCCGACCGCTGGGAATTTGTCAAAAAATATGGGCTAACCCAATTTGACTCTGGGCAATATATCCTTCCCAAACTAGCGGTGAAAATTGCAAAAAAAGACGTTTACACCCAACCGATTACCATCGAGGTAGTGCCTGTTCTGGTGGACACGTTGAAACAAAAAATGTACGACATCAAAACCATAGAGGCAGCACCTTCGCCCAACAATGGGCTAGGGTGGTGGATTGTTTTGGGAATAGTAGGCGTGCTTGTGGTCGTTTTTATCCTGTATCGAATTCTAAAAAATCGAAAAATAACAACGCCAACAGCTACCCCCGAACCTCTTGTAAAACCCATCGAAAAAGCTACTCAGAAACTCATGGCCTTGGATGCTGCGCAATGGGTTTCAAAAGGGGAAGTGAAGCATTTTTACTCAGAACTTACCGAAATCGTTCGAACCTATCTCGAGGAAGAAATCGAAATTCCTGCTATGGAACGCACAACTTCTGAGCTTATTACCATCTTGGAACACGTGAGTCAAAATAAGAATTTGCGTCTTTCGACCGAGACTATTGCTACGCTTGAACAGGTGTTGCGCCAAGCAGATTTGGTGAAATTTGCCAAAGTTCGTCCCGACATTCAAGCGATTGAATCGGATAAAAATCGCATTGCAACTACGATAATTACCATCAATAAAGCAATTCCCGAAATTGAAGAAGTAACCGATGAACTAGAAGCTTGGAATGCCCAACAACGCGAATTGGCACGTCAAAAACAAGAAGCGAAAGCCCGTAAACAAAAACAACTTCGTATCGCTATTGCTAGTGTTGCAACCGTTGGGATTCTCATAGGTGGGTCGATCGCTTATTTTGGGATTGATATTATAAAAGATGCCATTTTGGGCAATCCCACGAAAGAAATGTATGAAGGCGAATGGATTACAAGTGCCTACGGTGACCCCAATGTGGAACTCGAAACCCCTAAAGTACTTACCCGCATAGACTCGGAAAAATGGGCGAAAAACACCTATGCCGTCGTCAAGGAAATGCGCACCTTCTCGCAAGGCTCGTTACAGGAACCCTTGTTTGTATTGGTTGGAACGAATTATTACAAACAAGAGAAAAATCCGTATTACGACAAAGAAACGACGCAAATTGACTACGACAAAGTGTTGGAAGGAATCACCAAAAGTTGGGAAAATCAAGGAGCGCGCAATATTTTGTATAAAAATGACGGAACGTTTGAAATTGCAGAAGGGGTCAAAGGCATTCGCGCCTATGGTACCATGACGGTGGAAGATCAAGATGGCGAACAACATCGACGGTATTATGAAATTTTGCTGTTTAACCAAAATGGTGGATTGCAACAAGTGGCCGTAAGTTACCGAGAAGACGATCCGTTTGGGAAGAAAATTTTAGAACGCATTCAAGGTTCCATAAAATTACAATTATTTAATTTCAATGGATAAAGTGAGCTTTTTACATCCTGAGTTTTTGTTGCTCTTGGCGTTATTGCCGATCGCAGGAGTATGGCTTTACCGTTTGCGAAAACAACAATCGGTAACGTTGACCTTACCCGCTGTTTCAGGTTTGGAAGGATTGGTCAATTGGAAAGTCTTACTCAAACCCTACCTGATAGTGTTTCGATTGGTCGCTTTAGCCTTGATTATTATTGGATTGGCACGTCCTAGAACCGTTGATGTGAGTAACCAAACCAAAACGACACGAGGTATTGACATCGTTATGGCGGTGGATTTATCGAGTAGTATGTTGGCCAAAGACTTGGAACCCAATCGTATGGAGGCCTTGAAAAAAGTAGCTGACCGTTTTGTCGATGATCGTCCCAACGATCGCATTGGCATTGTGGTCTATGCTGGGGAAGCCTATACAAAAGTGCCCGTAACCACCGACAAATCCATTGTAAAACAGATGTTGCAAGATCTGAATTACGACCCAACCGTTGATGATGGAACCGGAATTGGTATGGGACTCGCTACTGCGGTCAACCGATTGAAGGAAAGCAAAGCCAAGAGTCGGGTGATCATTCTCTTGACCGACGGTATCAATAATGCGGGGTTTATCGAACCCGAAACTGCGGCCGATTTGGCTAAAGAATACGGAATCAAAGTGTATACCATCGGATTGGGGTCCAACGGCATGGCGCCCTTCCCGGTGGGCTATACCCCTGATGGAACTTTGGTCTATCGAAATATGAAGGTGGAAATTGATGAAAAACTGATGAAGTCCATCGCCAAAAAAACAGGTGGAAAGTATTTCCGAGCCACCAGTAATAGCCGTTTGGAAGCCATTTATGATGAAATCAATCAGATGGAAACTAGCGAAATTGAAGAATTACGGTATTATGATTATGAGGAACAATTTCGCCCCTTCGCACTCCTTGCTTTAGTGCTCTTAGTGTTGGAAGTAGGTTTGCGTCAAACGCTTTATCGCTCGTTTATATAGCTTATGTACGAATTAGAAAAGAAACTATATTTCTATGCTTTGGTGCTCGTTCCAGCGTTTCTGGGACTTTGGGTATACAATCGGTATTGGAGACGGCGAAAACAACAAGAATTTGGCCTATCCGACAAAATCAGTTATTTGAGTCCTGACCGCTCCACTTTCAAGCCCGCTTTGAAGTTTGGATTGAGCTTGTTTGGCATCGTATTGGTCATCATTGCTTTGGTCAATCCGAAGATTGGAACGACGACCGAAAAAGTGAAAACGCGTGGTGTCGATTTGGTCTTTGCGATTGACGTTTCCAAAAGTATGCTCGCCAATGATGTCGCGCCCAACCGTTTGGAAAAAAGTAAACAAATTGTTTCTCAACTTATCAATCGCTTGTCGGGTGACCGTATTGGACTCATTGCCTACTCGGGAAGTGCGTTTCCTGTACTGCCAATGACTTCTGATTATGGGGTGGCCAAAATGTTTCTGCAAAGTATGAGTCCCGAGATGATTTCGGCACAGGGAACCTCTATAGACTTGGCCATTCAACTCGCAGCGACGCGGTATTTTAACGAAAAAGACAAAACCAGTAAAATTCTGGTTATCCTCTCTGATGGGGAAGACCACAGCAATAATGCAGTCGCAGCAGCCGAAATCGCCAAAGATGTAAAAATGCGCATCGTAACCGTAGGTATTGGCACCGAACAAGGGGGACCGATTAAATTAATGGAAAATGGAAGTGTGCAATACCTTCGCGATTCCAATAATGAAGTGGTACGTACCCAACGAAATTCAAAAATATTGGAAGAGGTCGCCCAAATAGGAAACGGAGGCTACGTTGATGGGAATACCACCAAAACAGCGGTTGATTTTGTGAAAAAACAACTCGACAATTCAGAGAAAACCGAATTTGGAGAATCATTACTTGCCGATTATCAATCGCAATTTCAATGGTTTTTGGGATTTGCGTTTGTTGCCTTATTTTTGGATCTTTTGATTCGGGAGCGTCGAACAGCCTGGTTGCGTAAATTAAATTTATTTAATGAAAAAAATGAAACGAAATAACGGCTTTTGGTGTGGGCTTTTGGTATGGGTGACCTTTGTCTCGTGGGGACAGGAGGCCGATACGCAATTGCCCAAAGGAAATGCTGCTTTTTCGGAAAAAAAGTACGCCGATGCAGAAGCAATTTACCGTGAATCGGTAGCGAAACAACCCAATAAAGCAGCAGCTTCGTATAATTTAGGCACTTCGATTTATAAACAAAACCAAGGCGGTGAAGCAAAATTCAAGTTTTTACAAGCCGCTGAGAAAGCTAAAACTAAAGCTGAAAAACACAAAGCATTCCATAATTTGGGCAATGCTTTGATGCTGGAGAAAAAATACGATTTGGCCGAACGCGCTTATAAAGACGCCTTACGCAACAATCCGCGGGATGAAGAAACGCGCTATAACTATGCGTTGGCAAAAAAAATGAACAAAGAGAATCCACCGCCGGAAGATGGTGGCAAAAAGAAGGACGACAAGAGCAAACAGAAAGAAAAAAACCAACGTCCCGACGATTCCCAAGGAAATCAAAAAAATAAAAGTCAAGAAGATAAACCCGAAAACAAAAGCGGGCAAAATCAAGAACCCGATCCGCAACCGCGTCCTTCGGGGAATAACAAACAACGTATTGACAACTTATTGGACGCAGTCAATAATGAAGAGAAAAAAGTCCAATTAAAGCGCAAAGAGAAAAGTGCCCAAACGGCTCCCGGAAAACCCGAGAAAGATTGGTAATCTTTTGTCATTGAACGATGAAACGAATTGTAACCTTAGTAGTATTATGGATTTCCCTCACGGTATCGGCCCAAGTTAAATTTGAAGCCGACGTGAGTAAGGCCACTGTGGCCGTTAACGAACGGTTTCGGGTGGAGTTTACGATGAATGTTGATGGCGATAACTTTGAAGCGCCCGACTTTGAAGAAAGTGGCTTTTCGGTTTTTTCTGGACCCTCACAAAACATTCGTGAAATATGGGTGAACGGAAAAGGCATGTTTCATAAAACCTACACCTATTTTTTAATTGCAGAAAAGAAAGGGACATTCACGATCAAGCCCGCGGCTATCGAGTTCAACAACCGCATTTACCGCAGTAATTCGGTCAAAGTTACGGTAACACCTGCCGTTGACCCTTCCAACGACCCCAATACGGCACCTGTGGCTCGAAGCTCTTCGATGTATTTGGTGACCGAAGTGTCGAATAGCAACCCTTATGTCAACGAACCCATCACGGTAGTACAAAAGTTGTACTTTAGCTATAACACCGATATTAATGATGCCCGAGATATCCAAAAACCGCGCTTTAATGATTTTTGGAGTCAAGAAATAGAGACAGATAATTTTGAACCTGAACAAACGGTTTACAAAGGGAAGCGCTGTCTTTCGGTGGTACTCAAAAAAGCCGTTTTGTATCCGCAGAAATCGGGGAGTCTCGAAATCGACCCGTACATTTTGGAGGTTGATTGCCGGGTTCCCACGGGACGTATAACGATTTTTGGTGAAATCATCACGATGGATGACAGCCGTCGATTGACCTCCTCGGGAAAGACGATTACCGTAAAAGCGTTGCCTGAAACCAACAAGCCTGAGAAGTTTAGCGGGGCCGTGGGTGACTTTAGCTTTACCGTTGTTCCCTCCAAAACGACTTTAAAATTTGGTGAATCACTCGATCTGACCTTGAAAGTTTCAGGTCAAGGAAACCTGAAGCTATTTCAAATTCCGCGTCTAGAATTATCCGAAAATTTGGAAGTTTACGACCCCGAGCATTTGGAGAACGTGACAACACCGCTTTCAGGAATGACGGGTTCGATTGCTGACCGCTACACAGTAGTGCCTCAAGCGAAAGGAACGTATGTGTTAAAAGACCTCCGATTTAGCTATTTCGATTTGCGCAGTAAACAATACCGCACGCTCACGAGTCCCCCACTGACTATAAAGGTAACCGACGGTCCTGGATTACCCGCAGGCGGCTATGCTAGTAACGCGCGCCAAAAAAGCGTTCGCGATGCCTTTGTGAATACGCCAAAAATGGGCCAACTCGTATCAGAAGTTCGTCCAGATTTCTTGGGTTCACCGCTGTTTTACTGTTTGTTACTCATGCCTTTTATGGCGATTCCTTTGTTGGTTTTGGTACGCCGACGAAAAGCCGCCGCAGAAGCGGATACCGTAGGTAAATTGATACGAATGAAAAAGGTGTTGGTAAAACGTTATCTTTCGGAGGCGGGGACCTACTTACAATCGAAAGGACCATTTTATGATGCGTTGGAACGGGCGTTGCACAACTTTTTAAAGGTCAAATTATTATTGGAAACCACTGAAATGCAAAAAGAAACCATACGGGAATTGTTGTTACAACGAAATGCTGCGTCTCCTACGGTAACTGAATTTATTCAACTCTTAGAAAGTTGTGAAATGGCGCGCTTTGCACCTTCATCGGCTACGGCAATACAAAACGATTACGACACCGCGATACGATTGATTACCGAACTTGAAAAACAATTGTCATGAAGTTAAACCTTGCTTTTTTGGGGCTGCTTTTGAGTTGCCTTGTGGGTCGAGCGCAAGCTGAATTTGACGCGGGCAATGCGGCTTACAGCAAAGGAAAGTATGCTGAGGCGATTTCGTATTATGAAAAAGAATTGGCGGCCGGAAAAACAGGTGCGGCCTTACATTTTAATTTAGGTAACAGTTATTACCAACGCAAGCAAATTGCTCCAGCGATCTATCATTTAGAAAAAGCGCGATTGTTGGATCCTACCGATAAAGCGATTGAAATCAATTTGGGCTATGCAGAAGAACGCTGTAAAGACACGCTGCCACAACTACCGCAAGTAGGTTTTGAAAAAATGCTACACCAAGCCACTACGGTACTGTCGTATGATCAATGGGGAATGGTAGCCATTGGATGGGCGTTGGTGGTTTTTGGTTGTTTTGCAGGCTATTATGTTTCACGTTCGCCTGTTCAAAAACGACGTTATTTTACGGGCATGTCGCTCTCGCTATTGTTGCTTTTGGGAAGTCTTTTTGCCGGTTTTTTTCAAAAAAATGAAGTGTATTCCGACCGCAGTGCTATTGTTTTTCAAGACCGTACAGCGGTTTGGAGCGAACCCCGGATGGGCAGTGAACAGAAAGTAAAATTACGCGAGGGAGCCAAGGTTTGGGTACTTTCCAAAACAGCGCAATGGGCGAATGTTCGGCTTTCGGATGCGAGCTCGGGATGGGTACAACGCACAATGATTCGCGAATTGAACCCCTAATCGCTGGTAATGTTGTATTTTTGCACGATTAAAAAATTACTATTCTTTATACCTATTCTACCTTGTCTAGAGACGAACCCTTAAAACGCCGTTGGGAGGCCGTCATTCAATTGTTATCTGATCGTTTTACCGATGGAGAGCCTTTGGATTTGGATGGCATCATTTACCTTATTGGAATTCAAGAATTGGGTAAAGTACACCAAAAATTTCAAAAAGACGACAAAGTCAATTTGATGCATATTGCCATTTGTCGCTTGTTGGTGCCTTATGGCTACTACGAATTTGATTACGTTGACCGTGACGGTTGGCCGCATTTCAAAGCCAAAGATGCCTTACCTGCGTTGAAAGCTGGGGAGCAAACGCTGTTAATGAAAGAAGCGATTGTGGGTTATTTTTTGGAAAACGGATTGATTACGTAGAGGCGACATTAAAAATCGCGTTTTGAAATGTGCTCCTTTATTGCTAGCCCGGGGTGAAGCGGCAGCGCCCGAGGAACGAGGGACTAAAGCGGAACACCGGAGGGAGGTTGTGAAAAAATAGGGGGTTGTTGCTCCAAAAAATTAAAAACGAAAAGCGGATTCGTGTCCCCAATTGGGCGGAAAATCCTATTTTTGCAGCAGAATTACAGGACCATGATTGATACAATTAAACAACATATTGAAGAAGCTAAAGCGTTCAACGACAAGAATAAAGAGGCGTTGGAAGCGTTCCGAATTAAGTATTTGGGGAGTAAAGGGTTGTTGAAAGCGCTTTTTAACGAGTTCAAAAACATTCCGAACGATCAGAAAAAAGAGTTTGGGCAGGTGATCAATACGTTGAAAGCGGTGGCCGAAGAAAAGGTACGTAGTTTGCAGGAATCGTTGGAAAGCGGTGCGGACAGTGAGGGGAAATATGGCGATTTAACACGTCCGGGAATGCCTTTTGCGGTGGGTGCGCGTCATCCGATTTCGTTGGTAAAAAATCAGATTATTGATATTTTTTCGACGATTGGATTTAATGTTTCGGAAGGTCCTGAAATCGAAGACGATTGGCATAATTTTACGGCGTTGAATTTGCCCGAATACCATCCGGCGCGGGACATGCAAGATACGTTTTTTATACAAACGAATCCCGATGTATTGTTGCGTACGCATACGTCGTCGGTGCAGGTGCGGTACATGGAAAGTCACAAGCCTCCTATTCGGACTATTTCACCGGGGCGTGTGTTTCGCAATGAAGCGGTATCGTCGCGTTCGCATTGTATTTTTCACCAGGTAGAGGGCTTGTATATTGATAAAGATGTATCGTTTGCCGATTTGAAGCAAACGCTTTTATACTTCACCAAAGAGATGTTTGGCAAGTCGAAAATACGTTTACGCCCATCGTACTTCCCCTTTACGGAGCCCAGTGCTGAAGTCGATATTTATTGGGGATTAAAAACAGAGACCGATTACCGTATTACGAAAGGAACCGGATGGTTGGAAATTATGGGTTGTGGGATGGTCGACCCGAATGTGTTGAAGAACTGCGGGATTAATTCGGAGGAATACAATGGATTTGCTTTTGGTATGGGGATAGAGCGCATTGCGATGTTGTTGTATCAGATTGGCGATATTCGGATGTTTTATGAAAACGATGTGCGCTTTTTGGAGCAATTCAAAACGAGTATTTAAAATAGTAAGCCGCAGCTCGAGAGAAATGCGGTTTTTTTGTGGGTAACACTTAGAGATAAACGCGAGATTGAAATGAAGGCAGATATTGTAATTCCGAAAGTTGAAAATGTATTTATGGCGGCCGTTCAGGAGTGGAATGACGACTTTATGGATAAGGTATGGTATGTTTTTTTGATCAACGATTCCGACCATGATTTGGAGAGTGTTATGGTAGTTTCGAAGGCTTTTGGCACCCTCGATGGGGAGATGAAAAAAACGTCGTTGTTGCGGCATGCGTATGTCAAAGTTCCTTCGGTTTCGGCGGTGAAGATCGAAATGATTGAACCGCGAGTGCTGGCTTTGAACAATGAGTTTATGGTGACGTATTTTATTGGGAATACGTTGTATGATAAAAAGTTTATTTTCCGCAAGAATACGATCAATGAACGGGCGACCGAAGAAGTGCCGATTTTGTGGCAGCGTGGTGTGGTAGTGAAGTAGGTTTATTTCGCTTCGCTACATCAGTCGGCTAAAGCCACGTGTTAGGTTTAAAGTTTCCAGTTGGCGCCTTAAAAGAAGGGAGGTGGGTTTAACTTTTCCCCTTGCGCGAAAATAAAGCGTTTTAAGCGCTATTTTTTACTAAAACGCAATCTTAATAGGAACGCCAATTAATTGTTGTTAAAATCAAAAAAGACAGCCTTTCGAGCTGTCTTTTTTGATATTTATCGTTGGGGATTATTTCTTAACGATTAAGAATTCAGAACGACGGTTTTGTGCGTGTTCCGCTTCAGTACATGAAGTACAAGCCACTTTGGGTTCGGTTTCACCCATACCTTTACCTGAAATACGAGCGGCGTCAATACCTTTAGAAATGATGTACTGTACGGTAGCCTGTGCACGACGTTCAGACAAGTTCATGTTGTATTTATCGCCTCCGCGACGGTCGGTATGTGATTTCGCGAAAATAACCATGTTGGGGTTGTTTTTCATGACTTGAACAAGTTTATCCAATTCGAATGCGCCTTGTTGCGTGATATTGCTCTTGTCAAACTCGAAGAAGATCGGATTCAAAACCACTTCGGTTTCGGTTACAATCACTTCGATTGGGTTCAACGGTGCTTTTACATCGACCTTGGGTCCTTTGCTTTTAGCAACTGGAAATGCATTGCCTTCAAATCCGTCTTTTGATGCTTGAATAGTATACGCTTTATTACATTCTACACGATAGGAAACTTCTCCTTTATCGTTAGAATTTTCAGTCGCAATGACATTGTTTTTATCGTCCAAGATTGAAACTTTGGCGTTGGAAAGAACTTCTCCAGTTTTAGCATTAGAAACCAATACTAGTACATCAACACCACAGATTGGGGTTGCACTGAAAATATCATCATTCCCATTACGGTTACTCGATAGGTATCCAATGTTTTTGTCTTTGTTAAAAGTAAAGGCAAAATCGTCTTTTTCTGTGTTGATTGGTTTACCCATGTTAACAGCCTCACCTCCTTTGGCAAGGTCAATCATATACACATCATAACCACCCAATCCTTGACGTCCGCTTGAAGCGAAATACAATGTAGAATTATCATCGGAAATGTAGGGGAAACTTTCGTTGCCCTCAGTGTTTACTTTTGATCCTAAATTCTCAGGGTTTCCATAGGTTCCATCAGCATTAACAGCAACTTTCCAGATATCTACACCACCAATACTTCCCGGCATATCAGAAGAAAAATACAATGTTTTACCATCTCGTGAAACACTTGGGTTGCTGGTTGAGAACTCACTAGTATTGAATGATAACGATTTAATATTACCCCATGTATCGCCTGATTTTGTGGTAACATATAAATTGTTTCTACCTAATTTCAGTTTATTGGTTTTGTCCTTTTGGAATGATTTTTCACGGAAACTATCGGAAGAAAAGTACATTGTATTTCCATCGGCTGTGATTGTTACAGGACCATCATGGAATTTTGAATTAACTTCTGTAACTAATGTTGGCTCGGCTAAAGTTCCGTTATCATTTCGTACGGATTTATAAACATCAAGATACGGTTCATCGTTCCAACCGTAATTTTTACGGGCACCGTTTCGGGCGCTGGTAAAATAAACTTCATTGTTAAATAAAACAGCTCCGAACTCCGATTTATCTGAACTCAATGTAGTATTATCAACAGTATATTCTACACGTTTGCTTAAAATACGAGGAACATAGTTTGGATTTTCTTTAAAAGCTTTAGCACGTTGATCATTGGGTGCTTTGGCTGCAAAATTGCTCATCTGCTTGTTGGATTCTTCATATTTGCCATTGGCTTTCAACATTTGTGCGTAGCGGAAATAGGTTTCTGCATCCTGATCTGTTTCAACGGCTTTAGCATACCACTTAGTGGCTTCAGCTGAATTAAACATGTTGAAATAGGTATCGGCCAATTGCTTGTAAACATACCCATCTGCTTTCCCATTATCTACCAATTTTTGATATTCTTCAGCAGCTTTTACATATTCATAACGATTGAAAAGTTTATCTGCAGTCTTAGTGTCTTTATTTTGAGCACAAATAGAACTGCTGATGGCCGCAAAACTTAAAGCTATATATAGTTTTTTCATTTTGAAAGTTAGGTTTAAGATTAGAAATAACGAGGAGACTGAGAAACTTTTTTCGGGAAGTTCAAGTCAAACAACAAGATGACCTCGTGCGAAGCAGGTGTCGTCACTTTTAGATCCGAAACGATGTGATCGTAAGCGTACCCGATGCGTAAGTTGGGTGTAATAGCATAGTTTACCATTGCGCCAAATGAATCTTCTCTTCGGTAAGTTGCTCCGATTTCGAATTTATCATTAAACAAGAAGTTTGTAGAAACATCAAACGATACGGGAGCTTGGAAAGCCGTTTTCACCAAGGCAAAAGGTTTGAATTTAACAGATGGAGATAAATCAAATACATACCCCCCCGTTAAGAAGTAGTGTTGTGTTTCGGTACCAAACTGTCGCCCATTAAAGTCAAGGTGTTTTGATTTTAGCATGTTTGGTACTGATAAAGCGACATAAAACTTGTTGGTATAATAGAAAAGACCCGTCCCTAAATTCAAATAAGTACTGTTGGTATTTTCTCTAAACGCTGGGTCATTTGGGTCTGGTACGTTATTATACACCTCGCTAAATAAACCGACTTTGTGAAAAGTGGCTCCTGCTTTAAGTCCAAATGCCAAGCGGCTTTCACCTCCTAAGTTTAAGGTATAAGAGAAATCGGTGTAGATATTATTTTCTTCTACTGGACCAATTTTATCGGTAATTGCAGAAATACCTAACCCCACATTTTTTCCAACAGGACTGTGTAAAAAGAAGGTTCCCGTGGTAGGTGCATCTTCAATTTCAACCCACTGCTTGCGGTACAATAAACCTCCAGACATGTTCTCTTTGGATCCAGCGTAAGCAGGGTTGATTACACTCATATTGTACATATATTGAGTGTAATGTGGGTCTTGCTGCGCACTAGCATCGAGAACGGCAAGCAGTGCAAAAGCGGTTAGGAAATATAGTTTTTTCATCGTTTTGAAATTTTTCATTTATTATTTGTTTGTTATTTCACTTCTCTGTTGATGTAAATCCATCCTGTTTTGGTTGACTGACCGTTATTGAACTCAATCACATAATAGTAGGTTCCGTCAGGTAATTCGTTATTATTATCTGATTGACCATACCATTGATTTGTGTAGTTAGCACGAGTATATACTTGGGTTCCATAACGATTATAGATGCTCAACTGCTTCACATTCTTTTGTTCCAAGTCAAAGAAATCATTTAAACCGTCACCATTGGGTGAAATACCTTTTTGAATGTCACAATAAATTGAGGTTAACACAACGGTATTGAATTGTGTACAGCCTTCGGCATTGGTTACAGTGACTCCAAATGTTAGCGGTAATTCCTCTACTTGAGTTGTTGAATTCAAATAATCGGTTACGTTAAAGGTAAGTTGATTGGCTCCTACAGGAGTTGAAGTGCTGCCATTAATCCATACCCAGTCGAAACTAGCTCCACCGATGTCAAATGTATTATTTATCGCTTGAACTTCCAAGACATATTCATTTCCATTACATCCTGCATCAATAGTAAAGTTAAATGAAGGAACAAATACAACCGTTCCACTCGCAGAAGTACTGGCACAACCTGTAGTAGTATCGGTAATAATTACACTATATGTTCCAGCCACAGCGGTTGAGAAATTTGCTACATTACCAGGGTTGGTAGCACCTGTTGGAACCGTCCATACATAAGTGTAAGAACCTGCAGCACCTGGTGTGGCTGTAACATCCGCTGTTGCGCCTGAACAGATAGTTTCACCTGTTACAGTTACAGTTGGTAACGCATTAACCGTGAACGTTCCCGTTGCAGATGAACTAGAACAACCTGTCGCAGTGTTGGTAATCACAACGGAGTAAGTTCCTGCCACTATTGCCGTAAAGCTACTTGCGTTTCCGGGGTTGGTTACTCCCGACGGCACAGTCCAAGCGTAGCTGTAGGTATTTCCATCGCCAGGTGTTGCAGTAATGGTCGCCGATTGACCTTGACAAACGGTAGCTGAATTTACTGTAACTGTAGGTAGCGGATTAACCGTTACTGTTCCACTTGCGCTATTGCTTGTACAAGTTGTACTTGTATTCGTAATTATCACACTGTATGTTCCAGCAACTGTTGTAGTAAAGGAAGCCACATTTCCAGGATCGGTTACCCCTGCAGGTACAGTCCATGCATATGAGTATGTTGAAGAATCACCTGGAGTTGCCGTAACTGTAGCGGTTTGACCTTCACAGATTGTAGCACTTGAAACGGTTACTGTAGGCTGAGCATTGATGATGATTTGTACCGAAGTACTTCCTGCCTCTTGACAGTTAGTAGTATTTTGAGTAATTGTATACGTTACATTATACGTTCCCGGTTGAGAAGCTGCAACGTTGATTATACCTGTTGTAGCGTCAATACTCAAATTCGGTGAATCAGCAGTATACTGCCCTCCTGCTGTAAATCCAGCAATTGAGGTGTTGGGTGTTAATGTAGACACTGCATTGGCACAAACCGGACTTGTATAGCTAATTCCCGTAACTGCTGGTAACAACTCTGGAGTATTGATAGTGATTGTCACGACTTGTGAAACACATCCCGTAACCACATCGCGAACAATTACCGTATGCTGTCCTGGAGTTAGGCCCGTAAAGACTGGGTTGGTTTGGTAAGTGCCATTATCCACAGCATATTCGTATTGAATAGGAGTAGCTGGGGCAAAGTTGCCGATACCACTGTAATCGTTGTTATCACAATTAGCTAGACCGCTCCCTTCAAAATTAACAACAGTCCAATCGGCGTTATTGTATGTTGTACTTGGTAATGTAACATTATTAAGTCGTCGGAAAGAGGCTCCTTGAGGTCCCGTAATTGAGGTTGGTGCCCAATTATCTGAACCTAAAACACCCCAGCTATCCACTAAAACTAAAACAGGTTCAGGGTCATCCGAAAATTTGAAAAGTCCGATATGATCGTGTTCATTATTACTAAAGTTAATCGAACCTGAACCGAATGTTTGAGCTGCTAAAGAACCGTCAGCGCCTGGTGTAGAGGGACAGAAGTTATCGTTTCCTAAAGCAATAACATAGGTTGCGCCTGGTGCTAAATTCACATCATTCAAAAGTTCTCCAAATCCATAAAAGAGAATTCCATTATTGGCAACACCTATAGCATAAGTACCTAGATTAATAGTATTCGCTGTCGCATTATACAACTCAACATACGATAATGAACCCGCATTGGAATCGGTTACTTCTGAAATAAACAAATCGTTGGCAACGGTTCCTGTACTAGAAACTGGGGAAGTTACCGTAATGGTTCCCGTAGGGGTTGCACACGTTGCTTGTTGTGTAATCGAAACTACTGGAGTTGGCGTACTATTTACAACAACAGTAATTGAAACAGTCGCTAAACATAGACCTGCATCGGGTGTAAATTCATAAACCACCTGACCTGCAACACTGGTATCAATCGTTGCTGGATTCCATGTGCCGGTTATTCCATTTGTGGATGACGTTGGTAATACTGGAGCGGTTGCATTCAAACACAAAGGTGCAATAGGATCAAACAAAGGTGTCTGAACGGGATTGATAGTTACTTGTGCTGTCGCCGTATTGCCCACACAATTGGTTACCGTATCTGTAATTGTAACGGTATATGTGCCCGAGATTGTCGCATTAAATGTACTCACATTACCTGGGTCAGTAGCTCCTGTGGGAACAGTCCAAATATACGAATATGTGCTGTTTCCTGAAGGAATAGCGGTAACTGTTGCTGGGCTTGAAGCACAAACCGTTACGTTGCTCAAACTTACAGTAGGTGGAGTAGGATTAACCAATACAATTGGAGTAGCATTTGGTAAAATACATCCATTCACACTTACCACGAAACTAGAATAAGTACCTGCTGTTAAACCTGTAATTACAATTACCCCTGAATTATTAGAAGTGTAGGATGTTGGTGGATTAGGTAACGTAAAGGTATAGCCAACATTGTACGATGTATTGGGCGCCAAACCTGAAATAGTAATGGTTCCATCACTTCCCCCACAAGTAGTTGGATTGGTACTCGTATATACGGGTTGTGATTGAATGGTATAGTTAGCAATGAAGTTTGCTCCTCCATTATTAATCAATTGTATATCATCACATTGTGATGGTGAGTTAACATCTCCTGTTAATTCATAATACACTTCAACTTTGTAATCCCCTGGAGGGAGGGTTGTAAGGTCTATTGGTGATTGGGCATCACTCAATACGCGTTGCCATTTTTGGTCGCGAATGTTACAAGGACCTCCTGTTGGGAAAGTATCCACCGAACCATTGGAGTCACTGTCAATAGTACAATCATCTAAGAATGGTAAATCGATTGAAGTAAAGGTTCCCGGAATACCTGTTACAGGATAAATTCGATAGAATAAACGTGCACTACAAACATTGGCTGTAGCTGACTTGAAGGTTTTTACTTCAGCCCCACGTAATTTTAATGATCCTGAGTTTTGAACATACGTTCCTAAATCGCTATTTGGGAAAACGTTTTGTGTTGGACCAATAATATTGGTTCCTGTTCCCTGCGTATTAAAGAAATTAGATGTTTCGCAATTGGTCAACCAAACCGCGTTGGCATAACTACCAAAATCACAACTTGGTAAAACCGTAACAGTCAATGTCACATTAGAGGCACACTGCCCAGGATCAGGTGTAAATACGTAGGTCCCTGTGGCTGTGTTACTAACTGTAGCTGGATTCCAAGTTCCAGTGATTCCATTTCCTGACGAAGTTGGTAATACGGGAGCTGGTGAACCAAGACACAATGGCGCTGGAGTCACAAACGTTGGTGTGATTAAAGGATCTACCGTGATAGACAGTGTTGTTGGATTGGCACAAAACGTTACATCGGGTGTAAAGGTATAGGTTGTTGTTCCCTCTAGGTTACTAACTGTAGCGGGTGACCAAGTTCCCGTAACACTATTAGTAGATGTCGTCGGCAATGTTGGAGCCGTTGTTCCAGCGCAGAAATTGGCAATTGGGTTGAAATTAGGCACAAAGTAATCAATAACGGTAATGGTTTGCGTACTCGATGCCGATTGAGGACAGTTAACGTTTCCTGCTGTTGAGGTCGCTGTAATATTAAATGTTCCAATTCCAGGAGGTGTAAATACGACTGAAGAACCCGTAGTTGAACTTAAACTTCCTGAAGGCGTTGACCATGTAAACACGCCATTTCCACCTGATGCATTCAAGGTTGCGGTTTGACCCAAACAGATGGTTGGTGTTGTGGTATTGGTTGAGGTTGTAATTTGAACTGGAGCTTGAATCCCCGAATTTGAAGCGATGACATAATCACAAACGTCACCAGCAAATCCATCAATCATAATATAGTAGGTTTGCCCAACTGTTAATCCTGTTGCGGAAATATTTGTTGATCCAGCAGGAACCTCCCCAGGGCTCCAACAAGTATATTCGGTAACAGGTCCGAAACCACAGTTTGCGGCGCCGAATACCATAATCTGAATACCACTGTTGTCTTCGCTACTGGTTACCCAAACATCAAATGAAATCGTAGTTTCTGAAGCTACAAACGATAAGAAAGAGTTATTCTCTAAAGAACCACAGAATTCTGCAGTTAATTCTGGCCATGAATCTGATGTATACGTAGCAGAGGTGTTACCACAATAGCCATTTAAATTACAAATTGGGGTTGCCACAGCACAAGTATTCCCTGCCGGTGTATTGGTAATACAGCTTGGCGGCGGGGTTGGAGTTCCTATACATACTTGGAAACTAGAGGTTTGATTAGGTGTCGCTGTCCATGAGTAAATACGCACATAATAGGTTTGCCCTGGAGTCAAGTTATTAGCAGTACTGTTATTAGGATCGCTACAATAAATTTGAGTCAAAGCTCCACAAGTACCTGAATACAATACATGGTACAAATCATTAGTTCCACCAGTAATGTTATTTAAGTTAATGGTGTGGGTTGTACTAGTCGCTGTAAAGCTGAACCAAACATCATCGTCATCAGTACCACCACAGGTGTTGGGCTGTGCAGATGCAGTAGCTCCAATCAAACTTCCACTTGAAAATACAGTACATGTATTGGTAGTATTTACAGGTGTAACGGTTGCATTAATACATTCATCATTAGCGATAACCGTATTGAAAGCTCTTACATTAGACCACAAACTTATATCTGTAGGCGAACATAACGATCGAACATAAACTACATATTGGGTAGCAGGATTTAATCCTGTAGCATTGTAAGGGTTGGAACTTGTAACAATTCCTGTAGATGCAGCGGTAGGAACCGGTGAACCCGCGGGTAAAATCAATACTTCCCATTGCGTCGCTGTTCCAATCTCAGTCCAAGAAATTTGCGCTGTTGTAGTGGTAGCGTTGCTTACAATTACATTAGAAGGTTTTGGACATGTTGGTGGAGGAGCACAGGTTACATTCGCAATCCATCCTGGCGCATTTACAGAACCATCACTTCGGAAACGGAACGTTAAACATCCATTGGCGCTTGAAGCGGTAAACGGACCTGGTAAATTAGCCCCTGTTAAGTTACCCCAGTAAGAGCCGGGTAATCCTCCAGGCACATTACCTCCTCCATTGGTGCTTGCTAATTGCTGAGCTGTAATTGAGTTCCCATCAAAAACATACAATCCATCCCAGTTAGCTTCAGTATTAAATTGAGTAAAAGTTACCGTTACTTGTTCCCCAGTAATAGTGGGGCAAATGGTAATCGTATAATCCGTTCCATTGGCATAGTTTGCTGTAGCTCCACCTGGGTCAGTAAAAATTCCACCACATTGCGGAGGTGCAATTTGTGTTGTTATTGTTCTTGGACCAACCCAGTTACTTAAGTCGCCTGGCCCACAAACGGCCTGAACGTATAAGTCATAACAAGTATCGGGTGTT
>NZ_JBEILJ010000010.1:0-58303 GCF_040379285.1 Flavobacterium sp. | reverse complement strand
ATCGTCCACAAAATTTGTCGCCTCTATACCAATAATGAAGAGGGACACAATGATTTGTTTCAAGAAATCACGATTCAACTTTGGAAGGCATTTCCAAAATTTAGAGGGGAAGCCAAATTTTCGACATGGGCTTATCGCGTGGCATTGAATACAGCCATTACCCTGTATCGAAAAAATACCCGAACCGTTGCCACCGTTGACTTTGAAAAAGCGAGCTATTTTATCAAGCAAGAGGATTACAATCCCGAAGAGGAAGAGCAACTAAAGTTGATGTATCAAGCGATTCACCAACTCAACGACATTGAAAAAGCATTGATTTTCATGTATTTGGAAGAGAAAGATTATAGTGAAATATCCGAAACACTCGGAATCAGCGAAGTCAATGCGCGTGTGAAAATGAATCGAATAAAAGGAAAATTAAAAAAAATACTAAATCCGTAACGAATGATGAATGAACTGGATTTATTAAAAAAGGATTGGAACAAACAAACAAACCCTTTTCCACAATTACAAGAGTCGGATATCGCTGCCATGATTCACAAACGATCGTCATCGATTGTAAAATGGATTTTGATTATCAGTATATTAGAAGTAACTCTTTGGACCGCGATTAGTTTGTTTTTTAACACCGACGAAGTGATGGTTAAAAATCATACCGAATATATGATTCCCTACTTCAAAATAACCACCTATTTCAACTATGCGGTAGTAGTGGCGTTTATCTATGGATTCTACGTCAATTATAAAAACATTTCGACCTTGCGTTCGACCAAAAAATTGATGCAAGACATCCTAAAAACACGACGTACGGTAAAATACTATGTATGGTATAACCTAATCATGATTGGATTGAGTGCTATCGCAGGGTTTGTTTTGGCTTTTGTCGCCAATCCGCAAATGCAAAAAATTAGCCACAATCCCAAAGCCATGGTGATCACGATCATAATTTTAGTCGTTTTCTCATTGGCATTCTTTGGTATTGCAGCATTGTTTTACTACCTTATATATGGTACGTTAATGAAACGTTTGTTCCGAAACTACAACGAATTGAAAAAAATTGATTTATAATGAAAAAATTAGCGCTACTTCTCGGTGTATTGTGCTCGGTGTGGAATTATGCACAAACCCCCAAAACATTACTTTGGAAAGTTTCTGGGAATGGATTAACCCAACCCTCGTATGTGTTTGGTACCATTCATATTACTTGTGATGCAACGTTAAAACCTAAGGTATTGGAGGCCTTGGAGAAAACACAACAAGTTTGTTTAGAATTAGACATGGACGACCCAAGCCTACAAATGGTCATGATGGCAGGGATAAACATGAAAAATGGTCAGCGTTTGGATTCCTTGCTTTCTGCCAAAGACTTTGCAACGGTTGATGCTTTTTTAAAGAAACACTTGGGGTATTCCGCTAAAATGGTGAATACCATGAAACCTTTTATGGTCACTGCCATGTTGTACCCAAAAATGTTAACCTGCCCCATGCAATCGGTGGAACAAGAATTGATGAAAGTAGCTAAAAGTGAGAACGAAGCGATCATCGGACTCGAAAAAGTGATGGAACAAATGGCCGTATTTGATGCCATTCCTTATAAAGAGCAAGCCCATGAATTGGTAAAATTGGCCGAAAAAGGAATCGAATTCAACGGCTCTGAAACCGAAAAAATGTTGGCCTGTTACACCAAAGAAGACCTCGATGCGTTAATGGAATTATTTAAAAGTTCAGAAACCCAATTTTATTCCCAATTCGAAGAAGAACTTCTCAACAAACGCAACCGAAATTGGCAATCGCGACTTCCGAAAATTATGGCAGAAAAGCCAACTTTTATAGGTGTAGGTGCCGCGCATTTACCTGGAAAAGAAGGTGTATTACAATTGCTTAGAGATTTAGGCTATTCAGTTGAACCCGTATTGTAAAAATCTACCAGCGGCGCAATTCATTTAAACGCTCTTGTTCCTCTAAAACTTCGGCGGGAATGACTTTTAAAAAAGAAGGATGCTGCTCAATAGCATATTCAATTTTTTCTACTAACTCCTCAATAGACTCTCGATCGTAATCAATTTCGAGGGGAGGTTTTATAGTGAAGGATTGTAAAATATTTTTCTTTTTAATCCGCAATCCTTTTTTATCAAAAGAACGTCGGAATCCATCGATCACTATAGGCACCACTAAAGGTTTATGCTGTTTTATGATATGGGCTGTCCCTTTACGGACAGGTTTAAACGACTTCGTGGTCCCTTGTGGGAAAGTGATAACCCATCCATCAGCTAATGCTTTCAAGATGTTTTCTGTATCGTTGGGATTGACCTCTTTCTTTTCATCAATATCTTTCCCGCCCGAACGCCAAGTGCGCTCTACCGTTATTGCCCCCGCATAAGCCAATATTTTTGGCAATAATCCCGAGCGCATGGTCTCACCCGCAGCTACATAATACACATTCAGTTTGGGATTCCACAAATAACCTAAATTGCGAATATTATTTTGACGTCCGCTCAAACTAGCATTAAAGACGTGAAACATTGCTACAACATCGGCAAAATAGGTTTGATGATTGGAAATAAACAATACATTTTGTTCCGGCAACTGACGTAAGATTTCAGAACCTTCAATTTGTAGCTCATTGAATCCGCGATACCGACGATGCGTAATCACACCTGCAATACGGATAAGCCATTTTTTTAAAAATAAGATATGTCCAAACGGATTGCGTTTAATCAACTTCATAGCGCCAAAATGGGAGCTAAAGATACAAAGAATTATACGGATAACAAGGACTTAAAACTGTCTTTCAATTCACTTACTATCATGGCTGTTGCTCCCCAAATAATTTGATTTTCAATTTGAAATGCAGGCACTTCAGTAGATTTTGAATATGAGGTAGCCAAACGCATTGATGTTAAATTTGCATCTTCTAATAAATGCGTTAATGAAAATTCTAAAATTTCAGACACTTCCTCTACTTGCAACACAAAATTGGGCCGTTTATGTCCGTAAGCAAGAAAAGGGAAGACTTGAAAATTACTGGGTGGAATGTATACCGAAGTTATCGGTTTAATCAAGGAAACGTGTTCAGGTATAATCCCTACCTCCTCCTGGGCTTCCCGCAAAGCAGTGTGCCACAAAGAAGCATCTTCCGACTCGACTTTACCCCCAGGAAAAGCAATCTGACCCGAGTGTACCCCAGGATATTCATTTCGACGGATAAATACGGTATGCATGACCTCTTCAATGGGATATAAATAAATTAAAACAGCTGCTTGACGAGCATTGTCAGGAATATTCCCAGTATAAAGTGCCCGACGACGTTCCTCTGGCACTACTTTCTCATGAGCAGAAAGCGCAGGCAAGGGATGCTGTTGAAGAAGAGGAATTAAAGCTTGAAAAGTGGCAAACGTCATAACACGTAATAATGTTTAAATTTACCAAAAAAAACGGCATGTATAGTAAGGATGAAAAACAACTTTTAAAACGTGAATTTTGGGCTACATTTGGCACTAGTTATCCACGAAAATGGATGTTGTATGACACTCAAATTAAAGATGTTAGTTTCAAATTCTATGTTGATAATCGTATGGCACGCGTGCAATTGGATATCGAACCTCGCGATGCTGAAAAACGAAAAATATACTATGAAAAAATAGAATCTTTACGAACCCTTTTACTAGAAGAACATCTTCCCAATGCACTTTTTGAAAGACATTTGACGTTAGAAAACGGAAAAACAATCAGTCGCATTTGGGTCGAACTTGAGGCCGTTAATATGAACCGAAAAGACGATTGGGACCGTATTCATCACTTCTTCGCAACCCAAATGCACGCTTTTGAAGAATTTTTTATGGAATACGTGGACTATATACGCGATCTCGATCTAAACACCTAACATAATTCATAACTCATAAATATTTACGCCGCACCGATAAAAAAGAAGGAAGAAGCCGTCTAACAACTAGAAACAGCTTCTTTTTTTTATTCATCTCGAGTGAATCCAAAACTTTGTTTACCTACTGTGAGCACAAATCCTTGTTTATCATCGGTGAATTGAATCTTTAATTCGGCGGGATCAAACGCAAACAAATGATTGCCTTTATCTTCGAGCGAAATCGAAGGTTGCCCCGATGCATTCAACATCAAATTGCCATCGTCCTCGGTCAACTCAATTTTCACCGGAATTAGTGCGCTTGAATAGTTCCCAGTATAGGCAGAAAAATCTTTAGTTTTTGCTATGCCATCCTTTTGTAATGTCCAAGTATTGTTTTCTGAATTAATATCGGGATAATCATGGTCAGGATCCAAAGTAATTGAAGCCAAAGGTTCTGTTGAAGGAATACGGAAGGTCCAATATACATTGCGCTTCCAAATCTCAACCGGTAACGAAAGACGTCCTGTGGCTCCCGACTCCGTTTTATACTCAACCACAACAGGTATCGGCATACGCTCTAAATTGGCGATGGTCACGATGGTCCCGCGCTTGGGGTCGTTTTTCTCATAACGCACTTTCTTGATCGCTTGATCGGCACGCCAATTGTTGTAAAACCAACCCCGCCACAACCAACTTAAATCTTCACCGCTCACATTTTCCATTGTACGGAAAAAATCTTCTGGTTGCGGATGCTTGTAAGCCCAACGTTCGATATACGTTCGCAAGGCAAAATCAAATCGCGCTTCACCCAGAATATTTCGCAATATCGTCAAACCAGCACCCGGTTTATAATACGCTAGAATTCCTAAGTTTTCCTCTTGCATATTATCGGGAGCAGCCATGATGGGCTCCATACTTGGATTCATTAATACACCCGCAGCGGCATGCATATCCTCTTTGGGTTGGCGGTATTCGCCATTATTAAAATCTTGTGAACTGATGGAGTTGATGAATGTATTCAATCCTTCATCCATCCAGGCGAAAAGGCGCTCATTGGAACCGACAATCATAGGAAACCAAATATGTCCAAACTCGTGATCGGTTACTCCCCAAAGATCGGCACCTTTTGATTCCCAACTACAAAAAACAATCCCAGGATATTCCATCCCACCTTCATTTCCAGCGACATTAATGGCGGTAGCATACGGATATTCGTACCAACGTTTGGAATAATTTTCAATAGAGGCTTTGGTATATTCCGTTGAACGCGCCCAAGCCCCTTGCCCATCGCTTTCAATAGGATAGGCCGAGATTGCTAGAGATTTTTTACCACTAGGCAAATTAATTCGAGCAGCATCAATAATAAAAGCCGGTGAGGTTGCCCAGGAGAAATCACGGGAATTACTGATTTTAAATTTCCATGTAAGCTGTTTTTTGGCGGTAGGTCGCGATTCAGGTACGTTAATTTCACTAGCGCCACGAATAATTACTGTAGCATCACTGTTTTTGGCCGTATTCCATCGCTTTACTTGCTCGGGGGTATATACTTCGCTAGGATTTAACAATTCCCCTGAAGCCACCACGATATGATTGGAAGGTGCTGTAATGGAGACTTCAAAATCTCCATATTCTAGGTAAAACTCTCCTGCGCCTTGGTACGGATGGGTATTCCAACCGCGAACGTCGTCATACACACACATGCGGGGATACCACTGAGCCATCGTAAAAATGCGTCCGTTCTTGGTTTCGAGCACACCCATACGGTCTGACCCATAATCGGGGGAAACAAAGGAAAAATCCATTTTGATTCTAATCTTCGATCCGTTCCCTGCCAAACCTTGTGGTAATTTGATTTGCATTCGGGTATCGGTGATGATGAAGGGCAACTCTTTTTCCGACGTTTTGCCATTGACTTGCGTGACGATTTTTAACGATTTGATTTGAAAACCACCATCAAAATCCTGACCTTTTGCACCATTACGGCTTCCTTTCATCGGAATAACCGCATTGCCGCGCGAATCTTTTTTAAATAAATTTTGATCCAAATTCATCCACAAAAATTCCAATTTATCCGGACTGTTATTCGTGTAGGTCAAAAACTCTGTTCCCGAAACTTCTTTGGAATCTGCATTAAGAGTAACAGCAATTTGATAATCGGCACGATTTTGCCAGTACTTGGGTCCGGGTTGTCCACTCGCCGACCGGGTATCGGTTCCATTTTTGATGTAAAAATGATTTCCGAATGCTTCATTGTAGTCGTAAATAGATTCTGGACGTTGCTGCTGGGCTAGGGTCACTGTCGAAAACAATCCCAAAAGTCCCAATAAAAAGGGTTTCAATACGCGTTTCATGCTTGTAAAATTAAGTACAACAAATAAATAAAAAAAAGTACCATTTTCCTTGGATTTTAACTAATTTCACACAAAGCAAAACCATGGCGTCGCTATTTGACCCTTTTCCCTATCTCGAAACCCCGCGTCTACGACTACGACCTTTACGTCCCTCCGATTGGGAGGCGATTGTAGCACTACGAGGTAATCCCGAAAGTATGCGCTACATTCCACGGCCGATAATCACCGAGAAAGAAAGTGCCTTGTCGATGGTTGAAATGATACAACAAAAAATTGACGATGGAACAGGAATTAATTGGGTGATTACTGAAAAAGATGCCGATGAAATGTTGGGAATCATTGGACATTATCGCTTGAAACCTGAACATTTTCGCAGTGAGATAGGGTATATGTTGCTCCCTAAAGCACAAGGAAAAGGGATTGCTGCTGAAGCTATTCAAGCTATTCTCGCCTACGGATTTGAGCAGCTGCATTTACACTCTGTAGAAGCGGTTATTGACCCTAATAACGAAGCTTCCATAAGGTTAATAGAAAAACTAGGTTTCGTCAAAGAAGCCCATTATAAAGAAAACGAATACTTTAATGGGCGTTTTTGGGACGCTTTGGTATACTCTTTGTTAAAACGTAATTTTAAGCCTATTGTATGAATGAATTTGAAAAACAATTTCAAGAAATCGAAGATTATTTGAAATTTGAAGATTACCCTCTTGTAATCAAGCGATTAATTGATTTTACTTTGGACACAGAAACCTTGTCGTTCTACCAAGAGATGAATCAATTTTTGGATTGGTTGGACTTCAACGGTAAAGACAATGCGGGTCAAGCGACACGTTTACGTCAATTGATTGATCAACTGTATACTTTTTTGAAAGAAAAACCGCAAGCACCCCGTGAGTTACTAGTATCGTTAAAAGACGTGGTAAAAAGTTACGGCACCGGTCGATTTGGGTTGGGTCCAATCCATTTGGAATTGTATACGGGACAAATTGTAGGTTTGGTCGGCGAAAATGGTAACGGTAAAACTACACTTTTGCGTAGCCTTTGCGGTGAATTGCATCCCTCGGGGGGGACGATCACCTATCATTTTAAGTATACCGATCGCTACGACCTACGGACACAACTGGTTTACATTCCCCAACGTACGGATACTTGGTACGGCTCGATGTACCAGAATCTGATTTTGACGGCTTCTTCTTACGGGTACGATCCCGAAATGATTGAACCGTTGACGCAATTGATAATCACGCGATTGGGATTACGAAAATACCGTTTACACTCCTGGAACAGTCTATCGTCAGGATATAAAATGCGATTTGAACTGGCCCGAATGTTGTTGCGAAAACCCAAGTTATTGTTGATTGACGAACCTTTGGCCAACTTAGACATCTTGGCCCAACAAACGATTTTGGAGGATTTCAGAGCCATTGCAAAATCACCATTTCGACCGATTGGCATTGTACTGAGTTCGCAACAATTGTATGAAGTGGAAAAAACCTCCGACCAAGTCGTTTTTTTAAAACAAGGTATCCAAAAAAACCTACGACAAGAGTCGTCATCGACAGCAGATACATCCGAAAATTTCTTGGTAATTGAATTTGAAAGTTCCTTCACACAAGGGGAATTAGGTAATGTACTTCAACCCCTAGGTTTAGAAAGTTTACAATTCAATGGCGGTACATTTATCGCTACATTTCCCGAATCGGTAACGCGCTTACAATTTTTGGAATGGGTTACCCGTCACGAAATTCCGATGCCTTACTTTAGAGATATTTCACAATCTACCCGTCGCTTTTTTGTTTCTTAAATTCCTTTATCATTATGTTTAAATCGATTCAACAACGCCTTTTACTTCGTTATCCCCTACTTTGGAATACCAAGATTGTTCCCTTGGGAGCCCTACTTTTGGCGTTAAATTTGTGTTTTTTCATCTTAGGATTTGCCCTGAATGGAATTACATTTGAAGAGACTCATCGCAATTTTTTTGATTTTGATGCAACGCTTCTCTTGCTGTCTTTGGTGATTTCGTTACTCGTACTGATTTTATGGCTGGTAAATTATTTTAAAAATAATATACTGAAATCATTTTACCCCACCACAAAATACCATGTATTTAAAGAATGGGGATTGATTTTTCTGCTATGCTTTGGAATCTCCTCGCCTATTTATTGGTATAATCTCGGGAAGGAAACGCGCTACCGCAGTTATTTTTCGAGAGAAGAATTAGAAAAACGTTGCCTTACGTTACGTGCAGGTTCCTTCTTTCTAGACGGTTCATATGCCTACCATGAGAGTGATGATACAGTGGAAGTAGAAGAGGCAGCAGTAGATACTGTGTCAGTTGATAGTGTAGAAACGAATAGTGAGGCGCGAAATTATTTCATGTATCGCGGTAAAAAATACAAAAACACTTCACTACTGAATAAAAACGTTAACAGTTATACGATTTTTGATGAAAAAAGTGATTCGCTTGCCATTGAGAAATTGAAATTTTGGTTGGTCACCCAACAAAAAGACTCGTTGAAACAACTTTTTACCAATTATTTAAAGATTGTGAAAGAACACCAATTGGAGGCTAATATTGATGCTGAAAAATGGCTCACTTTAATCAACGATTATCCTTTGTTTGAAAAAAGTCACACCATAGGTCCACAAATGACTAATGACGAATATTATCCCGATATGTATAATAATCAAACGGTGGTGCGCGATACGATTGATCGGTATATTGCTCGTGACAAAACGGGAACTGAACAAGAATTTTACAAATATTATGTGCCGGAGAAGAATTTGAATTTTAACTACGATCGCATGGCTGATGCCCATGAAGATCCCGATATTAATTTGGAAACCCTAATTATCCCAGTATATTTTGCGCTGGGCCTTTCGCTACTCATTTTATCGTTTCGGGTCACCTCAGGCCGTTCGTGGTTGATTAGTTTGATTGCTGTAATCATAATCAACATCATTTTGGGAATTTGCAGCGTAATCATTAGTTCCTCCTTTACCTATGGGATTGGCTATTGTATCGTGTTTGTGATTGTAAGTGTCTTGTTTTTCAATACCGTAGGACAAAACCGAACAAAAGGCTATTCGGGCGTTGTATTAAATCTCTTTTTATGGTTACTTCCGGGATTGATTCCCCTACTTTATGAACTGATTGGATCCTATTTACGTATGCAATACAATGCGGTCTACAAGGTTAATTTCCAAAACTCAACCGCCTACCAATTTAATCAATGGATGGAAAATCATGTATTTGAAATCAATTGGACAAATATTTTACTATTGAGTATTGCAATGGTCTTTATCGGAAAAAAAATAAGACTGTGGCGCGGAATCGCCGAAGCATAAAAAAAGAAGCCGTCTCACAACCGAGGCGGTATTTTTATGTTTTTTTCTTGTTTTAAAAGATGATTTTTCGTATACTTATAATTGATATTTAGATGATTACATATGAATATCAAACCTTACAATCAGCGTCAAACCATACTTTTACCCTATTCTTTTGACGATTTAATTTCTGAGAAACATCCGGTTCGAATAGTTGACCATGTAGTTGAGTCGTTAAATATTCAACCTTTTTTAAAAGCATATAACAAGGAGGGCAGGCAGGTTTACAATTTAAAATTCAAAACAATAAAAAAAGGCACCAAAGAGCATAATTCATAACTCATAACTCATAACTCCTAATACCCTTCAGTAGGAATTTCAATCTGGTATTTCTTTTTCCCTGAATTGACCAACTTCTTGTCGCGCAACCACGGATTGTGGATTTTCAAGATTTTATAATTGACCCCCTGCATTTTGGCAAACTTCGCCAAATCGGTAATCGAACTGTCGACTTCAACGATTTTGGTGGGTAAATTTTCATACAATTCATGCTGACTCAAATCAAAACCATACAGCTTCGGATTTTGCATAATCGCCTTTAAGGCCAAAATTCGAAACACATAACGATGGGTTTCATCGGTCAACAAAAGATCGTAATAGTCCGTCACACCTTGTTCTTCCAATTTGCGCGTAATGCCACTCATCCCCCCGTTGTAACTAGCCGCAGCCAACGTCCAAGAACCAAATTTTGCTTTGGCCGCCAACAAATATTTGCAAGCCGCTTCTGTCGATTTTTGCAAATGATAGCGTTCGTCTACCGTTTCGGTGACCTCCATGCCTTTTTCTTTGGCCGTATCGGGCATAAACTGCCAAACCCCACGTGCTCCCGCCGACGAGACCGCATTGGTCAAGGCACTTTCAATGACCGCCAAATATTTGAAATCATCAGGCACGCCATACTGCTTCAATATAGGTTCCATCACCGGAAAGGCACGATTGGCTCGCTTCATAATCAGTAAGGTCGACGAATGTAAATTGGCATTCACCAGCAACTCGCGATCAAATCGTTCTTTCACATCGGCCAAATGCAAGGGCGTGGGTTCGCCTGCAAAATCAACCTTCGGCGGAAAATACTGCGACGTCCCTTCGCGAAGTAACTCTTTACGCGCATCATCCGAAAGTGCAAAAATAAAAAGACTGGTAAGTACCACGGCCAACGCTCCTGTAGCCATCCAACGTATCGGTTTCATAGGACAAAGCTTTTTAGTTCAACGCAACATCGCACGGTTTCGTATCCATGCTACAAAGAATCGTTACAAAACTACAAAAATCAGTCCAAACCCCCTATTCTTCAGCCAAAATGGAGGGTAAATGAGAATTAAGCCAACGGTATTTACTCAAAATCATGGCATGAGTACCGTCTTTTACAGGAATGTAGTGGGTAATATGTTTCGGAGGAAAAACCTCGTCTTGCGTTCCATGTATATGAATGACCGACGGATCGGGAATAGCACGGTCCCAACAAATGACCTGCTCAATCGCCCAGTCCAAGTAACGCTTGTCGCGCATGTGTAAAAACTGTTCATACAAATGCAATTTGCGTTTCAACGAATCCCCAAAAGCATACTTGACCAATTTTTCCACATCTTGAAGCCAACCCGTAGGCAATAACTTATAGGCTTTGGTGGTTCGCGCTACTTTAAAACGACGGGGGAATTCGTGTTTCGATTTGACACTGGAAATAATAACAACCTTTCGGGGTTGCAAATAAGCCTGCATTTCTTGTACCAAAATCCCACCAAATGATACCCCTACCAAAATCGCTGTGGGATCGTGAACCTGAGCCGCCATCCGCTGGGCATACGACGCTAATGTTTCCTCGGGTTCGGGCAAAAACCACTCCAACAAATGAATTTCAAACGATTCCTTCGGTAAGGAAATGCGCGCAAAAATAGAAGTGCTCGCCGCAAGTCCGGGCATAAAATAAACTGGGATGGGCTTCATACTAAAAGATTTAACGTACAGAACGATGGGAGTTTTCCAAATTATTCCGAAATTTGCCTAAAATTAATGAATACTACGTAAACAAGATGAACTCAGAGTTAATTTTGGAACAAATGGAAATTAAGGATAACACCTTTGCCCGTCAATTTGAAACGACGTTCAATGGGGAATTAATTTCTGTGGAATATTCCTTTCAGGAGAAAAAAATCTTCCTGACCCGCATTAACGGTACAGAAAATGAAGCTTTTGTGACCGAATTATTGAAAAATATTATGGAAATCGCTTACGAACGCAAATTAAAAGTCGTCCCCGTTTTCCCTAAGGTAGCGGCATTTATGCGGAAACATCCCACCTACCGCGATTTACTTCCTCCCGGCATTCGAATTTAATCAAACCCCTATAGGCCGTTTCCCTTGAAGCGGCTTTTTTTTATCTTTAAACCATGAACACCGAAGAACTACGCGACAACATTCTCGAATTTTTTGAACACATCGAAAAATACTACGGCTGTGCCACCGAAATCACGGAAGGCCTCATGACAAGCACCGAAGAAGTCGAGGCTGAAAATACCACTTGGAACTTATCCGAGTTCCAACTCGTGCGTTCGGCCTATCGCAATGTGGGAAACCGTTTTATGCTAGAAGGCTCAGGTGTGTACTACGAAATCGCTGCCGAAAAAATCATCGATTTTAAAAACCCCGGCCGTCATAAATACGAATTTGTCGAAATCTACGGCTACGGTGTCTACCGCATCACCCGATTGCATTTTCGATTGAAGTATTAGAACGCAAAGTATTTCTATTTATCTCGATAAAAACCAAACCAATTAACTATGACCCATTTCCAAGTAGAATATAAAAATATTGAAATTGTAGCCATTAAAATAAAATGTACTAGCCAAAAGACAATTTCTCAAAAAAAAATCAAATGAAAAAACGCTTCTCCTCCCTATTTCTTGTTATTCTTTTATGTTCTTTATGTTCATGCAAGTCAACCCTTAACATCCTTCCATTAAGCCCAAAACAATCTGAAAATGCCAAAAGATTAGATTCTCTTTACAGTGAAATGCACCAATATGGGGAATTTAATGGAAATGTCCTTATCGCCGAAAACGACACCATCATTCTACACAAAAGTTATGGAATAGCAAATAGAGAAAAGGAAATACCTCTTGACACCAATTCCGTTTTTAACCTAGCCTCAATTACCAAACAGTTTACAGCAACTGCAATTTATTTACTCGCAAATGATCATAAGCTCTCGCTTGATGATGACCTAACTAAATTTCTTCCTGAACTTCAATATTACAATGGGATTACTATCAATCATCTTATTCATCATACCTCGGGGTTGCCTGATTATATGAATCTTTACAGTGAGAAAGGAGATCAATCTAAACTAGCGACTAACGATTACATTATCGAGTTATTCGCAAAAGAAAAGCCCGAATTACTCTTCAAGCCCAACGAAAAATGGAATTACAGTAACACCGGATATGTTTTGCTCGCTTCAATTATCGAACGCGTTTCTCACACATCGTACCCCGTTTTTTTAGGAGAAAGAATTTTTATTCCTTTAGCTATGACCCAAACAAATGTTTATTGTATACATAAAGATAACCTGAACGTTAAAAATCTAGCTATTGGCTATGAAGAAGATGCTTCAGGAAACTATTTAGGAAACATAGCGTATGCCAAATCTTTTGATGGCGTTTATGGCCAAGGGAGAATATATTCCACAACATCTGATTTATTCAAATGGCTCAAAGGATTAAAACGTAATCAACTACTTTCAGCAGCACAAACAAAGTCCCTCTTCACGAATTACCAATTAAATTCTGGGGAAAATACAAATTATGGTTTTGGTTGGTTCCTAAATACACATAAAGATTATGGAAATTACATAGACCACACAGGCAATTGGGCAGGTTACATAACATTGATTGAGCAGCATTTAGACAATAACAAAACGGTCATTATGCTTCAAAACAACGGAAATGCCACTGGTAAAACAAAAATCCCATTTGTGAATACCCAAAAAATAATGTACGACCAAAAAATCGAACCCAACCTAAGACTTTCTGATGAAATTCAAAATAAATATAAGGGTATATATGTATCTGAAAAAGGTAATGAGACAAAAATCGTTTGAAAAGACAAGTCGCTTTGGGTTATTTTGAGTTCAACTATGAAGTTTGAGCTGCTACCCAATACAACAACTAAATTTACAATAGATGGATTCAGTCCAACAGTTACGTATGAATTTTTCACTAATCCAGAGGGAGTTGTTGAAAAATGCATCGTTCAACAACCAGCACAGGGAGTAAACCTAACATTAATAAAGAAAAATTAGAAAATTATTGGATTGATTTACCCATTTTAAAAATTGGATAGTAAAGTATCAAATTGAAGTGTATTTTGATACCGCTTTGAATCTTTAGTAAAACAGCAACATGGTTCATTAAATCGGAATCGTAATGAACCACAGCCACATTTAATAAAATTTTCTAAGATAATATTAGAATTTACACCTGAACATTCACAAACGCAATCCGCACACCACCATACTCATCAATATGCGTCAACTGCACTTCGTGTAACGTATTCACCAATTCAGGATTCCATGGGGTTTTGACTTTGACATAATTTTCGGTAAACCCATAAATGTAGCCTTCTTTGTTTTCGCCTTCAAACAAAACCGTGCAGGTGGTACCCAGCTGACTTTCATAAAAGGCACGGCGTTTTTTGACCGACAAGCCACGCAACATCTTGCTGCGCTTGGCGCGCACGTTATGCGGCACCACACCGTCCATCAAAGCGGCTTCGGTATTATCGCGTTCGGAATAGGTAAACACATGCAAATACGAAATATCCAGTTCGTTCAAGAAATGATAGGTTTCCAAGAAATGTTCATCCGTTTCACCTGGAAAACCCACGATCACATCGACGCCAATACACGCATGGGGCATGACTTCACGGATTTTAGCGACGCGTTCCGTATAGAGTTCGCGCAAATAACGGCGCTTCATCTTTTTCAAAATAGCATTGCTGCCCGATTGTAAGGGAATATGAAAATGAGGGACAAACGTGCGACTCTGCGCTACAAATTCTATGGTTTCGTTTTTCAGCAAATTGGGTTCGATCGACGAAATACGCAAACGTTCAATTCCCTCCACTTCATCTAAGGCTTGCACCAATTCCAAGAAAGTATGCTCGTGTTTTTTGTTGCCAAATTCGCCTTTACCGTAATCCCCAATGTTAACACCAGTCAAAACGATTTCTTTAATCCCTTGTTGGGAAATTTCTGCGGCATTTTGCAACACATTTTCCATAGTATCGCTACGGGAAATACCGCGTGCCAAGGGAATGGTACAATACGTACATTTATAATCACAGCCGTCTTGGACTTTCAAAAAGGCTCGCGTTCGATCGCCAATGGAATAACTGCCCACATAGAAATCGGCTTCCTCAATTTCGCAGGAATGCACCTCGCCCAAGTCGTTTTTGGACAAATCGTGAATGTAATCGGTGATTTTAAATTTTTCGGTAGCGCCCAAGACCAAGTCGACGCCATCAACAGCGGCTAATTCTACAGGTTTCAATTGCGCATAACAACCTACAGCGGCCACAAACGCTTTTTCGTTAAGCTTTAAGGCTTTTTTTACCACTTGTTTGAATTGTTTGTCGGCATTGTCGGTTACCGAACAGGTATTGATGACATATATATCGGCTACGTCTTCAAAATCGACACGTTCGAATCCTTCGTCTTGAAAATTTCTCGCAATAGTAGAGGTTTCAGAGAAATTGAGCTTACAGCCTAGGGTGTAAAAGGCTACTTTTTTTTGCTGTTCCATAGTGTATACAACCCTTGAAATCGTTGTCAAGCGATTGCGGCCGCAAAGGTAAAGATTTTTCTAATGTGTCACTATACGAATTGAAAAATGTACCCATCCCTTTTTGAATACATTCTCCAACTCAGTAGCTCAGAATCTCAGCGGCTCAGCGGCTCATTGACACATCGCCACACCTACCTAACGGCAGGCAGGTTGACACATCGCCACATTGACCACATTGACACATTAACGAAATTTCTTCGTCTCCTCAAACACATGCTCCAAAATACGCGCCTCGACTTCATCAAATTCCACATGACGTCTTGCCATAACGATTTTGGCCGTTTGAATCGCTTTATGGGTGAGATAGGTTGTCATTCCCGAAGCACCACCCCAACTGAAACTGGGAACAAAATTGCGCGGGAATCCCGACCCGAATATATTTGAAGAAACCCCCACAACCGTTCCGGTATTGAACATCGTATTGATCCCGCACTTGCTATGATCGCCCATCATTAAACCGCAGAATTGGAGTCCGGTACGCGCAAAACCTTCCGTTTCGTAGCTCCATAAGCGAACTTCCTCGTAGTTGTTTTTTAAATTAGAATTATTACTATCAGCGCCAATGTTGCACCATTCGCCCAACACCGAATTTCCTAAAAATCCGTCGTGACCTTTGTTGGAATAGGCAAATAAAACCGAATTATTTACCTCACCTCCCACACGACAATGAGGCCCTACAGTGGTTGCTCCATAAATCTTGGTTGCTAACTTTACTTGCGCTTCTTCGCACAAGGCAAACGGACCACGAATTACTGAACCTTCCATGATTTCGGCATTTTTACCGATATAAATAGGCCCCGTAGACGCATTCAACGTGACAAATTCCAATTGCGCTCCTTCTTCAATAAAAATATGTTCGGGGGCGATTACATTGACCGACTTGGGTATGGGTTGCGAATGACGATCGGCCGTAAGCAGTTCAAAATCCTCTCGAAGGGCGGCATCATTTTTGGCAAAAATATCCCAGGTATGCTCGATTTTTAAACACTCATCCTCAAATTCAAGGATTTCATACGTATCAAAATCCACCTCTTCTTGGGAGTCGTTGGTGTAAAAGGCAATCACGTCTTCGCCACGCATAATCGCTTGATTAGGCTCGAGGTTGCGCACCATTTCTACCAATACCGCATTGGGTAAATACGCCCCATTGAGCATGACATTGGCCTCCATTTCGACCATAGGAAACTTTTCCGACAAGTACTCTTCGGTGAGTGTTGTCGTGGTCGAACCCAAATATTTTTCCCATTTTTCACGAATGGTCAATATCCCAATGCGAATATCACAAACGGGTCGAGTAAACGTAAAAGGTAAAAGGGCATTGCGGACTGGGCCGTCGAAGAGAATATAGTTCATGAGTGATTTTTTCAGCTAATGGGTCAAAACTACGAAGAAATAGGCAATAAAAAAACCACCCCGAAGGATGGCTTTTTCTATTTGAACACACAATAAATACGAATTACTTACCGTGCTTAGCGTATTTAGTTTTGAACTTATCAATACGTCCTGCCGTATCAATCAATTTCGATTTACCTGTATAAAATGGGTGAGAAGTACGAGAAATCTCCATTTTAAACACCGGATATTCCACTCCGTCTACCACGATAGTTTCTTTAGTTTCTACAGTAGATTTCGTAATAAATACATCCTCGTTTGACATATCTTTGAAAGCTACCAATCTGTAATTTTCTGGGTGAATACCTTGTTTCATCTTGTAAATCTTTTTATTAGTTATGAAGCAGTTAGCCTTGATGCTTTTATTCTCAAAAAGGTATCAGCGCGCTGCAACGTTTAGTAATCCTTTTAATTTTGAGTGTGCAAAAATACAACTAATTTTCAATTTTCAAATCTATTTTGCAACTTTTTTGAAAAACAAGCGACACATAATGTCTCAGTTAAATTTATATCTTTGTTTCACTTAAAAAATTTGGGAATATGAATCCTATTGTAAAGAAAAACGCCGTAAACTACGGTATTGTGCTAGCATTTGTCTCGATGTTAATCAGTACGATCATGTACGTCGTCGATTTGAAGTTGTTTGTCAATATGGGAATTGGCTTTGGACAGATTTTGATTTTCTTAATTGTCTACGGTGTAATGCTCCACAAAACCAAAAAAGAAATGGGCGGACAAATGACTTTTAAAGACGCGTTTACCACCTATTTTATTGCCGCGGGTTTGCGGGTAACGCTAGCGACTGTATTCATGATCTTTTTGTTCAACGTGGTCGATGTTGAAGCGAAAGAAATTGTAAAAGAGCATACGGTAAAATTTCAAGTCGAAATAATGCAAAAAATGGGCTCTACCAAGCAACAAATGGAAGAGGCCATTCGACAACTGAAAGAAAGCGACCAATTTGGAATCGCAACTCAAATCAAAGGTATGGCCTTCGCCTTACTCGGAATTTCAATTACAGGTCTTATCTTTGCGGCCATTTTTAAATCCAAAGAGCAAACATTTTAGATGAACATCTCCATCGTTATCCCTTTACTCAACGAACAAGAATCGTTACCCGAACTCCACCAATGGATCAAAAAGGTAATGGACCAACACCAATATACCTATGAAGTGTTGTTTATTGACGACGGGAGCACTGACCGTTCTTGGGCGGTTATTGAATCGTTGTGCCAAGAAAATCCCTGTGTAAAAGGCATTCGCTTTTTTCGCAACTATGGCAAATCACAAGCCTTACATGCCGGTTTTGCCCGTGCGCAAGGCGATGTGGTGATTACTATGGATGCCGATTTACAGGATAGTCCAGATGAAATTCCCGGCTTATACAAAATGATTACCGAGGAAAATTATGACTTGGTTTCCGGCTGGAAAAAGAAACGGTACGACAATGTGGTCACCAAGAATTTACCCTCCAAACTTTTTAATTGGGCCGCGCGAAAAACCTCTGGCGTTTACCTTAACGATTTCAATTGTGGCCTAAAAGCCTACCGAAATCTCGTGGTGAAAAACGTAGAAGTCTCAGGCGAAATGCACCGCTATATCCCTGTACTTGCCAAAAACGCTGGATTCAATCGTATTGGTGAAAAAGTGGTCATTCACCAAGCGCGTAAATACGGTGAATCCAAATTTGGAATGAGCCGATTCATCAATGGGTTTTTGGACTTAATTACCATTTGGTTCCTTTCCCGTTATGGCAAACGACCCATGCACTTATTTGGAGCCTTCGGAGCGTTGATGTTTGTCCTCGGATTCCTCTCTACGGCGTTCATTATTGCGGTAAAACTCATCAAACTCTACACCGGTTTCCATACGATTTTGGTCACCGACAACCCTTTATTTTACATTGCGCTTACTTCGATGATTATTGGTACTCAACTCTTTTTAGCAGGTTTTCTTGGCGAAATTATCTTACGCACCAAAAACAACGAAGAGCGGTACAAAATTGCCGAAGAGCGGTAATTAGTTCAACACCTAACACTAGCTTACAATACGTTTAAAATGCCTATGGAACCCTCCTTAGTAAATAAAGTAAACGAATGGTTGACCCCAACCTTTGACGAGGCCACCCAAGCGGCCATTCGAGAAATGATGACTACCAATCCGAAAGAATTGGAAGAAAGTTTCTATAAAAATCTAGAATTTGGAACGGGCGGAATGCGCGGCATCATGGGCGTGGGAACCAACCGCATCAACCGCTACACCCTCGGAAAAAACACCCAAGGACTCTCGGATTATTTAAAACAAGCATTCCCAGGTGAAGCACTCAAAGTGGTTATCGCCTACGATTGCCGCCACAACAGTGATACTTTAGCCAAAATCGTTGCAGATGTCTTTTCGGCCAACGGGATTCACGTATACTTGTTTTCCGAGATGCGACCCACACCCGAACTCTCCTTTGCCCTCAAAAATTTACAATGCCATGCCGGTATCGTTTTGACAGCCTCGCACAATCCACCTGAATACAACGGATACAAAGTGTATTGGCAAGACGGCGGACAATTAGTACCGCCACAAGATGAAGCCATTATTGAAGTGATTGAAAATGTGCGTTACGATGCAATTCAATTTGCCGCCAATGCCGAACTAATCGAATACATCGACAGCGCTATCGATGATGCATTCGTAGCCTCTACCCTAGCCAACGCAAGTTTCAACACTCCAAAAGAAGCCCGAGAAGGGCTAAAAATCGTTTATACTTCGCTTCACGGAACGTCTATCAAAGCCATTCCGTCCGTACTCACCGCAGCGGGTTACAGCGATTTAAATATTGTTCAAGAACAAGCCGAACCCAATGGCGATTTCCCAACCGTAAAGTCACCCAATCCCGAAGAGCCTGAAGCGCTCACCATGGCATTGAATTTGGCCAACGAAATTGGCGCCGATATCGTGATTGGAACCGATCCCGACTCCGACCGACTAGGCGTGGCCGTGCGCAATACGCAAAATGAAATGGTATTGTTAAACGGCAACCAAACCATGGTCATCATGACCGCCTACCTCTTGGAACAGTGGAAACGTGCCGGAAAAATCAACGGCAAACAATTCATCGGTTCCACCATCGTATCCACGCCCATGATGCTCGAATTGGCCTCGACTTATAACGTGGAATGCAAAGTGGGGTTGACCGGTTTCAAATGGATCGCCAAATTCATCAAGGATTTCCCCGAACTCCAATTTATCGGTGGCGGTGAAGAAAGTTTTGGATACATGGTCGGTGATGCGGTACGCGACAAAGACGCCGTAGGTGCTACCCTTTTGGTCTGCGAAATTGCCGCTCAGGCCAAAGCCGCTGGTAGTTCCCTCTACCAAGAGTTGCTCAACCTCTACCTCGATCACGGTTACTATAAAGAACATCTTATTTCGCTCACCAAAAAAGGAATTTCAGGCCTGCAAGAAATCAACCAAATGATGATTGATATGCGCCAAAATCCGGTAGCTGAAATCAATGGCCAACGGATCGTGTGTATCGAAGACTATCAAACCTCCAAAGGACGTGATGTGCTGAACGGAAGCGAATTTGACCTGACCATTCCCAAATCCAATGTATTGATTTACTATTTGGAAGATGGTAGTAAAATCTGTTCCCGACCTAGTGGTACCGAACCCAAAATCAAATTTTATTTCAGCGTTAATGCGCCCCTCGCCTCACGGGAAGAAATAGGGTCTGTTGAAGCCATTTTGGACGAAAAGATTAAAAATTGTATCGCCGATATGGGCTTAGACGCATGAAAGAAATCATCCACAAACTAAAACCGTACATCTACCCCTTCAAACATCATGTGGTGGGAAATGTTATTTACAATATTCTTTATGCCTTATTTGGAACATTGTCCTTTATTACACTTATCCCCATGATGAAAGTCCTTTTTGACCAAACGAAAAAGGTCTACGAAGCGCCTGTCTATACCAATTTTTCAGAGGCAAAGGACTACCTGGAGAATCTTTTGTACTATAAAGTCACGCAATTCACCGACTCAGGAACACCTCAAAATGCCCTTTTCCTGGTGGTTTCGATTGTCATTGTTACGTTTTTACTAAAAAACATAGCGGGGTATATGGCCTCCTACCACATGATGCATTTACGCACCAATGTTATGGCCACCATACGCAACGAAATGTATCAAAAAATCATTTCCCTCCCCATCTCATTTTTTTCCGAAAAACGAAAAGGCGACGTAATGACGCGGATGCTAGGCGATGTAGGGGAAATGCAGAATTCCTTTTTTATGGTGCTGGAACTAATCATCAAAGAGCCGCTCACCATCATTTTCTCCATCATCATGATGTTTACCATGAGTTGGGAACTCACCTTATTTGTCTTTATCTTTATTCCCATCGCTGGATTTATCATTTCGTTGATTGGAAAAAGTCTCAAATCACAATCCCTGCGCGCCCAAAACGAAGCAGGATACCTTATTTCACTGTTGGAAGAAACGCTCACCGGACTCAAAGTGGTCAAAAGCTATACGGCCGAAGCGAACTTCAAAAGCCGCTTCGAACAATCCGTGCACCGGCTTTTAGTGCTCTCCAACAAAATCGGGAAGAAAAACAACCTCGCCTCCCCTTTGAGTGAATTACTCGGCATCATAACGATAGCCGTTTTGCTCGTCTATGGCGGAACGCTGGTTTTGATTGACAAATCCTTATCCGGTCCCGTATTCCTTTCGTTTATGGGATTGGCGTACAACATTCTAACCCCTGCCAAAGCGATTTCCAAAGCCTCATATGCTGTAAAAAACGGTACTGCTGCCGCCGAACGGGTTTTTGAAGTACTCGAAGAAGAAAATACCGTGAAGTCTGAACCCAATGCAGTACAAAAATCCGACTTCACCGACAACATCACGCTATCGCATGTCAACTTTGGTTACCAAGACGAACGTGTACTGAAAAACTTTTCACTGACCATTCCCAAAGGAAAAACTGTTGCCTTGGTGGGACAATCGGGCAGTGGAAAAAGTACGTTGGCCAATCTACTCACCCGCTTTTATGATGTCGACGAAGGTAAAATTGCCATCGATGGCGTTGACATCAAAACCATGGACATCCATGCCCTCCGCCGTTTGATAGGCTTGGTTACCCAAGATTCGATTTTATTCAATGACACCATCGAAAACAACCTGCGCATCGGGAAACCCGAAGCTACTGAAGCCGAATTAATCCACGCCTTGCAGGTCGCCAATGCCTATGATTTTGTGATGGAATTACCCCTAGGACTCCAAACAAACATCGGAGATGCGGGAGGAAAACTCTCCGGAGGACAAAAACAACGGATTTCTATAGCCCGCGCTGTACTCAAAAACTCACCCATCATGATTCTCGATGAGGCCACTTCAGCCCTCGATACCGAAAGTGAAAAAGCAGTGCAGATTGCCCTCGAAAATATGATGCAAAACCGCACCTCTATTGTCATCGCCCACCGTTTATCAACCATTCAAAACGCCGATACCATCGTGGTGCTGCACAAAGGCGAAATCATCGAGCAAGGTAATCACGCCGAACTCATGGCGCTGGAAGGTACGTACGCCAAATTGGTAACGTTACAGAGTTTTGACTAATTCCGTTCTATTTTTAGGCAGCAAGAACTCCTGTTTTCAAGCACTCACCCACACCCGTGCTCCACTGTATCTTTGGGCTAAACCCCAAAGGATGCCGTTGCGCCCGGGGCTGAAAACCAACACCTTTTTTCAAAAAAAAATCCGCTACGGCAGCGGATTGTATTCTTGAGGAGTCCATGTCGGTGAAAGTAAATCGATAAAGTAGTAATGCACTTTATCTTTTTTATCAAAGGCTCCATTTTTATTCAAATCCTCAATTGCCCGAAAATACAAGCGTCCTAACCCTTCCAAACAATTCCAATCAATCAACTCTTGATACTCCGTGGTGAGTTTGGTAAAATGTTGCCCCTCCAAGGTACTCACATACAAACTGCGAATGTCGTTGGCATTGACAATTCCATCCTGATTGGTGTCGTTGTCTTGTACTTCATAGACCAAGAGTTTCGCTTTCCCTTTTTCGGCCAAACCCTGCAAATAGGCAATGCGCTCAATACGAATCGGTTTGTCGGTTAAGGGGCGTAAGGAATCTTTGGGACTCACTTGAAACTTAATATTGGAGAGGTTGCCTGCAATTTCAAACTCGACGGTATTCGATACTTGATAACTCACCCCGCTGTCGTAGCGACTACTGCTAAAGTCTGCACCGCCTTTACTCCCTTCGTTCAAAGCTATCTCCCCCACCGGAAATAACAACACCGAGGTACCTGGAAATTGAACCGGCAAATCACACAACGTTAGTAAGGTACCGTCTTTTTTCGCTTCCTTTTTGGGAGTCGAACTTTTGGAATAAATTACTTTTGGCTGCGTTGGGGTTTCTTTACAACCCACCAAAAGCAATAGCGATAAGGCAAAAGTCAATCGTTTCATAAGCACTTCAATTTAGAGTCGGGCCGTCAATCGGAGATTAAATACACGAGTCGTCATAAAATTAGGAATTCCATATTGATTTTTGGTGTAAGCATCGCGCACCCAAGTATTGGTAATGGCATTCTGGTTGTTAAACATATTAAATACCTCAAATCCTAACGACAAATCTTGGAACTTTCGCAACCAATGGCTGGCGGGACGTTGCGCGTTGCGCTCGGTAAACACGTAAAAGAATCCTACATCCGCACGACGATAATCACGTAAACGCGTTTGATATACATAGGCATCGGCATACGATGGGGAACCTCCGGGTAAACCTGTGTTGTAAACAATATTCATGTATATTTTTACATTCGGAATATTGGGCATATAGTCTTGGAACAAAATTCCAAACTTCAACCGTTGATCGGTGGGACGCGCAATGTAGCCTCGATTATTTTGATTCTCCTCAGTTTTCATATATCCAAAGGTAAACCACGATTCGGTTCCTTTGACAAACTCACCGTTCAAACGAACATCCAATCCGTAGGCATAAGCAACTGCATCGTTATTGGCTCGGTAGCGAATACGCACATTTTCCAACGTATAGGTATTGACATCATCCATGGCCTTGTAATACAATTCAGAAACCAATTTGAAAGGACGATTCCACATGGAAAACCCGTAATCATTGGCCAACACAAAATGCAGGGATTGTTGGGCTTTCACCCGCGGTTGTACCACCCCACTCATATCGCGTAATTCCCTGTAAAACGGGGGCTGGTAATAAAATCCTGTCGAAAATCGAAACAACATGTCTTTGTTATCTAACTTGTACGCGAGTTGCACACGGGGACTGAATACGGTTTGCATTACGGTTTCTAAACCACGACCTGAAACAGTCCAATTGTGCGCGCGAACGCCTGCCGTAGCATACAACATGCCCCGTCGAACGCGTGTTCTTGTGTTCCATTGCGCAAACGCCGAAAGACGGTTGATATCGACAAAATTGGTGGCACGCACGTTTTGAAAAGGAACCAAGGGACCCACATAAGGATTGTACGGCTGATCATTGGGAATATCAACCACCGGCGGATTAATCGAGAAACCGGCCGAGTCAATAACTTCCCATTCAACCAAACGATCTCTAAAATTTTCATGGGTAAACTTAGCCCCCCAATCAAAGCGATGCTTGCGATTTTCATTGTGCGACCCCTTGATTTCAAAGTTCATGATCAAAGCATCGAGGTTATTGCGCGCATGATTTAACTGCGACCCAATGGCGCGGTTAAAAGTGACATTTCCAAAAGTTTCCGATCCAATGTTGGCATCCACTTCACCCAAAAAATACGAGGCATCAATATCAAAATATTCCTGTTCTTGGGTATGAAAGGCCGAAGCTATAATTTTATACGTTGTATTTTCATTCACTTGATAAACCGACTTGAAGGCGCCAAATAAGGTTTGGTAACGGTCATCTTCTTGCCCTTCATAAAAAATCTGCAAGGCTATGGGTTCGTCCAAGGTACCAAAATTCGTTTGGCGGGTTAAAGGCTGATAATTGTAGCGATTGTACGAAGCATTTCCAAGGAAGCTGTGGTTCCATTTGCCTCCAGGCATAAAATTGATATTCACTTGAGCATCCATGAAACGCGGACGGAAATTGGTTTGCGTTTCCTGGCTGTTCACGAGCAAAGAGTTGTCACGGTACCGTAATCCACCAATTGCACTCCATTTTTTATCTTTTGAAATTCCTTCTACCGATAAAGCACCACCCAAAAAACTCGCTTCCATAGAAGCGCCAAACTTTTCTGGATTACGGTAAGTTATGTCAAGTACCGAGGACATTTTATCCCCGTATTTCGCTTCAAATCCCCCTGCAAAAAAATCAATTTTTTGGGTCAAATCACTATTCACAAAACTCAATCCTTCTTGCTGACCCGAGCGAATTAAAAACGGACGATAGACTTCAATTTCATTAACATACACCAAATTTTCATCGTAATTTCCCCCGCGAACGCTGTATTGCGAACTCATGTCGCTGTTGGAACTCGCTCCAAGAATTTTCAGTACATTTTCGACTCCAGCATTCAATCCGGGAATACGCCTTACCACTTGCGGATCCACACTAATGATCCCGCGCGCTCGGGGACGTATTCCAGTGATGACAACCCCTTCGAGTTGTTCTTGCTCACTATCCATGACGGGGTTAAACTCGAGAATCTCTTGAGGCTTTACCTGAAAATTGGCGGTAATGGACTTAAAAGCAACGTGTTTGAACCGGACGGTAATCTTTCGGTCGGCTGGAATTTCAATTACATAAAATCCGTTGGCATCCGAAGTCACTGAAATCATATCATAGGATATGTTGGCACCTTCAATGGGTTTGTTGTTTTCATCCAAAACCACACCCGTTATCTTTCCGGTTTGTGCCATGGAAACTGTGGTCACTGCAAGTAACAAAAGACCAATTAAATAGTTGGGTAACGACAAAATGAGTTATTTTTTTGGATTTCGGTTAAACGTGGATTCAAATATAGTTGAATTTCCAACATGGTCAACGACTTCGACTTTCAAATTATTGTCTCCCGCTTTCAAAAAGCGCTCTTCAAAAACATGAGTAATCCGTTTTAACTTCGGATCGTATTCAAATAAAACCCATTCGCCATTGAGGAACCCGTTGACTTTGGCCACCCCCGATTGTTCATCGGAAATCGTGAGTTGCAAAGCATTTAGTCCCGACCAATCTTTGTTTTTTGGCGGTTTAAACCAAGTTATTTTGGGCGGTAATACATCCTGTACCAATTGAAATTTGCCTAATGTTTTGGTACGAATCGAGAAATTAGCCCCTTCAACATTAGTGGGATTATACCCGAAGCGAGTCCCCTGAACGGTTGCGATGTAGGTTTTGGCTCTTAAGGCGGTGGGAATTGATTCATTTTTCCATGTCAGTGTAAAACTTTGGTGCAATGGAACGATATCCTCATGCAACTGAACCTGGTTGTTTTTTACGTCGAATTGAAAATAAAAATCATCGTAAAAGGTCTTCGCAGGAAAATACACCGAAACATTATCTTTTTCAAACAAAGCATCGGTTTGACACTTTATGAAAAAAGGTGTTTTGGGTGTTGGATCGGCTATTTTTGCGGGAGCATTAGAATAGGAAATGGGCAGGGTAATAACGGTTTGATTTCCGTTAAAGTCGGCGACTTCTATACGGGCTGTAGTGGTCAAATTAGGGGTCACCGTAAGGAGTCCTCCGGCCTTTATATTGCGTAAATTGGACCAAGCATAGGGGTAGTTGTAAAACAATTTTTGAAAACGCTGTTTGGTTTTTTTGTAGCGTTCATAATCGATATAGGCATTGATATAGCGGGCTTCATCAAAGACCATTTGATCAAAAAGGACTTCAAAATTAGGCTGACCGTTGTAGTACAAACGGGTTTGGTAGGTGCCATTGTTATTAAACGACACATCATCGCGATCATAGGCATTGATGGCAAAACCTAGGGTCCCTGAAGCTTGGACTTTTTGGGCAATATACGTCCCATCGGCTTGCAAAGAAAGGTTCAACAAAACGGGGCGTTTGGATTCATTGACCACTGCATCGGGGCCTACGGGATAAACCATCACATTGGCTACAGTAGGTGCTTTGGTATCTTTGATGACCAATCCAAAAAACAAGGGATTAATAATTTGCTCCGTTTTGGAATCGCGAATTTCAAAATGCAAATGTGGTCCTTCAGAACCGCCTGTGTTGCCCGACAACGCGATGAGTTCCCCTTTTTTGACAGGCAGTTCCCCCGGCTTAAAGTAGGCTTCTACGGCAAAAGACTTCGCTTCGTATTGCAGTGCTTGGATTTTAGCTTCAAAAACACCAACTGCTTTCTGCAAATGTCCGTACACGGAAGTATAACCGTTAGGATGCGTGATGTATAATGCTTTCCCATAGCCATTGGTAGCAATTTTAATGCGTGAGATATAGCCCTCGGCAGCAGCATATACTGGTAGCCCTTCACGTTGTTGTGTTTTGAAATCAAAACCCGCATGAAAATGATTGGGACGCAATTCCCCAAAATTACCTGAAAGCTGTAAGGGTATCGTGAGCGGAGATTGGAAATAATCTTGTGGATACGGTTGAGCGATTAAGTAAGTAATTGAACACCAAAAAAATAACAAACTGCGCATAGATAAAGGTCTTTGGGCTAAAATAGCAAAAGGGATTGGGAGATGAAAATATTTGCTGTTAAGAATTTACAAAATACTGAATGGCAAAAGTTTAGCAAATCGCTTCAAAATAAATTGTATTTTTTATCGTTTTTGTTGGTTAAATACCCCGATAGTTATAAATTTGTGGGATTAAGTAACGAAAGGCGTCACCCATGAGTGAAATCAAAGAAATCATTGATGCACTGGAAAAAAAAGTGTTGCAATTGTGTGCCAAGGTAGACGATTTAGAAAAAAAAAACCGAGCATTACAGCAGCAGTTGCAGGATTCAACGCAAAGTTTAGCCCAACAACAAGCCACACATGCCCAGCTGATCAAAGATTTTGAAGCGCTCAAAATGACCAATTCGTTATTAGGCAGTGAAGAATATAAACGAGATACCAAGCTAAAAATCAATGCGCTCATTCGAGAAATCGACCATTGCATTGCCCAATTGGCTGATTAAATATGACCGATAAACTGAAAATCAAGTTATCGATAGCCGACCGTGTCTATCCGCTTACTGTTGACATGAGTCAAGAGGAAGGATTGCGCAGTGCTGCCAAAAAAATCGATGCGATGATTAAACAGTTTGAAGAAAACTATGCCGTTCGGGACAAACAAGATGTTTTGGCCATGTGTGCCTTGCAGTTTGCCTCACAGTTGGAACAGCAGAAATCAGTCGATACGGTAGTCGATACAGAGTCAATTGACCGATTAGCCCGTTTGAATAATGCTTTGGAAACCTATCTCAACCGCTAGAAACAACGTTCTTTTGGATTAAAATACTGCCTACATTAGTTCATTTTTGGTAAACTCAACACTAATAAATTCAAATGAGCAAATCGTCGCTACTATAGCATGCCCGCTCGACGGGAAGCCAGAACAGCGAGCTAGCTCAAAACTTGTCTTTACGAGTTTATACAAGCAACTAATGTGGGCTTTTTTTATATATAACATTACAAAACCATGAGTATAGTAGAAGTAATAATCGGCCTAGTGGTCGGATTAGCCAGCGGCTTTGGTGTCGCGAAAATGCTAGAGCGCAGCAATGTCTCCGCTTTGATTAAGAATGCCAAAAAAGAAGCTGCGTCGACTTTAAAAGATGCCAGTTTAGAAGCTGAAAACCTTAAAAAAGACAAATTACTGCAGGCAAAAGAGAAGTTTTTAGAATTGAAAGCCGAGCACGAAAAAGAGATTTTAGCCAAAGACAAAAGAATGGCTGAAGTTGAAAAACGCATCCGCGATAAAGAATCGCAAGTTTCCAGTGAATTGGCCAAAACCAAAAAACTCAATGATGATTTTGAAGCAAAGGCCAAAGAATACGAAACCAAGATTGAAATCTTAGACAAAAAGCATCAAGAAGTCGAAAAGATGCACAAAAGTCAAGTGGAGCAATTGGAAGTTATTTCGGGATTGTCGGCTGAAGATGCCAAAGAACAATTGGTGGAAAGTTTGAAAGCGGAAGCCAAAACCAAAGCGATGGCCCACATTCAGGAAACTATTGAAGAGGCCAAATTAACCGCACAACAAGAAGCAAAAAAGGTAATCATCAGCACTATTCAACGTGTGGGTACAGAAGAAGCGGTTGAAAACTGCGTATCGGTCTTCAACATCGAATCCGATGACGTTAAAGGACGCATCATTGGTCGTGAAGGGCGGAACATTCGTGCGTTGGAATCGGCAACAGGTGTGGAAATCATTGTAGACGATACCCCTGAGGCAATTATCCTATCGTGTTTTGACCCTGTGCGTCGTGAAATTGCTCGTTTATCCTTGCATAAACTGGTAACCGACGGTCGAATTCACCCTGCCCGTATTGAAGAAGTCGTGGCGAAAACAACCAAACAAATTGAAGATGAAATCATCGAGGTAGGAAAACGTACGGTGATTGATTTAGGAATTCATGGATTGCATCCGGAGTTGATTAAAATTGTAGGGCGCATGAAATACCGTTCTTCTTACGGTCAAAACTTGTTACAACACTCTCGCGAAGTAGCGAAGTTGTGTGGGATTATGGCCGCTGAATTAGGATTGAATGTAAAACTAGCCAAGCGTGCTGGTTTACTCCACGATATTGGTAAGGTACCCGACGCCGAAAGTGATTTACCACACGCATTGTTGGGTATGCAATGGGCTGAAAAGTATGGGGAGAAAGAAGAAGTTTGCAATGCTATTGGAGCACACCACGATGAAATCGAAATGAAGTATTTGATTTCACCGATTATCCAAGTTTGTGATGCGATTTCTGGAGCTCGTCCAGGCGCCCGTCGACAAGTATTGGATTCTTATATCCAGCGTTTGAAAGATCTAGAAGCTATTGCTTTTGGATTCCACGGGGTGAAAAATGCTTATGCCATTCAAGCGGGCCGTGAATTGCGTGTGATTGTGGAAAGTGAAAAAGTTACCGACGATATGGCCGCTAAACTTTCGTTTGAAATCTCACAGAAAATTCAAACAGAAATGACCTATCCTGGCCAAGTAAAGATTACGGTAATTCGTGAAACTCGTGCCGTGAATATTGCCAAATAAGAAAAACTATGATTAAAAAGAAAGGGAACCCTTCATTGGTGTTCCCTTTTTTTATGTAAACTAACTGGCGCTGGTTAGCATCTCTTCAAATTCTTTGGTCGTTATGGGTTTGAAATAATAATCCTTCACTTCCTCTTTGTATTGCTTTGAACGGTCGATATCGGTGGAGTCGTTGGAAGAACTGACTAAATATACCGTGATATCTTTCGACATATTTTTTTTTAGTTTTCGAAACTCATCCAAAAACTGCCATCCGTCGTAAACAGGCATATTGATGTCTAAGAGAATTAAATCGGGTTCTTTTTCGGTTTTCAATACATTTTTCAACCCGTCAATCGCTTCCAATCCGTTAAAAAAGAACTGAGCCTCAGCTTCGATATTACATTTATTAAATAATTTTTTAATAACAAAGTGATAAACTAAATCGTCATCAACGACAAAAATGTTATTGAATTTCATTCGAAAAGTTGATTTTGAAAGTGGTTCCTACATTAACTTGACTCTCTACTTCGATACTACCGCCCATAGATTCGATTTGGTTTTTGGTGATAAACAAACCGATACCACGGGCATTGGGATGCTGATGAAACGTTTTATACATTCCAAACAATTTCTCGCCGTATTTTTCCAAATTGATACCCACACCATTATCTTGGATGAGCAACACCAATTTACCATGCTCCTTTTGGAGCGAATACCGAATTTCGGGTGGTCTGTTGGGATGTGCATACTTAATGGCATTGGTGGTAAAATTTAAAAAGATACTTTCCAAATAGGCTGGGTTAAATTGTACCGTTTCGTAAGCATCTACCAAATTTACGATATTTACATTATGGTCTTTAATTTCTTTACTTAAAAGTTCGAGGGTATGATTTAAAAAAGCATTTAAATTCAAATTCTCTTTTTTATGAATAATCGTACTCTGAATGTCCACCAGTTCTTTTAAATGATCGATGGTTTCGGACAAGGCTTTTGAAGTGGTTTTTAAAAACCCGAAACACTCTTCTTTTTGGAGAACATCATCTGTTTCATCCATAATATTGATTAACATCTTAAAATTACCCGTGTGCGAGCGAAGGTTGTGTGAAACGATATGTGCAAAATTGAGCAATCGATTGTTTTGTTTGGAGATAATCTCCATATGGGTTTGCAAAGCTTGTTCTTCCTCCTTTTCCGAAGTAACATCAGTATGCACGCCTATAATTCGCAACGGATTACCTTGTGCATCGCGTTCGATTATCTTTCCTTTACTTCGAATCCAGCGGTAAACGCCATGTTTAGTGAGTACACGCTTGGTATTCTCAAAATAAGACGTTTGCCCATTACTATGGTTTCCAATTTCTTGCTTGTATAGCGGATAATCGTCGGGGTGAATGCGCTCATCCCACTTGGAATTGGTTACCAAATCATCGCTAACATCAAAATCCAAAATGGCCAGCGATTCTTTGGAAAAGTAAATCCGATCGGTAGCCACATTATAATCCCAAACCCCGTAATTAGAGGCTTCCAATGCAAATTGATAGCGCGCTTCCGATTCGACAATACGAAACTCGCGTTGCTTTATATCGGTAATGTCAGTTAAACTTCCTATAAATATAGCATCGCCGTTTTCATCAATATCAATGGTTGCTTTGGCTTTAAACCATAAAACACCGCGGGATCGAAATACTACGCGAAATTCATGATTCCAATTTTCACTTGTGTCTTTGGCCGCTAAAATTGATTGTAAAAAAAGAGTCCAATCTTCTGGATGAATTCGACTTTTTATCACCTCAAAAGGATTGGAGGCAATTTCAAATCGATTGACTTCAAAAAAAGTAATGATGCTTTTGTTGAGATACGTAAAGAAAAACTCTTGCTGAACAGTTACGGATATTTGAAATATTAAATCGGGTATCAGATTTAATATCCGCTTGTGGTAATTGTACTGTATAGCACTAAACCGTGGGTTGGCGGCTAAGTTTGTGGTCATAGTTGTAGGTTTTGGGGCGTTTGGTTTCATTTTTCTACTTGAGGGGTAAAAGAAGGAAACCAAATCTAACAAAACATACGATATAAAGTACATTTTTATCGACAAAATGCATATAACTATCGAAAAGCAACTTGTTTTGTAAGATTTATTTTACTTTATTTTTTTGCGCGGATGAAATTGATGCATAATTTGGGTTAAATGTCTACGATCCAAGTGCACATATACTTCGGTGGTGGTAATTGATTCATGTCCCAACATCATTTGTATAGCCCGTAAATCGGCGCCATTTTCCAGCAAATGTGTGGCAAAGGAGTGCCGAAAGGTGTGTGGGCTAATCTTTTTTTGTAAATGTATGGCCTGTGCTAAGTCTTTAATAATGGTAAAAATCATAGCACGGGTAAGGGCTTTCCCTCGACGATTTAAAAACAAGGTATCTTCAAATCCTTTCTGAATGGGAACATGAACACGAACCTCTCGTCGATACCGTTCGATGCATTGTAAGGTGAAGGTTGCCAACGGCACAAAACGTTGTTTATTCCCTTTTCCCGTTACTTTTAAAAAACCTTCTTCGGCAAAGATGTCCGAAATTTTTAGCGATACTAGTTCGGATACGCGTAATCCGCAGCCGTAGAGTACTTCCAGCATGGTCTGGTTGCGTTCGCCTTCGGGTTTGGACAAATCGATAGCCGCTATCAAACGATCAATTTCAACCGTACTCAATGTATCGGGAAGTTTACGACCCAAACGCGGCGTTTCAATCAATTCCATTGGACTGTCACCGCGGAGGTTTTCGACGAGTAGATAATTAAAAAACGACTTAAGTCCACTGATCAATCGGGCCTGTGAACGCGCATTCAATTCTTTGGAAACGGCATAGACAAAGGCCTGAATATGTTGGGAAGTTATGGTTAAAGGAGAAACTTCAGGGTGGTGTTCTGCCAAAAAAGCACACAGCCGTTCCAAATCAAAACGATAACTTGCCAACGTATTGGGCGACATCCCACGCTCCAAACGCAGGTAATCGTTATAAGATTTAAGGTAGGCTTTCCATTGCATGGGTTAAAGATACAAAACAAAAAAGCCACCCCGAAGGATGGCTTTATTTAATATCAGTTAACTTTTACAAATTAGAATTTGTAGATTAAACCAAATGAAGGTGTATCAAAAAAGTTTTTAAATACGTTAGCTTCTAATTCTAATGTATTTGTTTTTGCATCACCAGTTTTTTCAGTAGAATAGCTGATTACATTAGCTAATCTAAAATCAATAGCTAAGTTAGGAGTAACAAAGTAGTTAATACCTAAACCACCACCAATTTCGAAAGTGTTAGTTTTATCAGCAGGTGAACCACCATTGTCGTCTGAACCAATTCCAAAACCAAAGTTAGTGTAGGTTTTGAAACGCTCACCCATGTTTAAGAAATAGTAACGACCACCAACGTTTAAACCAAAAGTATTAGTCTTAGTTGTTCCGTTATCAGTATTACCTAAAGACAAACCTGCAGTCAATGCAAAGTTGTCAGTTAAAAAATAACCTACTTCAGGAGAAATTTCGTAACCTGAAGTTGTAACAGATGTAGTTCCGTTGTCATTTTTCTCACTTGAGTAAGAAACTAAACCACCTACAAAGATGTTTCCTTCAGAAAAACCAAACCCTTTAGATTCTTTTTTGTCTTGAGCATTAGCAGCAGAAAATGCAAGTACTGCAGCTAGAGAAAGAATAATTTTTTTCATGTTCTATTTTGTTTAAAATTATTGAGACAAATTTAAAACGATTCTTAGCGGAAAGTTTTTAACTTAAAAATGGAGTTATCAACATAGTTGTTAACATTAACATCCGTTTAAAGCATTCAAAAACAATTTGTTAAACGTTTTTTAGTCATTTTTACGGAATTCAAAAAATTAGAAAAAATCGAAAAACACCTCTCAAAATGCAGATTTACCGTACATTTAGTTGGTAAAATTGATGTTAATTTACCCTTTTACAACTATGAACAAGCCTTTGCAAGTAATGATTATCAACGGACCCAACCTGAACTTATTGGGCAAGAGAGAGCCTGAAGTATATGGAAATCAAGATTTTGAGTCTTTTTTAGCTTCCCTTAAAGTACAATTCCCATCGGTTGCATTTCACTATTTCCAAAGCAATATCGAGGGAGAACTCATTAATTGCATCCATGAATGCGGCTTTACGTTTGACGCCATTATTCTTAACGCGGGTGCCTATACGCACACGTCCATCGGTCTAGGAGATGCCGTTAAAGGTGTAACAACTCCGGTCATTGAAGTACATATATCCAATACCTATGCGCGCGAAAGCTTCCGGCATCAATCCTTTATTGCGCCACATGCCGCAGGAGTTATCGTGGGTTTTGGGTTAAAAAGTTACACCTTAGCCGTTCAAAGTTTATTGCATTAACCCTATGAAAAACATCATTTTTACACTCGCTGTACTTTGGAGTACATTAACCTTTAGCCAAATCAAAGGAAGAGTTTCCGACCAAAAAGGGCAACCCATTGCTTTTGCCAATATCTATGTACAAGACACCTATATAGGTACTACTTCCAACGACAACGGTCACTATGAAATTTATCCCAAGCAAAATGGGACTTATGTCATCCTGTTTCAATTTTTAGGATATAAAACCGAAAAGCGTGTTGTTGAATATACAGGAAAAAGAGAAACCTTAGATGTTGTTTTGCAAACGGAAGACATTCAATTGAACGAAGTAGTTATCGATACAAAAGTAAATCCCGCCATCGCCATTATCAAACAAGCCATCGCCAACCGCAAAGCCAACGGCGCCAAGACGGGACAATTCACCTGCGATTTTTATTCCAGAGGTATTTTTCGAGTGAAAAATCTCCCCAAAAAATTTATGGGACAAAAAATTGATTTCTTGGATGAAGTCATCGACTCCACACGTAGTGGTATTTTATACCTTTCGGAAACGGTGTCTAAACTCACTTTTCAAAAGCCTGATAAATTGAAGGAAGTCATTGTCGCTTCGAAAGTAAGTGGTCAAGATAATGGATTCAGCTTTAATAATGCGGCGCAAGCCAACTTTGATTTTTATGAAAACTATATTGAAATCAATGCCAAAGCCATCTCCCCTATTGCCGACAACGCCTTCAATTACTACCGCTATACTTTTGAAGGATCGTTTGCCGATGAAAACAATCACCTGATTAATAAGATTAAAGTGACCCCAAAACGGATGAGTGAACCTGCGTTTGAAGGGTACATTTATATCGAAGACCAAGACTATGCCATCTATGCGATTGACCTCAGTATTAAAGGAAGTCAATCTCAAAATCCAGCTCTAAATACACTGCATTTTAAACAAAGTTTTAGCTACAACAACAAAACCAAGGTGTGGACCAAAAACACGCAAACCTTGGATTTTGATGCGGGGATGCTAGGGTTTAATTTCAACGGCCGCTTTACCTATGTGTATTCTAATTTTGATTTCCCCAAACAATTAGAACGACGCACCTTTACCGCCGAAGTACTCAAGTTTGAAGAGAATGCCAACAAAAAAGACGATACATTTTGGAATACCATTCGCCCGGTTCCTTTGACGTCGGAGGAAAGCACCGACTATGTCAAAAAAGAAATGCTGCAAACCAAACGCAAGTCGCAACCCTATTTGGATTCCATTGATCGTAAACGAAATAAATTCAAATGGATGGATGTGTTGATGGGGTACACCTATTCGAATTCATTCAAAGATCGCTCGTTTTCGTACGAAGGTCCGGCCTTCAATACCGCCTTCAATACGGTTCAAGGATGGAAAACCCAAATTGGTTTCAACTTTACACAACGAAATGAAGAGAAACGAACCTTTTATCGCATAGGCACCCGTTTGGATTATGGATTTTCGGAAGATCGTTTGCGTTTTTCGGCTTCGTACACCCAAAAGCTAGACAACATACAAAACTCCTTTTTATTTATAAGCGGTGGCTCAACCGTCAATCAATTCAACCCTGCCAATCCGATAACTGATAATATCAACTCAATCAGCTCCTTGTTTTTCAAAAACAATTTCATGAAACTTTATGAAAAAAATACGCTGGCGGTGGGCTATAGTGGTGAAATTGTGAACGGTTTCCGATTGAATGCCAATGTGGAATACGCCGATCGAAAGCCGCTGTTCAATACCACTTTTCAAGCTTCTGTTAAATCAGACGACGTGTACACGTCCAACAATCCTTTATTACCCTTTGATGAATTAACGCCGGCGTTTACCCGTCATCAATTGATGAAAGCATCGTTTACAGGGCGTTTCAATTTTGGGCAAAAATATTGGACCCGACCCGATGGAAAATTCAATATAGGGAACGACGACTATCCTACCCTTTTTGTAACCTATGAAAAAGGATTTGCAGCGAGTGAAAAACAATACGAATTTGACTTTATATCGGCACGAATTTACCAAGAGTTAAGTCTGGGAAACAAAGGCGAATTGGTTTACAACCTTAAATCGGGTAAATTTTTCAATGCCGAAAACATAGCGTTTCCCGATTTCAAGCATTTCAATGGGAATCAAACGCACGTGGCCGGCGGTGGACGCTATACCAATGTTTTTAATAATTTACCTTATTATAGTGCTAGTACCAACGATGCTTTTATTGAATTGCACATGGAGCACAACGACCAAGGCTATTTAATGAATAAAATTCCATTACTCCAAAAGCTAAATACGCAATTGGTATTGGGCTATCATAATTTATCGGTCCCAAATCGCGCTCCTTATCATGAGTTTACGATTGGTTTGGATAATTTGGGATTCAAAAAATTTAAAATCCTACGCATCGATTATGTTCGTTCGTACCAAAGTGGCTTTGTGAGTGACGCGGTTATTTTCGGATTGAAATTATTGAATATCGTAGAATAACTAAAAAACATCACACGCAAAACGAAATAAGGTAGCCACTACCACAAGCATAAACACGCGACGTATGAATTGATTTCCGCGAGCCACGGCGGTTTTGGCACCGATCCATCCGCCTAGCGCATTGGCAAAAGCCATAGGAATTGCGATACTCCAGATAATTTTCCCTTTGGCGATAAAAAGGATAATCGACCCCAAATTGGTCGCCAAGTTAACCACTTTGGCATGGGCGGAAGCGTGTAAAAAATCGAAACCGAGTAAAACGATGCAACCCAGCACCAAAAAACTTCCCGTACCTGGGCCGATAAATCCGTCATAAAAACCCACTACCAACGCCAATACAAGTCCGATGATTTTTAGTTTAAACGGTGAAAGGGACGGTGTGCTGCGCTGCCCAAAATCTTTTTTCACCCACGTATATCCAGCAATCCCGATAAGCACAAATAGCAACACGGGTTTCATAAAGGCATTATGAACTCGCGTCAACAACCATGACCCGATGCAAGAGGCCGAAAAAGCTACGATAGCCATGGGAATAAGCAACTTCAAACGTAAAGTAACTTGTTGCATGTATTGGCGTGCGGCCATGAAGGTTCCACTAAATGCAGGGACTTTGAGTGTTCCAACCACGGTGGCTACAGATTCATTGGGCAACAAAATTAATCCTACGGGGGTTTGAATCAACCCGCCGCCGCCCACCACCGCATCGACAAATCCTGCGAAGAAAGCTGCAATACAAAGAATTATGATTGTATAGATTTCCATTTATACAAAAATTCCAAATTCCAAAATCCAAATTCCAAACGGTAACTAGTCGTTTTGGAATTTGGAGATTCAAATAGTGGAATTTGGAATTATAAAGATTGGAATTTATGAATTTATACACGTACAATATTGGCTCCTAAAGCGCGTAAACGTTCGTCAATACGTTCGTACCCGCGATCAATTTGCTCAATATTTTGAATTGTTGACGTTCCTTTGGCCGATAAAGCCGCAATCAACAAGGAAATCCCCGCACGAATATCGGGCGATGACATTGTGGTTGCTTTCAATTGCGACTTGAAGTTATGCCCCATAACCACAGCGCGGTGTGGATCGCATAACATAATTTTGGCTCCCATGTCAATTAATTTATCGACAAAGAACAAACGGCTTTCAAACATTTTTTGGTGAATAAGCACATCGCCATTGGCTTGGGTCGCCACAACCAAAACAATACTTAGCAAGTCGGGAGTAAATCCAGGCCAAGGCGCATCGGCAATGGTAAGGATAGAACCGTCGATATCGGTTTTGATTTCATAGCCATTTTCATGGGTAGGAATATAAATATCATCGCCACGTCGTTCTAAGGTAATCCCCAATTTGCGGAACACGTTGGGAATGACGCCTAAATTATCCCAGCTTACGTTTTTGATAGTGATTTCACTGCGGGTCATCGCAGCAAGGCCGATCCAACTTCCAATTTCAATCATATCGGGAAGAATACGGTGTTCGCATCCGCCTAAACTTTCTACGCCTTCAATTGTTAATAGATTGGAACCAACACCCGTTATTTTGGCGCCCATGGAATTCAACATTTTACACAATTGTTGTAAATACGGTTCACAGGCAGCGTTGTAGATGGTAGTGATTCCCTCGGCGAGTACTGCTGCCATCACGATATTAGCGGTTCCTGTAACAGAGGCTTCGTCGAGTAACATATAGGTTCCTTTCAAACGCTCTTGCGTTTCAACCCCATAGAAATGGTCCTCACGCTCGTAACGGAACTTGGCGCCCAAGTTGATAAAGCCTTCAAAGTGTGTATCTAAACGGCGCCGTCCGATTTTATCGCCACCTGGTTTGGGAATATATCCTTTGCCAAAACGCGCCAATAAAGGTCCGACAATCATAATGGAACCGCGCAACGACCCGCCTTCTTTTTTGAAAGCTTCAGTTTCGAGGTAGCCCACATTGACCTCATCGGCTTGAAAGGTAATCGAACCGGGGCCGTTTTTTTGGATTTTTACCCCTAAATTTCCCAGAAGGGTGATTAATTTATTGACGTCAATAATATCGGGGATGTTATTGATAGTTACTTTTTCGGGGGTGAGTAAAACGGCACATAAAATTTGTAGTGCTTCGTTTTTTGCGCCTTGTGGCGTAACGTCTCCTTTCAAGCGGATACCGCCTTCAATTTTGAATGTTCCCATGGTGAAGTAAAAAGCCTGTTGGCCGTTTTCTATTAGTTTTTATTATTGTTTTTTTTGATGAATTTTTTTCCGTTGTTCAAATTCTTTTTGAATCCACCTTTGTGTTTTTGCATCGGCTGTTGGGCCTTATTGGACATTTTTTTGTTGGTGCGAATCAAATCGGTGGTGGTCGACAACTCTTCGGCACTTTGCGACAAATTGATGCGTCCGCCGGAGAGTTCATACAAATGCTCAAAAATCACTTGATCGGTGACGGTATCTTTGTTCCAACTCAAATACGATTTTTTCATGTGGTTGGCGATGACCATGATTAAAGCACTTTTGAGTTCGCCCTCTTCCCACGAATTGGCTACATCAATCATGGAGGTGATGTTATTGCCATAAAAGCGGTACTTAGGATTCTTCTGCGGATACGGCAGCGGGTCGGGCTTGAGGTTAATGACTTCGCGTGTGGGGATGGGATAGGGTGAATCGACATCCAATTGAAAATCGGACATGATAAAAATTTGATCCCACAATTTGTGTTGAAAATCGGGCACATCGCGTAAATGCGGATTCAAGGTCCCCATTACGTTAATCACATAACGTGCGGCGCGGTTTCGTTCGTCACGGTCTTGAATAGCGACTACGTGATCGATTAATTTTTGCAAATGACGGCCGTATTCGGGGATGAATAAAGGCGATCGTTCGGCGTTGTATTCGAGGTGTTGCACGGTATCGTGTGCATTTTCTTTGATGTATTTTGGTACCATACTAAAGGGATATAATGCCTTCAACGGTTGATACTTCTAGATATTTCGCAATAACTGCGTCGGGGGATTCCATGACGACATTGACCGAAATACTGGTAAAATTACCGTTTTTAGACTGTTGGGTTTTAATGACGGCTCCGAGGTTGTCGAAGGCGTTCTCTACCGCCTGAATTTTTTGCGTATCGGTAGGGACAATAAATTTGTATAAATAAACACCCGGCCAAGAAGAAGTGGTTTGCAATTCCTCTTTGAGGCGAATGTAAAAAGCTTCCGTTTTTTTATCCATCATCATTAAATAAGGGCAAATATACGCTATTTGAGGTTAGTTTTTCAATGCTTTTCAAGGGAATTATACCTCTTGATTTATGGCCAAAAAAATCTTTTTTTCGCCTTTGTTCTCGCCGCGTGAGGGATGGAGGGATTGTTGAAGCTCGCCCGAGGGACGAGGGAAGCGACTCCCGACAGCCCGGTCCCGACGGTAGGCACACCCTAAAATCGCACAAAACTTTCTTTCGGGACACGCCCAAAACAAGCCTATGTACAACGAAAAATTGATGTTTTTCGTATACAAATGCGATGACAATTCGATACATTTGCGGTTTATTTTGTTTAAAAAAATGAAACCTCAACTTATCGTCATCACGGGTGGTCCGGGCACTGGAAAAACAACCATTATTGAGCATATGGTAGCGGATGAGCATTGTTGTTACCCTGAAATATCGCGTCAAATTACTTTAGAGGCGCGTAAACAAGGGATTGAGCAACTGTTTTTGGAGCAACCCTTGTTGTTTAGTGAATTGTTGCTTGAAGGGAGAAAAAAGCAATACTTTTCGGCTCAGGAGGAAATCCAAACCCCTATTTTTTTAGACCGTGGGATTCCTGATATTTTGGCGTACATGCACTACATTGGCGACAGCTATCCTGTTTTTTTTGAGGAAGCTTGTGCGGGACACCGGTATGATAAAGTTTTTATTTTACCCCCATGGGAAGCCATTTATGTGAGTGATGAAGCGCGTTACGAGAATTTTGAACAAGCGCAGTTGATTTACCGTCATTTACAAGAAACCTATCGCCATTTTGGATACAGTCCGATTGAGGTTCCCTTGGGTCCTGTAGCCGATCGGGTGGCATTTATCCTGAATGAGTTGTAATATTCCTGTATCTTTGTGTTGCTCGTTTGCAAAATGACCCATGAGTAACCTACATGATATTCTAAAACAATATTGGAATTACGATGCGTTTCGCGAGCCGCAAGAGGCGATTATTGAGTCGGTTTTGGCGGGTCGAGACACGTTTGCGTTATTGCCTACGGGCGGTGGGAAATCGTTGTGTTACCAACTGCCCGCTTTGGTCCGTGAGGGGATTGTCTTGGTGATTTCGCCTTTGGTTGCGTTGATGAAAGACCAGGTACAGCAGTTACAAATGCGCAACATCAAAGCGATGGCGTTAACGGGGGGCATTCCTACAGAAGAACTTATTGATGTGCTGGACAATGCACAATTTGGAGGATACAAACTAGTGTATCTATCGCCCGAGCGCCTGCAAAATGAAATAGTCCTTTCGCGGCTAAAAACCTTACCTATTCACCTGATTGCCATTGATGAGGCGCATTGTGTATCGCAATGGGGTCATGATTTTCGTCCAGCGTATTTAAAGATTGCGGAATTGCGGATTCATTTTCCCAAAGTTCCATTTTTGGCGCTAACGGCAACCGCAACGGAGCGGGTACAAGCCGATATCATAGCGCAATTGGCTTTGGAGCAACCGAATGTCTTTTCAAAGTCCTTTGCCCGAGAGAATCTGGCCTACATGGTCTATGCGCCTGAGGACAAATTACAGTTTGCCAAAAACATATTGCTAAAATATCCAGGACCTTCATTGGTGTATGTTTCCAACCGAAAATCGTGTTTGCATACATCGCAACATTTGGAAGCTATGGGCATAACGTCGACGTTTTACCACGGGGGATTATCGCCAGCCGAAAAAGAACGGCAAATGGGTTGGTGGATGGAGGAAAAAAAACAGGTCATGGTGGCAACGAATGCCTTTGGGATGGGCATTGATAAAGCAAATGTTTGTACTGTTTTCCATTTTCATTTACCGCCCAATTTGGAGAATTATTACCAAGAAGCGGGGCGTGCGGGGCGCAATGGATCAAAAGCCTATGCCATTTTGTTGGCCAGTGCCTCCGATCGATTGCAGGCAGCGCAACAATTTTTGGGCGTCTTACCCGACAAACCGTTTTTATCGCAAGTCTACCAAAAGTTGTGTGCTGACTTGCAAATTGCCTACGGAGAAGGCTTGGACGAAACGTTTGGTTTTAATTTGCACCGTTTTTGTGTCAAATACAGTTTACCCGTGGCGCGCACGTATCAAGCATTACAATTTTTGGATCGGCAGGGTATTTTGAGTCTTTCCCAGGAATTTTCAGAGAAGCTAACCCTACAATTTATCGTTCCTTCCAAAGAGGTGATACGCTTCATCAGTTTGCATCCCGAGCAGGAGCCGGTTTTAGTTACACTTTTACGTACCCATCCTGGCATTTATGACCAAATGACGGCTGTCAACTTATCGGTGGTGGCTCGAAAATCGGGGGTTACAGAAACCAACGTATTGGCGGTATTGCAGCAGCTTCAGTCGCAAGGATTGGCGACTGTGCATTCGAAAACCAACGATGCCCAACTTACCTTTACGACCATTCGAGAGGATGCGCACACGGTAAATCGCGTGAGTAAATATTTAATTGCGCAAAACGAATTAAAGGCATCCCAATTAAAATCGGTGTTGGCCTATGCAGAAAACACGAGCCAATGCAACCAACGTATATTATTGGCCTACTTTGGTGAAAAAGATGCGGCCGATTGTGGACACTGTTCGACCTGCATTGCGCCCCGAAAAAAGACCATGGAATTGGGCGATCTTCCTGAGGCCTTATTGCGATTGTTGCAACAACGTCCGTATAGTTCAAGAGAATTACAAGAAATACTTTCACAACCCGAAGAGGCGCTTATCTTTGCACTTCAATCGTTGTTGGAAGCCGAGCGCATTCGTTTACTTCCCGACAACACTTATTCATTGCACTACTAATGGAATCATTACGAGTTGTATTTATGGGAACGCCCGAATTTGCGGTCGGGATCTTGGAAGCTATCGTACAACACGGATTGCACGTTGTGGGGGTGGTTACTGCCGCCGACAAACCTGCAGGTCGTGGACAACAGCTTAAATTTTCGGCGGTCAAAGAATATGCCATGGCACAAGGGCTGCCTTTGTTGCAACCCACCAACTTAAAAGACCCCGATTTTATTATGGCTTTGGAAGCTTGGAATGCTAATGTGCAAGTTGTGGTGGCGTTTCGCATGTTGCCTGAAGTTGTTTGGCGTTTGCCGAAGTGGGGCACCTTTAATTTACATGCGTCGTTGTTACCTCAATACCGGGGAGCGGCGCCGATCCATTGGGCCATTATTAATGGTGAAACCGAAACTGGAGTAACTACCTTTTTTATTGATGATAAAATAGATACGGGGGCCATGATTTTGTCAAAAAAAACGGCGATTGGCCCCGAGGAGAACACAGGAAGTTTACACGACCGCTTGATGGAATTGGGAAAAGAGGCGGTGCTTGAAACATTGGAGCGCATTGCTCAAGGCGAAGTGGCCACAGTTCCCCAGATTGAAACGAGTGAACTAAAGACCGCTTACAAGTTGAACAAAGAAAACTGCCAATTGAATTTTCATAAAAATGGAAAAGAGGTGTACAACCAAATCCGAGGGTTATCGCCCTTCCCTACCGCTTGGTGTTATGTTATTGATGGGGAAACGTGTTGGGCCATTAAAATTTATGAAGCGATTTTTGTAGAAACACCACATACGGAAAGGGTTGGGCAATGGAAAACGACTAAAAAGGAAATTAACATTGTAGTACCCGATGGATACTTGAAAATAAAAGTCCTGCAATTTCCAGGCAAGAAAAAAATGACCGCCCAAGAGGTATTGAACGGCATGCAATTTAGTTCACAATGCCGTGTGGAGTAATTGGGAGACCCTATAAATACTATATTCGGACACTTTTGGGGGCTGTTTATCAACAAATAAATTGAGTTATCAACAAATTAGCCGAAAATACGTACAATCAGTTGCTTGCTGTAGATTTTCTATTAAATTTGTTTTGAATAACAATTAAGTTTAACCAACAATTAATAACTATTATTATGAACAAGTCAGAATTAATCGATGCAATTGCTGCTGATGCTGGAATTTCCAAAGCAGCTGCTAAATTAGCTTTAGAGTCATTTTTAGGAAATGTAGGGGCTACTTTGAAAAAAGGTGGAAGAGTTTCATTGGTAGGTTTCGGTTCTTGGTCTGTATCTAAAAGAGCAGCTCGTGAAGGAAGAAACCCACAAACCGGTAAAACAATCAAAATTGCTGCTAAAAATGTAGTGAAGTTTAAAGCAGGTGCTGAATTAGAAGGTTCTGTAAACTAATTTCTGTTACCCGATATCATGGAAAATCACGGTTTCGACCGTGATTTTTTTTTGCATAAACATTGAGTTTAAATATTTTTTGTACCTTTAGTTAAAATTGCTTAGTAATGTCAACCGACAACCTACAAAAAGGACAGTTATTAATTGCAGAACCTTCCATAATTGGGGATCTTTCCTTCAATCGATCGGTTATTTTGTTGGCAGATCATAATCCTGAAGGATCGGTAGGTTTTATTCTTAACAAGCCTCTTACCTACGCCTTACACGATTTAATCCCTGATATTTCGGCTTCTTTCACGATATATAATGGCGGACCTGTAGAGCAGGACAATCTTTATTTTATTCACAATATTCCCGATTTGTTACCCAATAGCATTGAAATTTCTGAGGGGATATATTGGGGTGGTGATTTTGAACGTACCAAGACATTGCTTAATGATGGTACCATCCAAAAAGACAACATTCGCTTTTTCTTAGGGTATACCGGTTGGAGTGCGCAACAATTGGAGCAAGAACTCGAATCGCAGTCATGGATAGTTTGTGCCAATAGTTACAAGCAAACTATTTTTAGTAAATCATCCAATGATTTTTGGAAAGAAAAAATTTTGGAACTCGGAGGCGACTACGTTTTATGGTCTAATGCGCCTGAAAATCCTATTCTAAACTAATTGATTTAGTTGTACAGTCCAAACTTGTGCTTGCCTGGTGGCAAACTCTTTTTTACGGAAATGGGTTATGGAACGGATGCCTTGAATGGCGTTGGTATAGAATAATTCGTTGGCATTTTGCAATTCAAAAGGAGATATTGGGGCTTCTTCAACTTCCCATTCGGGTTGGGCCGTTACCATTTTGAGCATTTGTTTTCGCAGAACACCATTTAAGCAGCCTTCACTAAGTGGCGGAGTAATTAGTTTTTTCCCTTGGATCATAAACAAGTTACCGTTAAGTACCTCAGCCACCCGCTTTTGTTCGTTGAGTACTATACACGTATCTAAGTCATTCTCTTTTGCGTAAACTGCTCCTACAATATTAAGCAAACGATTGGTCGTTTTTAGGGTGGAAAGTAGGTGGTTGGGGACGTAAAAATCTTTAAACAAATCGGCGGCACATGGAGTTTCCTCATGAATAAAATGAGGGATCGCTAAAGGCGTCGCTTCAATCCAAAACGAAACGGAATTGGTTGCTGGAGTGTAATAGCCTCCTTCATTGCGATATACCGTAAGGCGTACCCGAAAAGCCCCTTCCGACGCTACCACACTTTTCAATTGTGATTCAAGATATTCCATCGTAAAAGTGCTAGGAATACGCATTCGTAAAATACGCATAGAAGCCATCAAACGAAAGTAATGATCTTCCCAAAAGGAAATGCTGCCATCAACCACACGAATCGTTTCAAACAATGCATCACCGTACAAAAGTGCGCGATTGGTGGAAGAAAAAACGGTTGTATGATCGACTAAAGTTCCGTTGAAATTAAACATAAAAAATCCCTCTTTTTTGGAGGGACAAATATAGGAAGTAAAAGACAATTACACCGAACCAATCACATGCTTCAAATCGGAAACTTGATTTTCCCACAATTGTTTGGACTCATCGATCTCATCCTCTTCGGCAAAGTCGACAACCATCAAGGAAACATCTTTGGTGATTTCATCTTCTAGGATACGTAATTCAAAAAAATACTCCGTATCTTTTTTTTGTTCATCTACCCATTTGAAGCGAACCTTCTCTCCCGTTTTTTTGGAGGCCAAACGGGCGTGTTCTTCGGTATCTTCCCAGTGAAACGTAAAAAATTCACCCCGAGAATTAACGGTATCGGCAAACCATTCCTGTAATCCAGAAGGGGTTGAAATATACTGATAAAGTAACTGAGGTGAGGAATTTATAGGGAACTCAATCTCGTAGCGTACTTTTTGTGCCATAATCTATTTTTTTCGAAATATATAATTTATTTAAGAAATTTCACTTTAAAAAAAATATTTTTTTTTGAAAGGAATAATTTGCAGACATTCATATTAATTATATATTTGCACCCGCATTGATAAACGGGTTAATGCACGTCTTGGCGAGGTAGCTCAGTCGGTTAGAGCGCAGGATTCATAACCCTGAGGTCGGGAGTTCAAATCTCCCTCTCGCTACAACAAAAAGCCCAGTTTTACGACTGGGCTTTTTTATTTAAATTGATTTTTCATTTCTAAATACGGATTGGGTTTTGTTTTTCTTTTTTAAAAACACCCTATTAAAATAACTCAGCGTTTCAAATCCACATTCAAAAGAAATTTGGCTGATCGTTTTATCCGTTTGCAATAACAATCGAGCCGCTTCATTAATTCTAATTTCATTCAGATAATCGGAATAGGTTTTTCCAGTTGCTTTTTTGAAAAACTTAAAAAATTACTTTCGGTCAAATAAATTTGGTTGGCCACTTGCTTTAAACTAATTGCGGTATTGAAATTCTTTTGAATAAACAAACAAACTTCATTGATTCGCATTTCGCTTTTCTTTGATACAATCGTATGAAAGGTATTGGGAGCAATTAACTTGTATTTGGTTTGAGACAACTCATGCAAAACCGAAATTAATCTCAAAATTTTATTCATTCCGTCCAATTCTGTCAGCGTCATAATTGAATCAATCAATTTCGAATTGGCATCAAATGAGATCCCTCTAATCGAATTCTCAAACAGTGTTTTAATTTGCTCTGCTTCTTCAAATCCTAAAAAAGCACCAATAAATTCTTTTGAAAATTGAATGACTACCGCTTCAAATGGTTCTTTATCGATGGCTTTTCCTGTCCAGGTATGTGGCAAATTAGGACCTAACAAAACCAAATCGCCGTCTTTATAATTTTCATACGTATTACCAACAATTCGATAGCCATTTCCTTTTACAATGTAAGTCAATTCATATTCGGGATGGTAATGCCATTTGAATTCAAAAAAAGGAACTTGAAAACGGTACGCATAAAAACTCGATGTCCCTTTTTGTGATTTAATATCTTCTAATACGGCCTTCATGGTTTATTATTAACTTATTTTATAAAATTATTACAAATATAATTCAATATAGTATCATAAATTGACAATTAAATGTTAAATGAACGAATAACTAATTGCTAGTTTTGGATAAATTAATTAACTGAATAAAAGCTTGATACGATGCAAACTATTCCCAATTCAATAAAAGAGTACCTTGACACTCCCTATTCACTCAACCAAGATCAAATTGATTTCTATCAAAAGAATCGTTTTATCAAATTAAAAGAAGTGCTTAATCAAGAAACGGTTGCGTTTTTTAATCAAGTCATTTCCGATCAAGTGAATGTAATGAATCAGGAGCAAACGGCGCTTGAAGATCGAACAACATATGGAAAAGCATTTTTGCAATTATTCAATTTATGGGTAGAAAACACTTTAATTAAAGAGTTAATTTACAGCAAACGATTAGCAAGAATTGCATCGGAATTAATGGAAGTAAATGGCGTTCGATTGTATCACGATCAAGCCTTATTTAAAGAAGGTGGCGGCGGAATCACTCCATGGCATGCAGACCAATATTATTGGCCATTAGAAACCGACAAAACAGTTACTGCTTGGATTCCACTTCAAGAAACGCCTCTCAACATGGGCCCACTAGAATTTAGTGCGGGAAGCCATGTTATTGTTGAAGGTCGCGAACTAGAAATAAGCGATGAAAGCGAAGAAATATTAGACAGAAAATTACGCGTAACTGATTTCAATCATGTTATTGAAGCCTTTGATTTGGGTGAAATTAGCTTCCATTCGGGTTGGGTTTTTCATAGAGCATGGGCCAATACCACTAATGAAATGCGAAAAGTAATGACCATAATTTATATGGATAAAGATATGATTTTGAAAAATCCTGAAAACTCCAATCAAGAACACGATTGGAAAACCTGGTGCCCAGGAGCAAAGATTGGGGAAATCATAAACACCCCGATTAACCCACTTTTATACTCGAAATAATATATGAAAATCAAATTTCTTTGCACCTATTGGGGAAGCGAAAACTTAACTGCTAAACAATTTTTAGACAGTGTTATTCAGAATGGTTATGAAGGTGTGGAAATTAATTTTCCGGATGAGGATTCGTTTATTGAAGAATTCCTAAGTGAACTAAAAATAATTAGAGAAACCAGAAACCCGGATTTTATTTTTATTGCTCAGCAAGTTTTACCAAACAAAGCAGAAACCGTGGAGGAATATTGCGTTAGACTCCAACAGCGATTGGAATTTCTAACAAAATTGAAACCTAATTTCATCAATTCGCATACCGGAAAAGATTTTTTTGAATTTAGCGAAAACTGCAAAATCATTGAACTTACCGAACAAATTGCTAGAGAATCGGGGATCCCAATTTGGCATGAAATTCACCGAGGCCGATTTTCGTTTCATTTAAAAACCCTTCACAACTACTTGGATATTTTTCCGAAAATGAAATTAATTGCTGATTTTTCTCATTTTTGTGTGGTCTCCGAAAGTAATTTGGAAGACCAAAAAGAATTGCTAGAACGAGTACTTCCAAACATAAAGCACATTCATGCGCGTGTTGGATTTGAACAAAGTCCACAGGTGAACAACCCATTTGCACCCGAGTGGGAAAATCATTTGAATCGATACATGAATTGGTGGAAGAGAATTATCGAAATTAAAAGCAATCAAAACGCCGAATACATTTCAATTACACCCGAATTTGGTCCTTTCCCCTACATGCCACAAGAGCCATTTACTTTGAAGCCTTTATCCAATCAATGGGAAGTCAATTTAGAAATGAAAAATTATTTACAACAAAACTTATAGATATGATGCCAAAAAACAACAAAAACTACATTTTATTTATTGCGCTAAGCGCCGCACTTGGCGGATTATTATTTGGCTATGACACAGCTGGAATATCTGGAGCCATAGGGAATTTAACCGAGTATTTTCAATTAACCCCTGTTGAAACAGGTTGGGCAATTTCGAGTGCTTTAGTGGGCTGTTTAGTGGGTGCTTTTTTCTCTGATTATTTAAGTGAAAAATTCGGGCGCAAAGCAACCATGTTTATTACCGCGGTTTTATTTATTCTGAATTCTGTAGGAACCGCGCTGCCTATTTCATTTACAATGTTTGTTTTATTTCGAATTGTAGGTGGAATTGGGGTTGGAATTGCCTCGATGGTTGTACCGATGTATATAGCTGAAATAGCACCGCCCAAAAGACGTGGAGCACTTGTAGGAAACTATCAATTAGCAATTGTTATTGGTATAGTGGTTGTCTATTTCGTGAATTATTTTATCGCACTTCAAGGAGATGACTCTTGGAATCTAAATATAGGTTGGCGTTGGATGTTTGGTTCAGAAATTATTCCTTCGGTTCTATTTCTTTTCTTTATTTTTCTTATCCCAGAAAGTCCAAGATGGCTGTTTCAAAAAGGCGAAAAGGATAAAGCGATTGCAGTGCTACAAAAATTAAATTCAGATGAAGATGTGGTTCAAGTACAATCTGAAATAGAAAATTCATTAAACCAAGAAGATAAAAATCAATGGAAACATTTAGGAAATCCAATTTATAAAAAAGCCCTTTTTGTAGGTGTCGGACTTTCTATTTTACAACAGTTAACCGGAATTAATGCAATTTTGTATTATGCTCCAGAAATATTCAAAAGCCTAGGAAGTTCAACAGATGTATCGCTTTTAGAAACAAGTACATTAGGCGTAGTAAATTTAATTTTTACATTACTTGCTATAAAATGGGTAGATAAAATGGGTAGAAAACCGTTGTTATATATAGGTTCTTTCGGGATGACTATTGCATTAGCAGCTGTTGGATTATTCATTTATTTCGATGCGCTTGGCAATTGGGTGTTGCCTTTCTTACTCTTGTTTATGGCTTCCTTTAGTATTTCTTGGGGACCCATCGTTTGGGTTTTATTGTCTGAAATTTTCCCAAATAATATTAGAAGTTTAGCACTTGCAATAAGTGTTTTTATTCAATGGGTAGCTAATTTTGCTGTTACACAAGTTTTCCCAAGTTTAGTAGATAATCAGTGGCTAAAAGATAACTTTAACGGGGCATTTCCTTTTTATTTGTTTTCTGCTATTTGCCTATTTTCATTGCTTTTTGTTTGGAAAAAAGTACCTGAAACCAAAAATAAAACCCTTGAACAAATGGATAGTTTATGGAAATAAAAAGAAAACTATTTGGTGTATTGTTTTTGCTTTTCCTATTACAAATAAATGCTCAAAACAATTCCAAGTTTGTAAACACCTTTATAGGAACCGATGGCACAGGTCACACATTCCCAGGGCCTTCTCTACCCTTTGGCATGGTACAACCTGGACCCGATAATAACATTGAAGGCTGGAATCACACCAGTGGTTATCAATATAAGGATACGCTGCTTCTAGGCTTTTCGCAAACGCGATTTAGCGGAACGGGTATTGGAGAAATGGGTACCATTTTGTTGCTTCCATTCCATGACGAAAATTCAAAACTTAAAAATAGTTATTATAAAAACAGTGAAAAATCCTCAGTTGGCTATTACACACTTACCAAAAAAGACGGCATTAAAGTTGAGCTGACTTGCTCCGAAAGAGTAGCCTTTCACAAATACACCTACCCCACTCAAAAAGCAAAATTACTACTCGATTTTCAACACGGATTTCATTTTTTAAATGACAGTTTGGTATTGGAAAGCGACATCAAAATAGAAAATGCAACAACAATTTCTGGGTATTGCAAAACCAAAGGCTGGGTGACAAAAAAATACTTCTTTACAGTAGAATTTGAAACACCCTACAGCACAATCAAAGAACTTGCTAAAGAAAAGAATCAAAACGCACCGAAATATATTTTAGATTTTGATTTAGCAAAAAACAAACAATTACAAATAAAAATAGCTTTATCTACCGTAAATAGTGATGGCGCAAAAGCCAATTTAACAGCGGAAATTCCACATTGGGATTTTAATAAAGTAAAGAAAAATGCCAAACAAGTTTGGGATACTTACTTAAATAGAATCACTATTGAAGCACCTCAAAAACAAAAGGAATTATTTTATACTTCGATGTATCATTTGTTGCTTCAACCTTCCAATATTGCCGATGTAGATGGCAAATACAGAGGAGCAAATGATGCAATTGGCTTAGCGCCAAACAAAGAATATTATTCAACTTTGTCTATTTGGGATATTTACCGAGGGGCATTTCCATTGCTTCAAATAGTTGCGCCCGAAAAAATAAATGGAATTGCAAATACTTTGCTTCTGCATCATAAAGCAGCAGGCTTTCTTCCTATTTGGACTGCTTGGGGCCAAGATAATTATTGCATGATTGGCAACCATGCGATTCCCATGTTGCTGTCGGCATACACAAATGGTTTTACAGGATTTGATAAAAACGAAGCCTTTAAAACGATGCTAGAAACTTCAACCAAAAGCCATATTAATTCCGATTGGGAATTATATAATAAATACTGCTTTTATCCTTTTGACAAATTAGATAATGAGGCAGTTTCAAGAACTTTAGAAAGTGGATTTGACGATTGGTGCGTGAGTCAAATGGCTTTTAATTTGAATCAAAAAAACGAAGAACTAGTTTATAAGAAAAGAGCCAATTATTATAAAAATTTATTTGATTCGGATACCCAACTCTTTCGAGGAAAAGACACTAATGGAAATTGGAGAACTCCTTTTGATCCGATAACTGCAACTTCACCGATGAATAATCCAGGTGATTATACTGAAGCCAATGCGTGGCAGTATTTTTGGACACCAGCTCAATATGACATTGACGGAATGAAAGAATTACTTGGCGGAACAACTGAATTCACAAAAAAACTGGATCAATTTTTCACATTACAAAGTACCAATCCAAATAAATTTTTAGGTCAAGAGGCTATGATTGGTCAATATGCACATGGAAATGAACCAAGCCATCACATTGCTTATTTATATGCATTTTCGGACACCCCAAAAACAGGTCAGAGGTACATTAATAAAATCATGAGTGAATTTCACGACAATACTCCTAACGGCATGATTGGCAACGATGATTGCGGACAAATGTCGGCTTGGTATATTTTATCAACTTTGGGATTTTACCCTGTGAATCCTACAAATGGAGAATTTATAATTGGAGCCCCACAAGTTAAAAAAGCTACGCTTCGCATAAGCAATAACAAACAATTTACCATAACCGCAGAAGGATTCTCAAACCAGACTATTTTTCAAAATAATTCGAAACTCAATGGCATTCCGTTAGAAAAGCCACTACTTCATTATACTGATATAATGAAAGGCGGAACGCTAAATTTTAAAATGACCATCAATTAATTTTAACATGAAAAAATACATTTTACTTATTGCACTAGCGGCTTCAATTCAATTAAGTGCTCAAAATAAACCCGTTGAAAAATACAAATCATTTCCTTTTGGGACTGTAAAACCTTCAGGTTGGATTCAAACCCAAATGCAATACGATGTCAATGGTTTTGTGGGAAAACTTGACAAACTCGTACCCGATTTAATTAATGATCCAATATACAGCAGCGGTAGATTACACAAAAATAGTGTTTCCAAAGATCTTGGTAATTTAAAAGATGGCGATGCCGAAGGAAGCGAACAATACAAGTGGTGGAACAGTGAAACCCAATCAAATTGGTGGGATGGATACATTAGAAATGTATTATTATTAAATGATAAAGAAGGCCTGAAGAAAGTTCAAAAACACATTACTGAAGTGATTAAGAGCCAAGATGAAGATGGCTACATCGGAATTTACGCCAAAGACTTGCGCTACAATTTCAAGTCAGAAAACGGGGAATTGTGGGCAAAAACTACCATGTACAGAGGCTTACTTGCCTATTATGAATTCAGTCAGGATAAAAAATTATTTGAGGTTATTGAAAAAGCAATCAATAATGTAATGGTTAATTACCCAATAGGAAAATCAAGTCCGTTTTATTCGGGTGAAAATTTCAATGCAGGAGTTTCCCACGGACTTACCTTCACCGATGTATTGGATAAAATGTATCAAATTACGGGAGATAAAAAATACGTTGAATATGCTCGATTTTTATACCTTGATTTTTGCAAAACCTATCAGTCAGAAAAAGATGCCCAATTAGAAAATATCTTTAATCCGGATTACAAATTACAATCCCACGGAGTACACACCTTTGAACATTTAAGACCACTAACTGTTGCAGCTTATGCTACAGATAATGCTGAATTGCAAAAAGCATTAGACATTTATACCCAAAGAATTGAAAAAACAACTACGCTTACTGGAGGTGCGATTGGCGATGAATGGATTGCACAAAGAACTGCAGATGCAACTAACACCGGTTATGAATATTGTTCGTTACAAGAATTACTAAACAGCTATTCGATGTTATTTCAAAAGCAAGGAAAATCTAAAACCGCAGAAGCAATTGAAACTATATTCTATAATGCAGCACAAGGTGCTAGAAATCCAAATCATTCCTGTATTGCTTATTTAAAAACCGATAATTCGTATGAAATGGAAGGTACAAAAAATGGAGAAATAGAACCCGATAGAAAGCAAATTCGATATAAATATTCCCCTGCTCACCAAGAAGTGGCCGTTTGTTGTAATCCAAATGCTGGTAGAATTACACCCTATTTTATTGAAAATTCGTGGTTATTAGAAAACGAAACTACTTTAGTGAACGCACTATTAGGACCAACTAAATTAGAAACTAAAGTAAAAAACAAGCCTATTGCGATTGAAGTGGTGACCGAATATCCGTATGAAAATAAATTTAATTATTTGATTACTAATTCCAATCAAGCCAGTTTTACGATCAAAATAAGAAAACCATCTTGGGTAACTGAAATTGTTACAACTGAAAATTATAAAATTGAAGGTGATTTTATTACTGTAGCGCGAAAATTTTCTAAAAGCGATAAAATTCAAATTGAATTTAAAACTGAGGTTCGTATTAAACAAGATGCAAATCAGGAAAACTATTTCACTTATGGAGCACTTTTTTATGCAAAAGCTATTGAAGCAGAAGAGCTAATAGGAAGAAACTATTTCGAAGGTTTTGATGATTTTTCATACAAGCCAAAAAACAACATACGCTACCAATACATAGAAAACAACAAAGCAGCATTTGAAAATAATCAGATAAAAGTAAATGCAAAAAACAGCAACACTAATGAAGTGGAAGAAATTACATTAATTCCTTTTGGAAAAACAATATTGAGACAAGTTAGCTTTAAATAAGAAATTCAGTAATTTCTAATTCAAATAGTGCTTATATTTTTACAAATTTCATGGTATTAACTTCTTGGCTGCTAAATACCTTTAAAAAATACAAACCTGAATTTAAACTGTCCATTTCGATAACATCAGCACCTGATTCGCTGCTCATAACCATCATTCCATTCGCGTTGAAAACCTCAACACGTTAAATGTCAAAATTAGCAGAAAGATGCAATCTATCTCCAACAGGGTTAGGATACATTGAAATTCTGTTAGCTTGATTATTGCAATTACCGTTTACCACAGCAGTGTCATTATCGTATTGATTGCATAAATTTTGCATATAAACTACTTCATTGGCGTCACAAAATACCGAAGTTAAACCTGGATTTCCTGAAAAATCAATATATTCTTCAATAATTCCATTTTGGGTTGCCAAAGTAGTTAGATTATTATTTTTACAACTAAAGTTAATTAAATTAAACATTTCACTTACATCTAAACTAGTAAGTAAATTGTTATCGCAAAAAAACTGACGAACATATTTAACATTATCAATATTTAAGGTTGCAATATTATTATTAGAAATATTTAAAGTCTCCAGATTTAGTGAATTACTTAAATCTAAACTGGCAATATTGTTTCCTGTTAAATCTAATCTCATTAACTTAGTTTGATTGCTTAAATCTAAAGTTGAAAGTAAAGCATCCAAAATTTGTTCATTGTTTTTAAAATCTTCAACATCAATTGTGAAGACTAGGTTAGAAGTTTTAGAATTTTTCATAAGATATCTTTAATAATAAATATCATGAAATTTGGATTCATACCCATTAAATTCAACTGATAAACTCAATAATATCAAGAGATTCTCCAAGTGAGGAATTTAAGTGAGGAAATGATAGATTTTTTAGTTAGAGATTTTCAAACCCCTATATTTTAAAGGGGTTTACGACTCTAAAAAATATTAAAGATATTTTCATAACCCTGAGGTCGGGAGTTCAAATCTCCCTCTCGCTACTTAAAAATCAAGCCTTTACATTTTAGTAAAGGCTTTTTTTATGTCTGGTGTCCGATTTGGTGTCGGGTAAAACTGTTAAAAAAGGTCAAAAACCGAAATTATATTTTTGTAACTATTTGATTATCAATAATTATATTTTAACAACACACTTTTCCCAAATCCTAAATGATACGATTTTGATTGATGTGCTTCGATGACAATTATCAAATCTCGCAAGCTATCACGAGAAGATAATTGACCGAAAATCATACATAAAAGTTGATTCCAACAAGTAAAATGCCTGACTTTTTTATTGCCATCATACTTTGTTACAAGTCTATCAAAAACACGCTGGGGTAGAAATTCAACCAATTGAGAAAAGACATATTTTCCGTGATTCATATTCGTAAAGTTAATTCACGAACATAATGGATTCATTTCAAATCGTCACGCTCCAAAATGAGACTTAAATTACAGATTTACAATAATTTCAAAGAACTTTTTTTAATCTATAGTGGACACTAGTGAAAAAACATAAAAAAAGGCTCTCAAAAAATTGAAAAGCCTTTTCTAAATAATTTCTTTACTGCATTATAAAATAGAGATTTGATTGTTAATTGTCGATGGCTAAACCAAATTGTTCAGCACTTTTTAGTTAGCTGAAATAATTTTCAATTTTGCTTCATCGTGCTCCTTAAAAGCATTGCTTAAAGTTAGATGGTTTTCTAATTCTTGCATATCGTTTGCTACCAAACTAGCACTAAACTCCTGTGCTCTTTGAAGCATTCTGATATAGACTTTCGGGTCATCGTTTCTAGTTAATCTTCTTAATGCTCCCAAATAATCATCTCTGTAAACTGTTGGAATAATGATACGTGTTTGATTTTTTTTTACTAATTCAGCATTCATCATTACCCTAGCAATTCTTCCATTTCCGTCTAAAAAAGGGTGTATTTCGCTTATCATAAACATGATGTAAGCCGCTTTTGCAAATGGTTCTTTTAATGCTTGATAGTAATCAAATCCTTTAATAAGCGTACCTCTTACCAAGGTATAGTCAACAAAATGTGTTTCGCCTGCTCTGTTATTTTTATCCTTGAATTGACCTGGTTTTTTTGTGGTTCTAGCACTTAACAATATTTGATGTCTGTATTGTAATATGTTGAGTAATTCATTAGGATTTGATGGAGTTGTACTCATTTCTTTTTGATTACTCACTAGCCTATATGTTCCTAATATATCGTGTGAATCTTCATCTCGATTAGGCATTGGAGTTTCAGTTTGAATAATGTTTTTAGCTTCTTCAATTTCAAAAATGGTTCCTTCAATGTAGTTTGAAAAATAAGCTTCAAAGAATGCAAAGTTTCTAAAGGCATTGATTTCCCTGTTAATATCTTTAGAGTCTTTAAAAGGTTGCTGTTGTAGCTCGATGAACAATTTTTCAAATAATTCTAAACGGTGTTTATCATAAGGATTACCTAATGCTCTAGCTACTGCCAATGGTGATGTTAGTATTTTGGAAGGTTTTGTTGTTAATAATGCGCTTATTAATTTGTTTAGTTTCCCAAACTCCGTTTGCATTGATAATTTATCTGCAATTTCTCGGGCTTTATCTCTGAATTGATTTAATCCTTCTTCTCCTTTTACTTGTACAATTTGTTCCAGTTTACTTTGTATTTCAGGCAAAGTAATTGTCTTGGAAGTCGCTCCTATTTGGCGTGATGATTGCAAATTTTCTAAAAAGGCTCTTTCTTGTTGTGATACAAATAATTCGCCTGAAAATAGATTATCTCCCTCAATTGCAGGCATTCCTTCCATAAATCGAATTGTAATACCCGGCAATTCAATTTTCTTGGTATAAGTGTAGGTCACAAATATTTGATTTGCAGTAGTTGGTTTGAACTCTAATGCTGAACGATGGCTTAGTACTGCGCCCGGATATAATTTCCCTAAAATGGTAAAAATATTTCTTCTAATAATAGTCTCCTCTGGCTCATTGAAATTTGAAGTATAGATACGAGGCGCAATTTTTTTTATTTGTCCTGCGCTCTCTAGTTTTGCTAACTGCTTGTTTAATGCTACATCATTTGATCTAAATATAACTTCTTGAAGATGAATTGGGATGTTATTTTCCATTATAATTACCTTTATTTATCAAAAATAGCCTTTATTTTCCATTAAAAACATATTTTTATCAAATTTTTTCCATTATAGCAGTTTGAAAGGAATTGGTATTTTCTATTAAAATCACATTTAATTAGAAAATCAATTGCAATTTTCCAGTAAAATTATTTTTTTTAAGACTATTTTCCATTAAAATATTTTTTTCAAAAAAATTAAGTATTTTGCACTCGAAATAATTCAAGAAAACGAACACAAAACAGTACACCAGTTGTAGCCTTCCCTTCACCAGTAAGAGATAATTTTTTATCTAATTTAGGATCTAATATCTCTGGTTTTGTAGAAAATAGTGGGTTGTATTGTGGATTTCCATCATCATTATGCCAATATCCAGCCGCTTCCTTTGGTAAAATCACCATTAATGTGACCGATTTGGGTACAATTACAAGTGTTTTTTATATCAGTAATAATATGAAAAAAAATAAAATTTAATTCTAAGGTTCAAAAAAGCAATTTTTTTAATGTTTTATTTGGTAAACTTCCCCGTTTTGGTATACTTCCCCTTTTATCTACTACTAAAATAAAAACTAGCAATTATTAAATCAACAAACAACCGAATGACACAATTGT
>NZ_JBEILJ010000009.1:0-60941 GCF_040379285.1 Flavobacterium sp. | reverse complement strand
TGTATGACATGATGGGTCGTGCCATCGAAACACGTAAGGTTAACGCCGACGCTATCGAAAGTACCGAAGTAGGAGCGAACTATCCTGCGGGTGTATACAATGTGATTTTAACCCAAGGAACTAATGTGAAAACACTTCGCGTGGTGAAACGTTAAATCTAAAGATTACATTCATAAATTAGGCCGCTCAATGAGCGGCCTTTTTTATGATAAGTAAAGTCTAAAACATGTAGCTTTATTCTTTGATTAAGCGTTGTGAAGACATTAACTACAGGTCACTGGATTTCAAATTTTAAAGGTTTCAGTTTTTTGAAAATAACTAAAAAATAGAGAATTATACTCAAAAAAAAAGACTACGTTAAGTAGTCTTTGTCATTTATATACTAATTCTTTTTATTTATTTATTTATTTTCTTAAGATTTCTTTTTAAGAAAAAGAACATAAATGTAATGATTAGTAGCGCTAAAATATATATTTGACCATTGATGGGGGCAGGTCCAGGGTCACCATTCTCCAAGCCACCATCTCCATCATCTCCAGGAATAGTATCGGCAAATGCGATCATTGTATTAAATAAGACTATACCTAAAACGGTTAAATAAACTAACTTATTTTTCATCTTTTCAGATTTTTATGGCACAAAGATAGAATCATTTTTTAAAAAAACATCTAAAATAGTTAAAATAATCGTTTAAAATGGACTAAGTAGCGATTAACGTAATCCTTAACTTATTCTGATTCTGAGGTAAAAAACAATTTCACACTAGGATATTTACTTTGCGTCATTTGTATGGTAAAATCAGAATCGGCTAAAAACACCAACTGTCCGTATTTGTCATGGGCTAGAAACTTTTGTTTGATACGTTTGAACTCGGCAAATTCCTCATTTTTAGCATCATCTGGTTTTACCCAACACGCTTTATGAACTGGAAAGTTCTCGTAGGAACATTTGGCTCCGTATTCATGTTCTAGACGGTATTGAATAACTTCATACTGTAAAGCGCCAACCGTTCCAATAACTTTACGGTTGTTCATTTCCAAGGTAAACAATTGCGCTACCCCTTCGTCCATCAATTGATCAATCCCTTTCTCCAATTGTTTCGCTTTCATAGGGTCGGCATTATTGATGTATCGAAAATGTTCGGGTGAAAAACTTGGAATTCCTTTGAAATTCATCATTTCACCCTCTGTCAACGTGTCGCCAATCTTGAAGTTCCCGGTGTCATGTAAGCCCACGATATCCCCTGGATAGGAGATGTCTACAATTTCTTTTCGTTCAGCAAAAAAAGCATTTGGACTCGAAAATTTCAATGTTTTTTGCAACCGAACATGGGTGTAAGGTTTGTTACGTTCAAAGGTGCCCGATACAATTTTGACAAACGCCAATCGGTCTCGGTGCTTTGGATCCATATTGGCATGGATTTTAAACACAAACCCCGATAACTTTTCTTCATCAGGCTTCACCAAACGCGTATCAGAATCTTTGGGACGAGGACTCGGTGCGATTTCAATAAAACAGTCCAACAATTCACGGACTCCAAAGTTATTTAACGCCGATCCAAAGAAAACGGGTTGTAAATTCCCTTCCAGATAGGCATTTCGATCAAATTCGGGGTAGACTTCCTGAATCAATTCCAATTCGTCGCGTAATTTAGCAGCCGCTTTTTCACCAACCACCTGATCGAGTTCGTTGCTTTTTATATCCTTTATTTCGATAACATCTTCAATATTTTTGCGACTATCACCACTGAAAAGATTGATATTCTTTTCCCATAAATTGTAAATCCCTTGAAAATCATAACCCATACCAATGGGAAAACTCATTGGGGTAACTTGTAGTCCGAGTTTTTTCTCTACTTCATCCATCAAATCAAAGGCATCTTTACCTTCACGATCCAATTTATTGATGAACACTAAAATCGGGATTTTACGCATACGACATACGGAAACCAGTTTTTCTGTTTGTTCCTCAACCCCTTTCGCCACATCAATCACTACAATCACACTATCAACAGCAGTTAGCGTTCGATAGGTGTCCTCTGCAAAATCTTTGTGTCCGGGGGTGTCAAGTATGTTGATTTTTTTATCCTTATAGTTAAAAGCTAAAACCGAAGTAGCCACAGATATTCCTCTTTGGCGCTCAATTTCCATAAAGTCACTGGTAGCCCCCTTTTTTATTTTATTGCTTTTCACTGCACCAGCCTCTTGAATTGCTCCTCCAAAAAGTAAAAGTTTTTCGGTTAGGGTTGTTTTCCCTGCATCAGGGTGAGAAATAATCCCAAACGTACGTCTTCGTGCAATTTCCTGTGTAAAATTCATAACTTCAAAATTGGCAGCAAAAATAGTGTTTCTTTGCCAAAACCTTATGCAATCCAAGCGGAAAAACACCCTAGCAATAGTGTTAATAAATTTTTGTTAATAGTAGGGTACAACCTTGTGTAATAGTGCTGTTTTGTTACTTTTGTTAATTCATATTTACGCTCTTAAGCGCTTACGAAAAAATAATAATTTCTATGATGCGAATGAAAATAAGCTCTTTACTATTGGTGTTTTTTGCCGTATTATCGGTACATGCTCAGCAACAAATTACAACCAAAGAAGTTCTTTTTACCATTAATGATCAACCGTATTACACCGACGAATTCATACGTGTTTACCTCAAGAATTTGGATTTGGTAAAAGATGAGTCTCAAAAAGATTTGAATCAATACTTGGACTTATACATTGGATATAAGTTGAAAGTGAATAAGGCATTTAAATTGGGATTGCAGCAAGGAAGTGCGTATCAAAACGAATTAAAATCATACCGCACACAACTTTCGAAGACCTATTTGATGGATTCAAAAGTTACCCAAGCACTTATGGATGAAGGGTATGAGCGCTTGCAAAAAGAAGTAAATGCTTCTCATATTTTATTGATGGTAGATGAAAATGCGCCCCCTGCCGATACACTAGCTGCCTATCAAAAAGCGATGGCTATTCGCGATCGTATTGTGAAAGGAGGGGAAGATTTCGGTGCGGTTGCTGAAGAAACTTCTCAAGACCCATCTGCTAAAGAAAACAAAGGAAATTTAGGTTATTTCACCGCTTTTCGTATGGTTTATGCCTTTGAAAACGGAGCTTACAAAACACCTGTGGGTAAAGTTTCTATGCCTGTGCGCTCTCGTTTTGGTTACCATGTGATCAAAGTCAACGAGATTCGAAATAATCGTGGCGAAATTGCGGTTTCCCATATCATGGTGCTCAAACCGAAAGAGGGCGAAGATCCGTTAAAAGCCAAAACCAAAATCGATGAGATTTACCAAAAAATACAACAAGGTGAAAGTTTTGAGGAGTTGGCCAAACAATTATCCGAAGACAAATCATCTTCTACCAAAGGCGGTCTGTTGAATAAATTTGCTTCGGGTCAGTTGAGTTCCGAAGTTTTTGAAAATGAAGCATTTGCTTTGAGTAAGGAAAAGCCGTTGTCCAAGCCATTTGAAACGGCATATGGTTGGCATATCGTTAAATTTAACGAAAAGTATCCGTTGCGCAGTAAGGATGAAATGAAAGCCGAGTTGGAAACAAAAATAGCGCGTGATGATCGCTCGCGTAAAATTAGCGACGCCTTGGCGGTAAAATTACGTCAAAAGTACCCGATGAAGCGGGATGATAAATTGTATAAAGAATTGGTCAAAACCCTTGATGATACTTTTTATAAAGGGGAGTGGAAAATGCCTGCCGATTTGACCAAATATCAAGGTGCGCTTTTTACTGTGGGGACAAAAGCAATTACTGGGGGCAACTTTTTGGACTACCTCTACACACAACAAAAAAATGCCGCTGGGTTGAAACCTGTGGCCAAGTTGGCGGACTTTTATTTCGATCGTTTTGCCGATGAACAAAGGGCTACATACAACAATGAGAATTTGGAAAACGACCATCCCGAATTTGCAGCTATCATGAACGAATACCGTGAAGGATTGCTTTTGTTTGATTTGATGGAAAAAGAAATTTGGCAACGGTCAAAAACAGATACGGTGGGACTAACCGCTTTTTATGAAAATAGTAAGCAGAAATACGTTTGGAAAATGCGTTACGATGCGGAAGTATTTTCTTCAACACAACCCGATTTAATGAAAAAAGTCATGGGAATGTTGAAAAAAGGAGCCACTGCACAAGCTATTAAGGATAAGTTTAATACGGCCGACAAGTTAAATGTAATGATGTATGATGGGATTTATGAAGAAGGAGTGGATGCGCTTCCTAAAAACGTGAGTCCCGACTTAAAAGTAACCGATGTCTCTCAAAAAGGGGAGTATTATTATGTGGTCCGCATACGAAAAGTCATTCCCGCAGGGATCAAGTCGTTGGAAGAATGTAAAGGCCGTGTGACCAATGAATATCAACAATACCTCGAACAAAATTGGATTAATGAACTGAAGAAAGAGTTTACCATCAAGGTGAATAATGACGTTTTTGAACGGATAAAACAACAAATTAAGAAATAAACATCCATGAATAGTACTTTTTCCTTCTTTCGAATCCTCAGTATTTACCTTTTTTCAGTAGTGGCTGTGTCTGCTCAGGAAATTATACCCGAAAAACAGCCTGAAAAACCCGTTGAAAATCAGTTTCGAAAAAAACGTATCGATGGTATTGTAGCCACAGTGGGTGATTATAATATTTTGGATTCTGAAATTGATAAAACGTATCTTGAAATTGAAAGCCAAGGGCAATCCACCAAAGACATTACCCGCTGTCAGATTCTCGGGAAATTGATGGAGGAAAAATTGTATGCCCATCAAGCAATTCAAGATTCTATTCAGGTCAAAGATGAGGATGTCAAAGAACGCATGAACCAACAGATAGATTACATGGTTGAACAGTTAAAATCCATGGATGCGGTGGTCAAATATTTTAAGAAAGATAACGAAGATGAATTCCGTACCGAGCTGTTTGACATTCTCAAGCAGCAACAGTTGGCTTCTGAAATGACCAAAAAAATTGTAAGTGCTGTTGAAATTACGCCAGAAGAAACCCGCACTTTTTTCAAAAGTCTTTCCAAAGATGATCTGCCTCTCATTGGTGCTGAAGTTGAAGTTGCTCGAATCGTTATCAATCCCAAAGTGAGTGATGAAGAAAAGAAAGTGGTTATTGATCGCTTGAAGGAAATTAAAAAAGAAGTCCTCAACGGAGCAAGTTTTACTACCAAAGCTGTTTTGTATACCGAAGACCCTGGCTCACGTTCGACAGGTGGCTATTACAAGATGAATAAAAAGACCCCTTTTGTCAAAGAGTTTAAAGATGTAGCCTTCTCGCTTCAGGAAGGAGAAATTTCAGAGCCTTTCGAAACCGAATTTGGATACCATATCATTTATTTGGAAAAAATTCGCGGTCAAGATTTAGAGATTCGTCATATTTTATTAAAACCCAAAGTAACGGGTGCTTCACTCAAAGAAGCGCGTGAAAAGGCGGAGTTAGTGCGCAAGCGTATCGCCGACAAAGAACTGACTTTTGAGGAAGCGGCCCGTAAGTTTTCGGATGAAAAAGAAACGCGCGCCAACGGAGGTGTTTTAATCAACCCGAAAACGCAGGATACCCATTTTGAATTGACCAAAATGGATCCCGAAATGTACGGACAAGTGTCCAATTTGAAGGGGGGCGAAATGACACAAGTATTATTTGACGATGACGGACGCAACGGAAAGCGTTACATCATCATGTCAGTTACTTCCAAAATGGAGGAGCATTTGGCTGATTTTAGTAAGGATTACACAAAAATTCGTGAGCTTGCGCTGAAAGAAAAGCAATTAAAAGCAATCGCCAAGTGGTTTGATGAAAAAATCAAAGAAACATATATCAAAATCAATGCGGAATACCGCGACTGTAAATTCACCAACAACTGGTTAAAACAATAATTTAAACGCATTCCTATGTCAGACGTAACGGCTATTCAAAATCTTGTCGAAAAACGGAATCAGTTAAAAACCGAAATTGGAAAAGCGATTGTCGGCCAAGATGCTGTGGTGGATCAAATTTTACTTAGTATCTTTTCAGGGGGACATGCATTACTCGTTGGGGTTCCAGGTTTGGCCAAAACATTAATGGTGAATACTATCGCTCAGGCTTTAGGCTTGCATTTCAAGCGGATACAGTTTACCCCCGATTTGATGCCTTCTGATATTTTGGGAAGTGAAATTTTGGATGAAAACCGACAATTTAAGTTTATCAAAGGCCCTGTTTTTTCCAATATTATTTTGGCGGATGAAATTAACCGAACGCCACCCAAAACACAAGCGGCACTTTTAGAAGCGATGCAAGAACGCGCAGTAACGATTGCGGGTCATAACTATAAATTGGATTTACCTTATTTTGTCTTGGCTACCCAAAATCCTATTGAGCAAGAAGGAACCTATCCTTTGCCAGAGGCGCAATTGGACCGATTTATGTTTGCGATTAAACTTGAATATCCCACTTTTGAGGAAGAAGTTCAAGTCGTAAAGTCCACCACCAACGACCAAAAGCCCGAAATCAATGCCTTATTTACCGCTCAAGAGATTATTGATTTTCAGCAATTAATTCGCCGTATTCCTGTGGCGGATAATGTGATTGAATATGCTGTGAGCTTGGTCAATAAAACCCGTCCCGGTGGCGCTATGGCCGACGCCTATGTGAAGAATTATTTGGATTGGGGGGCAGGTCCTCGGGCGTCACAAAATTTAATCTTAGCAGCCAAAGCCCATGCCGCGTTTCAAGGAAAATTTTCGCCCGATCGTGAAAATGTTCAAGCGGTAGCTGAAGGTATTTTACGTCACCGTATTATCAAGAATTATAAAGCCGATGCGGAGGGAATCACTGAAGAAATGATTATTCAAAAGCTTTTGTAATGGGACGTAAGTTCGTTGCATGGCTTCCAGAATTGCTCCTTTTTGGAGTGGCTCTTTTTTGGTTTCTAGAGCATTACTTGGGTTCTGGAACCATCCATTACCCCGCCTTGCTTTTCGGACTTTTTATATGCATCAGTATTTTTTGGAAACAACGTATTCTGCAATTGCTTCTAGCGGGTAGCGCTCTTATATTCTCGGGGTATTATGGGTATGTTTTCTTTCAAATTTGGACCCAACGTTCCGAGGGACAAGGCATGAATTCAATGCTTTATTTTATACTTATTCTTGTATTAACCACCTTATTTTCGGGTCTTTTCTTAGTGTTTAAAGCCCTAAAAAAGTAAATGGATTTCTAGGGTTTCTTCTATAGTTTGTTATTTTTAGTTAAAAAAATCAACTTATTTTAATTTTTCTTTCAATTATTTCCTTTTTAATAAAAATCATATAGCAATACTATGGTTTTTACAAATTATTTCTTCTGATAAAGATATTTGATTAAAAATTTTTTAAAGAATATCGATTTCGTAAATTTGCGTTGCAAACAAATAAACCTTTATCTATGGCTTTTGATATTGAAATGATTAAAAAGGTGTACGCCAATATGCCACAACGTGTCGATAAAGCACGTGAATTGGTGGGTCGTCCGCTGACACTTTCAGAAAAGATTTTATATGCTCACTTATGGGAAGGCACACCCTCACAATCTTTTTCAAGAGGAAAAGATTATGTTGATTTCGCACCAGACCGTGTCGCATGTCAAGATGCAACGGCACAAATGGCCTTGTTGCAATTCATGCACGCTGGGAAATCAAAAGTAGCCGTTCCTACAACCGTTCACTGTGACCACTTGATTCAAGCCAAAGTAGGTGCAAAAACCGATTTAGCGGTGGCCAATTCACAGTCGAAAGAAGTTTTTGATTTTTTATCCTCAGTTTCAAATAAATACGGTATCGGATTCTGGAAGCCCGGTTCGGGAATTATTCATCAAATCGTTTTAGAAAATTATGCTTTTCCAGGCGGTATGATGATTGGTACGGATTCGCATACGGTAAATGCTGGAGGTCTAGGCATGCTAGCTATTGGTGTTGGAGGTGCAGATGCCGTTGACGTAATGTCTGGTATGTCTTGGGAATTGAAGTTCCCCAAACTGATTGGGGTGAAACTAACCGGTAAATTAAACAGTTGGACAGCTCCGAAAGATGTAATTTTAAAGGTAGCTGATATTCTGACTGTAAAAGGAGGAACAGGCGCTATTGTGGAATACTTCGGGGAAGGAGCTATAGCCATGTCTTGTACAGGTAAAGGAACCATTTGTAACATGGGTGCCGAAATCGGAGCAACTACTTCAACGTTTGGGTATGATGATTCAATGCGTCGTTACTTAATTGCTACAGGGCGTCAAGATGTTGTTGATGCAGCCGATCAAGTGGCCTCGTATTTGACAGCCGATCCAGAAGTATATGCAAATCCTGAAACGTATTTCGACCAATTGATTGAAATCAATCTTTCAGAATTGGAGCCACATATCAACGGACCCTTTACACCCGATCGCGGAACACCTGTTTCTAAAATGAAAGATGAGGCGGCTAAAAATGGCTGGCCATTGAAAGTAGAGTGGGGGTTAATTGGATCTTGTACGAACTCTTCTTACGAAGATATGTCACGTGCCGTTTCTATTGTTGAACAAGCTGTGGCGAATAATATTACCCCAAAAGCCGAGTTTGGTATTAATCCAGGTTCTGAGCAGATTCGTTACACCATCGAGCGTGATGGTATTTTGGCTGCTTTTGAAAAAATGGGAACCAAAGTATTTACCAATGCCTGTGGACCTTGTATTGGTCAGTGGGATCGTGAAGGTGCTGATAAAGGCGAGAAAAATACAATTGTGCATTCGTTCAACCGTAACTTTTCGAAACGCGCCGATGGAAATCCCAACACCCATGCTTTCGTAACCTCTCCTGAGATGGTTGCGGCTTTGGCGATTTCAGGGCGTTTGGACTTTAATCCGATTACCGATACGCTATTGAATGATAATGGAGAAGCGATTAAATTAAATCCACCAGTTGGTGATGAATTACCCAATCGTGGTTTTGATGTAGGGGATGCAGGATACCAAGCGCCTGCTGCTGATGGGAGTGTTGTTGAAGTGGTGGTTTCGCCCACATCAGAGCGTTTACAATTGTTGGATCCCTTTAGTCCTTGGAACGGACAAAACATTACAGGCGCTAAGTTGTTGATCAAAGCCTTTGGAAAATGTACCACCGACCACATTTCGATGGCAGGTCCATGGTTGCGTTTCCGTGGTCACTTGGATAATATCTCCAATAATATGTTGATTGGTGCTGAAAATGCTTTCAATGGTAAAGCAAATTCAGTGAAAAATCAGTTGACAGGAGCCTTCGATGAAGTGCCAAAAGTACAACGTGCTTACAAAGCTGCGGGTGTTCCATCGATTGTAGTAGGAGACCAAAACTATGGAGAGGGATCATCGCGTGAACATGCAGCTATGGAACCAAGACACTTAGGCGTTTCTGCTGTTTTGGTAAAATCATTTGCGCGTATTCACGAAACCAATCTTAAAAAGCAAGGAATGTTGGCACTAACGTTTGCTAATGAAGCCGATTACGATAAAATCCAAGAAGACGATACGTTCAACTTTGTGGACTTGACAGCATTCGCGCCAGGGAAACCCTTAACAATTGAAGTGGTTCACACCGATGGCTCTAAAGAGACTATTTTGGCGAATCACAGTTACAATGAGGGTCAAATCGAATGGTTTAAAGCGGGCTCTGCCTTGAATCTTATTGCTGCCGCTGGGAGAGTCTAAAGGTTAGTAATATATTTGCAATAAAAAAACGCCCCTTGCACAAGGGGCGTTTTTCGTAATAACCTAAAACAAAATATAATATGAGCATTATTCTTCAATGGCAATAGCACTTTGTGCTGTACTCGTGGGGAGTTCGGGACGAACGGGTCTGTAAACCTCGGTGATTCCGTTGCTCCGCACTACGGTATCATAATAAAACTCTACAGCGGTCAACCGATCGATTTCTTTGATGATACAACTCCCCGATACTTTAGCACCCTCTACCTCTAGTGTAATCCAAGCGCCAGAAATGGGTTTGTTTTGGGTAAAGTATTGAAACATCGCTTTGGAAATGGATTACATCAAATCTGCTCAAGCATGAAATATACGTACAATTATAGTATGACAACTTTGGTAACAAACGATATATTCCATACCATTTTTGCCATAAGCATAAGGTTTAATTCTATTCCATTGTGCAAAACTTTGTCTCATACTCATCATCTCCATCAGAAGAATGATAATGTATCGCATAGATTCGTAGGTTAAGTTACAATTCGATTTGGGGCTGAATTGTTTGAACTTGTTTACTTTCTTGAAACAAGTGTACGAACAAAATCGATAAAATACAAATAAAATCGATAAAATGCAATTAATAAGCATTATTGTAATAAAAAACTTACTATATAATGTATGGTAATAAAAAAAACTTCTCACTTTGAGTTTAAAATTATACTTAGGCTATTTTTAAACTTTGATACAATCAGTACAATTCAATGATGTAATTTGGCCATTCGATTTTCTCAAAGTGAAACTCGACAGCTGTTAGTTTTCCTTTTTTGGTTACAATACATTTACCTGTAACTTTTGCAAAATCTCCATCGATAGTCACCGTTACGGGACCCTAATCATTATTTCGTAATTCATCCCAATAGTATTGGTATACTTTATTGGCGATATCTTCTTTAATACTTAGTTTGTAATTATACGTGCTTACAATTATGGTCTCTTTGGGAGAGGTGGCAATGAGTTCCATGCCATTGTAACCGAAGCGATACGTTTTGACACATTGTTCTGCAAAAGTGCTTTGTGCTGATACAAAGGAAGCAAACAATAACAGCATTAGAGTGGTGCATTGTTTGATAGTTAAGTAGTTTGGGATATAGCTTGGGGCGAATCTTAAAAATTATTTAAATAAAAAACAATAACACGATGAATAATTGCATTTTCGGATGATTTTATGAAAAAAGTCCGATACTTCTTAAGCACCGGACTTTTTTTCTTGAATTAATAACTATTAATAGTACGTATAGCGTCGTACCTTTGAAATGTATTTTGCCAAGCGTATCACCTGATGACTGTATCCATATTCGTTGTCATACCACACATACAATACTATATTTTTTCCGTCTCCAGAAACAATAGTAGCATTGCTGTCATAAATGGATGGCGCTGAAGTACCTACAATGTCTGAAGAAACCAATTCGTTATTGAGTGAGTATTTTATTTGCTCCACCAATTCACCTTCTAAGGCATATTTTCGCATTATGTTATTGACTTCTTCAACGGTAGTGGTTTTTCCTACTTCCAAATTCAAAACGACCAACGAACCGTTGGGCACGGGAACACGAATTGCATTAGAAGTTAATTTTCCAGCCAAACTTGGTAAGGCTTTAGCTACAGCACTTCCAGCTCCCGTTTCGGTAATTACCATATTGAGAGCCGCTGCTCTACCACGACGGTATTTTTTGTGCATGTTGTCAACCAAATTTTGGTCGTTGGTATAAGCGTGAATCGTTTCCAAATGTCCTTTTACTACACCAAGGGTATCTTCAATAGCTTTTAAAACTGGAGTAATCGCATTGGTAGTACACGAGGCGGCGGAGTAAATTTTAACTTCATCCGGATTGTAATCGTTGTGATTTACACCGTGAACAATATTGGGAACCCCTTTGCCGGGCGCTGTAAGCAATACTTTTTCAACCCCTTTGGAAGTCAAATGCCTTTTTAATGCTTCCTCGGTAGTAAACGCCCCAGTATTATCAATGACTAAAGCCTCTTCAATTCCGTATTGGGTATAGTCAATTTCTTCAGGACCTGCAGCGGTAATGATATGCACCGTTGTTCCATTGATGATAAGAGCATTATTATCGACATCGGCCGAAACAGATCCTTCAAAATCGCCATGTACCGAGTCATAACGCAATAAGGAAGCTCTTTTTTCCAAGGATTGTGCATCGTTGCGGTCACGGGTTACAATGGCGCGTAAACGCAATTGCTCGCCTTTTCCGATTTTACTCATCATTTCACGAGCGAGCAAACGACCAATACGTCCAAAACCATATAATACCACGTCTTTGGGTTTAATTTCCTGTGATTTTTTGGAATCCTTCAAACGATCAATCACAAAAGCACGCGGATCGTGCACCGCATTGGTGTCCATGTGGAATTCGTAAGTAAGTTTTCCAATATCAATGCGAGAGGGCGGTAAATCAAGATTCGACAAGGCTTTGGCTATTTCAACAGTATCAAAAACATTAATCGGCTTTTGAATGAATTCCCCCGCATACTCATGCAAGTTCATTACATCGCTAACATTTCGATTCAACAATGGATTGCGGAAAAAGATCAACTCTATGGATTTATCATACCATAAATCACTCACAATTTTGATGATGTCGATGGCTGCTTTTCTTCGGTCAACTTGAAAAGCAAGTTCCTTTTCGTACTGTTGGTTTGTTGTCATGATTAAAAATTAAGGTGGAGTTGTGTTTTTAAATTTGGTGCAAAAGTAATCAACTATAACGTTTTCGTAAAATTATTTGAAACATTTTTTTCAAAAAAAATAGCCACCCGTAAAGTCGAGTGGCTAGTATTCATTTGTATATTTTGTATTAGATAATGAAGCGCAAAATCTGACCGTTTTTGGTAAGTAAACGAACACTTGCAACCTCTCGGTCATCTTTGTTTCCAAGCATTTTGGAAACCGCTTCCACATCCGCCGCATTGGTGTTGTCAATGCTTAGTATGATGCTCCCCACTAATTCCTCTTTGTAGGGGAGTAATCGCTCATTGGTCACATTTTTAATCCGTACTCCCGATTCAATATTGTATCGTTTTTTGTCGGCTGCCGATAGATTTTCCAATTCTAAGCCTCTAAATTCTGTATTGATTACATCGTTCTTGACTAAGGTCACCGGAATTACTTTCGTTTGCCCTTCACGAATCACCGTCACATTAATTCGGTCGTTGGGACGTTTGGTATTCAAATACCCCGTTAACTCAGGATAGGTAGTTATCTTTTGGTTGTCCAATTTTACAATAACATCTCCTTTTTTGATGCCTGCTTTGGCCGCCCCCGAATTTTCAATCACATTCGTAATGTAATAACCCTCCGTTTGCTTGATGCCCAGTTCTTTAGCACGAACCCCGTTAAGTTCATTTCCTACAGCGCCCAAAACACCGCGTTGTACATTCCCAAATTCCATGATGTCTTCAATGATTTTTCGGGTAATATTGGAAGGTACGGCAAAGGAATATCCCGCATAACTTCCCGTAGGAGACGAAATCATGGTGTTAATGCCTATCAACTCGCCACGCGTATTAACCAACGCACCGCCACTATTTCCCGGATTGACCGCCGCATCCGTTTGGATAAAAGATTGAATGCCATTGGTATCCAAATTACGCGCCTTTGCCGATACAATACCCGCAGTTACCGTTGAGGTTAGATTGTACGGATTACCTACCGCCAACACCCATTCTCCAACACGAACTTGATCAGAATCGGCGAAGGTAGCATAGGGGAGTTTTTCATCGGCGTCAATTTTTAACAAAGCAATATCCATTTTGGAATCGGTTCCAATCAACTTTGCCTTATACACTTTTTTGTTGTTTAAGGTTACTTCAAGTTGATTGGCATCTTTTATCACGTGGTTATTGGTCACAATATAGCCGTCTTGCGAAATAATCACGCCCGAACCAGTTCCGATTTGCTCTTGTTGAATCCCACCGCGCGCGCCATAGAAAAATTCACGAATCGGGTCGTAAACCGAACGAACCGAAACATTTTTCACGTGAACTACAGTGTGTACGGCTTGATCGGCAGCCGCAGTGAAATCAATATTTTCTGCACCCAAGGCCACATTGCGTGCGCTATACTGGGGTGCCATGGTCACAATCGAATTCCCATTACGATTGGATTCAAAAAACAGTTTATACCCTACCAATGTGGTGGCTCCACTAATAAAGGCTATAAATAATAATGCACTATATCGTTTCATGTCTCTAATTTTTATCTACTATTTAACCTCAAAATTATAAAATTATTACCCGGTCGTTTTTCCTTTAACGCTCGTTTAACATTGTTTGGCGTGCCTTTAATATTTGTAACTTTGTACTTTAGGTTCGTTTAAAAATGACTATACCATTCTACAAATACCACGGCACAGGAAACGACTTTGTGATGATCGACAACCGTCAACTCACTTTTCCCAAAAATGATACCAAAACCATCCAGTTTTTATGCGACCGCCGCTTTGGCATTGGTGCTGATGGGTTGATTTTGTTAGAAAATGACAATTTGACCGACTTGTCTGCCGAAAAGGTCGATTTTAAAATGGTGTATTACAATGCCGACGGTCAAGAGAGCAGTATGTGTGGAAATGGTGGACGTTGTTTGACAGCTTTTGCCAAAAAGTTGGGCATTATACAAAATAAAGCTACTTTTTCGGCAGTTGACGGCTTGCATCATGCAACGATTTCCGATTCGGATTTGGTCTCGCTACAAATGATAGATGTAAACGAAATTTCTTTTCAACCGGATTATGTTTTCCTCAACACGGGTTCGCCGCATCATGTAACCTTGGTCGACAATTTGAATCAGCTCGATGTCAAAAAAGAAGGGGCAGCCATTCGGTATTCAAATTTGTACGGACACGCGGGCAGTAATGTCAATTTTGTGCAACCTTTGGGCGATAATCATTTTCGATTGCGAACCTATGAACGGGGAGTAGAAGATGAAACGCTGTCGTGCGGAACGGGCGCTACAGCCGTTGCCATTGCCATGCAGGCGCTAGGGAAAACCGATGCCACTATGATTGATTTAGAGGTAGAAGGAGGGAAGCTACACGTTTCCTTTTCAGTGGTGGATGGAAAATATACCCAGGTGCATTTAATCGGACCTGCAACATTTGTTTTTGAAGGAAAAATAGAACTATGAGGCAAACATTACGTGGTCATTCGGTTTATCTTCGTGCCTTAGAACCTGAGGACTTAGAATTTTTATATGCTATTGAAAATGACGAATCCATTTGGGAAGTAAGTCATACCCTCACGCCTTACAGTCGGTTTTTGATTCGGCAATACCTCGAAAACGCGCATCAAGATATATTTGAAGCCAAACAACTTCGCTTAGCCATTTGTTTACAGGAATCCACCACGGCAATTGGCTTGATTGATCTTTTCGATTTTGACCCAGTTCACCGGCGTGCAGGAATTGGCATCCTCATCAAAAATGAAAATGATCGCGGCAAGGGGATAGGAAAAGAAGCACTTGAGTTGCTTGTCAAGTATGCTTTTCATCACTTACAACTGCATCAAGTCTATGCAAATATTGGCCTAGAAAATGCGGCGAGCATAGCTCTTTTTACTACATTTGGCTTTCAAAAAATTGGCCTAAAAAAAGATTGGATTTATCGAAACGGGCAGTATTTTGACGAAGCACTTTTTCAATTGATTCAAAACAAAAACAACGAACATGTTCGCGAATAAGAAAAAACTACTTTATATCCTTGGGGGGTTGGCTTTGCTTTTTGGAATTGCGGGTTACCTGCGTTTTTTTGCGTCCAACACTACCTTTAATGAAAATGAAAAATGGGTTACTATTCCCACGGGGTCAACCTTTGAAGATGTCAAAAAAATAATGGCGCCCTACATCAACGGTGTGGGCGGTTTTGAAAATATGGCGGCGCTTCGTCGTTACGATAAAAATGTGAAACCAGGTCGTTTTTTATTGGAGAAAGGAATGGGGAACTTCGGGTTGGTAGCAGCCTTACGTCACAACAGACCTGTAAAGCTAACCTTCAACAACCAAGAGCGTTTAGAGGATTTGTGTGTGCGCTTTAGCCAACAGATTGAACCCGATACGACCCAACTCATGAAAGTGTTTCGGGATAGTCTATTTTTAAAAGAAAATGGTTTTACAAAAGAAAATGTGATTGCGATGTTCATTCCCAATTCGTATGAATTTTATTGGAATGTTTCAGCGGAGAAATTTCGCAATAAAATGCTCCAAGAATACAAGCGTTTTTGGAATGCTGATCGATTGGTTAAGGCTGAAAAACTGGGAATGTCACCCGTAGAAGTGATTACGTTGGCTTCTATTGTACATAAAGAAACCGTCAAAAAAGACGAACGCCCTCGCGTAGCTGGTGCTTATTTAAATCGTTTGGCCCAAGGAGTCTCCCTTCAAGCTGACCCCACGGTGATTTATGCCTTGAAGCTACAGTCGAATGATTTTAATCAAGTGATCAAAAGGGTATTGTATGCCGATTTATCCATAAACTCACCCTACAATACTTATGTTTATGCAGGGTTGCCTCCAGGACCCATTGCCATGCCCGATATCTCTGCCATTGATGCGGTCTTAAATCCAGAAAAACATAATTTTATATTTTTCTGTGCTAGCGTTGATCGTTTTGGGTACCATGAGTTTGCGTCTTCTTATGCCGAACATCAAGTCAATGCAAAACGCTACGCCGACTGGATTAATTCAACGGGTACAACGCGATAACCATGTTTCGGTGGTTGCTTTTATTAGTAGGTATCTTCTATGGGAGTCTGTTTGCACAACAGCAACCGTATTCGTTTCTAAAACCATCAGACACCTTACATATTCCCCGAAGAAATGCCGTTGTACTCTCCACCGCTGGATTGGCGACGACGGCATTGGGCGGTCTTCATCAATTATGGTATAAAGACTATCCCCAATCGCAATTTCATTTTATAAATGACAATAATGAATGGTTGCAAATGGACAAAGCGGGACATGTATTTTCCTGTTACCATTTAAGCAGGTTGGGAGCCGAATCGTTTCGCTGGGCAGGTATGTCGACCAAAAGTCAGTTGCTCTATGGTTCAGCCTCTGCTTTAGCCTTTATGACTGCCGTCGAAGTTTTTGATGGATTTTCGGCCGAATGGGGTGCCTCTTGGGGCGATATCATTGCCAATACTTCTGGGACAGCTTTGTATGTGGGACAAGAATTGCTGTGGAAAGAGCAACGAATTGTGCCCAAATTTTCCTTCCAACAAACCCGTTTTGCACCGCAACGCTCCAATCTTTTAGGGGCAAGTCTTCAAGAACAACTGCTCAAAGATTACAATGGACAAACGTATTGGTTATCGTTTACCTTAGCCGATTTTTTTAAATCCTTAAAAATCCCACCTTGGTTGTGCGTTGCCTTCGGATATGGTGCCGACGGTATGCTTGCAGGACGAAGTGAGTCAGCAGCACTCTTAGGAGGGGAAAATTACACGCGTCAACGACAGTTTTATCTTAGTTTGGATATAAACCTAACGAAAATACGTACAAATAACAGGCTTTTAAAAACCCTTTTTTCTGTTTTTAATGTGGTGAAAATTCCAGCGCCAACCCTTGAATATCAAGCCTCCGGAAAGTGGATTGGACATTGGATTTACTTTTAAGAATTAATTAACTGCCTGATATTCAAGTTTTATATTAAAAAAGGTCGTATATTTGCCCCCGCTAATCAAGTGGTGACAGGACTTGGAAAACACACTTTATGATCAAAAAATGGACGTATTACCTTACCATTTTACTTGTTATCGGATTTATTAGTTCCGCTTTCAAACCACTCGATGTCGAAGCACACGATTGGTTTCACATTAGTGAAGATGAGGAGTTGTTGTATCAATATCCCTCTTTAAACCCCTCAGATTACACCCACAATGCCATTCCTTTTACCGGAAAATATTTTATCGGTTTCCGCGAAGCACTTGCTTTTAAGGAATCGCAAGGCAATTACCGAAAAGTGAACACCAAAGGATTTATGGGGAAGTACCAATTTGGCACACAAACCTTAGCTTCTGTAGGCGTTCATAATCCTTCTGCTTTTATGCGTAGTCCTGAAATGCAGGAAAAAGCTTTTATGGCTTTGTTGAAAAAACACAAATGGATATTACAGTACGATATTAAGCGTTACCGTGGGAAAACTATTGATGGAGTGTATGTTACCGAGTCGGGTATTTTGGCAGCGGCGCATTTGGGAGGACCAGGATCGGTACGCCGTTTCCTAGAGTCGCAAGGAAAACGCAAATGCCATGATGGCTATGGTACTTCGGTGAAGACCTATATGAAACGGTTTGGGGGCTACGAAACCCACCAGATTAAAGCCGAGAAAAATCCGAAAGTAAACTAAAAAGTAAACCTCCTAAGTGAGGTTTTTTTATGCGTTTTTGTGAAGAATAAATAGGGTAGGGCGCTTGTCTAGGTCTACTTTATTCTGTTTCCAATCGGCAATACGGAAGGTTTTGATGTATTCAGTTGGAAGCGTAATATCGGTTGCTACACAGAGTAAGGTGTTGGGATGCAAGGTTTGCATCAAATCTTCCATGAGTTTGTTGTTTCGATACGGCGTTTCGATAAACAATTGCGACTGATTGCGTTCTAATGAAAGACGTTCCCAGTATTTTAGGGTGCCCTTCTTTTCACTTTTATCAATCGGCAAATATCCGTTGAAGGCAAAACTTTGGCCATTCATCCCGCTGGCCATTAACGCCAATAATATCGAGGAGGGCCCCACCAAAGGAATCACTTTAATGCCCAATTGGTGTGCTAATTTCACAATAACCGCTCCCGGATCAGCAACGCCAGGACAGCCGGCTTCACTCATTAAACCTACTGATATTCCCTCCAAACAAGGTTGAATCATACTGCGGTGTTCCTGCACTTCGGTATGTTTGTTTAACGTGCGAAGGTGTAAAGAGGGTTGCGGTTTTTCAGGGGCAATCTTTTTGATAAATCGACGGGCAGTTTTCTCATTTTCAACCACATAATGATCTAAGGTTTCAATAGCCCGTTGTACCGTGAAGGGTAAAACTTCCATGGGGTCGTTATCGCCCAGTGGAATAGGGATGAGGTAAAGCTTGCCTTTAGGATTTGATTCCATCAACTCGATTTTTCCAGTAAACGTTGTGCAATAATATCGGTGGCTTCATCGAGCATTTCATAAACCATATCGAAACCATTTTGCAAACCGTAGTAGGGATCGGGAACATCAACATTATCCCCGGGGAATATGGCGTTAAGAATTAAATCGACTTTTTGTTTGTGGGATTCGTTTTTTGCCAAAGCGATCACATCGTCATAATTGGAATTGTCCATGACGTAGATATAATCAAAGGTGTCGAAGTCACGAGGGGTAAATTGTCGGGCGCGTTGTTGCGCAATGGAAAGGCCGTTTTTCTCTGCTGTTGCGATAGAACGCGCATCCGGTTGACGACCCACATGGTAATTTCCAGTACCGGCCGAGTCTACGAGAAATTTGTCTTGCGGTAATTTAGATGCTAAAAGACCCTCTGCCAATGGAGAACGACAGATGTTTCCTAAGCAAACCATCAAAATTTTTACGGACATGATACTATGATACTAGGCTAAGATTCTCGCACAAAAGTACGAAACCCAACTACAATGACAACTTTTTGTTGATATCTTCCACAAATTTTTTAAACTGTTTATCAGTAGCTACAAGGTTGTCAACTGTTTTGCAGGCATGTAAAACTGTAGCGTGATCGCGATCTCCAATTTGAGCCCCAATATTGGCTAAAGAAGCCTTTGTGAATTTTTTAGCAAAAAACATAGCCAATTGACGCGCTTGTACCACATGACGTTTACGCGTTTTGGATTGTAAAGTGTCTATGTCAAGTTGGAAATAATCGGAAACCACTTTTTGGATGTAGTCGATAGAAATCTCACGTTTCACATTTTTCACGAACTTTTCTACAATGCTCTTCGTCAAATCGAGGGTAACCTCTTTTTTGTTGAAAGACGATTGAGCAATGAGTGAAATGATAGCTCCTTCCAATTCACGCACGTTGGATTTAATATTTTGGGCAACATATTCCACGATTTCATTAGGCATTTCTACGCCGTCTCGGAACAAAATGTTGCGTAAAATCGATACGCGTGTTTCATAATCGGGTTGGTGTAGCTCTGCGGAGAGTCCCCACTTGAAGCGCGACAACAAACGTTGCTCAATGTCTTGCATGTCTACAGGCGCTTTGTCCGAGGTCAAAATTACTTGCTTGCCATTTTGGTGCAAGTAGTTGAAAATATGGAAGAACACATCTTGCGTTCCTGATTTACCCGATAAAAACTGAACATCATCAATGATCAAAACATCAATCAATTGATAAAAATGGATAAAATCGTTGCGGTTGTTCTTTTTTACTGAATCAATATATTGTTGGGTGAACACTTCGGCAGAAATGTATAACACTGTTTTTTCAGGATATTTATCTTTAATTTCTACCCCAATCGCATGTGCCAAGTGGGTTTTTCCCAAACCAACACCTCCAAAAATCAATAAGGGATTAAACGAGGTTCCCCCGGGTTTGTTAGCAACTGCCAAACCAGCCGAGCGCGCCAAACGGTTGGAATCGCCCTCCAAAAAGTTGTCAAAACTGTAATTCGGATTTAATTGCGACTCGATTTTGACGTTGCGAATTCCTGGAATGATAAATGGATTTTTGAGTTCGGGATTCAAGTTCTTATAGGGAGCGTCCACATTCTGCGATTTGATCGGGCTGCGGTGAGCGCTGGGCAACTGTTCCGTAAATGGCTGTTTGTTGCCGTACGTGTTTTCCATCTTAATTTTATACAGTAACTTTGCGTTTTTCCCAAGCTCGCGAGTAAGGGCAACTTTTAACAGTTTTACATAGTGTTCCTCAAGCCATTCGTAAAAGAATTTACTGGGAACTTGAATGTACAACGCATTATCAGTAAGTTCAACGGATTTAATCGGTTCAAACCAAGTTTTGTAAGCTTGATCTTGAATATTGTCCTTGATAAAAGAAAGACAATTTTCCCATACTGTTTGCGCAGTTTTACTCATAAATCTGTTAAAATTAATACTTTAATGTAAGGGTTCTATTGCTGAGGAAAAGTAGGGGAATACCCCCTGATTTTGGGTTAACAAATATGTGAACAATTTTGGTTAAAAAAAAATTAAAGACTATTGATTTTTTGAAAAAATTGTTGTAATGAAAACGAAAATCATAGATTAACAGCACAAATGTATAGATGAAATTAAACGAAATACAAATTCGCGTTCGCTACAGCGAAACCGATCAAATGGGCGTGGTATATCATGGGAGTTATGTCCCTTATTTTGAAATTGGACGCGTGGAATGGCTTAGAAATCAAGGGATTTCTTATAAAGCACTGGAAGAGAGCGGTGTGGCGCTGCCCATTGTTTCCATGCATATCAATTATAAAAAACCTGCCCGCTACGACGATCTTCTCACAGTCAGTACGCGATTACGGCAATATAAAGGGGTAAAGATTGAATTTGACTGCGAAATCCGCAGTGAATCTGATGAGTTATTAACAACTGCTCACTTTATCCTTGTTTTCGTTGATGTAAAAACAGGGCGTCCCATCGTTCCACCCGCCGAGGTCTTAGCCATTATTGATACCGATTCTTAATCAATCGATTCCCATGTAATTTCGTGCCAAGCGGCAAGAGCTCCCTGCAACTTTTCAGCATTCTTTTTGCGGACAGCCAAGATCATCTCACATCGCATTGTTTGCGACTGATGGAGAACAATTAAATGGTGTTCTTTTACCAAACGCATCACTTTGTTGAGCATGGGGTAATCGAAGCATATTTTATACGAAACATCTATTGTTCGCTCTTCAATTTTTGCCGTTTCCAAGGTGAGTTGCGCTGTCGTGCGATACGCCGCAATGAGTCCCCCAACCCCCAATTTAATACCCCCGTAATATCGAACCACCACTACTAATACGTTGGTGAGATTAAACGACAACAATTGTCCATAAATAGGCATTCCGGCGGAGTTAGAAGGCTCCCCATCGTCGTTGGTGCGATACTGCTTTTTCTCCGCGCCCAATTGATATGCGTAACAAAAATGAACCGCCCCTACATGTTCCTTTCGCAACTGTTCCAAATGTGTTTTAACGACCGCTTCCATAGCCACAGGAAAGGCAAAGCCCAAAAACTTACTCTGTTTTTCTTTAAAAAGAACTGGTGCCGTCGGTGCAGCAATAGTACGATACGTATCCTTCAAGGCACAACTAGTTTAGACTGTAAAAATAAAAAGTTTATTTAAAATATGGGCGTTACCTTCGGCCCGGGCTTTCGGGAGTCGCTGCCCTCGTTCCTCGGGCGAGCTCCAACAATCCCTCAATCCCTAACGCAGGCGATGTGCTAATGTGTCAAGATGTGTCAATGATTGTGTGTAAAAAGTGTAAATTGGGTAAAAAGGCGAATGTAAGTAAAGAGGAAAAGGTGTAGAGGATTAAATATATTTCTCGAGTAAGCACTCGCAGTGTGCATTGGCTCAGAATCTTAGAAGCTCATGAACTTCCCTGATTAGAGTTGACCGTTTTTAAACATTAATTTCATTATTAAAAATAGTAATAGATTTTTAAGTTATCCGATTATAATGTTAAAATTAAAAAAGACAATCATGTTAGCATAAATTAGAAATTTGAGTTCTGTAATACTAATTAAAGATCAGAAGGGTTTACATACACTTTAAGATTTATAGTTTATTTGCTAGAGAAACGACTTTCTTTGTTAAAGAAATGAGGATCTATGGATTAATTTTACAAATCTGGTTTTATAGAGTTTTAATTCTTTATTTTTCATTTCTTTTGGTATTGAAATCTCTCTTTTTATTGAAATTGCTTTAGATTTTTACAGCTATGAATCCTTACTGGTATATTGCAGGAACCCTTTTTTTTACCGTTTATGGGCAAGTTATTTTGAAATGGCGTTTGCAGTCCCAAGCGCTTGAATTACCTCAGTCATTCCAAGAAAAGTTTCTTTTTCTGATCCGTTTATTGTTCGATCCCTTTGTTTTTTCGGGTTTTTTATCGGCGTTTATTGCCTCTCTATTTTGGATGGCAGCTATGACTAAGTTTGAAATCACCAAAGCGTATCCCTTTATGAGTTTGGCTCCGGCAATGGTTTTTATCATGGGCGTTTTATTTTTGGGAGAAACATTTACGATGGGTAAAGTTGTGGGTCTGATTTTAATTATAATTGGTATTTTTGTTACTGTAAAATTTTGATTATGACTAATAACAATCCTCAAATTTCAATAGTTAGTCCTGTTTATAAAGCTGAAAAAATTCTCGAAAAGTTAGTAGAGGAAATCCAGAAAGTGATGGCTCAGATGAATTTAACTTACGAAATCATATTAGTTGATGACAGGAGCCCAGATAATTCTTGGGAAGTAATGATGAAACTTTCTACTCAATTTTCTGAAGTTAAAAGTATTCGATTGAGTCGTAACTTTGGACAGCATCCAGCAATAATGGCTGGACTTTCGTTGGTTAGAGGAGAGTGGGTTGTAGTCATGGATTGTGATTTACAAGACCAGCCTGTAGAAATCAAAAATCTATATTCAAAGGCAATGGAAGGATATGATATTGTTTTGGCTAGAAGAGAAATTAGACGGGATAATTTTTTTAAAAGATTATCTTCAAAGTGTTTTTATATAGTATTCAACTATCTTTCTGGTATAGAGGTAAATAATGAAGTTGCAAATTTTGGGATTTACAATTATAAAGTGATAAAATCGGCGGAAAAGATTAATGACTATATCAAATTTTTCCCTTTGTTTATTAGCTGGGTAGGCTTTAAATCAACTTCAATTGTTGTTTTACATAGTGAAAGGGATAATGGTAAATCTTCATATAGTTTACTTAAGTTAATTTCTTTAGCATTCAACACAATTATCTCTTTTTCTGACAAGCCTTTGAAAATTTTCACAATTTTAGGGTTGTCTATTTCTTCAATTTCTTTTCTATTTGGATGTTATTATTTGGTAAAGGCTATAACGGGACAAATTAGTGCTCCTGGATTTAGTTCTATAATTATTTCTATTTGGCTATTATCGGGAATAATCATTTCAACCATTGGAATTGTAGGAATCTATTTAGGGAAAACTTTCAATCAGGTAAAAAATAGACCAATTTACATTATAGATGAACAAATTGAAAATTAAAAGATTAGATTGGGATAGTGCTTTTTTTGGTTTTGAAGTTGGGGAAGGAGATCATTATTCTGATTATTCTGAAGCCTCAAAATTTGATTTGTTGGTGATCAAACAAAAAAAGGACGAAGACATTTGTCTATTCGATTTTGAAAAAAAATTTCAAGAAACAAAGGTTATTTATGACAAGAAATTAATCTCTCTTGACTTAGATTCTTTTAATGATTCAATCAAAGATTTTGATGAAGAAGTTATTGATAAATCGGAATTCTATTCTTTAGCTTTTGAAAGTGGTCGTTACAGTCGATTTAAGTTAGATCCCAAAATTCCTGATAACAAGTTTAAGCTGTTATACACTAAATGGGTTGATAATAGTGTAGATAAAAAAATTGCAGATAAACTATTTTATACAAGAAACTCTCAAGAAGTTACTGGATTTGTAACTCTAAAAAACAATGATTTTTTTTCTACAATTGGTTTAATTGCTGTGTCTAAAAACTATCAAGGGAAAGGATTGGGAAAGAGACTTTTGTTAAAAGCAGAGCACTATTGCATGACCCAAAATGTATTTAATTTAAAAATCCCTACTCAAAAAGAGAATGTTTTAGCATGTCACTTTTATAAAAAAATGGGATATGAAATTAATCAAGAGGTTATCATTAAACACTATTGGAAAAAGAATTTGTAAGTTTACAAATTGTTATAAATTAAATAAAGTGTATCTATAATGTATACTTTTTTAAACTTTTTTTTACAAAATTTGAAAAGCAATAGTTTTTAATTATGATTCCATTTAACAAACCCTATTTAACGGGAAAAGAAACCCAATATATTCAGGATGCTGTTCAATCTGGAAAAATTTCAGGAAATGGGATTTTTACTCAAAAATGCCATGAATTTTTTGAGCGTACGTATGGGTTTAAAAAGGTATTATTGACAACTTCTTGTACCGATGCCTTGGAAATGTGCGCGCTCTTGGCCGACATTCAACCCGGGGATGAAGTTATTGTACCTAGTTTTACCTTTGTTTCAACGGCTATCGCTTTCGTACGACAAGGAGCGACTATCGTTTTTGCCGATTCGTATTTGGACAATCCCAACATGGATGCGTCGCAATTGGAAGCTTTAATTACGCCAAAAACAAAGGCAATTGTCCCTGTCCATTATACGGGATTAGCATGTGATATGGACGCTATCATGGAATTAGCGAATCGTTATAATTTACTTGTTATTGAGGATGCTGCGCAAGCAATCGACAGTTTTTATACAGGAAAATCGGGTGTAAAACGCGCATTGGGAAGTATAGGGCATTTGGCTGCTTTTTCTTTTCATGAAACCAAAAATATCATCTCGGGAGAAGGCGGAATGCTCACCATTAACGATGAGCGTTTTATCCATCGAGCAGAGATTATTTGGGAAAAAGGAACGAATCGCGCTGAGTTTTTTCGTGGTGAAGTTAACAAATACGGTTGGGTAGATACGGGTTCGTCTTTTTTACCTTCTGAAGTTATTGCCGCTTTTTTGTGGGCGCAAATTGAGAATTTAGCTTTGATTCAACAAAAACGAAAAACATTGTGGGATGCCTATTACCGTGGATTACAATCGGTGCCTTCTGTTACTCTACCCCAATTGCCCGACTACGCAACCAATAATGGCCATATGTTTTATATCGTATTGCCTTCCTTGTCGGCTCGGACACAACTGATTCGTTACCTTCATGAAGCAGGTTATCATGCTGTTTTTCACTATATCTCCCTTCATTCCAGTCCTTTTTACCAGTCCAAACACGACGGGCGTTCCTTGCCGCATTCCGATCATTTTACGGATTGTCTTTTACGCCTCCCCTTGTTTTTTGAGCTTGAAATAGCACAAGTAGAAACTATCGTTCAATTGATTAAAGAATTTGATTCTCTATAAGTTATGAAAAAAAAAGATTGGCTTTGGACTAGTGTGGGTTGGTATTGCAGTTTATTTTGCCAATGCTTTTGTTTTTCCTTTGCTTGGCCCCGATTCGGGCTATTACTTGGCCATGATGCGGGATTTCTATTCAGGAAAATCCTATTTTACAGAAATTGCCACCATTTATAATCCTTTGTCTCAGCTATGGTTTGGCCTTCCATTTACAGTGTCTACTCATCCCGATCTACGCCTTCCCTTTCTTATTTTTTTTTACATCTCTATAAGCATGGTACTTCTATCACGCAAGGGGTTTACTATATGTTGGGAAAGGGGTTCCCATTGATGTAGGGAATGGAAAAGGGAATTCGTATGATTTTTTTAGTTACTCTATTGGGATTGTTATTTTCCTGTTTGTCTCCAATTACGGGTTGACGATATTGCGTTATTCTCGATTTACATTGAGTGTGATTCGTGCCAAGCCGTTCTTTGCATTGCTTTTTATTTTCTCGGTGAGTGTTTTAATCAACGCCAGTTATTTACATTATTTACAATATATTATTCCATTTTAGCTTCTTTTTTATGCGCAGGTACAAAATGAAGTAGAAAAGCAACAGCTTCCCCATACAAAAAGCTATTCTTTTCTTATTTCCCTTGTATTTCTCACGGGTTCTGGTATTTATTCTTTGACCAAAAAACCTCTTAATTTTCAAAATCAAGAAGCTGAACGGCAAGCTATTCTTACCGACATTCCAAAAGTTTCTACGGTTTTCCTAGAAGGCGTTTCGCCCGCTCATTACTACTTATGCGATTTTAATTCGATCAATCTTTCTACTATTGGATATACCTTTTCGGGTTACTTTTTACCAACCTCTATCTTGAAATATGCAAAAGGTGGTAGTTTTATCCTAGCCAGCCAAGAGCAATTCCAAAAGTATAAGCTGATCCTTGACTCGAGATACTCCTGTAAAACTATTGTGTTACAAAATCAAACCTATTATGTAATTCGCAAGTCGTTATAGGATTGTTACAAGTTATAAAACATTATTTTTGGGAAACAATAATTTAGATAACTCAACAATTTAATATTTTCCCTTTTTTCCAGGTTATTTCTCTTTACAGATAGCAACCCGTTTAATTTTTTTCAGTTGCTAATTCAAAACAATGTTTTTAACATTTTTTTGGCAAAAGCTTGTATGTTAAAAATATAACGAGTACTTTTGTTACTCGATTTGAAGCACCGATGTTAGAAACACTTATTACATCTAAAACACGGTTGCGGATTTTGGTAAAGTTATTTATCAATGCCGCCAATAACGGATACCTTCGCGGGTTGGCTGATGAGCTCAACGAGTCGACCAATGCCATTCGCAAAGAACTCAATAATCTTACCGAAGCCGGGTATCTGGAAAAAGAAGCGGTACGCAATACCATTTTGTACAAAGCCAACACCCGACACCCCTTATTTAGTACCTTACAAAAAATTGTCCGCCAACATTTAGGGCTGGATGCCATCATTGAGATGATTTTATCGCGAATGGGCACCGTTTACCAGATTGCTTTGGTGGGGGATTATGCCAATGGGATCGATTCGGGATATATTCAGGTACACGTATATGGGGCCGATTTGAATGCAGCGTATATTGAACAATTGCAACCCAAAATCGAAGCACAAATCAAACGGAAAGTCTTTTTTGAACTGCGGGATGAGCCGCTCAAAGAGGGCTTGATTATTTATGAAATAGATGATAATTAAAATAAAATGTTAGAGACAAGAATTTATTCAAATAGCAATACGTATAGTATCCTCCACATTTTACTTTCTAGTATTAAAGGGTATAAAAGTTCTTTCTATTTGGCTAAGCAATTGGCTAAGCGGGATATAAAAGCACAATATCGCCAATCATTGTTGGGCATTTTATGGGCGCTTATTCCAGTATTTATAAATGCTTTGGTTTGGATACTATTACAACGTTCTGGAGCTGTAAAACTCACCGATACACTTATTCCATATCCTGTTTATGTATTAATAGGAACAACGATTTGGTCAATTTTTGGGGAATGTTTGGCTATGCCGATAACGACTGTAAATGCCAATATCGGTATTATTACAAAAATTAATTTTGAAAAAGAAGCCCTAATCTCACTAGGATTTATAAAGTTGCTTTTCAATCTTTTGATTAAGCTGGGGCTAATTATACTTGTACTATCGGTGTATCAAATATTACCTTCGAGTTCTATTTTCTTCTTTATGCCGCTGCTTTTATTAACGATGTTGTTTTTTGTGGCAATTGGAACTTTATTAGCGCCTATAGGGGTTTTATATGCCGACATAAGTCGTATGATCCCTATTGCGATGCAACTTCTAATGTATACATGTCCCGTATTGTATGTTCTTCCTAAAGAAGGTTTTTTACGACAGATTATGATGTATAACCCGCTTAGTTATTTTATTATTGATGTTAGAAATACATTAACTGGTTTTTATGTCGAACATTGGTTTTATTGGTTGGGAGCTTTTGTTTTTACGGGGATAATTGCCTTGTTAGCAATGTTAGTTTATCGAGTTTCCATGCCAATTATTACTGAACGAATGAGTGCTTAAATTATGGGAGAAGTATTGATTAAAGCGGAAGGAGTTTCAAAAAAGTTTGCCAAGGACTTAAAACGTAGTTTGTATTACGGACTTGTTGATATGGCCAATGGTGTAATGGGGAAGTCAAAAACTCGAAATTTACGAAAAGATGAGTTTTGGGCAGTGAGAGATTTAAATTTTGAAGTACGTCGTGGTGAATGTTTAGGATTGATAGGGCACAATGGTGCGGGTAAAAGTACGTTGCTTAAAATGTTGAACGGTCTTATTTCTCCCGATGAAGGAACAATCACCATGAAAGGACGTATTGGTGCATTGATTGAATTAGGTGCAGGGTTCAATACGGTATTGACAGGACGTGAAAATATCTATAACAATGCAGCTGTCATTGGGTTTAGTAGAGAAGAAATTGATGCCAATTTGAAAGATATCATTACGTTTTCAGAATTAGAAGAATTCATTGATATGCCTGTCAAAAACTATAGTTCTGGGATGAAAGTTCGTTTAGGATTTGCTATTGCGGCTCAATTGAAGCCAGATATATTATTGATTGATGAAGTTCTTGCTGTTGGTGATTTAGGTTTTGTACTCAAATGTTTTAAAAAAATTGACCAGCTATTACCCCAAACGGCTTTAATATTTGTTTCCCATTCTATGCCTATGGTAGCGCGTATTTGTAACCAGATTGTTTTGATGGATCATGGAAAAACAGAGTACCAAGGTTTTGATATTCCCACAGGTATTGGATTGTATTACAATAAATTTTCAACGAGTGAGAATAGTGTTTTGTTTGATGATGGTTCATTAGAAGTCGCTTCGTTTACCTTAAATGTTGATGAAAACAATACATTGAAAAGAGGTGAAGATTTGATGGTCGTATTAGATTTTACTATTAAAAACTCTAATTTACAACACGTACCTTCGGTTTATTTGGAATTTAGAGATAAAGAGCAACGCCCTATCGCTGGAGCCATTGTAAAAGATAAAAAAGTCGAAATTATTAACAATGCTTTGCGTTACACCATTACAATCAAAAATATACCTTTTTCGTTGGGCTTATATTCAATTGACTTAACGGTGGGTAATTTTGAAACTAAAGAACCAATACTGAGAATCAATAATTTCTGTTCATTTCAAGTCGCAAGTACTACACAGATGTGGGTGCCTATTGAGTTGGATGCCAATTTCACTATAGAAAATCATACGGTATGATAAATGTAACCAAGACTTTCTTTCCTCCCCTAGCTGATTATCAACAGCAAGTGCAACGCATTTGGGATAACCAATGGCTTACTAATCGCGGTGCTTTGGTTAAAGAATTAGAAGAGAAACTAAAAGAGTATCTTTCTGTTTCTAACATCTTGGTAATGAATAACGGAACTATTCCGATACAAATTGCCTTGAAAATTTTGGGTAATGGAGGAGAAATCATAACAACACCTTTTAGTTATGTAGCTACAACTGCGGCAATTGTTTGGGAACATTGTACTCCGGTTTTTGTTGATATTGACCCTGAACATTTGACAATAGATGAGACAAAAATCGAAGCCGCAATTACACCTCGAACTACCTGTATTTTAGCCACTCATGTTTTTGGCAATCCTTGTCATGTGGAAGCTATTGAAGCAATCGCTCAAAAGCATAATCTCCATGTTATTTACGATGCAGCCCATGCCTTTGGAGTTACATATAAAGGAAAATCAATTTTTACTTACGGTAATGTAAGTACCTGTAGCTTTCATGCTACTAAGTTATTTCATACAGGTGAAGGTGGCGCATTGTTTTGTGAGGATGACACATTGCGACATACCCTAACCTACAGTCATAATTTCGGGCATAATGGTCCTCTTGATTTTCATGGATTAGGGATTAATGGAAAAATATCGGAGTTGCAAGGTGCCATGGGATTATCCGTTTTACCCTATATGCGAACCATACTTGAAGGACGAAAACGAGTAGTAGAGGGTTATGAAAAGTATTTGGATTTTTCAAATTTACAAACGTTAAAGGTGCGAGAAAATACTAATTGGAATTACAGTTATTATCCTGTGATTTTTGAAACAGAGGCACAACTTCTCAATGTACAAGCGGCTCTAAATGCAGTACAAATTTATCCGAGAAGGTATTTTTACCCCTCTCTAAATACAATCGAATATACCAAAGGCACCTCAATGCCTATTTCGGAAAGCATAGCAAGTCGGATTTTGTGTTTGCCATTATATGCTGAATTGAGTGATGATGTAGTTTATCGTATTTCAAATCTAATTTCAACCTCTAAATAATCTGGATATGTTAGATAGCTATTTTTTTATTCCTGGCGATAAGACCAAATATCTAGAAAAAATAGATTCGCTTACTGCAGATTATATTGTCATTGATTTGGAGGATTCAGTTGCCCAAAACAATAAACAAGTAGGTTTTGAAATGGTACGTTCTCTTACTTTTAAAAAGAATTTTTTTCTAAGAATTCCCTTTTTTGACTCTTGCTACTCAAAGGTTCAAATTCAGGAGCTCATCACTCAATTTGAAGGGCAAATAGTATTGCCTAAAATAAATTCCTCGAAAGACGTTCGTAAAGTGGTTGAATGGGCAGAAGGAAAACCTCTACATATGATTGTTTTGATTGAAAATCCTAGAAGTTTTATTGCAACCAAAAAGATTCTCAAAAAATACAGTACACAAATTCATGCGATTGGTTTTGGAACTCATGATTTTTGTTCACTAACAGGGATAAAACATTCTTTGGATTATTTGGCACATTATAAACGTGAATTAATTGTTTTATGCAAAGCATACCAAGTGGACTATTTGGATGGAGTGGATTTAAATTTACAGGATTTGAGTACATTCAAAACGGAATGTCTATTTGCTTTTGAAGCCGGGGCGACAGGGAAATTTTTAATTCATCCCAAACAGCTGGAGGCTTTTCATCAAATTGATTATTTAACACCTGCTGAAATTCAGCAATTGCAAAAAGTTTACACTCAGGTTAAGGACATACCGAAAGATGCAATAGAAGTGTATACTATCGACGGGACGGTTTACGAAAAACCACATATCCTTCGTATTAAAAAACTCATGGAAAAAATTCAACACAGCAATACTAACCTAAATACAAACGCTTATGGAAGCCAATAAAATGGGCCATTATTTTGAAGACTTCGTAATTGGCGAGGTCATTCAACATTGCCAATCCAAGACAATATTTGAATCTGATAATAATTTATTTTCTATGCTTACAATGAATCATCACCCTGTGCATACGAATTTAGATTATTGTCAAAGTAATCAACATGGACAAATTTTAGTACCAGGGACCTTAGTGTTTTGCCTAGCGGTTCATTTAACAGTAATGGATGTAAGCGGAAAAGCTATAGCCAATTTAGCCTACGAAAATATAGACCATTTACATCCAACATTTATCAATGATACCCTATATAGTCGTACTACCGTTTTGGATAAAACCGAATCAAAGTCAAAAAATGATCGGGGAGTTATTTATGTTGAAACAGTCGGCTCAAATCAAAATGGAGTAGATGTGATTCGTTTTCGTCGTAAAATTTTAATCAAAAAGAGAAATCATGGAGCATAAATTACTTTTGTTACGGAGCATGATGTTCGTGCCCGGACATAATGATAAACTAATTGAATCGGCCGCAAAAAGTACTGCGGATGCTTTAATTTTTGATCTTGAAGATAGCGTGCAGCCAGAAAATAACAAATTGTTGGCACGTCAAAATATTGTTAAACATACTAAAAACCCCCAATTTGATCGGTTTCAAAAATTTGTTCGATTAAATGAAATTGAAACTTCCTTCTTTCTTCAAGATGTAATTCAAGTTACTGAAGCCAATATTGATGGATTTCTTTTGTCTAAAACGAATACAAAAGAAGATATTCTATATCTCGATAATTTATTAACTTCAATTGAGCGCGAACGAAATCTTGAAAAAGGAAAATTTTCTATCATACCTATACTTGAAAGTGCAATGTCAATTGTAAATATCAATGAAATTGCAACCGCTTCGTCAAGGATTATTGCGTTAGGATTTGGTTCTGAAGATTATGTGTCCGATATTCAAGGTGTTCGTGATTTTGACACCAATACAAGTATTGCTTTTCCAAGAAGTTTAGTGCCTATTGTAGCTCGTGCTCATAAAATGGAAGCAATTGACGCAGCATATATCAAAGTACATGATTTAGAGGGTTTAGCTAAGCATCTTGAAACGGGTAAGATACTGGGATATAGCGGAATGTGGGTTTTGCATCCGAAACAAAATGACTTGGTAAATGAAGTATTTTCACCTACTGCACAAGAATACGAAGACTCCAAAAACTTTTTGCGACTTTATGCTGAAGCTCAGAAAATAAATAAAGGGGTAGCTATTATTGAAGGGAAATTCGTAGGACCTCCTTTGATTACCAAATCTAAAGATATTATCGCTCGTGTGGAGCTAATCGAAAAAAGACGTCAAATGTTTAACGACTAGATTATGGAAAAAGTTATAATTATTGGAGGTAAAAGTTCAGCTACACTCATTGCAGATTATATTTACGATGCACAACACAAATATGGTATGCCAATAGAATGTATTGGTTTTGCTTATAATGATTTACCTGTGGGTACAGATATTAATGGATTTCCAGTCCTTTCGAGAGTAGAAGATGTTTACGATAAATACAAAGATGATCCTCAAGTTAAATTTATCTTTCAATCCTATAACATTCAATCCATGCAAGAAACGATAGACTATAAGGATAGTTTAGGAATACCTCTAGATCGTTACTGTACATTTATTCATCCAAGTTGTATGATTGCTCGAAGTGCAACGATAGGAGTTGGAACAATAATCTTAGCTCATTCAGTCGTAAATCCAAAAGCTAAAGTAGGTCAATTTAATTCCTTTATGAGTGGAGTAACGATTGGTCACGATGCAGTTGTAGGTAATTATAATCTAGTAGCAACTCAAGCTATTGTAGCAAATGTAATTATGGGCGATCGAAATTTCATTGGTATAAATGCAACTACCAATAATAAAATTACCATTGGGGATGATTGTATGATCGGTATGGCTTCCAATGTTGTAAAAGATGTCCCCTCAGGTACAAAGTGTTTTGGTAATCCTGCAAAACCAGTGGACACTCCTAAACGATTACGTTAGTTAAATAAAAAATAATGGATTGCAAAGTTTCTATATGTTGCTTAACCTTTAATCATGCTGCTTATCTTGAAAAATGTTTGCAGGGATTTTTAATGCAACAATGTAATTTTACCTTTGAAGTACTTATTCATGAGGATGCTTCAACCGATGAAACAGCTTCAATACTTAAAAAATATGAAGCGCAATATCCTAATATAATTAAGCCCATTTATCAAACAAAAAATCAATTTAAAAAGGGAATTTCACCAACTATTCGATTCAATTTCCCAAGATGTAAAGGCGAATATATTGCATTTTGTGAAGGCGATGATTATTGGACCGACCCATATAAATTGCAAAAACAGGTTGATTTTTTAGAGAGTCACCCTGAGTATAGTATATGTTGGACGCATTATATGGAAGAAAAAGAAAATTCATCAGCTCCACTTATCTATCCTGATTGGAGGCATCAAATTGACCCCAATCAACCCATTAGCTTTGATTTAAATACAATTTTTACACCATATTGTACATACACGGTTACGGCTCTTTTTCGTACAAAATGTTTAGATTTTTCATTTATTGAAAAACTCAAATACTTTAAGGACAATACTTTATATGCATTATGCCTTTCCTCAGGAAAAGGGATGTTACTTCCCATTGCCACAGCAGTATATCGAATACATGGGGGTGGCATATATTCAAGCGCTTCACAATATAAACAGCGCCATTCTAGTTATTTAAACTTAAAAGAAATTGTAGAAAAAATTCCAGGATGTAATACGCCTAATTTAATAAACGTTAGAAATGGTTTATTGCGATTATCTTTTAGAACCCATCCTAGTCAGAAATCTAAAGACTATTTAATGTTGATAATAGAAGGTTTCAAAACACTAGGTATTAGAGAAACCTTAGTTTTAATTAAAAAGAAGTTTAAAGGTGAGCCAATATAAATCCGATTTATTGATTAGCATTATTATGCCTGCCTTCAATGTTGAAAAATACATTGGAGCCAGTATTACAAGTGTTATAAATCAAACATACTCCAATTGGGAACTCATTGTTATTGATGATGGCTCAACAGATGACACGGCAGCTATAGTTAAATCATTTATCGAAAAAGACGATAGAATAAAGTATTTATATCAAGAAAACGCACGTCAAGCAAGAGCAAGAAATAATGGAATTTCACATGCAAAAGGGAGTCTTTTAGCTTTTCTTGATTCCGATGATATGTGGTTGCCTCAAAAACTCGAAATATCTTTAGCCTCTTTTGATTTAGAACAATATGACTTGTTATTAACAAATAGTTATTTGACAAATAATGAATTAATTGATGTTGTTCATCCAAATTATCAAGTAATGGATGTTAAAGATTGTGTATTTACCGGAGAAGAAGCTTTAAAAAAATTTATAGAAATAAATAGAGTGCCTATCTTAACTGTATTAGTTAAAAAAGCAATAGTATTAAAGGCTAACTGTTTTGACGAAAATTGCGTTCCAGCAGAAGATTTTGATTTGTGGATTCGATTATTAAAAAACAATGCAGTTTTTAAGTCAATTTCTTGGCCGCAGTCAATTTATAGAATACAAGAAAGTTCTTCAACTGCTTCAGATAGATTTGCAACTAAACCAGTTGTAAAAGTAATTGTAAAAAATTTTACATCGATAGAATTACAAAATTTAAAGGTGGATTGGTTTCTTAGAAAATGGATACATCGATGGATTGATAATTGTTTGAATCCAAAAAATGTCAATGAATTTAAGAAGTATGTTTACCATTTTAATTTCAAAAACAAATGGATTGTTCTACTATTTTTAAGTCACAAAATAATTGGTTATAAACGTTTTAAAAAGTTAATAACAAAAGCTTTGCAGTAATGAGTTTTTTAGTATCAATTATTGTTCCTTGTTACAATCAAGCACAGTTTCTACCTGAAACATTGCAATCGGTGTTGGATCAAACCTACACTAATTGGGAATGTATTATTGTGAATGATGGATCACCTGATCATACAGAAACAGTTGCTCAAGAATGGTGTGATAAGGACGAAAGGTTTATTTATTTAAAAAAAGACAACGGAGGATTAAGTAGTGCTAGAAATGCGGGTTTAAAAGTTGCCAAAGGAGATTATATTCAGTTTTTAGATTCTGACGATTTGTTGTATAACGATAAATTACAAAAGCAAATATCATTTTTTAATGAAACTACTGATATCATTATTTGTGATTTTTTCCCATTTGATCAAGATTCTGGTGACTTTTTGAAAATACGTTACATGAATCCGTTCCCAAGCGAGCAGAATTATAAAAATGATATAATAATAAAATGGGAAACAGAGTTGTCTATTCCTTGTCATTGTGTTTTATTTAAAAAAGAACTAATAAATCAAGATACAGAGATACAGTTTGACGAAAGTTTACCCAATCACGAAGACTGGGTTTTTTGGGTAAAATTGTTTTATCATTCCAAAGGAATTCATAATATAAATGAAGTTTTGGTTAGTTATAGAATCCATAATAAATCTATGTGTTCCGATACAATTTTAATGAAAAAGGGTTTTATAGATGCATGTATTTCTAATAAAACTTATTTTATTTCTAGAAAAGATAAAAAAGGTATTAAACTTTGTAAAGAAAAATGGAATAGGATACAAGGAATAACTAAAATAACATTAAAAGTTAAATTATATTCTGTTCTAGAAAATATTAAAAACAAGATTATCAGTAAAAAAATTATTTAGTTCAAATAAAAAAAAATATGGTTCATAAAATCAAGCCCATAGCAATTCATCTTCCACAATTTCACCCTACGCCAGAAAATGACGAATGGTGGGGAAAAGGATTTACAGAATGGACTAATGTTACTAAGGCAACTCCCTTGTTTAAAGATCATTATCAACCTCAATTACCATCCGATTTAGGGTTTTATGATTTGCGACTTGAAGAAGCTCGTTTAGCTCAAGAAGCTCTTGCAAAAGAATTTGGTATTCATGGTTTTTGTTACTATCATTATTGGTTTAATGGCAAACGAATTCTAAACGAACCAGTAGATAGAAAATTAAAGAATCCAAAAGAAGATTTGCCTTTCATGTTATGCTGGGCCAATGAAAACTGGACTAGACGTTGGGACGGACAAGACCAAGAAGTTTTAATGCAACAAAATTATTCAGCACAAGATGATGTAGCACACCTGCAACATTTAATTCCTTACTTTAAAGACCAACGCTATATAAAAGTTAATGGCAAACCTGTTTTTGTAGTTTACAAACCCTATCTGTTTCCTAACCCGAGTGAAACAGCTAAAAGATGGCGTGAAGTTGCTGCACAACACGGTTTAGAATTGTATTTGTGTCATACCGTTTTTTCCTATACAAAAAACTGGGACAAACTAATTGATGGTTTTGATGCTGCCATAGATTTTGAACCCTTTGGAATAAGAAGAGAGAGTGTTTTTAAAGAAATTAATCGAATTAAAAGAGAAAGTTTTAACACAAATTTTTCTAATCGAGTTATTAGAAATATAAAACGAGCAATAGGATTACCAACACAAAGCTATGATAACCTATTAAACAAATTGGAATACGATTTTATGACCAAAAACATTAAGTCACTTAAGGAATTTAACTTTAAAATGTATCCTAATTTAGTGCCAGGGTGGGATAATTCCTCCCGTAGAAAAAATAATCCTTCCTTGTTATTAAACAATTCAAGTCCAGAACTATTTGAAAAATGGTTAAAATTAATTGTCTCTGATTTCGAACCCTATTCTGAAGAAGAAAATTTTTTGTTTATTAATGCTTGGAACGAATGGGCAGAAGGAAATCATCTAGAACCATGTCAAAAATGGGGTAGATCATATCTTGAAAAAGTAAAAAAAGTAATAGATGAAAAAGATTATTTAAATTAAAAAAGATTAGTAATGAGTAAAAATTTGAAATTTTTAGCCTACTATTTGCCTCAGTATCACCCCATTAAAGAAAATGACGAATGGTGGGGAAAAGGGTTTACCGAATGGACGAATGTAAAAAAAGCAAAACCCTTGTTTAAAGGTCATCATCAACCTATTGTACCCGGGGAGTTGGGGTATTATGACCTGCTTAAACAACCCGAAATACAAGAGCGTCAAGCTCAATTAGCCAAAGAATACGGAGTTGATGGTTTTATTTATTACCAATATTGGTTTGGTAATGGTAAGATGTTATTAGAGAAACCTGCTGAGCAAATGTTGCAAAATAAAAACGTTGATATTCCATTTTGTTTTTGTTGGGCTAATGAAACATGGAAAGGGATTTGGCATGGTTTAGATAATCCAAATGTGTTAATTGAGCAAACGTATAATGGAGAACATGACTATATTAAATATTTTAATTATTTACTTCCCTTTTTTAAAGATGAACGCTATGTTAAAGTAGATAATAAACCTATGTTTCATATTTATAAACTTGATGATATTCCTGATTTAGATTTGTTTACTTCAGTTTTTAATACTTTAGCTATTGAGAATGGTTTTTCTGGAGTTTATTTTATAGCTACTATAAACGTAAATTCTGTTAATGTCACTGAAAATCATAATATTCAAGGCGTAGTTGGTGTGGATAAATTCAGATTTTTAAGATATAATAGAAAGTATTTTTTCAAAAACAATACCTTTCTAAACAAAATTGAAAAATATATATTATACCGATTAGGTCATTTTGATGATATTGGAAGCCGAACTAAACCTGTAATTTTAGATTACTCAAAAGCTATTGCAACATTAAATATTACAATACCTCATAAAAAATTTATTCCTTGTATAATCCCGAATTGGGATAATTCCCCAAGAAGTGGAATGAAATCTTTGATTTTTAAAAACGCTACTCCAAAATTATTTTATGAATATTTGAATTTAACTTTTTCAAAGTTTAAGGAATATCCAGACAACCCCCCATTTATAATCTTAAAATCTTGGAATGAGTGGGCAGAAGGAAATTATTTGGAACCAGATCAAAAATTTGGAGTCGGATGGCTTTTAGCCGTTAAAGAAGCAAAACATAAATTAAATAAAATTTAATTTTTTTAAACATTAAATACTGAAAACTTTATAAGTCACAATTTAGATTGTATGAATTTTAAAATATTTATCTAAATACTGATGAATTTAAATAGTATTGATTAGTTTACTTTAAATATTTTGAAACCATCAAGAAAGCTAAAAACAACAGTTTTTTTAATTAATACTAAATCATGTCTTTTTAATTTTTAAAAATCTTTTTCAGAATCTTAGAAGTATGATAGTTCGTCACAATTATTTATATTTAGTGTAATTAAAAAATTATATTAAATGCTTTATCTCAAACTATAGTGGATGATTTTTTTAAAATCTACGTGAGACAAAAATGCGAAGCCTATGAACGTAATCTTTTCGGTTTGTTGGAAAAGTATTTAAAAACATCCGATACCCCAGAACGACAGTTGGCTTTAGTGCAAGAAATCAAGGCAGTACTCCCTAAGCGCAAGCTGACAAGGGATACCTTTCGCCATTCCAAATGGAAATGGTTGTTGAAACTAATGTATAATTATTCCCCCAAAGGATATGTAACCCTGGTGTCTTGGCGATGAGTGTGCGATTGAGTATTATTGTCCCTGTTTATAATGTGGAGCCCTATTTGGAGTCCTGCCTTCAATCGATAGTGACGCAATCGCTTTCTCCTTCAGCTTATGAAGTGCTGGTCATTAACGACGGTTCCCCCGACGGCTGTGCGACCATCCTAGATCGCTATGCCCAAAGGTATCCACAAATCATTGCCCTACATCAAGAAAATCAAGGAGTGTCAGCCGCTCGGAATGCCGGGTTGGATCGGGCCCGCGGTCGTGTGATTACCTTTGTCGATTCGGATGATGCTCTTGAACCCAACAGTTTGCATGCTGTTTTGGAACGCTTTGAAGCAGCCGATTTGGATATTTTGTATGCCCATATTCAAGCCATTGATGAACGTAATAACCCTGTTAAACAAGATTATACAGTAGGTGCTGATGAGGTAATTGCTTCTGGTTTTCGTCATTCTCGTCGGACGTTCCCTGCCACTTTTTATCGCGCTACTTGTATCGGAAGTCACCGTTTTCCTCTGGGAATTCCCATTGGAGAGGATACGGTTTTTAACTTAAAAGTGCAAGCGTTTGCGCAACGGGTCAGTTACTGTTCACTCCCGTATTATCGGTATTTGCTTCGGGGCAATTCGGCCACCAAAGCGGTTAAAACCGATAAAGCCTATCGCGGTTTTCGGAAGGCGTTGGATGAAATTGTATACTTTCAAAAAGCGCATTTTCTGGAGCATAAAGAGTCCTCACGTTATTTTGACGCCCAACTTTTATTGTTCCTCGATCGAATCGCAATGCATCATTTGGTGTATTCGCTAAAGGCTAGTTATTTTAACGATATTACCCGTTGGGTTCGGGAACATCAAAGGGAATCCCTTTTGGTACAATTGTCGGCTACCTATCCAGCGATTGACCGTCCGTATGTCATTTTTTGGCTCATTCAACACGGTTTACGATGGAAGCAACGCCTGCGTACGTTGTTGTGGCGCCTAAAGCAATACCTTTTGCCTCGAAATAAAAAATGAAGTTGAATCTGACCCACGGTAATTTGTATCTTTACCCGACGGTCAAAAAATAGTATACGTGCTTGTTAGTATCCTCATACCGGTGTATAATGCGGCTTCCCACTTGGCCTCTTGTTGGGCTACGTTGGAGGCGCAAACCCATACCGATTTTGAAGCCGTATTTGTGAATGAGGGTTCGATCGATGCTACCGAACAAATGCTCCAGGAAAAGGCAACACGCGAGCCCCGTTTTCGTGTGATTTCGCAGTCGAATCAAGGCGTGAGTGCCGCCCGAAATTCCGGGATTGCGCTGGCTCAAGGCGACTACATTGCTTTTATGGATGTCGACGATACCTTGGCCCCCGATTTTTTGGAACAATTGCTATCGGCCGCAAAAAATTACGATTGTGAAGTGGTTTTTTCGGGTTTTCAAGAGGAGTTACAGGGCAAATGGTATACTCAAATACCGCCATTACCGTTGCATACCAAGTTGGAGGCCCATCAAATTTGCCAAGACGTTTGGCCAGCGTGTTTAAGAAGCAATCAGTTGAATTCGGTGTGCAACATTTTTTTTGCCCGATCTCTGGTGTAATCTATTCGTTTTCCAGAGTGGTTCTGACATTGGGGGAAATGGCATTTTATTAAAGATATTTGCAACGAAAGTCAACAGTGTATCGTTGGTTTTTCTGTAATAAATTTAAACGATAAATCCATTATCAAATTAGTTGTATGGTTGTCCCAAATTTGTTATTTTTACTCCTGTTGAAATCTGCTTCATCCCAAGTCATTATAGGGTTTTTGTGGTAGGATGTGTAAACAAACCTCAGATGAATAACACGATCAGGGTTTCTGTAATTATTCCGGTTTATAACGTTACATCGTATTTGACCGAATGTTTGACTTCGTTGGCGCACCAAACGCTCACAGCCGTTGAGTTCATTACGGTCAACGACGGTTCGACCGATGGAAGTGATCTTATTTTGGAATCCTTTGCTCAAAAAGATTCTCGTTTTCGGGTCGTTCACCAATCGAATCAAGGCGTTTCGGTTGCTCGAAATCAGGGGTTACTTTTGGCACAAGGCGAATGTGTTGCTTTTGTGGATGCCGATGATTTTGTAGCGAATGATTACTTAGAGCAATTGTATGAAGCTTATATTTGTCATAGTGTCCAGATTGTAGTTTCAAATTATACTTCACAAGTAGACGGAAAATGGGTTGAATTTAGGAAGCAGTTCATTAATAATGAAATTTATTCTAACCTTCAAATTCATCATGAAATTATTGCTGATTTTTTAAAAAATGATTCTCTCAACACTTCTTGGGGAAAACTATTTTCTAGAGGTTTAATTAATTCTCATGAAATTTTTTTTCCTTCTGGTGTAACTAATGGTGAAGATGCCTTTTTTTGTATGAAAGCTTTTGCAGTTGCTGAAAGTTTAGTGTTTATTAATAATTCAGGGTACCATTATCGAGAAGTTTATGGAAGTGCATCACGGAATATTCTTGCTAAAAATTATCTCCAAATAGCCGTAGATACTTATTCCTTTGATCATCAGTCATATGCTCAGCTAATTTTGCCTCCTGATTTAATTTATCGATATAAATCGCAACGATTTATTGAAAACCTTTACAGTTTAATCCACATTTATATGTGTACAAAAGAGTATGTTCCATGGGTAAAACGAGTCAAGGCAGTCTATCAAATTATTCAACACCCAAAACTGAACGAGGCATTACAGTCTTTTGGTAATAGTTTAGAAAAGACCTCTTTTGGTTATCGTAAAATGATGCTTAGATTTATGCGAAGAAAGTTCCTGCTTGGTATTATTTCCTTGACAACTTACAGTAATTTTAGAAATAATTATTTTAAAAGTAAAAATTAATGAAAATATTAATGTTTAATCATACAGGAAGTGATAATCGTGGCTGCGAAGCGATTGTACGTTCCTCATGCCAATTGCTATCGGAAAGATTTCAAGCAGGAGAAATTGGTTTGGCTTCATTCAAACCTGAAACTGATGTTTTATTTGAAAACATGGTACGTATTCATGATGTGCGTCGCAACAAAGTCTCGAAATATTCACTTCCATGGATTAAAAGTGCTTTATCAGTAAAGCTTTTTAAAGATGAAACACCTATGCTTCGGTATCAAAATGCACCATTATTAAATTTAATTCCTCAATATGATGTGTTTCTTTCAATCGGTGGAGATAATTATTGTTATGGCGAGCAGCCATGGTTATATTTAATTAATCATGAAATAAAAAAAGTGGGAAAAAAATTAATTCTTTGGGGCGCATCGATAGGTCAGGAGGATTTGTCTCTAGCGAAGGTGTCCGACCTAAAGCAATTCGATTTGTTATTGGTTCGCGAAACCTTGACCTATGATGTTTTAAAACGCAATGGAATTACCCGTGTACAATTGTGTGCCGATGGCGCTTTTACCATGGAACAAGAACAATTGCCTTTGCCCGAGGGTTGGCAAGAAGGCAATACAATAGGCTTCAATACGAGTCCGCTGGTGATTCGTAAAAATCCAGCCTCGAAACAAGCCGCTTTAGATTTGGTTCAGCATATTTTGGACACCACCGATATGACGATTGCCTTTACCCCGCATGTCATCGAACCTGGAAATGATGATTATGAATGTTTGGCTGAATTTTATGAAATCTTCAAAGGCTCAGGCAGGGTTTTGTTGTTGCCTAATCATTTAAATGCTATTCAGTACAAAGGCTATATCGCCCGAATGCGTTTCTTTATTGGGGCACGCACCCATGCGACCATTGCAGCCTATTCTACTTTAGTACCTACGATGGTTTTGGGATATAGCGTTAAATCCAAAGGAATCGCGAAAGACATTTTTGGCGAAGAGCGCTTGGTTTTGAATTTAGCCGAGATTTCCGATAGCGCGAAATTGATCGATAAATTTGAAGAAATGAAGCGGGATGAAAGTGACCTGCGAACGTTATTGGCCACTCGAATTCCAGAAATAAAAAAAATGTCCCAAAAAGCAGTCGATTATTTGTTTGAACTTTTAAAGAAATAATGAAAAAAAATCTCGTATTCATTATTCCTTCTTTGGAGGCGGGTGGCGCTGAAAAGAGCCTCGTCAATCTATTGAATACGTTAGATTATCAACGCTATGCAGTTGATTTGGTGCTGTTAAAACCGGGAGGGGTGTTTTCAGACTTGGTTCCTAAAGCCGTGAATCGTCTTGAATTGAATGTAGATTTTCAGTATTTTAGTCGGGGACTCCTACCGTCTTGCCTACATTTTTTATGTCGCCTGCAATTTCGTTTGTTGTATCATCGCTTGGCCTTTTTTGTTATCAGTCGTTGGGCCAAAAATGCAGCGGTGGGCGAGCAACAGAATTGGAAACACATGCGCCCTTTTATCCAAACGTTACCCAAGCGGTATGATGTGGCCATTGGATTTCTGGAAAAAACGTCCAATTATTTTGCCGTAGATTGTGTTAACGCTAAGGTAAAAATCGGTTGGATTCATACCACCTATTCCAATTCGGGAATGGAGTCCAAACGCGATGTTCCGTATTTTGAATCAATGAAAGCAGTGATTGGGGTTTCCCCTGAATGTGTTGCTGATTTACAGCAAAATTTTCCAGCGTTAAAAGGGAAGTTTCAGCTGATTTACAATATTGTTTCACCAACTTTAATTCGTCAATTGGCCGATCAGGAATGTCCCGATTTGCATTATTTTGAAAAGCCCGTTACGCTCTTGACCATCGCACGATTGAGTCCCGAAAAAGGGATTGATATTGCCATTGTGGCAGCGCGTATTTTGGCGGATAAAGGAATCGAATTTATGTGGCTTATTTTGGGAGAAGGAAATGAGCGCGCTGCGTTAACCCAACAAATCGCCGATCATCAGTTGCAAAATCATGTTTTTTTAGCAGGTGTTCGGGTCAATCCGTACCCGTATGTTCAACGTGCTACGCTGTATGTGCAGCCTTCTCGGTATGAGGGAAAATCGATGGCTATTGAAGAAGCTAAGATTTTGCATAAACCAGTTGTCGTTACGCATTTCTCTTCGGCGTTGGATCAAATCGAACCCGATGTTACCGGTTTTATTGCCAACCAAGATGCGGTTCATTTAGCAGCAACAATTGAGCGCCTGATTGCTAATGATTTCCTTCAAAAACAGGTGGTTGATCATTTGCAAAACTTAGCTTTGGGTACCGAAGCCGAAATTCAAAAACTTTACCAATTAATCGATTCGCATGAATAAGCAGCGCCTTCTTTTTGTCATGAATAATTTGCACTGTGGTGGGGCTGAAAAAGCCTTAGTCTCCTTATTGCAAACGATCGATTATACCCGATTTGAAGTTGATTTGCTGTTGTTTCGCAAAGAGGGATTGTTTTTAAATCAAGTACCTGCAACGGTTACTATTTTGGAAACTCCTCAATCGTATGCTTATTTTGATGGTTCGTTTATTCGATCCCTAGGAACGGCTTTTTTGAAGTTACGTTGGGATATCATTTGGAATCGTATTGGGTTTACTAGACAATATAAAAAGGAGCGACATGCAGCTATTCGTGAGCAAAAAGTTTGGCGATATATAAGCGCAACAATGCCCCCATTGAAGTCCTCCTATGATTTAGCGATAGGTTTTTTGGAAAAAATGCCTACATATTATATTGTTGAAAAAGTGAACGCAACTTGTAAAGTTGGTTTTGTTCATAATGATTATGAAAAATTAGGTATGGATTCTCAGTTCGACTTACCCTATTTTCAAAAATTGGATGCTATTGCTACTATTTCTGAGTCGTGTTTGGCCAGTTTGCAACGGCAATTTCCAACGCTTTCTAGTCGGTTGCTCATAATTCAAAATATTTCATCTCCTTCGGTGATACAACAATTAGCTGAAGCCACGATTCCTCCCATGGGTAACGGACTAAAATTAGTAACCATTGGACGTTTAGATCCGCAAAAAGGGTATGATTTATTGATAGAGGCTGCTCTTTATTTGAAACAACAGCAATTGGCATTTACCTGGAGTATTTTGGGGGATGGTGGATTGAAAGCAAACTTATTGGAACAAATAAAAACACACGATTTACAAGAACATATTGTTTTTTTAGGCATACAAGAAAATCCGTATCCGTATTTAAAACAGTGCGATATTTATGTCCAGACATCCCGATTTGAGGGGAAATCGGTCGCCATTGATGAAGCTAAAATTTTGCAAAAGCCCATCATAGTAACCAATTTTTCTACCGCCAAAGATCAAATAACGGATGGGTATAATGGTTCTATAGTAGATATGGCGGGTATTGCTATTGCGAAAGGCATTCTTGATTTGAGTGCCAATCCTTCCCTTCAAGCGCAATTTCGGTTACAATTGGCAAAAGAGAAAATGGGTAATGAAGAGGAAGTTGAAAAAATTTATCAATTTGCCCAATCTGAAAGGTTTAATAAATGAGATTTTAGGGTATTCTGTAAGAGTTAATGAAAAATTATTTTCAACTATCTAAACATTTTTAAGTATAGCATTTGTCAATAACATTTACTGTACTTTTACAAAATTCAAAAACAATAAAAAGATTTTAAATACAACCTTTATGCTCTTTAATTCTCTTAATTTTTGTTTGTTTTTACCCCTTGTATTTTTTTTGTATTGGTTTGTTACCCATAAAAGTTACAAGCATCAAAATATTCTTTTACTCGTAGCAAGTTATTTTTTTTATGCTTGTTGGGATTATCGTTTTATGTTTTTGTTGTTTTTTTCAACTTTTTTGGATTATTTCACGGGACTCAAAATGCAAGAAGTTTCCACGAAAAATCAAAAAAAGTTCTGGTTTTGGTTGAGTATAGCCATTAATCTTGGATTTCTTGGATTCTTTAAATATTATAATTTTTTTGTCACCTCATTTGCTGAATCACTTGCTTATTTAGGTTTTCATGTGGAGGTATGGACATTACAAATTATTTTACCCGTGGGGATTTCTTTTTACACCTTTCATGGGCTATCCTATGTGATTGATATCTACAATGAGAAGATTACACCGGAACGCAATTTCATTGACTATGCGGTTTTTGTGAGCTTTTTTCCCCTTTTGGTCGCAGGTCCTATTGAACGGGCTACTCATTTGTTGCCACAAATACAGCGTTCGCGAAAATTTAATTACTACCAAGCCGTTGATGGTTTGCGTCAGATACTATGGGGCATGTTTAAAAAAGTAGTTATCGCAGATAATTGTGCGGAGTATGCCAACATTATTTTCAATGATGCAGCACATCAATCGGGTAGTAATTTAGTAGTAGGTGCCCTATTTTTTACCTTTCAAATTTATGGGGACTTTTCGGGATACTCAGATATTGCATTGGGTACTGCACGTTTGTTTGGGATTGAGTTGTTACAGAACTTTTCGTTCCCCTATTTCTCACGCGATATCGCCGAATTTTGGCGTCGTTGGCATATATCGCTATCCTCTTGGTTTCGCGATTATCTCTACATTCCCTTGGGTGGGAGTAAAGGCGGGACTTGGATGAAAGTGCGTAATACTTTTATCATTTTTTTAGTGAGTGGTTTTTGGCATGGAGCCAACTGGACCTTTGTGGTGTGGGGATTCTTAAACGCACTTTATTTCTTACCCTTATTGTTGACGAAATCCAATAGAAATCACTTAGGAATTGTCGCTGCTGGAAGCGTTTTACCCTCTATGCGCGATGTATTTCGCATTGGACTAACCTTTTCTTTAACCGTTTTTGCATGGATTTTTTTCCGTGCCAATTCATTAACGGATGCTTTAGAGTATGTGAGCGGCATATGTAAACCTTCACTATTATCTTTACCAACCATTTTACCTTATAGTATTTTTGGCTTGTTATTCTTTTTCATTCTTGTGGAATGGTTAGGTCGAGAAAATCAATATGCGCTTCAACGTTTTGGGTTTAAATGGCCTAAACCCGTTCGTTTGTCTTTTTATTATGGACTTCTTTTTTTAATCTTTATATTTATGGGGAAAGAACAAGTTTTTATTTACTTTCAATTTTAATGTAGATGAAAAAATTTTTATATAAAATTGGTATTTTCTTAATCCCTATCGTAATTATAATCATTATTTTACGGTATTATATACACGTAGAAAAAAGTAGTGCGCAACATCATAAGCTTCCTAAAAATATAGAAACTTTGATTTTGGGACATTCGCAGCCTGAAACTGCTATCAACGATTCATTACTTCTCAACTGTAAAAATTTTTCGCAAGGGGGAGAATCTTATTTATTTACCTATGCCAAGTTGCGGTATTTGGTGGAAATCAATTCACAGCTAAAGAAAGTCTATTTGTCATTTACAAATAATCAAATTTCCCCTTTAATGGAGGATTGGACATTTGGTGATCGATACATACAATCAAAATATACCACTTATTTTTACGCATTGTCATCCAGTGAACAATATCTTCTTTGGCGTACTAGTTTTAAAAGTTTAGTCCAAGCAGAATATACACTAATGAAGTCAAACACTATTCATCTTATAAAGAATAAGGGGGCAATAAAAACTCCACTTTATTGGGGTGGCTACTTGCATTTAAAACGGTTTAAGACGGATTCGTTATTAAAATCAAATTATTTAAATACACTCAAGGAAAATCAAAAACTTGGAATTTCTAAAACAAATCTTCATTATTTGGATAAAATTGTTCGTTTTTGTGCCCAAAAAAACATAAAATTGATTTTTTTTAGAACTCCGATTCACCCAAAATTATTTGATATTCTGAATGAAAAGCAATTCCAAAGGTTACGACAAAAAAAATATGCATCGATTCCTTTTGTTGATGCAGTTCATTTTCCCATATCTAATGGAGCATTCGGGGATTTAGAGCACTTGAATTACAAAGGGGCAGAAAAGTTTACGATCCATTTCAAAACTTTAATGCAGAATCAATAAAAGCATTTTTAAAATTTCACATCTTGAAGAAAAATTATGATTTGGATTTTTTGTTTTCTAGGAGGAGTTTCAATAACGTTTATTTTAGTTGATTTTGCCAATCATTTTTTTATTTGGCAAAGTCGCATCAAAATTGGACGCTTACAGGACGAACCCTGGCAAGAAGCCGTTCAAAAACGCGCCTTGCGGTGGTTGTATCATACGCCTACCGCCAAGTTGACCGATCAGAGTCGTTTGATTTTGTGGGATATGCTTCGCGGGAATTATTCGCGTTCGACCATACAAGTTTGGCAAAAAGCGTCCTTGTTAATCGGGTTGACCGATGTGGCGGTACGCAACCAAGACAAGGCCTTGCAAGCCGAGCTTAGCCGTTTTGTAGCCGGATTGTTTACCCCTCAAGGGACTTGGAAGACTCCTCCGAAAGAATCGGATTGGATTATGCTCTCGCATGCGGTGATTCGTATCCCGTGGATTGACGTGACGCGCTATCAACCTGCCTTTGAGGAGTCGTTGGCGTTATTGCATTCGCTACAAGGAGAAGATGGTACTGTCGCCTACAAAGCACACATGCGTGGGTATCGTTTTGTGGATACGATAGGATTTATATGTCCGTTTTTGGCGGTATATGCACAAAAGTTTAACGATGAAGCTGCTCTGACTTTGGCACTCGATCAATGGGGGTTGTTTTACCAAAATGGTATGATGACCGGCGGAGGTATTCCTTGCCATACCTATCATGTGGCGACCAAAATTCCAGTGGGATTGTTTGGTTGGGGTCGTGGATTGGGCTGGTATAGCTACGGATTGTTGGAATTGTACCATGCCCTTCCGGAGGGACATGCCCGTCAACAGGAATTGGAAAAGGCGTTGCGAGCTTTTGTTGAAGCGGCGTTACCTTTTCAGCATGCCGATGGGAGTTGGAGTTGGTTGCTATTTGACGCGAAAGCGCGAAAGGATTCGTCTATCACCGCAGTTATGGGGTGGACGCTCTCGCATTTGCCTCCTTCCTTACAAACGGAAGCCACCGCGAAAGCTGCGCTATCGGCACGCCGCTATTTACAAAAAGTGACCCGTCGCGATGGGGCAATCGATTTTTCACAAGGGGATACCAAAGGGATAGGCGTCTATGCCCAAACGTTTGAGGTATTGCCTTTCACTCAAGGTTTTGCGTTGCGCATTGCATTTTAGATAGTATGATGCGGATTCTCTATATCACCAACGGCATCGATGGTTCGGGAGGACTCGAGCGGGTACTTTCATTGAAAGCCTCTTGGCTCGCCGATACCCAAGGGTATGAGGTGCATATTTTGGTGCTGAATGAAGCCTACCAACACCCTTTTTTTTCCTTTAGTTCCAAGATTATTTTTCATTCCATTCGAGTGGGTGGAAATCCTATAGCTTATTGGCGTACCTATTCCAAAGGTTTGATTGCCCAAGTGGAGGCGATTCAACCCCAATTGATTTTGGTGTGCGATGATGGATTTAAAGCATTTTTGACCCCTCTTTTTTTAAAAAAACGAGCGCCGTTGCTTTATGAACGTCATGTTTCACGTGCGGTATTTACAGGAACACAAAAGGGGTTGTTATCACGCCTTTTTAAGCGCATTCAAGCACAACTTATCACGTTTTTGGCGGCGCGGTTTGACCGTTTTGTGGTGTTGACGGATAGTAATCGCGAGGAATGGCCGATTTCGAATTTGACCGTTATTCCCAATCCCTTGCCTTTTTATCCTGATTCCGTATCGCGTCAACGGGAGAAGGTTGTGCTGGCGGTGGGGAAGCAATCGTATCAAAAAGGCTACGATATGTTACTTCACGCTTGGGCCAAAATTGAAGCGGATTATCCCGATTGGCGTTTGGAAGTGTATGGCAAATTGGATGCAAATCAAGGATTGGAAGGCCTTGCCGATACCTTGCAAATAAGTTCATCGGTACATTTTTATCCGCCTCAAAAAGCTATCACTGCGCAATACGAAAAGGCGTCGCTTTATGTGATGTCTTCCCGTTACGAAGGTTTTGGTATGGTACTGATTGAGGCCATGGCGCATGGGTTGCCCTGTGTTACTTTTGATTGTCCGTATGGGCCTGGCGATTTGGTGCAACACGAAGCAACGGGTTTGGTCATTCCTCCTGGGGATGTTGAAGCTTTAACGAAAGGAATGGCCCGTTTGATGGGCGATGCATCTTTGCGAGAGGCGTGGGGAACAACCGCACGAGCTTACGTTACAAAATATGCTATGGATACCGTGGGGCATCAATGGGTTGCCTTATTTGAATCAGTAGTTGGCGCTAGAAATTTCGACAAAAATGGATAAAATGAAAGTGCTTTTTACCACAGATCAAATTTATAAACACGGAGGCATTGAAAAAGTGATGGCCCTAAAGGCCAATTATTTTGCCCGTACATTAGGGTACTCGGTTACTATTTTAACCACCGAGCAAATGGGTAAAGCGCCCTGTTATCCCTTAGATCCATCGATTTCTCTTATTGATTTGGAGATCAATTATGTGCGCCATAAATCGTATTTCCATCCCGTCAATTTTTTTCGGGTGTTTACACATTATCGGCGGTGGCACAAAGCCATGCAAACTTGTACTCCCGATGTGGTGGTGGTTTGTAACTATGCTTTTGATTTTTTTTGGATCCCGTTTCGCGTTGGTTCTCAGGTAAAAACCTTTAAAGAATATCACTCTTCCCGCTTTTACTACCATCAAAGTCGCCAAAAGGCTTCAATTTTTCGTCGCTTATGGGATCGATTTTATGGTTATTTTGAATCGAAATACACGAAAGTTGTGGTGTTGAATCCCGATGAAGTGGCGTTTTATCCCCAAGCACAAACCGTAGTGATTCCGAATCCCATGGCTCGTTTCCCTCAACAGGCGTCTCTCAAGGCTACAAAGGTTATAGCCGCGGGACGTTTAGCCCCGGTAAAAGGTTTTGAACGTATGATTGCCCTATGGCGTGACGTTGTGGTGCAGCATCCGGAGTGGCAATTGGATATTTATGGCGAAGGAGAACCCGAGTATATCGCCCAGTTGCAGCAGTTGATTCAACACTATCAGCTGGATCAACATGTTTTTTTTAAAACCCCTGTTCCCAGTTTACAGCCGGTTTTATTGGACTATTCCTTTTATTTGATGACTTCTTGGACCGAGTGTTTTCCGATGGTTTTGCTGGAAGCGTTAAGTGTAGGGTTGCCCATTTTGGCCTACGATAGTCCCACAGGTCCTCGGCATATTGTCACTCACGAGGAAGATGGATTTTTGGCTCCAGAGGGTGATAGTGCTATTATGCTTAAAAATATTACTTTTGTGATTCTTAATGCCCAAGAACGACAAGCTATGGGTGCCCGCGCATACAACCATAGTAGTCGTTTTGAATTGCCCATTGTCATGGCTTCTTGGCAAGCTTTAATCGAAAAAAAAGGATAATTTCTTGAATACACTCGTCCCGTTACCGATATACACCGACCTGTTTTACCATTTTACTTTGGTGATTTGTATTCTTTTGATATTCAACTGTTTTACCCGTGATTTAACCTTAACTTCCAACCGAAAATTTATTTCAGGGATTGCTTTTCTGGTCTTTGGATTGGTGTTGTTGCACATGGGCTTACGTCCAGTCAACTACCGGTTTGGTGATATGATTCTTTACTATGCCGAGTTTGTAAATATCATGAACGGTAATCCTCCTAAGGGGAAAGTGGAGTATTTGTTTGAATCCATGATGGTTTTTTTCGCCGGATTTAGAGCACCCAATCTTTTCTTTTTTACCTGTGCTGCCCTGTATATTATCCCTTTATACATCGCGTGTAAACGTTTTTTTAAAGATTATTGGGGCTATGCCTTTTTGATGATGGTGTTTTCTTTTACGTTTTGGCCCTATGGGGTGAATGGGATTCGAAATGGCATCGCAGCTTCTCTTTTTTTGTTGGGGTTGTCAGAACCCAAAACCTATCGAAAATACATCTGGTTTATCATTGCCTTATTTTTCCATAAGTCCTTGATTTTACCTCTTGTCGCTTTTGTTGCAACGTCCTATTACCGAAATATAAAAATGTATTATGCCTTTTGGGTGCTTTCGATTCCCGTATCCTTGGCATTGGGAAGTGTTTTAGAGGGATTTTTCTTGGGATTGGGATTGAGTGAGGACCAACGTTTGGATGTGTATATGGGGGAATTTGATCAAGACAATGAAGGGGTTGAGTTGAAAATAGGTTTTCGTTGGGATTTTATTCTATTTAGTGCAATGGCGGTACTTTCGAGTGCTTATTTTATTTTTAAAGAAAAAATGAAAGACGCTATATTTCAGCAACTCACGTCGGTTTATTTGTTGGCGAACGGATTCTGGATTTTGATTATTCGTGCCAACTATTCCAATCGATTTGCGTATTTGTCGTGGTTTATGATGGGGCTGTTGTTGGTATATCCGTTGTTGAAATATCAATTTTATAAAAATCAAAATAGCGTTTTAGGCGCCATTATCCTTTTTTATTTTCTATTTGGGTATTTCTTAAATGTCGTTCTGGTATGAGAAAAGCAATTACGGTATTTACACCAACCTTCAATCGGGCCTATTGTTTGGGGCAGCTTTATGAAAGTTTGTTAAGGCAAACAGCCTCCGATTTTTGTTGGCTCATCGTGGATGATGGTTCGTCGGATACTACGAAGGATTTAGTAGCGGGATGGATTGCCGAGCAAAAAATTCCGATTACCTATCTTTATCAAACCAACCAAGGGATGCATGGAGCGCATAATACCGCTTATGCTCACATCGAAACACCCTATAATGTTTGTATTGATTCGGATGATTATATGCCCGATGATGCGATTGCTCAAATTTTAGCCCATCTTCCCCAACTCGAAGCGTCGGATTGTGCCGGGATGATTGGTTTGGATTGTGATCCTCAAGGGAAGCTCATCGGAACGGCTATTCCGGAGCATTGGCAGCGTGGAACCTTAAATGATTTGTACCGAAAAGGGGTTACCGGCGATAAAAAAGTGGTCTTAAAAACACAGGTGGTGCGTCAGTTTCCCCCGTATCCCATCTATCCGGGTGAAAAGTTGGTCCCACTCGGAACGCTTTACCTACAAATCGATCAACAGTATACTTGGTTGTATACTAATGCTCTTTTATGTGTGGTCGAATATTTAGCCGATGGATCTTCAAGAAATATTTTTAAGCAATATGAGCGAAGTCCCAATGGATTTTTTTATTCGCGATTGATAGAGTTGCGTTTTGGTCACTCTTTTATATATAAATTTACCCGTGCAATGCATTTGGTTTCTTCCGCTATTTTTGGTCGCTTATCCTTGTTTAAAAATAATCCAGAAAAAGTGATTACCTTGTTGGCAATTCCATTTGGGATACTATTTCACGGATATGTATTATTTAAAATAGCCAATGAGAATCCTGCAAGTAATTAATAGTTTAGAAACGGGTGGTGCTGAAAAATTAATCGTTGATACAGTGCCCGTTTATGTTCAATCCGTGATAATGGATGTCGCGGTGCTTAATGGTAAAGAGGCTCCTTTTAAATCAATTCTTACGAATAAAAAATGTTGTACCATCATTTCCATCGGGAAGTATAGTGTCTATAACCCTATATATATTTTAAAACTTATTCCGATAATACGAAAATATGATGTCATACATGTACATCTTTTTCCAGCATTTTATTGGGTAGCCTTTGCCCATTGGATCTCTTTCAACAGAGCCAAATTGGTTTACACAGAACACAGTGTAGTTAATCGAAGACGCGAACATTTTTTGTTGAAATGGATTGATCGTTGGATATATCGAAAATACAAGTCTGTAATTTCCATCACTGAAGCTGTACAATTCGGTTTAAAGGAAAGTCTTGGGAATCAAAAAAACTTAGAATACATTATCCCAAATGGAGTTGATTTGAACCAAATCAATTCGGCTATGGGTTATTCTAAGGAAGTTTTTTTCTCAAATTCGTCATGTTTAATTCTACAAGTGGCTCGTTTTGGATTCCCGAAAGATCAAAAAACAGTTATAGAAAGTTTAGTTTATTTGCCCGAAAAGTTCAAGCTGCTATTAGTGGGAGATGGCGAAGAATTATCAGCTTGTAAAGCGCTTGTTCAAGAACTTAAATTGAACGACAGGATACTATTTTTAGGAATGCGAAATGATGTACCTGAGTTATTAAAAACGGCCGATATTCTTGTTTTATCTTCGCTGTATGAGGGATTATCACTTTCATGTATTGAAGGGATGGCTAGTGGAAAACCATTTGTTGCCTCAGATGTGCCAGGTTTAAAAGAAATAGTTACGGGATCAGGCCTTGTCTTTGAAAGTGGTAACCCAAAAGAATTAGCTTTAATTTTTCAAGAATTAGATGTAAATCCGGAATATTATAACCAAATTGCAGAACGTTGTAAAAAGCGAGTGGAAGATTATAGTATCGATGCAATGATACAAACCCATCTACAACTATATCAAACACTAATCAATTCATAATCCATGTGTGGCATCAACGGATTTATTTCTAAAAAAAATCTTGGAGTTGAAAAACTCGAGAGCATGAATGCGTTAATTCATCATCGTGGCCCTGATGAAGGAGGCATTTTTCATGAAGTTAATCAGGGAATGACTTTTGGTATGGGCATGCGTCGATTGTCCATTATCGATTTAGGAAGTGGTAAGCAACCAATGTATTCCGACGATTTACAAAAAATTATTGTATTTAATGGCGAAATTTATAATTATCAAAATATAAAAGCTTCGCTGCAAAATGAAGGAGTGCAATTTAAAACTACTTCAGACACAGAAGTCCTTTTAAAGTTATATGAAAAAAAAGGAACGGCTGCCTTTGCCGATTTGGACGGAATGTTTGCTTTTTCCATTTATGATAAAACACTCAATAAAGTGTTTATCGCTCGAGATTTTTTTGGAGAAAAACCATTGTATTATCTTGCAAACGCCTCAGAAATAATTTGGTGCTCTGAATTAAAATCAATAATTGATTGCCTCGATTTTCAGCCTACAATTGATAAGAAAGCATTGGAGTTGTATTTTCAATTAACGTATATACCTGCACCTTTCACAATTTATAATGGGATTCATAAGTTAGAACCCAATCATTTTATTGCGATTGACCGTGCAACACTCGAATATACGCTAAACGAAATTCCGCAACATAAAGAAACGATAGCTCAAAATTCAAAATCCCATCACGTTAAAGAGGTCCGAGATTTGGTCACAGAGAGTGTATTATCACGGTCTATTGCTGATGTTCCCTTAGGTACATTTTTATCAGGAGGTGTTGATTCCTCGATTGTTTCAACGGTTTTAGCACAACATTCGTCCCAAAAAATTGATACTTTTTCTATTGCCTTTGAAAACAAAAGTTTTGACGAATCTGAAAAGTCAAGATGGGTTGCACAAGCCATTGGGAGTAAGCATCATGAGTTTCGTGTTGCTGAAAAAGATCTTGAAAAAGACATCGATGCGATTCTTTTAAATTTTGACGAACCCTTTGCGGATTCTTCTGCATTGGTTACCTATTTGGTTTCAAAAATGACCCGTGAATATGTTAAAGTAGCATTGACTGGGGATGGCGGGGATGAAGTTTTTGGGGGATATAATAAATACTATATGGGGTTGATCAACTCAAAATACACCCAAATCGTCCATAGAAAATTCCATGAAAAGGGGATTGTTAAGATTATTGAAAATTTATTGCGCTCGGGTGTTGATGATCGTGGAATACGATTTAAGATTAAGCGATTGTTGAAAGCCATAGATTATGAAGGTGATTTTTATTATCAAATCATTTCCTTAGCTTTTCAATCTCAAGAATTAGCAAATTTGTTTGCAAAGGATTGGGAAGTTCAACATGCACTTGCCTATTATAAAACGCAATGTAAGTCGAAGCGTTTTACATTAACGGATTTTAGAAATATTGACCAACAAATTAGTTTAGAAGGCGATATGTTGGTAAAAGTGGATCGTTCCAGTATGCTTGCATCTATCGAATGTAGAGCTCCATTCTTAAACAAAAAACTTTGGAATTATACCCAACAATTACCAGAACACTACCTTTTAAATCAATGGGATAAAAAACATATATTAAAAGAGGCCTTTAAAAATGAATTTCCTAAAGGGTTTTTAAACAAGACCAAAAAAGGGTTTGGAGTTCCCGTTGGTGATTGGTTGCGTACCATTTTAAAACAGGAATTAGAGTCATATATAACAGATACCTTTATCCAATCACAAGGATTATTTCAAAAGGATACCATCCAAAAATTAGTAGGAGATCATTTGACAGGAAAAAGTGACAATACCTTTCGAGTATGGACTTTTTTTTGTTTTCAAAAGTGGTATACTACAACGTATAAAAAAAAGTTATATGGCTAAACCTAAGTTAGTACGTATTACTACTGTTCCACTCTCCTTAGACAAGCTTTTGGAAGGTCAACTCAGTTATATGGCTTCGCATTATGAGATTGTGGCAGTGTCTTCGGAGGCTTCCTATTTGGAGCGAGTTGCCAAACGCGAAGGGGTACGCTACCATCCCGTTTCGATGACGCGAAAAATAACCCCTTTTCAAGATTTGAAGGCAGTGTATCAATTATATCGTTTTTTTCGAAAAGAAAAACCCTTTATCGTTCATACCCATACACCCAAAGCGGGATTGGTAGGCATGTTGGCCGCTCGCCTGGCCGGTGTTCCTCATCGGTTGCATACGGTGGCAGGATTGCCTTTGTTGGAGGCTAATGGGATAAAGCGACTGATTTTGAATGCGGTAGAACGATTGACGGCATTTTGCGCTACCAAAGTATATCCCAATTCCAAGGCTTTGTGTCAAATTATGATCCAAGAGCGTTTGGCCCCTGCCCAAAAATTGAGTGTGATTGGGGCTGGGAGTTCCAATGGGATTGCCACAGCCTATTTTTCAAGAGCTCATTTTTCAGCAGAAACATTAACTGAATTACGAGAAACCATTAGGTTATCCTCGGCTTTTGTGTTTGTTTTTGTGGGTCGCCTTGTGGCCGACAAAGGGATTCATGAGTTGGTTGCTGCGTTTCAAGCCTTACATGAAAAAGGAGTTGCTTGCCAATTGTTGTTGGTTGGACCCTTAGAATCTGAATTGGATCCGTTGCAAGCAACCACTTTGGAAGTGATTGCAGAACATCCCCATATTTTTACTACCGGGTATCAAAACGATGTCCGTCCTTATTTTGCTTTGGCCGATGCTTTAGTATTTCCCAGTTATCGCGAGGGTTTTCCGAATGTGGTATTACAAGCGGGAGCGATGGAGTTGCCATCGATTGTGAGTGATATCAACGGTTGTAACGAGATTATTGAACACGGTGTCAACGGTTTGATTGTCCCTTTAAAATCGGTACAACCGCTGTTTGAGGCCATGTATACCTTGGTAACGGATATGGATTTACGAAATCAAATGCAAGCGAATGCCCGCAGCTCGATCACTCAACGCTATGAACAGCAAGTAATTTGGGAAGCCATTTTGGAAGAATATCGTACCTTTGACCGTAATGAATAAGGCGTACCAACATCTCATAAAACCTTTTTTCGATCGACTGTTTGCTACATTTGGACTGTTGATAGCCCTTCCTATTTTGCTTTTGGTGACCTTTAGTTTGGCCTGGGTAAATCAGGGTAAACCTTTTTTTATTCAAGCGCGTCCTGGGAAAAACGGAAAGATTTTTCGCATTTACAAATTCAAAACCATGAACGACCGAAAAGATGCAGAGGGGAAGTTGTTGCCCGATGCCGATCGATTGACTCGTGTGGGCGCTTTGGTTCGAAAAACTTCCTTGGATGAGTTACCCCAATTGTGGAATGTGTTGAAAGGCGACATGAGTTTTGTAGGGCCACGGCCTTTGCTTACCCACTACCTCCATTTGTATGATGCTTTTCAAAATCGTCGGCATGAAGTAAAGCCGGGGATCACAGGGTGGGCGCAAGTCAACGGACGAAACGCAATCTCATGGGACCAGAAGTTTGCTTACGATGTTTGGTATGTTGATCATATTTCCTTTTTTTTGGATCTAAAAATTTTAATGAAAACCGTCAAAAAAGTCCTCATTCGTGAGGGAATCAATGCGGCAGATTCCGCTTCAATAGAACCGTTTCATGGAAACTAAAGTACTTTTATATGGGGCCAGCGGGCATGGCAAAGTGGTGTTGGATATTCTCCAAGCCCTAGGCATCGTGGTCAATTGTATTTGTGATGATCATCCTAAATTTCCTCACATTCATGGTGTTCCCGTCGTGTCTAATAAGGAAGTTGATTGGAAACAAAACTATGTGATGCTTTTTTCGATCGGGAACAATGCCATCCGGGCTGCTTTGGCCCAACGGTTTGCGGGACCCTACATAACGGCTGTTCATCCCCAAGCGGTTATTTCCCCACGTGCTACTTTAGGAGAGGGGACGGTGGTCATGGCAGGTGTGGTGATCAATACTGATGCGCGAGTGGGAGTGCATAGCATTATCAATACAGGGGCGACCTTAGACCATGATTGTGTGGTGGGCGACTTTGTGCATATTTCGCCAGGGGTAGCTTTGGCGGGTAATGTGACTATTGGTTCGGGCACACATGTCGGAATAGGGGCCTGTGTGATTCAAGGGGTGACTATTGGTAAAGGGTGTACCATTGGTGCCGGTGCGGTCATCATTCGCGATGTACCCGATGGTGCTGTGGTCGTAGGGAATCCAGGTAAAATAATAAAATACACTAAGGCACATGAATAATACTAAAATATGGTTGTCTTCGCCCCACATGGGTGGCAACGAGCAAAAATATGTCCAAGAAGCTTTTGATTCCAATTGGGTCGCCCCCTTAGGTCCGAATGTAAGCGGATTTGAATCGGATTTAGAGCAGTATTTGGGAGGTCACTATCCCGTGGCGGCACTGAGTTCGGGAACAGCGGCTTTACACTTGGCGTTGATTATGGCTGGGGTAACCGCAGGTGATGAGGTAATTTGCCAATCAATGACGTTTTCCGCTTCGGCCAATCCTATCGTGTATTTAGGCGCTATTCCGATTTTTGTGGATTCAGAACCTGTAACGTGGAATATTTGTCCCCAAGCCTTGGAAGAAGCCATTAAAGATCGAATGGCGAAAGGGAAAAAACCCAAAGCTATTATAGCGGTACACTTATATGGAATGCCTTTTCAAGTGGACGCGGTTGTGGCATTGGCGCGCGCCTACGACATCCCATTGATTGAGGATAGTGCTGAGGCGTTGGGCAGTCACTACAAGGGGCAGTTTTGTGGAACGTTTGGCGATTTTGGCGTATTATCCTTTAATGGCAACAAAATCATCACTACTTCTGGTGGAGGGGCATTGGTTTGCCGCACGACAGCACAAAAAGACCATGCCGTTTTTTTAGCGACACAGGCCCGTGATGCAGCGCCGCATTATCAGCACAGTCATATTGGGTATAATTACCGTTTGAGTAACATTTGTGCGGGAATTGGTCGGGGACAAATGGAGGTTTTGGATAGCCATATTGCTTTGCGCCGTAAGATGAATGAATTTTATACGAATTTATTTGAGTCCAAAGCAGGCGTTCGTGTTTTTCAAGAGCCGAGTGCGGACTATTTTTGTAACTTCTGGTTAACGGCTATAGTGGTCGATCCCTTGCAATGCCATGGAAAAAATCGCGAAGATTTGCGTTTGAGCTTGGAGGTAGCGAATATTGAAAGTCGCCCTTTGTGGAAGCCTATGCATTTGCAACCTATATTTGCTTCGGCTCCGTATTATGGGGGTTCGGTTGCGGAACAATTGTTTGACGATGGTTTGTGCTTGCCTTCTGGGTCCAATCTCAACGATAACGATTGCGAACGAATAGCTCGTATAATAAATTCTTTTTAGTTTTTTTTAAGAATTAAAATTCCCTAACTTTACCTCAATAATTAGGTTGTATTGGAGGATAAGGATAGACATAATTATTTTGCCCTATTTCGAAGAACGTTTGCGGATGTGAATACTTCGTTTTCTTTTCGGAACCTCGGGTATTTGCCACGTTGGCTCATTTTATTGTTGGATGTGTGTATTGTTTCACTCTCCAGTATTATTACCTATTTTTTATTTAAAGGGCTTCGTTTGTCGTATGTTCCCGACAATTCCCTTTCTTTTGCCTTAGTATTTTATTTGCTTATCAATGTATTTTTCTTTTGGTTATACCGCACCTATTCTGGTATTATTCGCCATTCTTCGTTAATTGATGCGTTAAAATTATTCTTTTCACAGTTGTCAACCTTCGTTGCGATTTTGGTTTTTAATTTTATTGTAATTGTATTTACTAACGCAAAAGTATATCTAACGACGGGCGCCTTTATCAATGCCGTATTATCGTTCAGCTTTTTATTTTTTTATCGCTTGGTAGTGAAGCAAATTTTTGATCGAATGTATACATCTACTACCGATGAGCATCGCATTTCTGCCATCATTTACGGGTCGGATGCCAATGCTATTGCTGTAGCCAATGCCTTGCTTTCCGAACGTCCGGGTCGATTTAAGTTGTATGGTTTTATCGATAAAGACAATCAGAATTTTACGAAACGAATTTTAAATCTTCCTATTTTTCAAATCCGCAAAAGTATTCCTGTATTGCTGCGTTCCAAAGGGGTAGAAGCGCTGATCATTGCCGATCGATCGCTGACCAAAGAGGAGCGTTCGATTATCGTGGACGAATGTATTGAGTACGGATTTAAAGTGTATACGTTGCCAGTTGTTGCCGATTGGGACGATCAAAAAGAAATTTCTAAAAAGATTAAGAATTTTGAAATTCACGATTTATTGGAGCGCAAGCCGATTACGTTGGATACCCAACTGATTTCGGAGTATTTGCAGGAAAAAACGATATTGGTGA
>NZ_JBEILJ010000008.1:0-66028 GCF_040379285.1 Flavobacterium sp. | reverse complement strand
TTAAGTGGTAACTCACCTGCACGTTGGGATTGGTAGTAATCTCTGGAGTCTTAGTGCTCAAAACAAAAGTACAAGCCACACCATCGTTGTTGTCATCACACACTTCGTAAGGGGTGGGGGTGTTGGCTGTGGGAGCGGTGATTACAGTAATTGAACCTGTTAGCACAACAACTCCACAATTTCCACCCGTAGAGGTTACTGTAAAATTGTATACACCCGGTACCGTAGGAGTGCCACTGATGGTGGTAACATTCCCATTGAAAACAGCATTAACACCTGTAGGTAATCCCGTTACCGAAATACCCGTTGCCGTTCCTCCTATGGTGTAACGAATATCTGCGATTGGTGCAAAAGCACAAACCGATTGAATATTAGTTCCAACTGGTGAAGAAAGCACCATGGTGGCGGTGGGTTGAACCGTAATAGTTCCCGTTAATGATGGGAAACCACATGCACCGCCTGTCGTTGTTACGGTATACGTGTACGGTGAACCCGCTGCTGAAACAGGTGACCCACTTATCGTTACCGTATTTCCAGTAACCGTAGCGGTCACTCCATTGGGTAATCCCGTTACTGTAGCTCCCGTAGCTGTTCCTCCGAAAGTATACGTGATAGCGTTGATCGCTCCGTTTTCACAAACCGTTTGTGCCGCAGTGGCAGGTGCTGATGTCAGTGCTAAGGTTGCCAACGGTTGCACAGTAATCGTTCCCGTTAAGGTAGGAGCGCCACACTGACCCGTTGTCGATACCGTAAACGTATAGGGTGAAGCATTCAATACCGATGGAGCACCCGAAATTGTCACCGTATTTCCTGTTACTGAGGCGGTAACTCCACTCGGAAGCCCTGTTACAGTAGCATTGGTTACGGTTCCTCCAAAAGTATACACTATCGGTTGCAGGGTAGCATTCAAACATACGGTTTGATTTGCAGTAGCTGGTGCAGAAGTTAATACCAACGTATCGGTTGGATTCACAGTAATGGTTCCCGTTAAGGAAGGGAAACCACATGCACCACCTGTTGTTGTCACGGTATACGTGTACGGTGAACCCGCTGCTGAAACAGGGGACCCACTTATCGTTACCGTATTTCCAGTAACCGTAGCGGTCACTCCATTGGGCAATCCCGTAACTGAAGCTCCCGTAGCTGTTCCACCGAAAGTATAGGTGATAGCGTTGATCGCTCCGTTTTCACACACCGTTTGTGCCGCAGTAGCAGGCGCTGATGTCAGTGCTAAGGTTGCCAACGGTTGAACAGTAATCGTTCCTGTTAAGGTAGGAGCGCCACAAGTGCCCCCAGTAGTTGCTACATTGAATGTATATGGTGAACCGGCTAAAACACTTGGAGTTCCACTTATTATGACTGAATTCCCTGAAATCGTGGAAGAAACTCCTGTTGGAAGTCCAGTAACCGTCGCTCCAGTTGCCGAACCTCCAAAAGTGTACACAATATTGGTAATAGGTTCATTGATACAAACTGTTTGATTGGCCAAAAATGGCGTTGAACTTAACACGAGAGTGGCACCAATATTTACAGTAATCGTTCCTGCTAGAGAAGGTGCACCACAATTTCCACCTGTCGTTGTTATGGTATAATTGAAGGGCGAACCTGCATTATTGGTTGGAGTTCCAGAGATAGTGGCAACATTACCCACTACTTGAACCGTTACACCTGGAGGTAAACCTACAACGTTTACACCGGTTGCTGTTCCACCAAAAGTGTATACAATATCTGTTATTGGAGTATTCACACACAAGGTTTGATTGGTAGTCGCTACAGCAGATGTCAAAACAAGCGTCGCTTGAGGTTGTACCGTTAAGGTAGCTGTTAAGGATGGAGTACCACAATTTCCTCCTGTAGTTTGTATTGTTATGGTAAATGGAGAACCTGTGATTGTCGATGGTGATCCACTGATGGTTAACGTATTTCCTGAAACAGTTTGATTTAAACCTGCAGGTAAACCACTAGCCACAAATCCAGTAGCAGACCCTCCGAAAGTATAAACAATCGGGGTAATGGGTGAATTAACACAAACAGTTTGATTATCTGTTCCAGCGGCTGACGTTAATGCAAGGGTTGTAACTGGATTTACCGTAATCGTACCGGTTAATGAGGGTGTTCCACAATTTCCACCTGTTGTAGATACCGTGTAAGTGAATGGCGAACCAACAGCTGAAGTAGGAGTACCATTAATGGTCACGGTATTACCCGTAACAGTGGCAGAAACACCCGCAGGAAGACCTGCAACTGAAGCCCCCGTTACCGTTCCTCCAAAAGTATAAGTGATTGTATTTATGGGTGAATTAGCACATACTGTTTGGTTAGCCGTAGCTCCAGCAGATGTTAAATTCAATGTCCCAATGGGTTCTATGGTAATTGTCCCTGAAGCTGTGGGCGCTCCACAAGTACTTCCTGTCGCAATCAAAGAATAGTTAAACGGAGAACCTACAATGGTTGTAGGGGTGCCTGAAATTGTAACGAGATTGCCAACAACATTAAAAGTAACACCGGGTGGGAGCCCAGTTACTGTAGCTCCTGTAGCGGTTCCTCCAAATGTATAGACAATCGGATCAATTGTTTGGTTTACACAAACAACTTGATTGGAGGTCGTTGGTAAACTTGTCAATTGGACGAAAGAATTAGAGGTTACTTGAACTTCAATAAATCCAAATACACGACAGGAAGGATTACTTGGAGTTGGATTTGCAATTGCATAAACATAGTAGGTTCCCAACACATTGGGCAAAGAACCCGCGGTTCCTAGTATTCCTGGATTATATGTGGCTACATTGGACGCATTGGGTGTAGCATTCCCCAATAATGTTCCACCTGTATACATGTTAGTTCCAACCTGTGGTGTTGTAAAGTAAACGAAGGAAATAGCATCGGTACCAGTAAAAGTTGTAGAAACGGATAATGGATCAACGTCGGCACCCAAACATAGTACTTGCGTAGCGGATGGATTTGTTATTGTTGGACAAACCGAACAATCAATCATAGAAATAGTAAACGGACGAATACGAATACAACCCGTAAAAATATTATACAAACTCATGTAAATGGTTTGACTTGTCCCTGAACTCAACACATAAGCCGAAGGATTACCAATTGAATTCGCTGCTAAATTTTCGGCATCTGATTGATTCGTGTAATAATACACTTCATAATCACCCGATCCTACCAAAGGACCTAGTACTGTTGGCTCATTTGTAGTTAAATTGAAAACATTGTTGGGCAAACAGTTTTCAATCGCTTGGGCGGGTTGTGTATCATCGGGACTAACCTCAATTGTAATGGGTTTGGTTACGGTGCGAACCGTACCGCAAACATTATAACGTACTTGTGCAGTATACGTTTTTGTGGAGGTTGGACAAACCGCAATACTTGGCGTATTTCCTATTACAGTGGCACCATCCAACCATTGAATCGTAGTCAAAGAATTCCCCGATGGAGTAAAACGCCAAGATTCATTATTCGCTGCCCAAGGCCCCGTATTTCGCCCAGGTGGAGTGTAACCCAATGTTCCCGCAGCATTCAGAATACCAATAACCCCATTTCCACCGTTCCAGCCACAAACCGAACGGCGGGTGACGTGAATATCGATGATGTTTGTACCCTCGTATAAAACCAATTGACTTTCCTGTAACCCTAGCGATGAACCACATTGAAATAAAGGCATATTGCGAACATTAATGATAAATTTTCGACATGGAGCAATTCCATCTACTATATAATTGATTTGAACGGCTGGATTCGAAGGCAATTCTGGATTCGTATCCTGCATCGGGAAGAAAATAGAATTCAAATATTCAGCATTTTGGGCACCTAGATTGGGAACAGGTTGTGAAAAAGGCCAAGGACTTCCACCATTACAATTGGGGTTATTTGCCAAAAATGTTAAATAGGTGTTGGTGCTTAACTGAAATTGATTATAACATTGTCCAAAAAAACTAAATTGAAAAGGCATTACTACAACTCCAGAATAGGAATCGTCATCTGCGCAGAGAGCTGTTGGAAAAACTCCTAGAGGATTCTCTGGTGCAAACGGAATCGAACTTACTGTGTAGGATGTCGTATCTTTTATGTCTAAAAAACTTGCATTCAATACTGCACAACTGGTATCATTACACAGCAATTGATCGGTCGCTGTAACATCAAAATCATTCGTACAACAATCGGTTACAATAGAAAACACCCCAGGAAACGGGGCTGTTGCGGAACATCCGCTTATGGTATTGGTAATGGTCACCGAGTAATTTCCTGGAATCGTTGTATTAAAGGAGGCCACATTCCCCGGCGCAGGTACTCCTGTTGGAACAGTCCACACATAAGTATAGGTCCCCGGAAATGAAGGAGTAGCTGTAATTACTGCTGGTGAGCTATCGCCCAAGCATTTCACTACATTATTGACCATTACCTCTGGTCTAGGATTGACCGTTATCGTGTAAGAGGATGTTACATCAGCACAACCACTCAAGGAGCCCGTAACAGTAATTGTAGCCGTTTGGGGAATTGTCGTGTTGTTACTTGCAGTAAATGAAGCTATATTTCCTGTTCCTGCACCTCCTATTGTTAAGTTGGGATTCGAATTGGTCCAAGTAAAAGTAGTTCCCGGCTGAGAACTAGAAAATACTTGTGCTGGGACTGAAGCCCCTGTACAATAAGTTTGATTGGAGGGAACTGTGATTGACAAAGTTGAAACTGTAACGGTAACTGATTGCGTTGCATTACAAGTGACATTCGTCGTAAAAGCAATATCATCCAAAGCAAAGTCGTTCCCTTGAAGTGTTGTATTTGTATTTATGATTGAAATATCCGCTACTGTACTCGCCGCTGAATTCCATGTGTAGGTTACTTGCGTCCAGTTACCACAATTAATTGTGGAGGGGGCTTGAGCAACTCCCAATGCAATTCCATTGATACGAACTTGTAAAGTAGCATAGTTGAGTAAGGCTACAGATTGAACCCAATAGGAAAATGTATACACAGAACCAGCTGTCACAGGAACTTGTTGGCGCCAAACTATATCAGTACCACCATTGGAGGTTGAACCATCAACTACCATCATATTACCAGAACCTGTCGTATGATCAGGACAGTTGGTAAAGAGTGTAAACCATGTATTTGGATTGGTCACAATACCATAAATCTTTTGCGTTGAAATGGTATTAACGGGTAAAAAAGCATAATCCGAACTAAATCCAACATTTCCTTGAGTAAAATCACCATTGAAAATTAAATTTCGGGTAACATTAGCTGGTGAAGTTACCGTGTAAGTCGTTGTTGTTGTGGGACTCACAACAGGTGTTGCACTCGTAGGATTGGTTAATGAGGGATCCGCGGGGGAAGCAGTCCATGTGTAGGTAGTTCCGCCGTTTACCGATAGAGTAGTATTCCCTCCTAAACAAATACTCGTATTGGGAGAAACAATCAACGGATTCGCCGCAGGAACAATGGTGACATTATTTTGTGAAGCTGTATTTCCCGCCGTATCGGTAACACTGACGGTGTAAGTACCAATTGGCAAATTGGTAAAAATACCCGTTGCGTTATTTTGGGTAACTGGTCCCGTAACAGCAAAGTTCGTGTAGGGAGCCGTTCCTCCAATTCCATATAAAGCAATAGAGCCCGTAGCGGGAGTTGCACACAACGGACTTACTGTTGAAAATCGAACTCCTAACGGTTGTGGCGGAGGTAAAACGGCTAAATCGTCAATTGCAAAATCATTGCCTACAAAACTTGTATTAAAATTACGTAATTCAATATTTACACAAGAATTTGTTGGGGTAAAGGTATAAACGCGCTGCTCCCACCCTGCTGTGGTTAAGGGCGCCAACGTTGAAGCGGGTGAAGACGTCACTGTAGCATTGTTAAACACCACTCGAATATCGGCTTGTGTCGCTGGTCCCGTTACATTGGGTGATATCGAACGCACCCAATACCGAAACGTATAGGTTGCACCCACCACCAAACCACAAACGCCACCACCATTATTTCCAGCTTTCCAAAAACTCGGGTTTCCACCATCGGAACTACCGTCAAACCACATCATATTTCCAATTCCTGAAGTGTGATCCCCTGTCGAAATAAAGTTTGCGGTGTTGTAGGGTTGCGGGTTTGTTGCAATAGCATAATTCCCCGCGCTTGTTGTCCCCGTTGGAGCTGCAACAAACGTATACCCTGTTGCATTTATGTTAAAACCAGTCCCTACTCCTCCAGATTCAAAATCACCATTAACCAATAAATTTTGAGCATTTAACTGATAAATAAACAGAGTTGTAAAGAATAATTTGATCGTAAAAAGTTTCATTATAGCGTAATTTTTAAGGCCTAAAAATAATTAAATTTAAAGTAACAATTTCTTAAAATACTTGTTTTTTAATTTTGAATGAGAATCTGAACTTTTTAAGCCATTTATAGCTATCTTTGCGGTTCAATTTTTTGTAAAAAAAACGCTTACTTACGCATGATTTCTGAAGATCAATTACACGACGATATTGGCAACAATCACATCGCTACGAATGAGTCTACTCCCCTCCGAACAGATGCCTTTGAACTGACCGAAGATCAAAAAATAGCGCTGATTAAAAAAGATGTACAAAACATCTTACACACCTTGGGTATGGACCTCTCTGACGATAGCCTTAAAGGAACACCAAATCGTGTAGCTAAAATGTTTGTGAAAGAAATTTTTGGTGGACTCAATCCCCAAAAAAAACCAAGTTCGTCTACATTCGAAAATAAGTACAAATACAACGAAATGCTTGTAGAAAAAAACATTACCGTTTATTCTACTTGCGAGCATCACTTACTCCCTATTGTGGGACGTGCCCATGTTGCCTACATTTCCAATGGTAAAGTAGTTGGCCTCTCCAAAATGAATCGTATTGTTGATTATTATGCGAAACGTCCGCAAGTGCAAGAACGTCTCACCATACAAATCGTTCGCGAATTGCAAGAGGTTTTAAACACTGAAGACGTTGCATGTATCATCGATGCCAAGCATTTATGCGTCAATTCTCGTGGAATTCGCGACATTGAAAGCAGTACAGTTACCGCTGAATTTGGAGGCAAATTTAAAGAAGAAGCCGTTCGCCGTGAATTTTTAGATTATATTAAATTGGACACCCAATTCTAAACCTCATGAACCCTTTACATCAAAACCAAACGCTTAAAATTTACAATTCACTCACCGGAAACAAAGAGGTATTCACTCCTTTGGTAGAGGGCAATGTGGGCATGTATGTCTGTGGCCCAACTGTGTATAGCAATGTACACATGGGAAATCTTCGGACGTTTATGAGTTTTGATATGATTTACCGCTACCTCACGCATTTAGGATACAAAGTTCGCTATGTACGCAACATCACCGATGCAGGGCACCTCACCGATGATGGTAACGTCGATAATGATCGCTTTGTGAAACAATCGCGGTTGGAAAAACTCGAACCCATGGAAGTGGTTCAAAAATATACGGTTGATTTTCATCGGGTGCTCGAACTTTTTAATTTGTTACCCCCCAGTATCGAACCCACAGCCACTGGGCATATTGTGGAGCAGATAGAATTAACCCAAAAACTTATTGAAACAGGGTTTGCTTATGAAAGTAAGGGATCTGTGTACTTTGACGTGCTGGCGTACAACCAAAAAGGTCTCAACTACGGTACTTTAAGCAACCGTAATATTGAAGAGCTTCTGGCCAATACACGAGACTTAGACGGTCAAGATGAAAAGAAAAACCCACAAGATTTTGCCCTCTGGAAAAAAGCATCCCCAGCACACATTATGCGGTGGAATTCTCCTTGGGGTGAAGGATTTCCAGGTTGGCACCTAGAATGTACCGCCATGAGTACGAAATACCTTGGCGAACAATTTGATATTCACGGAGGAGGGTTGGATCTTAAATTCCCACACCACGAATGCGAAGTAGCACAAGGAAAAGCATGTAATGGGAAAGATCCTGTACGGTACTGGATGCACGCCAATATGCTTACCATGAATGGTTTGCGTATGAGTAAATCCACAGGAAACTATATTCTCCCCATGGATTTATTTGAAGGAACCAATGCTTTTTTTGAAAAAGCTTTTGATCCTGCAGTAGTTCGATTTTGTTTTCTGCAAGCCCACTACCGAAGCGTACTCGACATTTCTAACGAGGCGATGATGGCTAGTGAAAAAGGATACCAACGTCTCATGGAAGCCATTGATTTGATCGAAAAACTTAAACCAAGTAACGTATCGACTTTAAATGTTTCTGAATGGATTGCTTCATGTTATGAAGCCATGAACGATGACTTCAACACCACCATTCTGATGGCCCACTTGTTTGAAGGAGTACGATGGATTAATTTAGTCAATGATCAAAAGGAAACATTGACTGATGCTGATATAGAACGTTTGCAACAAACATTAAAAGCCTTTATTTTTGAAGTTTTGGGAATTCGCAACAGTAAAAAAGAAGCCTCTCACAGCGATAAATTATCGGGGGTCATCGAAATGTTAATTGCCATGCGAAACCAAGCCCGTACCAATAAAAACTGGGGACTTTCCGACGAAATTCGCGATCGTTTGGCCGCTTTAGGAATCACACTAAAAGACGGTAAAGACGGGACAACATTTACCTTGTAAACGTATGCTCAAAAAAATTATCGTAGCGCCCCTACTGATAGTCATTCGTTTTTATCAAGTAGCCATTTCACCTTATACGCCCGCTAATTGTCGGTTTCACCCTACCTGTTCCAACTATTGTATGGAAGCTTTACGCTTACACGGTCCTATCAAAGGAACTTGGCTGGGTATCAAACGAATCCTATCCTGTCACCCTTGGGGAAAATCGGGCTACGACCCTGTCCCCCCAAAAAATCAATCGGATTTATAACATATTTTTAAGGCACACCCCAAATTAATTCCTTATTTTTGGAGGTAATATAATACCTAAAAACAATGATTTGGAACCCTATGGAAGGTATCCATCTTGGACCCTTGACCATCCGTATTTATAGCCTCATGTTTGTTATCGCCTTTGCTTTGGGGTGGTATATCATGAAACGTATTTATGAAAATGAAAAAGAATCCATGGAAAAATTGGACACTTTGTTCATTTGGACGGTTTTAGCCACTTTGTTGGGCGCGCGTTTGGGACAAGTCTTCTTCTACGATTGGGAATATTTTAAAAACCATAAACTAGAAATCCTCCTACCCTTTCGTTTTGAACCTGAATTTCAATTTACCGGTTTTGCAGGCTTAGCCAGTCATGGTGCCGCTATTGCTATCATTATAACGATGTATTTTTACAGTAAAAAAATCATCAATCGACCGTTACTTTGGGTACTCGATCGTGTAGTTATCCCCGTAGCAAGTGGCGCTGTTTTTGTCCGCATTGGTAATTTTTTTAATTCTGAAATTACAGGTTTAGCTACGAATGCCTCCAATCCTTTTGCGGTTAAATTTGTGCGAGAATATTACAGTCCCGAAACGATCATGGCCAAAACAGGTATCCCGAATCCCGATGCCGCTTATGATGCCCTCGTTAGCAATCCTAAATTTGCCTCCCTCCTAGCACAAGTACCTTACAGTCATCCCGCGCAATTGTATGAGTCGTTTTGTTACATCTTCGTCTTTGCCTTACTGTTCTTTTTATATTGGCGAACCAAAGCGGCAGAGAAACACGGACTTATCTTTGGGGTATTCTTAATTGCGCTTTGGTCCATTCGTTTTGCTGTGGAATTTGTCAAGTCAAAACAAGGGGGGTTAGAAGATGTTTTCGGACAGTTTACTACAGGACAATGGTTAAGTATCCCTTTTATACTCGTAGGACTATACTTCTTATTTATGGCTGAAAAACCGTTACCTGAAGATATTGAATTATAATAAATTTACTTATCATATTATCTAACGCCTTTCGGGGCGTTTTTTTTGTGCCCTAAAAAAAGGGTCCCTCTTTTTCCTTTCCATAACGAAGCGGCAAATCGCTTGACTTAGGTTGAATTTACAGCGAAACTATTACTGTTTCTACCCAACACTATTTTAGACAATAATTCAGCAAACAAACTGTTCTTTAATTACGGGAATACAACCCAAAGCGGAGATAAATTCGGTTCAAAAAAAAAGCCACTCACAAAGGAATGGCGTTTTTTGTACAGTTTAAATTCGCTTACTGCTGATCAGTGAAGTGACGTTTTTCAATATCATCAATAGCGCTCTTATTCATTGTATCAACCAATACCGGTGTTGCAATAAACAATGAGGAATAGGTTCCTACAATAATACCAATCAACATCGCAAATACGAAACCACGAATCGATTCACCTCCAAAGATAAACATGATTAACAATACCATAATCATCGTCAAAGAAGTATTCAACGTACGGGATAAGGTAGTATTAATAGAAGCGTTTACAACATCTTTAAAGTGTCCTTTTCGATCACCGGCCAAGTATTCACGCACACGGTCAAATACAATTACCGTATCATTCATAGAGTATCCAATTACGGTCAAAATCGCAGCAATAAAATGCTGGTCCATTTCCATGTGGAACGGTGCGTATTTGTAGAACAATGAATACACGCCCAATACAAAGATCACATCGTGGAAAACCGCAGCAATTGCTCCCAAAGAGTATTGCCATTTACGGAATGAAATAATCAAATACAATCCAACAATCGCCATAGCACCAATAACCGCCCAGAAAGAGTTGGTTTTGATATCGGCTGAAATCGCTGCCCCAACTTTGGAAGACTGTAAAACACCAATCTTTTTACCATCGTAATTATTGATGAATTGCTCATATGAAGTGCCTGGGAAATAACTTTTTAAAGCATTGTAAAGTTTTTCATTTACTTCTTTATCTGTATTAACAGACTCGTCTTTAATTTTGTATTTGGTCGTTATTTTCAACTGGTCGTCATCTCCAAAAACTTTAGCTTCAACAGTAGTACCAAATTCTTTCGTCAAGGCTTCAGCGATAACAGAAGGCTCTACTGCATTGGTAAACTTCACTTGGAACGTACGTCCTCCTACAAAGTCAACACCTTCATCCAATCCATTGAAGTAAAACGAAACGCAACTTACGACTACCACTAACGAAGAGAAGATATACGAATACTTTTTAATACCTATATAATCAAAATTGAACCCTGTAAACCAGTTTTTGGTAATTGGTGTTGTAAAGGCCAACGGTTTGTTGCCCGCTACGTCTTTGTCAATGAAAATACGTGCAATAAAGATCGATGTAAACAAAGTCGTAAAAATACCAATCAATAAAGTGGTCGCAAACCCTTGAATAGGACCCGTACCGAAAATGAAAAGAATGGCTCCAGTCAATACGTGTGTTACGTTGGCATCAATGATCGAACGCATTGCTCCTTTCCATCCGTAAGAAGAACGTACTGCATCGCTCAATGATTTCCCATCGCGCAACTCTTCCTTGGCGCGTTCGTATATAATAATGTTGGCATCTACCGCAGTTCCTAAAGTCAAAACGATACCTGCAATACCTGGCAAGGTCAATACCGCTCCTAAACTTGCTAAAATACCAAACAAGAACAACAAGTTTACAATCAATGCCATATTGGCATACAAGCCCGCTTTTCCGTAGTAGAACATCATCCAGAAACATACTAAAATCAATCCTACAATAGAAGAAATCGTTCCAGCATCGATGGCTTTCTGACCCAAAGAAGGTCCAACCACTTCCGATTGAACAATTTCTGCCGCCGCTGGTAATTTCCCTGCTCGCAATACATTAGCTAAGTCTTTGGTTTCAGCCACATCAAAGTTTCCTGAAATTTCAGAACGTCCACCGGCAATCGGACCCGAAGAAACACCCGGCGCAGAATATACCACATTATCCAATACAATGGCAATGAATCCTTTGTCGGTATAGGCTTTTCCAGTCATTTCTTCCCAAACTTTGGCACCTTGACCGTTCATTTGCATCGAAACCGCTGGTTTACCCATTTGGTCAAAAGTATCTCGTGCATCCACAATAACACCACCACTTAAAGGTGCCTTGTTGTCTTTGTTGCCTTTTAAAGCATACAATTCAAACGTTTGACTCTCTTTCTTTGTTTTTGGATCTTTCGTCGTAGTCCCTTTGCTCCATACAAACTTCGCAAAACGCTTGTCGGCTGGAAGTAAGTTGCGAATTTCTGGACGACGTAAATAGTTATTTACTTTGGTCGTATCTTGAACCGAAACAATCGCTAATACAGGACCGCCACCAATAGAAACAAATTTATCCAACAACGGATTGTTGCCTTTGGCTCCTGCCACAGTATCCTTCGATTTGCTGTTACCCAACATCTTCGCGATAGAGTCATTGGCAGAAGGCGCAGTGGTAGCCGTTGTTGCTTTTTCAGTCGCTTTCAACGCTTCATTAGCCGTCTGTAAAAAGCCTCCCAACTCATCCACACGGTAGGTTTCCCAGAACTCCAATTGCGCAGTTGACTGTAACAATTTCTTGATACGGTCTTCATCTTTAGCCCCTGGCAATTCAACCAAAATACGACCAGTTTGTCCTAATTTGGCAATATTCGGTTGGGTTACCCCAAATTTATCAATACGCTTGCGCAATACTCCAAAAGCTGAATCTACCGACTCGTCAACTTTACGACGGATGACTTTCTTCACTTGATCATTGGTCATGTTGAAGTTGATTTCATCCGACAAGTTGCGGTTGGCAAAAATATCAGGAGAAGCTAACTTTACAGAAGTCCCCGCTGATGCTTCATCAAAAGCACGGAAGAAGGCATCTAAATACGACTCGTTTCCTTGTTGAATTTTGGCCGCATTATCCAACGCTTTATTGAAAACTGCATTTTTAGACTCATTGGCCAAACCACGTAATACGTCTTTCACTGAAATCTGAAGGATTACGTTAATCCCTCCTTCTAAGTCCAACCCTTTGTTGATTTGTTTGTTGCTTACATCCTCATAGGTGTAGTCAGCAAAACCAAGACTGAAAACCTCTACTTTTTTCAATGAATCCAAATAACTTACCTCCAGTGTATTCAACTCCGGAAGAGGTTGCCCTGGGATAGGTTTTTTCTTGATTTGTGCCAATTTTTGCTCGGCATATGCCTTGGCGTCTTTCTTAATTCCATTCGCTACAAAAGTGAATGAAAGCTGGTAAATACTTACCAAAGCAAATAAAATTGCAAAAAACTTAACGAGTCCTTTATTCTGCATTACTCCTAAAAATTAATTAATTTTTGTTAACTCTTCACCATAAACATCCATCGCAGGCTAAGCGGTTGATTCTCAGAAAAAACCAACAGTCTATCCCGCAGACAGATTTTTTGAAACGTGCAAATATAAAATTAACCAAATGATTAACAAATTATTTGGACACTTATTATTAAAAAAAAGACCGCAAAAATGCGGTCTCATTTCTATTTTGAAAGGATTAAATTATCCTAAAATCGATTTCAAATCACCATTCATCGCGCGAACCGCATCGGCACTTTTCGCAAACAACGCTTTTTCCGAATCGTTCAAGGCAATATCCACAATTTGTTCTACCCCGTTTTTACCAATAATACAAGGTACACCCATACAAATATCGTCTTGACCGTATTCGCCTTCTAACAGCACCGAACATGGAATCATTTTTTTCTGGTCGTTCAAAATGGCATCTACCAAATACGCTACTGAAGCACCCGGTGCATACCATGCGGATGTCCCTAACAAGCCGGTTAATGTAGCCCCGCCAACCATCGTATCTGCTGCTACTTTCACCAAAGCCTCTTCCGATAAAAATTGAGAAACAGGCACGCCATTGTAAGAAGCCAAACGTGTCAACGGAATCATGGTAGTATCGCCGTGTCCGCCAATCACCATCCCCTGAATGTCATTCGCCGGTTTGTCCATGGCTTGAGATAAGAAATATTTGAAACGCGAACTATCCAACGCACCTCCCATACCAATAATACGGTTTTTCGGTAAGCCCGTTGCTTTTAACGTTAAATACGTCATCGTGTCCATCGGGTTGGAAACCACCACCACAATCGCATTTGGAGAATGGACCAACAATTGTTCCGCCACTCCTTTAACAATGCCCGCGTTGATACCAATCAACTCTTCACGGGTCATGCCGGGTTTTCTCGGAATTCCCGAAGTAATCACCACCACATCACTACCCGCCGTTTTGCTGTAATCATTGGTGCTACCTACGACTTTCGTATTAAATCCTAAAGTCGTTTGCGTTTGCATGATATCCATCGCTTTCCCTTCAGCAAAGCCTTCTTTGATATCAACGACCACAATTTCGCTGGCAATTCTTCGGTGAGCAATCGCATCTACGCATGTTGCGCCTACGTTTCCTGCTCCTACTATCGTAACTTTCATTGTAAAATGTAATTAATAGGTTTGTATTATTTTTTATTTTTTGAAGCTATTCCCGCTGTCCGTTTCAATCTTTTTTGTTGTACCGTAACCGGATAAAACAAAAAAGGATTTCCACTACCATCAGGGCTAGGACATCCTTTTTCAAATTTCGCTAGGCATCAATTTTCGCGTACACTGCATTTTTCTCGATGAAGTCGCGACGCGGTGGCACCTCATCCCCCATCAACATCGAAAAGATACGGTCAGCTTCAGTCAGGTTATCAATCGTCACCTGACGTAGCGTACGCATACTTGGATCCATTGTAGTTTCCCACAACTGCTCCGCATTCATTTCTCCCAAACCTTTATAACGTTGTACACTTGTTCCACCCCCCATTTGTTGCGAAATCAAATCGCGTTGGTCGTCGTTCCAAGCATACTCTTTTTTTGTTCCTTTTTTCACCATATACAAAGGTGGTGACGCAATGTACACGTGACCCGCTTCAATCAACTCGCGCATGAATCGGAAGAAGAACGTCAAAATTAGGGTCGAAATGTGGCTACCATCCACGTCGGCATCGGTCATGATGATCACTTTGTGGTAACGCAATTTTTCCAAATTCAACGCCTTACTGTCTTCTTCGGTACCAATCGTAATCCCGAGTGCGGTAAAGATGTTGCGAATCTCTTCGTTTTCAAAAACTTTGTGGTGCATCGCTTTTTCCACATTCAAAATCTTTCCGCGTAACGGCAAAATCGCTTGGAAATTACGATCGCGCCCTTGCTTGGCCGTTCCACCCGCAGAGTCCCCCTCTACCAAGTAAATTTCACATTTTGCGGGATCTTGTTCCGAACAGTCGGATAATTTCCCCGGTAAGCCACCACCACCCAAAACGGTTTTGCGTTGTACCATCTCGCGCGCTTTCTTCGCAGCGTGACGCGCTTGTGCGGCTAAAATTACTTTCTGTACAATGGTGCGGGCGTCATTCGGATTTTCTTCCAAATAATTCTCCAACATTTCCGAAACCGCTTGCGATACGGGTGAAACTACCTCACGGTTCCCTAATTTGGTTTTGGTTTGCCCTTCAAATTGTGGTTCGGCTACTTTTACCGAAATAATGGCCGTCAATCCCTCACGGAAGTCGTCCCCAGAAATCTCAAATTTCAGTTTGTCCAACATCCCTGAAGCATCGGCATATTTTTTCAACGTACGCGTTAATCCCATTCGGAACCCTTGCAAATGTGTTCCTCCCTCATGGGTGTTGATATTGTTCACATACGAGAAAATATTTTCTGAGTAACTGTCATTGTAAATCAAAGCTACTTCCACTGGAATTTCGCCTTTATCGTTTTCCATATTGATCACGCTAGCAATGATCGGCATTCGGTTTCCATCCAAGAATTTAACGAATTCTTTCAACCCTTCTTTCGAATGGAACGTTTCGGCAACAGGATTACCTTTATCATCGGTATGACGCAAATCGGTCAAGGTAATGGAAATCCCTTTGTTCAAAAACGACAATTCACGCATACGCGCCGCCAACGTATCGTAGGAGTATTCTAAGGTTTGGGTAAAAATCGTTCCATCGGGTTTAAACGAAACGGTCGTTCCGCGTTTATCCGTTGTTCCGATTTGTTTTACCGGATACATCGCTTTTCCACGTTCGTACTCTTGCTCCCATACTTTACCATCGCGGTACACGGTAGCACGCAAATGATCCGAGAGCGCATTCACACAGGAAACCCCTACGCCGTGCAAACCACCGGAAACTTTATAGGAATCTTTATCAAACTTCCCTCCAGCTCCAATTTTGGTCATGACAACCTCAAGCGCAGAAACGCCTTCTTTTTTATGTAAATCCACCGGAATTCCCCGGCCATTATCTTCAACGGTAATCGAATTGTCGGCATTAATGGTCACACGGATGGTATCGCAATGGCCTGCCAAAGCTTCATCAATGGAATTGTCCACTACTTCATACACCAAATGGTGCAATCCGCGCACGCCGGTATCCCCAATATACATGGAAGGACGCATCCGTACGTGCTCCATTCCTTCTAACGCCTGAATACTGTCGGCGGAATACGCGTTCTTTTTAACTTCTTCGCTCATAAAAAATCTCAGAATTTTGTCTAACACGCAAATATAAAAAATCAAAGATGATTTTAAAGCGCTATAAGGCGATTTATAGGCTAAGTTATCAACATTTATGTTTAATAATCGTTTCGGCTTTTAAATCAAGAATAAAGCCTAAAAAAGACCTATTTTAAATCCTATTTCTATACCCTTGATTTTTAGAGTGCTAGAAAATAAAAATGATAGGCACCCACAGGAACTCTAATTTTCTTCCTAAAACGAAAACGCCTGCAGTGGCAACTACAGGCATTTTCAAACAAACAAACTAAACTTCTAATTGAAAAAAAATTATTTACACGGCTAATGAGGTTTTTGCGATTTCAGGATCTGCTTGCACGTGGGCTGTATTGGCGCGACCGCTCGGATCTTGGTTTTCTTGCCATTTCGGAATCCACTTACGCACGGTTTGTGCCGCACTCATTTGTGGGAAATGTTTGTGAAATATCGTACGGTAGAAATAGGCTTCTTTGGTCGCTGGTGTATTGTACGGGAATAACTCCGAGGCTTGTTCCATCTGCGCATCGGTCACTTGGGCCGAGCAGTATTCGATCAAAGTATCAATCCAGTTGTATCCAACTCCATCCGAAAATTGTTCTTTCTGACGCCACAACACTTCTTGGGGCAAATAGGGTTGCTCGGGAGTATCGAAAGCTTTGCGCAAAATGTATTTCTCAACCCCATTATAGGTTTTAGGTAGTTTTTCTTCGCCTTTAATCAGCATCGCATAATCCAAAAAAGCTTTGTCCAAAAACGGAACGCGGGCTTCCAAACCGTGGGCCATAGTCGACTTGTCAGCACGTAATAAATCGGCCGTAAACAACTTCTGTACGCGTTCGATGGTCTCTTTGGTAAAATCAACCGTACACGGAGCATTTCTAAAATACAAATACCCGCCAAACACCTCATCGGCCCCTTCACCCGACAGTACCACTTTGATCCCTTTTTTGGTAATGGCTTTGGCCAAGAAATACATCGGTGTACTTGCCCGAATAGACGTCACATCGTAGGTTTCTAAATGCCACACTAATTTTTCTAAGATTTCTATCCCTTGTTCAATGGTAAAATGAATCTCATGATGTTCTGTACCCAAAAATTCAGCTACTTTTCGAGCGGCCACCGCATCGGGGGCATTAGGATCCAACCCGATCGAAAACGAATGCAAGGTTTTGCCTTGTTCTTTCAACAAACGAGAGGCAATAGAGGACGTTAAGGAAGAATCCAAACCTCCCGATAACAATACGCCAATCGGTACATCACTCATTAAGCGTTTGCGGGTGGCTTCGGTCAGTTTTTCGCGAAGTAAGGCTAAATCGGCTTCTTCCACACAAGCCGTATAATCTTCGTATTGGGGATTGTAATATTTCACAAAACCCGTTTCAGGAGTGTAATAATGCCCTGGGGGAAACGTAGAAAAGGTAGTGCACTGATCGGCCAAGGCCTTCATCTCGGAAGCAAAGTACATGCGACCGCGTTCGTCTACTCCATAGTATAACGGTTTTACCCCTAACGGATCCCGTCCTGCGATGTAGTGATCACCATCGATAACTACAAAAGCAAAATCGCCATCCAACTGATCGACAAAATCGTAACCAAATTCCTCATACAAATGGACAATGACCTCTGAATCGGATTTGGTGCGAAAGGTATGTCCTTTCAACACGCCTTCACGCAACGCATGATGGTTGTATATCTCACCGTTATGCACCATCCAAGCCGATTTGGTTCCTTGAATGGGTTGCTTTCCTAAATGTAAATCTATAATTGACAAGCGTTCATGACTCAAAATATGTCCTTGTTCGGTAATATGTATATCGCTTTCATCGGGACCACGATGGGCCATGCGTTTTGACAAGGTTTCAATCAATTTTTCGTCTTTTCCTTTTCCTATAATAGCTAAAAATCCACACATACGCGTTCTATTTATTTGTTTTATTGTGGTAGCAAAATTGGAGTATATTGTATTATTTTAAAACTAATATGTGTTTTTTAGTTTTAATTTAAAACCTATCGCAATTGATTTAAAAAATAAATAAAGTTAAATAAGCTGTATAATCTATAAAACTGTAAAACTGTAAGACAGCTATCCATCACAATTAATTGATTTTTTTGTGTTTGTAAAAAATAACAAAGATAATCTAGAATAAAGCCAATAAAATCAGAACGTTGTAGAAATACTTACAAAAAAATACTACACATATAAAAAATAGCTTACTTTTAATTGAAATAACACAATACTCTAAATAACAACCATTTACATTACATATAATGATAAACATACCCTCCTACTCGAAAACAAAGTGAATCTTTTAAGAGAAAAAATTATCTTTGGTGAAGTAAAACCTTTTGCAGTCACTTTCAATACCCTTTTTTTTAAATTATTCTCCACACTCTCTATGAAAATGAAAACACCCCAATTAGGACTCCTCGCTTTGTTGATGTGCCTCATCTCCCAAGCCCTTATGGCGCAAACAACCGACTGCGTTGGAACGTATACGCGGCATATCCTTACGGTCGAATTGGATATTTTGGATTATCAAATCACCTTGAAAAATGACGGCACGTTTACCTTTACCTATTATTCCAAATTGAAAAATAGAATCCCTGTGGAAGACCAAAAAGAAGGACACGGAACGTGGGTGTTGGAAAAAAACGTCATCACTTTTACAAGTGCCACTTCCACTTCGGATACTTCCCAAAACCTTATGGATTTTTCTGAGACCAAAGCCCGATGGATCGCTCCTTCGCCCCGCAATACAAGCGCCGCTGTAAAACCACAACAGTTGCTGTTCCTCAGTTCTAAAGTCCATTGGTTGCCGCGATTGGTGCTGGAGAAAACTTAACTTTATACTGCTAAGCTTCATCTAAATGTACCTTACTTGAGTAAGCGTAGCAGCTCCGTTTGCTCGTCTGTCGAGAGTTCGGGAATCAAGGCTGTAAATTGTTCGCGAAACGCCTCTTGTTTGATCAATTTGCGTATCGTATCACGTGCATATTTGACCAGCTGCCATTTGGGATGTTGCGTAGCATTGACCAAGTTTTTGAGTACTTCGTTTTCTTGAGGAAAAAGGAAAACAGCTTGTTGAAAGGCCGGAATTCGAGTGACACTTTCGTACTTGGGCGTTGTAAATTCGATCAACTCCGCCTTCAACGAGGCATAATCGGGATTCGTTTCAGGCATTAAAACCAAATACGCCCCCAAATAGTCAATCCGCAATCCCAAATCATTGGCGCCACGCCAGTCTTTGGCGATTTCAAAATAACGCATCCGATCGTTGGAAAAACGCTTTAACAAATGAACCAAAGCATTGCCCCGCACCACATAGGAAGGCGCCTGCAACAAGGTTTCATAGCTTGCTTTCAAACTTTCTGGAATATCGGTGAGCAGCTCACTTACCGCGGTCAACACTTCAAGGTTCCCACGTTCAAGAGCCAAACGATACAATGCTTCGGTTTGCGCAAGGGGTTGCCCCTTAAGTTGAAAAAGCACTTCCGCTTTCAAAGGCCAAAACGCCTCCGACTTTAACAGGGTGGTATACCGAGAAAGCTTGCTTTCCAACGGGAGACTGCGTTCTTTTTGGAGTTGCACCAAGGCTTGAACCATAGCACTTTTCGCCAAGCACTGGTTGATATCGGTTTCAGGATACTTCGCCGATTCCAACCAACGTTGCTGAAACGCCTCCGTATCAAAATCAGAATAGCGTTGCACCACCGCCAAAAAATCGGCAGTGACCACATTTTTAAATGCATACTTTTTTAAATACGCTTTTACAATTTTATCAAACACCTTTTTCCCCACCTGATCCCGAAGGTAATGTATGGCCCATGCTCCTTTTTGATAATACGATAACGAACTCGATTTTTCATGTAAAATGGGTACCGTATCGTTTTTGGCCGCCGCCTTGATTAAGTTGGCATTTCGGTACAATTGATAGTAGAAGTAATCATCTCCAAACAACTCTTTTTCAGATAATAAAGCATAATACGTAGCGAATCCTTCTTGGAGCCAATGGTGTTTCCCTGATTGGGCTGTAATCAAATCGCCAAACCATTGATGGGCCAATTCGTGGGCATTTACATTGCAGTAGTTTTTAGCATTTACGGCCACACTATCGACCACATAATCTTGAGCAAAAAGGGTCGACGTGGTGTTTTCCATACCCGCATACAAAAAGTCGCGTACGGGAATTTGTCGGTAAATTCGCCACGGGTACTTTACCCCAATCTCTTTTTCTAAAAAATTAAAAATCCGTTCATTGTGCCAATACGTCGTTGCCCATTTATCGGCATCTTTGGGTTGGAGATAGGATTCTAACGGAACTCCCGAAGCACTCGATGCTGTTTTTTGATCAAAATTCCCCACCGCCAACATGACCAAGTACGACGCCATCGGTTTTTTCATTTGATAGCTCCATGTCGTGTATGCTTTTCCTTCTTGGATGGCACGAAACGATTCTTTCTTTACAAGTTCGCCATTACTGATAGCGGTTAACCGTTGGAAATTAGCGACTTCATCTTCAAGAGTGGTCACACTGAGGGAAAAGGTCAGCTTTTCATTTACATCATCAAAACTGGGCAACCAATGGCTGGTATACTTGCCTTGTCCTTGGGTCCAAATTTGATAATCGTCGGCGGTTCCCACAAAATACAACGCTTGTTTGGGACGGGCTGTGTACGAAAACGACAAGCGATTTTTCCCTTTTTTAAATCCGGTGTACAAAAGCAACTGACGCTCGTTGGCACTGTATTCGACCGCTTTTCCGTTGAGCATCATCAAACTAAAGCGCATGTTTTTGGCGTCTATTCGAAGGGTATCCGTAGGCGCTTTCACGACAAATGTAAACTGGCAATGTCCGCTTACTTCTTTGGTTTCAAAATTTGGAAACACTGTAGCTTTCAAGTCAGTAAAATCAACAGCTACAGGCGATTGACTCCAAAGACACCCAGCAACAAACAACGAAAAAAATAAAGAGTAAAAACGCATAACAAAGGCTTTGGACAAAGATAACGGAAGATTTCGAAATTCAGGTTTTTAAAGTATCTTAGCCTTTTGGATAATGGCCGTTGTATGTCCCCAACTTTAGAAACTCCTATCGAATACCTCAAAGGCGTTGGCCCCCAGCGCGGAGCGTTATTGCGCAGTGAATTGGAGATCCATACGTATGGCGATTTGTTGCAACTTTTTCCCAATCGCTATATCGACAGAACGCGGTACTATACCATTAACCAACTCACCAACAGTCCCACAGAGGTTCAAGTCATTGGAAAAATTGTGCATCTGAAAACAGTGCAAACCGGCAAAACAAAAAGTCGGTTGGTAGCTACGTTCATCGATGATACAGGAGAAATGGAACTCGTGTGGTTTCAAGGCCATAAGTGGATAAAAGAAAATCTCAAACTCAATCAGCCTTACGTTGCATTTGGTCGTGTAGCGCAATATGCAGGCACTCCGTCGATGGCCCATCCTGAATTGGAAGTTCTCGAGGAACATCAAAATAGTCTTCGCACCACTATCCAACCTGTGTATCCGAGTACTGAAAAACTCGCTAACAAAGGAATTTCCAACCGCACATTACTTAAAATGATGCAGCAGTTGTTTTTGGAAACGGAGGGACAATTTAGGGAAACCCTTCCTGTCTATTTGATGGAGAATTTAAAGCTCGTCTCCAAACGCGAAGCTTTGTGGCAAATTCATTTTCCAAAAGATCAGGAAGGCTTGTTAAAGGCCCAATTTCGGTTGAAATTTGAAGAGCTTTTCTTTATCCAATTGCAATTGATTACCAAAAACTTGGTGCGCAAACACAAGATTAAAGGGATGCCCTTTACCCAAGTGGGCACGCATTTCAATACATTTTATACCCAACACCTTCCCTTTCCCCTTACCCATGCCCAAAAGCGCGTGATTAAAGAAATCCGGAACGATTTGGGAAGTCAGGCGCAAATGAACCGATTGCTACAAGGCGATGTGGGCTCGGGGAAAACGATTGTTGCCTTTATGACGATGCTCTTGGCAACCGACAACGGCTACCAAAGTTGCTTGATGGCCCCGACCGAAATCTTGGCACAGCAACATTACAACAGTATTCAAGCGTTGGCAGCTCCCTTGGGACTTCAGGTGGAATTGCTTACGGGTTCAACCAAAACGGCCGAACGCAACCGCTTGTTTGCTGCCCTCGACAACGGAAGCTGTTCGATTGTCATTGGTACCCATGCCTTGTTGGAAGATAAAGTGCAGTTTCAAAACCTGGGGTTGTCCGTAATCGATGAGCAACACAAATTTGGGGTAGCGCAACGCAGTCGTTTGTGGCAAAAAAATACCGTACCGCCGCATATTTTGGTGATGACTGCCACCCCCATTCCGCGAACACTGGCCATGAGTTTGTATGGCGATCTTGATATTTCGGTGATCGATGAATTACCCGCTGGGCGAAAACCCATTCAAACAGTCCACCGTTACGATGCAAATCGATTGAAAGTATGGAAATTTTTGAAAGATGAAATTGCCAAAGGCCGTCAGGTGTACATTGTTTATCCTTTGATTCAAGAAAGTGAAAAAATGGATTACAAGGATTTAATGGACGGGTATGAAAGCATTTCGCGGGATTTCCCCCTACCCGATTATGCGATTTCGATCGTTCATGGCAAAATGAAACCTGCCGAAAAAGAAGCCGAGATGCAACGATTTGCGCAAGGAAAAACCCAAATTATGGTGGCCACTACAGTTATCGAAGTTGGAGTCAATGTTCCCAATGCCTCCGTTATGGTGATTGAAAGTGCCGAGCGATTTGGACTGTCGCAACTGCATCAATTGCGCGGGCGCGTGGGTCGTGGTGCCGAACAGAGTTACTGTATTTTGATGACAAGCCACCAATTGAGTCAAGAGAGCAAAACCCGTTTGGAAACCATGTGCCGAACCAACGACGGATTTGAGATTGCCGAAGTCGATTTGAAACTTCGCGGTCCAGGGGATATCATGGGTACCCAACAAAGTGGAATTTTAAACTTGCAGATTGCCGATTTGGTAAAAGACAAAGATATTTTGCAGTTGGCACGCAGCTATGCTTTAGAATTGTTGAAAAAAGACCCCACGATGGAACGCCCTGAACACCAAACGTTACGTGCTGTGTTTCTTGCATTAAGTCGGAAAAAGAACATTTGGAATTATATTAGTTGATGCAACCGTAGCAAGTAAAAGCGTTAAGTTAATACAATGTATTGCGACAATTGAAGCTAATAATTTGACTCTAGGTGCGTAAAATCTAGATTTCACATTTGCAAAATTCAAAATCGTCACCCTCATTCCTTTTGAATACCATACGGCACAATAACAATATATTGACGCTAAGATTCGCAACAGTAATGCTCTTTTTCAATCCAAAATTTTTGAAACAACCTTGAAAGAATTATCGGGTACATTGCGATTATAGGATTTTTTATTTACACAACAAACTTTTCAAAAATAATTGATGAATTCAGTAAAATATAGAGATGTTGGCTCGTTAAGCTCTAGTAGAACCCGTTTAAAGTAATCCAAATAATACATTTTTTACCTTCTTTTTAGGAATACAAAAGATGGAAATCACTTCAAATAATTTTTACTATCCCGCCTGATATCGCTATCTTTGCCCCCGTCAAAATCAATACAATCATGCGAATTTCCTATAATTGGCTCAAGCAATTTTTAAAAATAGATTTACCTTCAGAAGAGACAGCGGCTTTATTGACCGACTTAGGTCTAGAAGTGGAAGTAGTCGAAAAATACCAATCGGTGAAAGGCGGTCTTGATGGGGTTGTAGTGGGTGAAGTCAAAACCTGCGAAAAACACACTGACGCCGATCGATTAAAAGTAACCACCGTTGATTTAGGCGATGGCAATGCCCCAGTACAGATTGTTTGTGGGGCTCCTAATGTTGCGGCGGGTCAAAAAGTACCTGTGGCCACGATAGGTACGCTACTTTTTGATGCTTCGGGGAACGAATTTGAAATCAAAAAAGGAAAAATTCGCGGCCAAGAAAGCCACGGTATGATATGCGCTGAGGATGAATTGGGTTTAGGAACCAATCACGAGGGCATTATGATTTTGGATGTCAAATTAAAAGCAGGAACACCTCTTGCTGAAGTATTAAAAATTGAAAACGATGAAGTGTTTGAAATTGGATTAACACCCAACCGTGCCGATGCGATGTCGCACATGGGGGTCGCTAGAGACTTACGTGCAGGCTTGTTACTTCGCAATAAGAACATTGAGCTAATCACACCTTCGGTTTCAGCCTTTAAGGTAGACAAACGCACGTTAAAGATTCCCGTTGATGTTGTGGATGCTAGGTTATGTCCACGGTATTGTGGCGTTACGATTTCGGGGATTAAAGTGAAACCCTCTCCTGAATGGTTGCAAAACCGTTTAAAAGCCATTGGACTCAGCCCGAAAAATAACATTGTGGATGTCACCAATTATATTTTACATGAATTGGGTCAACCGTTACATGCTTTTGACGCTGCCAAAATCAATGGAAAAATCACTGTAAAAACGGTAGCTGCGGGAACTAAATTTGTCACTTTGGATGATACCGAACGGGCATTGCATGAAGACGACCTCATGATTTGTGATGAAAACGGTCCGTTGTGTATGGCGGGCGTTTTCGGTGGTAAATCTTCTGGAGTGACTGAAACGACGACTTCTATTTTCTTAGAAAGTGCGTATTTTAATCCCGTTACGATTCGTAAAACGGCCAAACGCCATGGATTGAGTACCGATGCTTCGTTTCGTTTTGAGCGCGGTATCGATCCCAATATTACCGAATATGCATTAAAAAGAGCTTCGATGTTGATTATGGAAGTAGCTGGTGGTGAAATGACTTCGGATGTAGTGGATTTATATCCCAAAAAAGTAGAGGATTTTTCTGTTTTCTTGAATTTTGACAAAGCGTTTAAATTAATTGGTCAAGAAATTCCGAAGGAAACCATCAAAAAGATTTTAGCGTCATTGGACATTAGGGTGAATAGCATTACCGATGCTGGATTGGGATTAATTATCCCGGCTTATCGTGTGGATGTGCAACGCGAGATTGATGTGATTGAAGAAATTCTTCGCGTGTATGGATACAACAATGTAAATTTTACCAAGAAAATCAGTGCTACGGTAGCCAATTCCCCACGCACCGAAGATTATAAATTACAAAATATCGTAGCCCACCAGTTAAATTCGTTAGGGTTTCATGAAATGATGGCCAATTCGCTAACGACAGGCGATTATGTAAAGTTATCGCCCCAATTGAAAGAAGAATACAATGTTTCGATGTTGAATCCGTTGAGTAATGATTTGGCAACCTTACGTCAGTCTATGTTGTTTTCGGGCATGGAAGCGTTGTCGTACAATATCAACCGTAAGAATGCGGATTTGAAATTGTTTGAGTTTGGGAAAACGTATCACAAATTGTTATCGGGTTATCAGGAGAAAAAACATCTAACCGTTTTAATGACGGGTAATCGAACTGCTGAAAGTTGGAATGAAACCCAACGACCTACCGATTTCTTTGTTTTCAAAGGGGTGATTCTCTCCCTATTTGATCGATTAGGATACCATAAGATTGAGGATAAACCCGTACAAAACGATGTGTTTTCGGAAGGAATTTCCATGGGATTCGGCAATGATGTATTGGTTGAATTTGGAGTGGTTAAAAAACATATTATCAAGCATTTTGACATAAAGCAAGAAGTCTTTTATGCCGATTTCAATTGGGACCTGATCATCAAAATGATTTCCAATAAAATCAAATTCCAAGACATTGCGAAGTACCCTGAAGTTCGTCGTGACCTCGCTTTATTAGTAGACCAAAGTGTTGCTTTTGAAAGTCTCTATAAATTAGCACGTCAAACGGAAAAAAGTTTGCTAAAACAAGTAAACTTATTTGATGTGTATGAAGGCAAAAATTTACCGGAGGGCAAAAAATCGTATGCCTTGAGTTTTATTCTCCAAGATACGACCAAAACGCTTACCGACACGCAGATTGATAAAATCATGGGCAAATTACAGACCGTCTTTCAAAATGAAGTGGGAGCACAACTGCGTTAAATCAAAGCTTCTAATTATAAAAAATCAAGCCGTCGTAAAGGATGGCTTTTTTTAGGTAAAAAATTAACGAAAGTTCATCGTTATACGTTTGCAATTTCTTTTAAATTCGTAATTGTCAAACTTTTACCAATTCACCATGAGATTGCTTGAAAAAAGATCGTTAGCGGTGGAATTACAGCAAGTCCGCAACAAGATTTCTTCCCCCCAGTCATTCGTTGATTCGTTACGCAAAACGAGCAAAACAAGAACGTTAGTCGCTTACAATGCGTGTGCTACTGTAGAAGAGTCGCTTTTTTCCACACCAAATGCGCTCACATTTGATTTATTGGACACACAGCGTATTTACCATGAAAGGTACATCAAAAAGTTGTGTATCGACTATCGACTTCGCTTTTTGGACATCACGTTATTTAAACAAGATTTTCCGATTGAAGCTATTGATGCTATTCAAAATTTAGAAAAAATACATGGTGTTTCGTTACAAGGATTGAAAATCGCGGCGCCTTCCAAGACCTTTAGTCTTAAAAATTATGACGATCCATTGTTGTTTGCTCCTTTGGGTAATGATTATTACTATTTGATTCACCAGTGGGGAAATGACGTGTCACCCTGGCGAAAGTGGAAATATTGGCCGATTAAAAATGCCGTAACTTTTATGATCTTTAGTTTGGTAGTAAGTGCGTTATTCACTTGGGTAATGCCCCTAAATAAATTAGGCTCCACCCTCTTATGGGCGCCCTTTATCGTATTTTTGTTTGCTTTCAAATCTATAGTCGCAACGGTTGCCTATTACTTTTTTATGATGGGTAAAAACTTCAATAGTGAAATTTGGAACCGTCCCTTCAAAGAAAATTAAAAAAGACCGATTCATCTACGAATCTGTCTTTTCATTTTAAACCTAACAAAACATAATTAACTATTTACGGTAACACAACGGTATCTACCACATGAATAACACCATTGGATTGGAAAACATTGCCGATGGTAACGGTAGCTACATTTCCATTTCGGTCACTCACCGAGAGTGCATTGCCTTTTTGTGTGACTGTTAATTCGCCACCGGATACCGTTTTTAATGTTGCTTTCCCCTTCCCTTTTTTGACAAGATTCATCAACTCTTCGACAGAAAATTTTCCTGCAACGACATGAAACTTCAATACCGTTTGCAGTTTTTCTAAATTTTCGAGTTTCAACAAATAGACCACGGTTCCTGCAGGTAATTTATCAAAGGTAGCATTGGTGGGTGCAAAAACGGTAAATGGTCCAGCGCTTTGCAATACATCGAATAAACTGGTGGCTTTTACGGCACCCACTAAAGTGGTATGCTCTTTTGAATTGAGAGCATTCTGAACAATGTTTTTGGAAGGATACCTGGGAGCTCCGCCTACATTGACTGTTTTTTCACTTTGCGCAAAAGCAATACCTGAGCATAATAATCCGGCTTAAACGAATTGAACCAATTGATTTCTTGTTTTCATAACAATTTTTTTTAAGTATTACTATCTTATTTGTTTAGACATATACGACAAGAATACACTATTGGTTTTTTGGGTAAAAAAAAATCCCGAACCTAAGTCCGGGATTTTAAAATATGTGTTAATCAACTAGTGATTATTTTTCACCTTTTTCCATTTTAGCTTTTAATTCAGCTAAGATGTCATTGTTATCTCCTAAAGTTGAAGCGGGAGCGTTAGTAGAAGTAGTTTCTACTGCTTTTACGTTTTTCTCTTCTTCTTCTCTGAAGATTGCGGTATGAGAAGCTACTACACGTTTGAATTCTTTATTGAACTCAATCACTTTAAATTCAGCAGATTCTCCTTTTTTCAATTTCTTACCGTCTTCTTTTTCTAAGTGACGTGCAGGAATGAAAGCAATCACATCATCTCCGAAATCAACCGTAGCGCCTTTGTCAACGATTTCAGCAATAGTTCCGCTGTGAACCGTTCCTACACCGTAAGCTGCTTCGTGCTTATCCCATGGATTTTCTGTTGTTTGTTTGTGACCTAATGAAAGTTTTCTTCCGTCTACGTCCAATTCTAACACAACTACATCTAATTTATCACCTACGTTAACAAATTCTGATGGATGTTTGATTTTTTTCGTCCAAGATAAATCAGAAATGTATACTAAACCGTCGATTCCTTCCTCTAATTCAACGAAGATACCGAAATTAGTGAAGTTACGAACAATTCCAGTATGTTTCGAACCAACAGGGTATTTAGAGGTAATATCCGTCCAAGGATCTTGTGATAATTGTTTGATACCTAAAGACATTTTACGCTCATCGCGGTCTAAGGTTAAGATCACAGCTTCTACTTCATCACCTACTTTTACGAAATCTTGTGCCGAACGTAAGTGAGTCGACCAAGACATTTCAGAAACGTGGATCAATCCTTCAACACCTTCAGCAACTTCAATGAAAGCACCGTAGTCAGCGATAACCACTACTTTACCTTTCACTTTATCACCTACTGATAATTCAGATCCTAAAGCATCCCATGGGTGAGCGTGTAATTGTTTTAAACCTAGTTGGATACGTGTTTTCTCATCATCAAAGTCTAAGATAACCACGTTCAATTTTTGGTCTAATTCCAATACTTCACTTGGGTGGTTGATACGTGACCAAGACAAGTCAGTGATGTGGATTAATCCGTCTACACCGCCTAAGTCGATGAATACACCGTAAGAAGTGATATTTTTAACCACACCTTCTAATACTTGACCTTTTTCTAATTGACCGATGATTTCTTTTTTCTGAACTTCGATATCTGCTTCGATCAACGCTTTGTGTGATACTACAACGTTTTTGAATTCGTGGTTAATTTTTACCACTTTGAATTCCATCATTTTGTTAACGTATACATCGTAATCACGGATAGGTTTCACGTCGATTTGAGAACCAGGTAAGAAAGCCTCGATTCCGAATACGTCAACGATCATACCTCCTTTAGTTCTACATTTCACAAAACCGTTAACGATTTCTCCTGTTTCGTTAGCTGAGATTACACGATCCCAAGATTTGATTGTTCTTGCTTTACGGTGAGAAAGTACTAATTGTCCTGTTTTGTCTTCACGTACATCGATTAATACTTCTACTTTGTCCCCAACTTTCAAGTTTGGGTTGTAACGGAATTCGTTTAAAGAAATAACACCTTCCGATTTTGCATTAATATCAACGATAGCGTCACGGTCAGTAATACGAACAACCACACCTTCAACCACTTCTTCGTTGTCGGTAGAAATGAAAGTCTTAGCAACTAAGTCTTCAAATTCTCTTAAATTGTTTTCGTCTACTGCGTCGATTCCTTCGGCATAGTTATGCCAGTTAAATTCATTTAAAAACGCTACTTGATCTTTGTTTAATTCAGCCATGCTGATGATTCTATTTGTATGCTGTGCTTTTCGAGTTTCTTGAGCGAGTAAAATACACAACAGTGTTTTACGTAAATGATTCAATACCAATTGGAAACTCTTCTTCGCCAAAAGGTGTGCAAAAGTACGTTTTTATTCTTAACCTCAAAACATTTCATACAGAAAATTAAGCCATTAGCTACAAAAAACCCTCTCCGAAGAAAGGGTTTGGTATAGTATATTAATGACTCACTTGAGCCACATCCTCGGAATTGTGTTTGTGTTTGAAGAAAAGGGCAAATAGAATAGCAATAATAAGTGAATACACGGCAAAAGCTAACCAAATGTTGTGCCAGTCGCGTACACCGTCATGGGTATAATATTTTTGAATGGCCCAACCGGAAGTGAAACTACCTAATATCGCTCCAAATCCATTGGTCATCATCATAAACAACCCTTGCGCTGAGGAACGAATAGTAGCCGAAGTTGAAGTTTCAACAAAAAGTGACCCAGAAATATTGAAAAAATCAAAAGCCATCCCATATACAATACAAGATAATATAATCATCCATAACCCATCGGTTGGATTTCCATAGGCAAAAAGTCCAAAACGCAATACCCAAGCCAACATAGAAATTAGCATCACTTGTTTGATGCCAAAACGTTTCAGGAAGTACGGAATGGCTAAGATGAAAAGCGTCTCTGAAATTTGAGAAATTGACATGATAATTGTCGAATATTTCACGACAAAGGAATCTTTATATTCAGCCACATTTTTGAATTCATCTAAGAATACATCCCCATACGCATTGGTTAATTGCAAAGCGCCTCCTAAAAACATAGAAAAAATAAAGAATAGAGCCATTTTATAATTGCCAAATAACTTAAACGATTCCAATCCAAGTGATCTCTTCTCTTCGGTATTGCGTTGGGGTGGACATTTTGGAAGAGAAAATGAATACAGTCCTAAAACAATGGCACCAATTCCTGCGATATAAAACTGATATTCAGTAGCCTTACTATCTGTTAAATTAGTGAGCCACATAGCTGCAATAAAACCAATTGTTCCCCACACCCGTATAGGCGGAAAATCTTTCACTACATCGCTATTTGGGCTATTTTTTAAAGCTGTATAGGAGATTGAGTTAGATAAAGCGATTGTTGGCATGTAAAAACTCATGGCCAATAACATCACATAAATGAAGGTAGATGGATCATTTACTTGAGGTAAATAAAACAAGACTCCGGCATATAATAAATGTAAAATACCATACAGTCGTTCGGCATTAATAAAACGGTCGGCCATAATTCCTGTGATGGTAGGCATGTATAAAGAAGCTATTCCCATGGTTCCAAACACTAATCCAAATTGTGTTCCATCCCATTGACGCGTTCCAAACCAATAATTAGCAATCGTTATCAACCATGCTCCCCATACAAAGAATTGCATGAAGTTCATGAAAATTAGTCTGTATTTTACACTCATAATTATTATTCGTTTTGGTTAATCAAGCTCGTAAAGCTACGAGAATAAATGAGATTCACAAAGGATTACATCGTTTTCGTTTTGGCAGCTACCCATTCCATTACGCGTTGTAGTTGGGCTTCCCGGCTTAGGTTGGAATTATCCAATTCTACAGCATCATCCGCTTTTACCAAGGGGGAATCGGCCCGATGGGTATCGATATAATCCCGCTCGTTTACGTTTTGCAACACTGCTTCATACGTAACCGAATCGCCTTTGGCCTGCAACTCAGCAAAACGCCGTAGCGCCCTCGTTTCTGGACTAGCCGTCATATATATTTTCAATGCCGCATCGGGAAATACCACGGTACCAATATCGCGGCCATCCATCACCACCCCTTTTTCTTTTCCCATGGCTTGTTGTTGTTCGACCAATTTGGCACGAACCGCAGAAATTTCGGCAACTTTACTTACTAATGATGAGACCTCTAGCGTGCGGATTTCGCGTTCAACATTGACGCCATTGAGGTACATTTCACCGTAACCCAACTCGGCATTAAACACAAAATGCAGCGTGATTTGTTTGAGATCGGCTGTTAGCCCCTCGGCATCCAAATGATGGGGAGATACGAATCCGTGTTGCATCGCGTATAAGGTTACAGCGCGGTACATGGCCCCTGTATCCACATAAACATAGCCTAGTTGTTGCGCTAGTTGTTTGGCTAAAGTACTTTTCCCTGTGGAGGAAAATCCGTCGATGGCAATGGTAATTTTTTTCAATAAAATAAAATTTTAATAATCATCTTGAAGGTTAATGGTCAACCCAAACAAACTTGTATTGGCCGCCAAAGTATACCTTGAATAGGAATAATTAAATTTCAATCGTCCCATTTTCAACCCAAAACCGGCTGAAATTCCCGAAAAATTTCGTTGGTCTACAATGCGTAATTCTTCGGCGCGACGGAAATTATACCCCAAACGCAAATTAACACTTTTTCGAGGAAACAATTCCACTCCAAAAATGACATGACGTAGAGCATTGTTGATGAAACCTACTTTTTCTTCATTTGACCCTCCATCGATGGTACCCACGGCTCGATTGGGGTTGGAAAATGCCACATTCCATTGCTGTAGATTTTCCAAGGTTAAATGCCAACGAATAGGTACGTTATCCAATTCTTGCGAAACACCAATAAGAACTTCCAAAGGGAGACGCTCGCGCGTACCCGCAAAAGTGGTGATTTGAGTGCCCACATTTCGCACCGAAAGCGCCCAATTGACATCATTGCGTTCGTCGATAAACAAAAAACCAAAATCGGCGGCCGCGCCAAACGAGCTATACGATTCTAACGTTGAGGAAATAAGTTTGGCATTGGCACCCAAATATATACTCGTAAAAGGAATGTTGTAGGCATAGCCCAAAGACAGTGCCATTTCACTTCCTGTAAACGTATTGGTGGGTGTTCCGAATTCGTCATACCCTTGAAAAGAACCGTAATTGACATAGTTCACTCCCGCGTGAAACGTTTGAACATGACGATCATAGGTATAGGCGTAGGCTGCTGTGCCATATGTTACTTCTCCAAAAAGACTGCCATAATTCACCGCCAGATGATTGTCCATTTCAGGATTGATAGTAGCTGGATTGAATAATGCTTGATTGACATCCGAATCGTACAGGGTAATTACCTTTCCGCCCAAGGCCGCTTGACGTGGAGAGGTGACTAAATTAAGAAACTGATATACCGAACGACCTCCCACTTGACTCCACCCAAGGGAAGTACAAAGCAGCACACATAAAAGTTGCAGTTTAGGGGTCATAGTTTTGAACAACACAAAGGGTATAACGGAAATGCGAAGATATTATTTTTAACGGGACTCTGAAAATGACGCCAAAAAAAAGCGCCAGGATATCCCAGCGCTATTCTATGAAAAATGGATTGCTTTATGCGATCGCTTTGGCATTTTTTACTTTTTGAGTGGTAAGTGCCAAGGTGATTACTTCTTGCATTTCTTTGACATAATGAAAAGTCAACCCTTTGAGGTATTCAGCATTGATGTCATTGATGTCACTTTCATTTTCATGACATAGAATAATCTCTTTGATATTGGCTCTTTTGGCTGCCAAGATTTTTTCTTTGATTCCTCCTACGGGTAAAACTTTCCCACGAAGGGTAATCTCACCAGTCATAGCCAAACTTTTCTTCACTTTTCGTTGGGTCAGTAAAGAAACAATCGAAGTCAACATGGCGATACCTGCACTGGGTCCATCTTTGGGTGTGGCCCCTTCGGGTACATGGAGGTGAATGTTGTACTTGCCAATGATATCTTGATCTAATCCAAATAACTCGGCGTTGGCTTTGATATATTCTAATGCAATAGTTGCTGATTCTTTCATTACATTCCCAAGGTTTCCGGTCAAAGTAAGACTCCCTTTTCCTTTCGAAATCGATGATTCGATGAATAAAATATCACCTCCAACCGAAGTCCAAGCCAAGCCAGTTACTACCCCAGCAACCTCATTGCCTTCTGCTTTATCGCGTTCCAATTTGGGAGCACCTAAAATTGTCACTACATGTTCATCAGTCAATTTCACATTGTATGCTTCTTCCAAAGCGATGGATTTCGCGGCATTTCGTATGACTTGAGCAATTTTTTGTTCCAATCCACGCACGCCAGATTCACGGGTATACCCTTCTACAATTTTTTCTAATTGTTTTTTACCAATAGTCAAATCCTTTGATGTTAACCCATGCTCTTTTAACTGTTTGGGAACCAAATGTTGACGTGCAATTTCGACTTTTTCTTCAATCGTGTAACCCGACATTTGAATGACTTCCATACGATCGCGTAAAGCAGGTTGTATGGTCGACATGGTGTTTGAAGTGGCAATAAACATTACTTTCGACAAATCGTAACCCATTTCGAGGAAATTGTCATAAAACGAATTGTTCTGTTCGGGATCTAAAACCTCCAACAAAGCCGACGAGGGATCGCCGTTGTGGCTAATAGAGAGTTTGTCGATTTCATCTAGTATAAAAACGGGATTGGAAGTTCCTGCTTTCTTGATGTTTTGAATAATACGACCGGGCATCGCTCCAATATAGGTTTTACGATGGCCTCGAATTTCAGCTTCGTCGCGCAAACCACCGAGTGAAATACGAACGTATTCGCGCCCTAATGCTTCCGCAATCGATCGACCAATCGACGTTTTCCCTACCCCTGGAGGTCCGGTTAAACACAAAATCGGCGATTTCATATCATTACGGAGTTTTAAAACGGCTAAATGTTCAATGATTCGTTTTTTGACATCTTCTAATCCAAAGTGGTCTCGATCCAATATTTTCTGGGCATTTTTCAGATCAAACTTGTCTTTTGAAAAGTGCTCCCAAGGCAAATCGAGAATCAATTCCAAATAATTACGTTGAATACCAAAATCAGGCGATTGCGGATTCATACGTTGGAATTTAGAAAATTCTTTTTCAAAATTTTTAGCCGTTTTCTCGTCCCACTTTTTGGCTTTGGCACGTTGCCGCATTTCTTCAAATTCTTGCTCATATGTAACCCCACCCAATTCTTCCTGAATGGTTTTCATTTGTTGGTGCAAGAAATATTCGCGTTGTTGTTGATCAAGATCAATTCGCACTTTGGTTTGAATATCGTTTTTGAGTTCCAATTTTTGCAACTCGACATTCATATATTTCAATGTTTCCAGGGCACGTTCTTTCAATACATTCATTTCCAACAAATTTTGCTTCTCTTGAACAGACAAGTTCATGTTGGAAGAAATAAAATTGATAAGGAACGATTGGCTTTCAATATTCTTAATGGCAAAAGTAGCTTCGGTGGGAATATTGGGACTTTCTTTGATGATTTCGATGGCCAATTCACGCATAGAGTCAATAATAGCGTTGAATTCGGTATCGTAAACACCTGGACGCTTTTCAGGGACTTCTTTGATATCAGCTTTAAAATAAGGCCTTTCTGAAATCATGGCATCGATTTCAAAACGCTTTTTCCCTTGAAGGATAACCGTTACATTACCATCGGGCATTTTGAGCACCCGTAAAATTCGAGCAACTGTTCCGATGGGATAGATATCGTTTATCGATGGATCTTCAATATCTTCATTCTTTTGCGCCACAACACCAATGATTTTATCACCGGCATTGGCATCATTGATCAGTTTAATGGACTTATCACGACCGGCTGTAATTGGGATTACAACCCCCGGAAAAAGAACCGTATTGCGTAAAGGGAGTATAGGAAGCGTCTTGGGCAAGTCCTCATTGGCCATTTCCTCCTCATCTTCGGGAGTCATGAGCGGGATCATTTCCGCATCGGCATTGAAGTCCTGCAAGGACAAACTGTCAAAAGAGATAAGTTTTTGATTCGACATAATGGCTTTTTGTCAAAATGACATTTAAATATTAACAATTCCGTAAACAAAGGTAGGAGATGCTATGGCAAAACCCATCAAAAAATCGATATATAACCAAGAAAAACCCATTAAATAAAGGCTTTTTGCTATTCATCGATGTTTTCATCAGAAAAAGGTCAACATTTATGCCATAAAACAAAAAACCGCCAAAGTGGCGGTTAGTAAACTTTATGTTATCTAATTATTGTTTTGTATAGATGAAGGTAATATCAGAATTCAAATAGATAGGGTTACCTCCAGTAGTTCCTACAATTGATCCATCTTCAATAACCATAACCAAGGTATTTCCAACAACAGTATATTCATCAGTATAAGGTACGCCACCCTCAGTGTAAGACAACCTTAATGTATTTCCTTGTAGAGTCCAAGTCCCATTGATATCTGGATCTACAAAACAAGCTAATTGGGTCGTATTTAAATCAATTTCAACCCCTTTGGTATCTGCTGTAAAGGTTCCATTAGTATTTAATGTCAAAAGTGAATTATTAAAACAATTGGTTTCAGACATTTGATTAATGGAGCTTGTACCGTCATTGTTAAGATCCGTTGGTACACTTGTATTAAAGGCTGTCAATATATATGTCCCTGTTATAGCAGATCCACTTCCGCCGTTGTTTCCGCCTACACCTGGATTGTTAGCTGCATTGGCTATAGCCGCAGGATCTACAGGCTCAACATCACATGAATAAAAAGAGAGGGCAAATACAGCTAAGGCTAGGAAACTTAATTTTTTCATTGTTGTTAAAATTTTTTCAAATATATAAAATTAGTTTTTCAGATTTACATTTTTAGGAACCCGAAACAATAGAATCAATCCGAATACAAAAAATAGTCCTAGAAAAACAATGGCATTACGCATGGAACCAGTAATTTGATCAATGACGCCATAAATGGTCATTCCGATAACAATACCTACTTTTTCGGTAACATCATAAAAACTAAAGAACGAGGCCGTATCGTCGGTTTCGGGTAATAATTTTGAATACGTCGAACGTGCCAATGATTGTATACCACCCATTACCAAGCCAACAAATCCCGCCGTAGCATAGAAATGAATGGGCAAGGTTATAAAATAGGCAAAGCAACAGAGTACAGCCCAAAAGGCACAGAGAAAAATTAATGTTTTAATGTTGCCGAACTTTTCTGAAGCCCGTGAAGTAAGAAAGGCACCCAAGACAGCCACCAATTGAATCAATAAAATACTGATGATTAACCCCGTCGTTTTTTGACTTGGATTCTCCCATTGTACTTCGGTAGCACCAAAATAAGTAGCCACTAGCATCACGGTTTGAACCGCCATGATAAACACAAAATAACTGTTCAAATAGCGTTTTAAGGGTAGGTTTTGTTGCATTTGCTTCCAGACCTGTTTCAACTCGTGAAATCCTTTGAAAATAAAATCTTTGGTTAGCGGTACATTCGTGCGGTTACCTTTGGGTAAATAATAGTAGGTAATATGACTAAATCCTATCCACCAAACGCCTACCATAATAAACGAGTATTTCATCATGGCAATTTTCTCCATACCTTCTACCGACATCACCATGGCCAAATTGACAATGAGCAATATCGTACTACCAATGTAACCCATCGAAAATCCGCGTGCACTCACCCGATCTTGTTGTTCCGGAAATGCGATATCGGGCAGGTAGGAATTGTAAAATACCAAACTAGCCCAGAATCCGATGAGTCCAAAGAAATAAAAGGCATATCCAAGGGTTAGATTTTCAATGTCAAACCAATACAATCCAATACATGACAAACCGCCCATATAACAGAAAAAGCGTAAAAAAGACTTCTTATTTCCTAAGTAGTCTGCAATTCCCGACAAAAAAGGGGAACAAATAGCGACCCAAATAAAGGCAAAAGCAGTGACGAAAGAAATCATAGCGGTTGCTTTAATTTTATATCCTAGAAATAATGCGTTTTTTCGGTTTGCTAACTCGAAGATTTGCTCATAATAAATCGGAAAAATAGCAGAAGCAATTACTAAACTATACACCGAGTTGGCCCAATCATAGAATGCCCATGCATTCAACAACTTAGGATGGCCTTTAGGAAGATTTGACATATCGAATGAATACAATTAAAAAAGTCATCACAACTCCTGTGATGACTTCAAATATAGAAGAATAAAATGATTTATTTAAAGCTAACTCCGAATTTTGCAGCTTCGGTTTTTACGGCAGGCAACAATTCGCGAATTTGCGCCATACGGGTAGCATCAGAAGGGTGTGTGCTTAAAAACTCCGGAGGGGCTTGTCCTCCCGACTTAGCGCCCATACGCTCCCAAAACGGAATGGCTTCCTCGGGATTATACCCCGCAATGGCCATCAGTAAAAGTCCTATTTTATCCGCTTCACTCTCATGCTTACGACTAAAAGGCATCATCCCTCCTACTTGTGTGGTAACTCCATAAGCGGTCATGGCGAGTTGTTGGGTTTCTGCGGATTTATTTCCTACAGCGGCGCCAACGCCTATGGCTCCCAATTGTTGTAATAATCCTGCACTCATTCGTTGTTGGCCATGGTTGCATAAGGCATGTGCTACCTCATGTCCCATGACGGTCGCCAAACCTGCATCGGTTTGCGTAATGGGAAGAATACCGGTATAAAATACAATTTTCCCTCCCGGCATACACCATGCATTGACCTCTTTACTTTCTACCAATCGGTATTCCCATTGGTAATCTTTAAGGTATTCGGGATGCCCATTGGCTTGCAACCAACGTTCGGCGGCCACTTTGATTTTGGTGCCAATCTGCTCCACTTTGCGGGCTTCGGGTGTATTGGTCACCACTTTATTTTCGGACAAAAATTGACTGTACTGTTGAAAAGAAGAAGGCAATAACTCGCTATTTGGCACAAAAGCCATAGTACTCTTTCCTGTAAAAGGATTGGAGGCGCATGCGGCAAAAAGTAAAATGGCAACGAATCCGGAGGTCAACTTTTTGTAATTCATAGGGTTAAATTTTACACAAAAATACAAAACTTACACTCCGATGATATGCAATTCGGTGAAATCCTTGTCGATAACAATCCCTTCAGCCACGTTAATTGCTTCTTTGTCAAAAAGAATTTTTTCATTGTCAATTTCAATTCCTTTCACGTCAAAAGGCAATCCAATCACTTGAATCGTGATCGTTTGGTATTGCGTTTCAAAAGAACCTTCTTGATGTTGCGTAATAAAAAGTTCGTTTTCTTTTCCGTTTAGGCTAAAGGTTTTGTTACTGTATCGCCCTTTGGTATAATCATACCCATCTTGAGCATCTTCGTAGACATACGATTTTTCTTTCCCTAATTTGAAATACACTTCCAAACGCAATTCGGGACTTTCGATATGTCCCACATATTGTTGAACAGGATATTTGGGAATAATAGCACCTTCTTTGATAAAAATGGGGATTTGGTCAAAATCGGTACTTACCCAAAGCTCTCGTTTTCCGCGAACCAGTTCTTGGGTCCAATAGTTATACCAGTTGCCTTGGGGTAAATACAAGCGACGTCCTAGGGCATTGGGTTCTAAAATGGGACAGACAAAAATTTGATTTCCAAATAAAAACTCATCGGTTCGGTAATGCGTTTGGGGATCTTCTTGGTCAAAATACACCAATGGTTTCAACATCGGAATTCCATCGTTGATATAGTGCCAAAACATGGTGTAGAGATACGGCAATAATTGGTAGCGTAGTTCGATAAATTTTCGTGTAATTTCAATGACTTCTTCCCCAAAACTCCACGGTTCTTGATCGCCATGGTGTCCCGAAGAATGGGTACGACAAAAGGGGTGAAACACACCCAATTGAATCCAACGTGCGTACAACTCAGCACTGGGTTGTTCGGCAAAACCTCCGATATCGCTCCCTGTAAAGCCCATGCCTGAAATGGACATGCGTTGCATTTGCACATTGGCAATCCATAAATGTTCCCAGGTAGCCACATTATCACCAGTCCAAGAAGAAGTATAGCGTTGTGCTCCCGAATAGGCTGAACGGGTTATAATAAACGGACGCTTGGGGAAGGCAAATCGCTTCACGCCTTCGTAGGTCGCGCGAGCCATTTGGGTACCGTAAATATTGTGGGCTTTGCGGTGACTGCAATTGTTACCATCATAGTTGTGACGAACGTCTAGCGGGAAAGTTTTGGTAGGAACTTCCATGACCGCAGGTTCGTTCATATCGTTCCATACGCCTTTCACACCGATTTCGGCAATTAACTCCTTAAACAATCCAGCCCACCATTCGCGCACTTCAGGATTGGTGTAATCTGGAAAATTACATTCACCTGGCCACACTTTTCCTTTCATATACGGACCATCGGCACGTTTACAGAAATAATCTTTTTCGAGCGCTTCGTTGTAGACCCAATACTCGTTATCTATTTTAATCCCAGGGTCAATGATAACTACCGTTTTAAACCCATCTTTGGCCAATTCTTGCACCATACGCTTGGGTTCTGGAAAATACTCTTTACTCCAGGTAAAGCAACGAAAACCCTCCATATAATCAATATCTAAATAGATAGCATCACAGGGAATTTGGAGTTCACGAAACTTTGAAGTAATCTCTTTCACCTTAGCTTCAGGATAATAACTCCATTTGCAATGATGGTAGCCCAGCGTCCAAAGAGGCGGCAATTCGGGTTTTCCGGTCAAATGGGTATAGGTGGTGACCACATCACTCATTTTGGGTCCATAGATGAAATAGTAGTTCATTTCACCCCCATCGGCCCAAAAGCTTGTGACTCCTTTACGTTCATGACTGAAGTCAAAAAAGGAACGGAAAGTATTGTCAAAGAAAATACCGTACGCCTTAGTATTGCGTAGTCCGATGTAAAAAGGAACAACTTTATACAAGGGTTCCTGATCTTTATGAAAGGCATATTGGTCGGTAGCCCAATTTTCGAGGCGTTTGCCTTTTAAGTTTAGATGGGTGGCTTTGTCACCTAATCCATAGAAGCTTTCACCTTCGGGAGACATTTTACTCATTTTGACAATATTTCCCCCAAATTCATAGGATTCTTCCCAATGAAAACCCAGCTCGTCTTCGACAATCGGAGCGCCATCGAGTTCATAAATACCCACACGAGCACTTTGCTTTTGAACGATGACATATACTTTGCTCGTTTGTATTTTATAATGATCTTCAAACTCGTTCAATTCCAACACATTGTAACCATGGGATTGACTTTTGTCTATAGCATAGGAGAAATCATTGCTAAAATACCCTTTGGCCGTAAATCGAAAACGAATCATGCTATCGCGCAAAACGGTAACACGCATGATTACATTATTATCTGTAAAGAAATCGATAGAATCAACTTCTTTGGTGTAGGAGGTTATCGTGGACGGAAATAAATCGCCTTTATACTCCAGTTCGGTATTAATAATCATAAGAATGTAAATGTAAAAGTGTCAAATTTACAAAGTTGAAAGCGATAAATTAACAACCTAATATTCTTATTTTTAACTACAACGTTTGCGGTGTGAATAGCTTTTCTTTGTTACTATATTAAATTAAAAAAGTCCGAGGGGAATCGGACTTTTAAGCAAATATTTCCATGTTAGGCACTACGAAAGTGTAAAAACGACCATTCCTAACGGAGGCAACTGAATTTCGGCTGAAAAATCTCGTCCGTTCCAGGGAAGTTTATCAACTTTGACCGGTTGGTGATGTACCACATTACTTCCCCCATATTCGGATTTATCGGAGTTGAATAGCTCCTTTAACTTTCCTGTTTTCGGAACCCCTATACGGTAATGGTCATGAACAACCGGAGTCATATTACAAACGATGATGACGTGCTCTTTTTCGTGGGTCCCTTTGCGAATGTAGGCCAAGACAGAATTTTCATTATCGCTATAATTAATCCACTCAAACCCCTCGGCGGAAAATTGTTTTTCATACAAGGCAGGAGTATTGCGGTATAAGGCATTCAAATCGGTAATGTATTGTTTGATTCCTTTGTGATAATCGTATTGCAACAAGTGCCATTCGAGACTTTGCTCAAAATTCCATTCCCCACTTTGGCCAAATTCACTTCCCATGAATAGCAATTTAGTGCCGGGATGTGTAAACATATAGCCATACAACAACCGAAGATTGGCAAATCGTTGCCATTCATCACCGGTCATTCGTCCAAGAATAGAATGCTTTCCGTAAACGACTTCATCATGTGATAATGGCAACATAAAGTTCTCGGTAAAGGCATAGGTCATTGAAAAAGTAATGTCGTTTTGATGGTATTTTCGGTAAATGGGTTCTTTTTTAAAATACTGCAAGGTATCATGCATCCAGCCCATCATCCATTTCATACCAAAACCTAAACCTCCCAAGAAAGTGGGGCGTGACACCATAGGAAAACTGGTACTTTCTTCGGCAATGGTTTGTACATCGGGAAACATTTGATATACGGCTTCGTTGAAATCCTTGAGGAAACTGATGGTTTCGAGATTTTCTCTTCCTCCGTACATGTTGGGCTCCCACTCCCCGTCTTTTCTTGAATAATCTAAATACAACATAGAGGCGACCGCATCGACACGTAAACCGTCTGCATGGTAATATTGCAGCCAAAAGATGGCGTTGCTAATCAAGAACGACCGGACTTCATTGCGACCATAATTGAAAATCAAACTTTTCCAATCGGGGTGATAGCCTTTTCGAATATCGGGGTGTTCATACAGATGAGAGCCGTCGAAAAAGCCTAAACCATGAGCATCGCTCGGGAAATGCGACGGTACCCAATCGAGAATCACGCCTATCCCCGCTTGGTGCAATTTATCGATCAAGAACATAAAATCTTGGGGTTTGCCAAAGCGCGAAGTTGGGGCAAAATACCCTGCCAACTGATAGCCCCAAGAAGGATCAAAGGGATATTCCATGATAGGCATAAACTCCACATGAGTGAATCCGGTTTCTTTTACATAATTCACAAGATCCTCAGCGAGCTCGATATAACTCAACGACCGATTTTGTTCAAGGTTGCGTTTCCATGACCCTAAATGCACTTCATACACCGACATGGGTTTGTCCAAACCGTTGTGGTTGGCCCGATTTTTCATCCAACTGGCATCTTTCCATTTATAGTCCAAATCCCAAACTACCGAGGCGGTGTGCGGTGGCGTTTCACAATAAAGTGCAAAGGGATCGGCTTTTTCGGTGATGACATCGCCGTGATTGGATTGTATTTTGAATTTATATTTGGTGCCTTTATCAATTCCGGGAATGAACCCTTCCCAGATGCCCGAGCTATCCCAACGCACTTGAAGTGGGTGTTGGCCTTCCACCCAATAGTTGAAATCGCCTACTACGGATACATTTTTGGCCGAGGGCGCCCAAACGGCAAAATAGCATCCTTGAACGCCATCAACTTCGAGGAGGTGGGTGCCTAATTTTTCGTATAGTTTAAAATTTTTACCGGCTTTGAACAAATCGATGTCGAAATCGGTAAAGAGGGAGTGGTGTTGTACTGGATTCATGTGGTGTGAGACCTAACAGGTTTTTGAAACCTGTTAGGTTTTAAGGTTAGTAATTTTTATTTCTTTTTTAGCCCGGATAGTAGCGGCATCCTCACAGAGTTTACGGAGTGAGATACAGTGTATAGCCGGAGCGGCGTTATGTTGAAAACTGGTGCTGTGGCTCCTAATAATTCATAATGCTTTGAATACCGCGCAGAGGTATTACCGCCCAACGAGGACGAGAATTCAACTCATAGCCCAACTCATAGACCGCTTTCTCGAGAAGACAATACTTCAACAGAAATTCGATTTCTTGACTGTAGCCAATATTTAAGTTTCCGGCTTGAACTTTTTCGATATAGGTATCCAAAAAGGCACCTATCAAGTAACGGAACAACAATTCGGCAGCGTCAAACAATTCCTCTTGATCCTGTGGATACTTGTCGCGGTTGTTGAAAATGGTAGCATAAATTGCATAATGAAATGATCGAAACATGCCAGCCACATCCTTCAGAGGAGGCTGTTTGACTTTTCGGTCGCGTATGGTGCTTTCGGGTTCGCCCTCAAAGTCCAAGATGTAAAAATCATCGCCGTTGACCAAGACTTGTCCCAAATGATAATCGCCGTGGATACGGATACGCTCGGACTTCATTTTGGTCCAATCGAAATCTACAAAGTGTTTACGAATTAATTTTTTATGTTCAAGAAACTGATGCGCTAGTTCAAGTGCCAATCCGTCAAGTTTATGCAAACTATTTTCAATAATATTTAAGCGATTTTGGAATTGGTACAGCAAACGATTCTTCAACCAAACCGAGTAATCGCCATTGTAACGCGTGGGGGTGAAAGCTGTGTCATGACTATCGCCACCAAGCGCTACATGCATTTCAGCTGTGCGTAGCGCTAACGTTTGAATGCGTAAAAAAAGACTCAATCCTACCCAATCAATGATCTCAGGGGGGATTTCTTGAATTTTCAAACGTCTAAACATGGGAATTTGTGGCAGCTTGCTGACTTTGATTTTTTTACGTGTTAACGTATCAAACACCGTATCCAAATGGTCAAGCATAAACTTCCATGCATCGCCTTGGTTGGGTACCAATTCTTGCATTAATCCCAAAGTTATATTTCCTTCAGGAAGCGCGAGATTAATACTACCCATATAGGCGGGGGTGTTTTTGTATTCCATGCGCTCGGTCAAAAAGCGACTGATTTCATAATCGGGATTGGTACTCACATAAATACGACGGAAAATTTTTAATACAAAACTATCGTTGTACACTATAGAAGTATTACTTTGCTCTACCCCCATGAATTTGGAGGATTTATAAGCCACATTACCCAAGTGCATCCCTTTGTGAAACACGAGTTTAAACTCTTTATTATGCGTCGAATGAGCGATGTTATCATAGAGTAACTTCCGAAAATCTTCTTGATGCAACGCATCAACTAAATACCCATCAATGTGAGCAAACCTTGCCGGAGAAATAATGGTACTCGTATCCAATTCATCGGAGGTCATAAAGGCAATTGGCATAAAATAGTGTTGGAAAAAGGCTTCTTTAAAATTGACCTCCAATAAAACACCGTAATAGGTGTTCTTCTTTGAGGTAATTTTAAAATGATCCACAACTTCAATATACTTGAGTGTACTTGATTTTCCACCATACCAGCGCTTGTTGATGATGTAATTCTCTAAAATATCTGAAGAGAAAACTTTGATAAACTCATCATCGTTAATCGCGTTTTTCCACTCACTTTTAAAAGCAAATGGGGTGGCAAAAGTTTCCTGATTGTCCAATTTCATGGCCTAGGCGTTTTTGTTCGGGTTATTTGATAATTATAAATAAATGGAACGGTAAAGCAGGATGCAGCTCCACGAAATTCCATTCCTTATCCCAATGGTAACTATTTCCAGTAATCAAATCGACCACCGTAATCGGATGTCCCTCACCGATCCCCAAAGCGACGAGCGGTAGACGAACCCATGCTTGTTTGGTGTAATAGGCGTCCAAACTTGCAATCATTAGTATTTCATTGGTTTTCGCATCGTCATATTTATAGTAGGCAATGATTTGGTCGTTATCGGTATCGCAAAATTCAATATTGTTTGTTTGTTGTAAGGCCGCATTTTCGTGACGAAGGGAATTAATTTTGGTGATTAACAACGAGATTTTATTTTCCTGCAGCCAATTCCAATGTCTGATTTGATACTTTTCACTGTCGTAATATTCCTCTTTCCCAGGTACAGCATCAGAAACCATAAATTCAAATACAGGACCGTATATACCCACTGAGGAGCTTAGAGTTGCTGCCAAAAAATACTTTTGTAAATGCATACTCTCATTGGCACCTTGTAACGCAAACGGATTGATATCGGGCGTATTAGGCCAGAAATTAGGTCGGAAAAATTCCTTCTGATTGGTTTGCGTGAGTTCCGTTATATACGCTTGTAATTCTGATTTCGAATTGCGCCAAGTAAAATAGGTATACGACTGCGTAAATCCTTGTTTCGCTAATTCGTGCATGATTTTGGGACGTGTAAAAGCTTCCGATAAAAATAATACATTGGGATGCTTTTTCTTCACTTCCGCGATTAGCCAACCCCAGAAATAAAAAGGCTTTGTATGGGGATTATCTACACGATATACACGAATTCCACACTCTTCAACCCAATATAAAGCACAACGTAAAAGTTCGCTCCAAAGATTTTTCCAATCTGGGGTTTCAAAATAGATGGGAAGAATATCTTGGTATTTTTTAGGTGGATTTTCAGCGTATTGCACCGTTCCATCGGGACGCCACTTAAACCATTGCGGATGTTCTTTCACCCAAGGATGATCGGGAGCAGCTTGTAAAGCAAAATCCATCGCTACTTCAATTCCAAGCGATTGTGCCGTAGATACTAGTGATTTAAAATCTTCTAATGGCCCCAAGTCAGGATGCAGCGCTATATGTCCCCCATGATGGGAACCAATACCCCATGGAGAACCGACATCGCCAGGAGCAGCATCCGTAGCGTTGTTCTTTCCTTTGCGATTGACTTCCCCGATAGGATGCACAGGGGGAAAATACAAGGTGTCGAATCCCATTTTTGCCACTCGTGGTAGTAGGGCCTCACAATCTTTAAACGTACCGTGTTGTCCAGGGATTGAGGACGCTGAGCGAGGAAAAAATTCATACCATGTACTAAACAACGCTTTCTTTCGATCGACATAAATCGAATATTCCTGCGACTGATTCGCTAAGAGTTTTGTGGGATATTTTTTTAAAACAGCTTTGAGCTCCTCTGAAACAGCAGCTTTTATAGATTCATTATAATATTTTTCATCTGAAAACCAAGTCGTTAATTCCGATAAAAATTTTTTCTCTGAGGCCGACACCAGTGTTAGTAATGGTTGGAGGTATTCAACGCCCTCGAGTAATTCAGATTTTACATGCTGATGATCGTTGATTTTTTTGGTAATGCCATATTGCCAATTTAAGGCGTAATCGACCCAAGCTTCGACAAAATAAACGTATTTTCCTTGCTTTTCAACAGTAAATTGTCCCGAAAAAACATCATTGGGAAGTGCATGCATACGGACTTCCGTCCACTTTTTGTCTTTTTCAAATTTGTATTGAATGGCGGCTTCCAAAACATCATGCCCATCAGCCAAAACATCGGCAGTCACTTGAACCGATTGCCCTACAATTCGCTTAATAGGGAAAGTTCCGTTATCAACTTGAGGGGCTATATTTTCTAAGATAACACGTCTTTGATCTTGCATTATTTTTGTATTTATGAACTTTTTAAATTTAGGAAAAAAACATATAATGCAAACACTACTACACAAATTTATGGATATTTTAAAAAACAGTAAGCTTATGAAACCGATATTGACAATTGTGAACTAAATAAAGTAAAATAAATCAGTTTTTGAAAAAGTAGCCAATATATAATAATCAGCATTACGTATTCTAAACCCCATAGCAAACTTGTTACAGCAAAAGCTTTCAAATGATACAATACCTGCCATTCAGCAAACACAGCTCATAACTTATCTTTCCTACATAGGCGGGTAGACCCCAGGCAGGCTAATTCATAATTCATAATTCATAACTTATAACTCATAATAATTTGTGTGTGCCCCTTCGGGTCGGGTCATTCGTTGCAAGTACTCGCTTCGAGGCCCTACACTGTGGGCTTTCCACGCTACCTGCATGCCGGCAGTCAGGCCCCTCACGCAGGTCGGTTCAACTTTAAACCCTTTTTATAATTTGTCAGTGAAGCAGTTCTAATTCTTTATCCAAAAAACAAGAAGCCGTTTCAAAACTTGAGAAGGTTTTTTTTATGTTTTTCTTGCAAAAAAAAGATTGGCTTTGTATATGTTTGATTTAAAGATTACATAAAAGAAAGCTACGCACTTCCGATGTAGAATCCCTATTCGTTCAACAAAAACATAACAACAATTTTATCAACTTAACAATATTTAAACTTTTAGTAAAAACTGAATCAAATAAATAAACGCCTCAAATTTTAATATAGTGACAGCTTCTTTGTGACTATCGAAATCCGTTTTGGTACGCTTGCAATAACGAGTCGGAAAAAAATAAACCCGTATACGAATCATAGGTTTGTCGATTGGAAGTTTCCATGGTTTGAAACGCATTGCGGTACAAGGTGAGTTGCTCTGGTGTTAAAAGTGCACGGTATTCCAATTCGTGCCGTACCAGAAGTTGCATAAATTTATTGGTAGCTGCCACATCGCCTTGCGAAATCATAAGGATGTATTCTTTATACATTTCATGGTACTGCTTGATAAACAAATCCTTAAACACAGGATTCTGTACTTCCGTATAATTCACAATGCCAAAGGTTAGTTTCCCTTTGGTTTGCCAAAAAAGAGTCTCTCCTTTATCATCGGGTTGTGCTACAAAATATTGAATTACGGCCAATTTCAATTTTAGTGTACGATCGATCTCATCGGGAAGTTTTGATTTCTCGGAATGGGTGGCCGTAGTCGTTGTTTTGGGTGTCTTTTTTTTCTTCGTTTGAACCTGTCCCCATCCCCAAAAAGGCCATAAAAAAAGGAATAAAAAAATGCAATACTTCATCATTTCGTTTTCTCAAAAGTATAAAAAGAAAGGAATAAAAACTAAAAAAGCCCTGAAAATTCAGGGCTTTAGGGTGAATGAGGGGTCTCGAACCCCCGACCTTCGGAACCACAATCCGACGCTCTAACCAACTGAGCTACAATCACCGTGTATGTTGCAATTAGGTCCTAGCCACTTTTGCGGTTGCAAATATAGCGTAAAGATTTTCTCTTACAAAGATTTTTTGAAGAAAATTATTTGCATCAAAAGTGTTTTCCTCCGTTCTCCACGGGGTTTTGGAAAAGATCCCTGATGGCAAGGAAGTTAGAAATTAACCCCTCCCATTCGTCAACCGTTTTCCCCCAAGCAAACGACTTGTGGATATTTAAATCAAATCCCGCAATGAATGCACAGCCACGTACCGTTCTACCGTAAATCCTTCGGCATGTTCAACACCTACAATGCGCCCCAAATCTTGAGCGCGGTACCGAACACTGTCTAAAAAGTTTTTTGTGGCAATAGGGGTTTCGGGTTCTTTGGAGTTGGGGTCGTAAAATTGGGACCCATACGACAATATAGACGCCATTTTTTGGTCCATATAGCGCGTGATATCCACCACGAGATCGGGATCAATAGGTTTCCATTGTATATAATGGTAGACGGCTTTGGGACGCCATGCGTGTTGCGCATTTCCCTCCCATTCGGTGGCTATCTTTCGCAATCCCGATAAAAAACAAGCATCGGAGACCAATTTACTCCCTTTACCATGATCAATATGCCGGTCGTCAATGGCATTGCAAATCACTATTTCGGGTTGGTACTTGCGAAGCACCTGAATAATTTTCAACTGATGGGCTTCATCATTGGTAAAAAAACCATCGCGAAAGTCCATGTTCTCGCGCACATGAATGCCTAAAATTTCGGAAGCTTTAGCGGACTCTTGGTTACGAATTTCCACGGAACCTCGGGTGCCCAATTCCCCGCGCGTGAGATCTACAATACCTACTTTCCGACCTAGCGCTACTTCTTTGGCAAGGGTTCCACTACACCCCAACTCAACATCGTCGGGATGGGCTCCAAAAGCAAGAATATCTAATTTCATGTATTGATTTTTTACAAAAATAACGAATAATTACAAGGCGCGTTTTACCGTTATCGATTTGTTTACGGTTTCCATAAATTCCTTTGCAGGATTACTGCCTTCATTTATACCGCAGCCTACATAGATAGCGACAACTTCCTTTTCCCATTGCATACAACGTAAATTGACGTATAGATCGGAGTCGCCCTCTTGATAGCTACTGAAGTTTTTATTCCATTCGCCCAAATATCCTGCATACAACATGCGATCATAGCCCTCGTAATCCTGAATAAACCCTAGGGCTTCTTGTTTCGGAAAACCACAAACAGCCGGTGTTGGATGTAAGGCGTCCACTACCGCTGTCCAATCGCCTTTCAATGCGCCTTGGATATCCGTTTTCAAATGCACTAAGGCTCCTGCTTCATCGGTGTAAGGCGCAGAAATGGTAAGCGATTCAGTGAGCGGTTGCAATTGTGCCGCGATATAATCGGTAACTAACTTTTGTTCCTGTACTTCTTTTTCACCCCAAACCAATTCGGCGCGATTCGGTCCAAGTTGTGTGCCCGCCAGCGAAACAGTACTTAGGGTAAGGCCTTCTTTTTTTACCAATTGTTCGGGCGTTGCGCCTATCCAAATTCCCGTTTCTGGATGATACCATAGATACCGAAAAGCGGTTGGGTATAAATGTAAAAGACGTTGAAAAACAGCAAACACATCAGTATGGGGAGCCGCAACACACTCTTTTCGTGAAAGGACAACTTTTTTAAAACGTTGTTGTTGAATGGCTTGAAGGGCTTTGGCAACCAAATGTTCAAAATGAACTTTGTCATCGGATGAAAAGTTGAGCGAAGTTACCGGCCAAGAATATTCAGCAATAGAAAACTCAGAAGCAAATACATCGCAATGGGAATCGCGAAGCATGTACTTACTTTTTCCATCAAATGAAACCATGCAAAATCCTGATTCTTCGGAATTAAAAGGAATAAATTCTGCAGATCGTTGAAAAAGTCCAAGCACCTTTTGTGTATTGGGTTTTGCATAACACACAAAGGGTTTTTGGTATAAAAGATTTTCGGAAACTTTGGCCGCAATCAAATCCATTAGCGTTTGGGTAATATCATATTGGTCAACTTACACAAGGAAACGAGTTTATCATTTTCATCGACGATACGAATTTCCCACAAATGAATACTAGCCCCTTTGTGTACTATTTTCGCAGTAGCCGTTACGGTACCTTCACGCTTGGATTTCAAATGATTGGCCGAAATTTCAATACCCCTTACCTCCTGTTTCTCCGGATTTACAAACATAATCGAGGCGGCACTACCCACACTCTCGGCCAAGGCCACTGAGGCACCGCCGTGTAACAAACCCATCGGTTGGTGCACTCTTGAATTGACGGGCATGGTTGCAACTAGAAAGTCCTCACCCGCATCAACATACTCAATTTCAAGCGTTTCCATCAAAGTGTTTTTGCTCCATTCGTTGCACAATCGAAGCATTTTTTCTTTATCGAATTGCATTTTTTAAAATTTGCGTTAAAAGTAGCCCATTTCCTCAAAAACAACAATGGTATTAACATAGAATAAACGCAGAAAAAAAACGTTATCCTCCTAATGAAATTGAAAACAAATCAATCTAAAATCTTATTTTTACCAAAATTCTCATTCCATACCATGCGCAAACTACTTTTGCTTCTTGCTGTTTTTACCAGTCTTATGTTGACTTCTTGTCGGGATGACTTTGAATTTGAACCCAGTACGGTTCAGCTTCGTTTCAATCGGGATACAGTCTATTTGGATACGGTTTTTACCAATATTGGATCAAGCACGTATCGCTTGAAAGTCTACAACGACTCTGACAAAGATATTTCGATTCCCACCATACAATTGGGGAAAGGGGTTAACTCCAATTACCGCATTATGGTTGATGGAATGACGGGTGAAGACGCGGACAATAGCGGGATTGGAGATGGAAAAATTTTCCGAAATGTGGAACTCTTGGCCAAAGACAGTATGTTTGTTTTTATCGAAGTTACCTCCGATGTCGCCGATGCCAATCCCAGTGATTTTCTTTACACCGATGCCATCGAGTTTCGCCACGCCAACAGTGTGGTGCAAAAGGTAGAACTGGTTACGCTCATTCAAGATGCTATTTTTATTTACCCAGAACGCGACAACCAAAATGTATACGAAACGATTTCGTTGGGACTGGATGAAAACGGACAACCCATTGAGTTTATTGGGAGTAATTTAAGTGAAAACGACCCTGTCAATGGCGATGAATTGCATTGGACCAATCAAAAACCCTATGTGGTGTATGGGTATGCTATGGTGCCGAATGAAAAAAATTTGGTGGTCGATGCCGGCGCTCGGGTGCATTTTCATGCCAATTCGGGATTGATTGTCAGTCAAAATGCCTCGCTTCAAATTAACGGTACAGCACCTCCAGGCAATGACCCCAGTAATTTGAGCAATGAAGTCATTTTTGAAGGCGATCGCTTAGAGAATTTATACAGTGATGTTCCGGGACAATGGGGCGCTGTTATGCTATTATCGAAGTTGAACACCAATAGTATCAATCATTTAACAATTAAAAATGCTACGGTAGGATTGCTAATTCAAAAACGACTCCCGGTGGGCGAAGACGATAGTCAACAACCGCGAGTTACCCTCTCGAATACGCAAATTTACAACTGTGCCAATGTAGGAATCTTAGCACGGGATGCCGTGGTGAATGGCCATAACGTGGTCATCAACAATTGTGGTCAAGCGTCACTAGCAGCCACTTTGGGCGGTTCATACACTTTTGATCATTCGACTTTCAACAACAATTGGAACAGTTCACGACAAGTAGCCGTATTGGTGAGCAACTACCTTGAAACTTCCGATACGGTGTATTTGAGCGATTTGAATGCAGCCAATTTCACCAATTGTATCATCTACGGCAGCAATCAAAATATGTTGCGCTTGGATAAATATAACGCAGATACTTCAGGCGGTCCCGATGCAACGTTTGCCTACCAATTTACCCATACATTAATTCGTTTGAATAATACCAACAACAATCCGTTGTATCTACCTACAAATACAACCAATTTCACCAATTGTTATCAAGCGACGAACAGTCAAACCTTTAATCCGCGCTTAAAAAGTAGCACCCAAAATAAACTCTGGCCTACCGAGGATTTATCGCCCACGATGCCTGCGATTACATCTTCATTTACGCAAGATATTTTGGGGAAATCACGTACAACACAAACCTGTATAGGGGCATATCAATTTATTCCCAATCCTTAATCTTAAGCCTCCTTCGGGAGGTTTTTTTTTGTCAAAAACCTGTGAAAAACTATTTGGTACGCATTTGCTTCCCTCTCGTGTTTGCCGTACCTTTGCGAGACAACTTACAACAACACAACAATGATTCATTTTTTCGGTAACGAAACAGGAACTATTTACGCAGTTCAGTCCACTACTCCATTTTCTGAAGAGACCTTACAAAAATTAAACTGGCTATTTGGCGGTACCCACAAAATTGACCTACTCGAAATCGAAGGTCCTTACATCGGTCCACGGGCCACGATGGTTACCCCTTGGAGTACCAATGCGGTTGAAATTACCCAAAACATGGGAATTCACGGAATCGTACGTATCGAAGAATTCCAGAAAGTAACGGTGGAAAACCCGCACTTTGATCCCATGCTGTTGCAACCGTATGCGCATTTGGACCAGTCGATTTTTACCATTGCGGTGCAACCCGAACCTATTTTGGAAATTGAAGACATTGCGGCATACAATCATCAAGAGGGATTGGCGCTTAGCGGTGAAGAAGTGACCTATTTGAATCAACTAGCTGAAAAATTAGGGCGAAAACTAACTGACTCCGAAGTTTTTGGCTTTTCCCAAGTCAATTCTGAACACTGTCGCCATAAAATTTTTAACGGTACTTTTGTCATTGATGGCGTTGAAAAAGAAACCTCCCTTTTTAAACTTATTAAAAAAACCTCGGCGGCCCATCCGAATACGATTGTATCGGCCTACAAAGACAATGTCGCCTTCATTCAAGGCCCTGTGGTAAAACAGTTTGCGCCACAACGCGCGGATGTCGCTGATTTTTACACCAAAAAACCGTTTACCTCGGTACTTTCCCTCAAAGCCGAAACCCATAATTTCCCAACGACAGTCGAACCTTTTAACGGGGCAGCTACTGGATCGGGTGGAGAAATTCGGGACCGATTAGCCGGAGGACAGGGATCGCTTCCCCTTGCCGGAACAGCGGTTTACATGACGGCATATTCCCGACTCACAGCCGATCGGCCCTGGGAAAAAGGGATGGAGGAACGAAAATGGTTGTACCAAACACCGATGGATATTTTGATCAAAGCGTCAAATGGTGCTTCGGATTTTGGAAATAAATTTGGTCAACCCTTGATTACAGGGTCGGTGCTGACTTTCGAACATGAAGAAAAGGATCGAAAATTAGGCTACGACAAAGTCATTATGCAAGCGGGAGGAATTGGGTATGGCAAAGCCGAACAAGCTCAAAAACACGAACCCAAATTGGGCGACCAAATTGTGATTCTTGGCGGTGATAACTACCGAATTGGAATGGGCGGTGCTGCGGTTTCGTCGGCTGACACGGGCGCTTTTGGATCGGGTATCGAATTGAATGCCATCCAACGTTCGAATCCAGAAATGCAAAAACGAGCAGCCAATGCCATTCGCGGTTTGGTCGAGAGCGACCACAATCCAATTGTATCCATACACGATCACGGTGCGGGAGGACATTTAAACTGTTTGTCCGAATTGGTTGAAGCTACTGGAGGTCATATTGATTTGGACCAACTGCCTGTGGGCGACCCTACCCTTTCGGCCAAAGAAATTATCGGCAACGAATCGCAAGAACGCATGGGCTTAGTGATTGGAGCCAAAGATCTCGATACCTTGCAACGAATTGCAGAGCGGGAACGCGCGCCTCTATTCCCCGTGGGTACCATTACCAACGATCATACCTTCACCATTGCTAGTGCCACTACAGGCGAAAAACCGATGGATTTGGCGTTGAGCGACATGTTTGGCAGTTCCCCCAAAACCCTATTAACCGATACCACCATAGCCCGTCAGTACGATGATATAACCTATTCGGTTGACCGTATTCACGACTATTTACAGCAAGTGTTGCGACTTGAAGCGGTGGCCTGTAAAGACTGGTTAACCAACAAAGTCGACCGTTGTGTGGGCGGACGTGTGGCCAAGCAACAATGTGCGGGTCCGTTACAATTGCCACTCAATAATGTGGGCGTGATGGCCTTAGATTTTGAAGGAAAAGAAGGAATTGCCACCAGTATAGGACATGCTCCCGTAGCCGCTTTAATCGATCCCAAAGCAGGAAGTCGTAATGCCATTGGCGAGGCCTTGTCGAATATCGTTTTTGCGCATTTGGAAAACGGTTTAAAAAGCGTTTCCTTGTCGGCCAACTGGATGTGGCCATGCAAAAACGAAGGTGAAGATGCACGTTTATATGAAGCCGTGGAAGCTTGTTCCGACTTTGCCATTGCACTGGGAATCAACATTCCTACCGGCAAAGATTCCTTGTCGATGAAGCAAAAATATCCCAATGGAGATGTCTTGGCACCAGGCACTGTAATTATTTCGGCGGTAGGCCATTGTTCAGATATTACGCGCGTCATCGAACCCGTAGCGAAACAGCAGGCAGGCTTGTTGTACTATATTCCGCTTTCGCAAGACAACTTCCATTTGGGCGGTAGTTCATTTGCCCAAATTCATAATAAAATTGGAACCAAAACGCCTAGTATTCAAGACGCGACGTATTTCAAAACCGCCTTTGAAACCATTCAACAGTTGATTAAAGACGGAGCCATTGCGGCGGGCCATGATGTGGGAAGTGGCGGACTCTTAACGACCTTACTCGAAATGTGTTTTGCTGACATTCAGGTGGGGGCTACCTTGAGTTTAAAGGCGTTTGCAGAACCCGATGTGGTGAAAATTTTATTCGCCGAAAATATTGGACTCGTACTACAAGCGCAACAGGATGCTGTTTTTGAAGCGGCTTTCGCCAAAGAGGGCTTAACGATTTATCCGTTGGGGCAAGTAGTCGCAAGCGATACGTTAACGATTGATGGCTTAACTTTTGCGATCCCTGATTTGCGAAAAGTTTGGTTTGAAACCTCGTATTTATTAGACCAAAAACAAACACAAAACAACAAAGCAGAGGAGCGTTTTACCCATATTTTTGAACAACCCTTACACTACCAATTTCCTAGCCATTTCACCGGAAAATTACCCGCTGCTCCCACCCAACACCCTAAAGCAGCTATCATTCGGGAAAAGGGAAGTAATTCGGAGCGCGAAATGGCGCATGCGATGTATTTGGCCGGATTTGACGTAAAAGACATTCACATGACCGATTTGATTAGTGGTCGTGAAAATCTTGAAGACGTGCAATTTATTGGTGCGGTAGGTGGATTTTCCAACTCTGATGTTTTGGGCAGTGCCAAAGGATGGGCGGGTGCCTTTTTGTACAATGAAAAAGCGAACATGGCACTGAAAAACTTTTTTGCACGACCCGACACCTTATCGGTGGGGATTTGCAATGGGTGCCAGTTGTTTATGGAATTGGAACTGATTCATCCCGAACATGCGGTTCATGGCAAAATGCACCACAACGACAGCCGCAAGCATGAGAGTATTTTTACCTCCGTGACGATTCAAGAAAATAATTCGGTGATGTTGTCGACCTTAGCGGGCAGCACCTTGGGCGTATGGGTTTCGCATGGGGAAGGAAAATTCCACTTGCCCGAAGCCGAGAACCACTACCCTATTGTAGCCAAATATGCCTACGAAGGTTATCCCGCCAACCCGAACGGTTCTGATTATAATACGGCCATGTTGTGTGACAAAACGGGACGTCATTTAGTGATGATGCCCCACATTGAACGTTCAATTTTCCCTTGGAATTGGGCGTACTACGGTGCCCATGAAACCCATGAAGTAAGTCCATGGCTTGAAGCGTTCGTGAATGCGCGCTTATGGATCGAAAAAATGCAGGGATAATGCGTACGAAGGAAGACCTCTGTTAGGCGTTGGACTTCATTAAATTATTTACAACAAAAAACATCATATTATGAATAAGCTACGCTATTGTATTGGTCTTTTTATCGTTTTTACCACGTTTGCCTCTGCGCAAGTGGTGAGAGAAATTGAAACGGAGGCTGGAAAATTATTTATCACAACAAATAATGAATACCCTATTTTTGGAACCTATCATTTTAAAGAAGCCGAACCCATTGTAGAGTTGCAACGGGGAGGGACAGGGCAATACCAACTACACGATTCGCCCAAGCGCTCGATAGAATGGGGATTGGAATGCTCGGAAAGTGGATCGTTAAAATCGGTTAAAGGGTTTGACAACCTCAAATATTACTTATACTACCGCTTCACCGATACCGAAGTTGATGGCAGTGCGGCCGTTTGGACCCGTGTAGAAATGACGGTTCACCTCAATGCGGGAAAGATTTTCATCAATGGCGAACGGATGAAACTATTTACCGCCAAAGAGGAGAAGAAGAAATAGTTGAAGTGATTAGTGACTAGAAAGTAGTACTTTTCCATTCAAAATAAACTTATTCTTGAACATGAAAATTTCTTTTGCTTTACTATTTTTTTTGACTTTACTCACAAGTTGTAAAAAAGAGGTGTCTAGTGAAAATCAAATGTTTGTAAGAACTTGGTTTGATACTATTCAAGGAATGCCTTTCAAGGCGAAACTAATTATCAAAGCTGATAAAACATTTGAATATACTAGTGCAAGTCGTAAGTCATTAGTCGACAAATATTTCTTAGAAAGAACATTTTCAAATCTTCAAAATTAACTCATTTTCAAATTGACTCATTGATACATTGCCACATAGACACATTATCACATTGTCACATTACTCCCCTCTTTGCGCTCGTCTGGGTTTGTAATTCTTTAAGTATTCGCCTTTGGGGGTGCCGTGGTCAAACGAACTGAATTGCACTGGGAAAGCGGCTTTTTTTCGCGCTTCATCGGGCGTCCATCCTTCATATTCAATGCGATATAGTGCCGAATACATTTGCGCACGACCAATGCCATGGTAACAATGCAAGAGCACCGGATAGTTGGCAGAATCATCCATGATGGCAAAAAACGTTTTCAAATTTTCTTCATTGGGCACTTGATCCGAACCGTTGTTGAAATACTTTACGCCTTTGATTTTAGCCACCGCATCGCGCTCAGCAATCAATTCTTGTGGTAATTCAGGGTTATTAATTGTATCGCCTGTGCCCGGAAAACGCAAATCGACGATGGATTTAATTCCATATTCTTCCACATAATCTTTGATTTCATCCGGCGGAATTACCCCACTTTTATATACCTTTCCTTCGGTAATGGTCATAAAATTATGGTTGATATGACGGTCATACACGTATTTTCCTGTGGCAATTAAAGCAACGGTCAGTAGGACGAGACCAATCTTAGTTCGTAAACGCATGACTTAGTTGGATTTTGAGGTTAGTTTTTTATCAATAATTCGTTCCATATAATCTTGTAAAAAAGCCTTACAGCGCATTTCCAGTTGGTTCATTTCGGCATTGCGTTGCTTGATTAAGTTGGTTTTTAGGGCATAATCATCCTTATGATAAAAACCAACGGCTTTCTCGCCATCAAAAGTACAAATATAATTGCCACTCATCATTTGGTATAAATCCGAAGAATATCGCATCACAAACGGCGGCACCTTGGAATCTCCCAAAAGACTTCGGCCCCAACTGCGAAAGGGTTTGTCGTAACCAATCATATCCATAAGCGTCGGAAAAATATCAATTTGCTGCGCCCAATCGCGACTTACCCCTTGGTAGGTATGCCCTGGCGTGTAAAACAAAATGGGTACTGTATGTGCATACTGATCGTTGCAGTACAAATCGTAGTGGATCAAATTATCGTGATCGGCTACCAATACAAAAATCGTATTCGTATACCAAGGTTGCTTTTGGGCGGCTTTGAAAAACTGTTTTAACGCATAATCGGTGTAGCCAATGGTTTGGTGAATGGGAATATCGCCTTTGGGAAACTTGCCTTTGTATTTTTCGGGGACAACATAGGGTTCATGCGAAGAAACTGAAAACAACGTAGCCATAAACGGTTGTCTTTTGGCCGAAATTGTACGGTTAAAATACTGAAAAAAGGGTTCGTCCCAAATACCCCATACCCCATCGAAATCGGCATCATTACCGTACTCATTTTTACCATAATAATGGTCAAAACCTAAAATGTTACTAAAACCTAAAAATCCCATAGAACCGTTGGGCGCGCCATGAAAAAATGAGGTGTCATACCCTTCGCTTTTTAATATGGAGACTAAGGATTCAATCTTTTGTTTGGGATATGGCGATGAGGTAAATGCATCTTTAAACGAAGGAATTCCCGACAATACCGATGACATGCCGTGGATTGATTTGTACCCATTGGCATAGCCGCGCGTGAAAATCAAACTGTGTTGGGCCAACGAATCTACAAACGGTGCATACCCCCGATAACCCGGAATTTTTTCGTGGGTGTTGAACGCACTAATGTATTCTCTCCCAAAACTTTCCAAAATCAATACCACAATATTGGGAAGGGTTTTGGGACGGTTTCGGTAGTGTTTTATAGGCACCAATAGCGAATCTACAACGGCTTTATCAACCAAATTGACCTTTTTAAAGGTATTGGCATTCCACGTTCGAATTACGGCAAATGGCGTATTGAGCACAAAATCGGCTTGCGATGCATCGGTCACAAAACGATTAGCGTCGATCATGTTGATGGGACGTGTACTTTTACGAAAATCGCCCCGAATACCCCCCACACACAACACACAAACCAGTAGAAAGGTAGCTGTTGAAGCGAAAAAGTATTTTAAAGTATACTTTTGATAATGAGTCTTAACCTTAAGTTTTTCATAAAGATAGACCCATAAAAAAAGTAATCCAAAAAACCATACAAAAACATGCCAATAGTTCACCGAAAAATTCCCCATCAACGCTACTTTGTTACTTTCATGTTCCAAAATATCCAATGAGGCGCGTGTACTTCGGTTAAACGAATAGCGATAGTATACCAAATCCACAAAATTTAAGGCATAAAAAAGAGCGTTGGTCGTGAAGTACAGAATTTTTAGTCCAAGTTGATACGCCTTTCGCGTATTCACCCCCAAAGGAAGGAGCGACAACACGATAAACAAGGCATTGGCATAGAGAATGGCTGTGGTGTCAAACGCCAAGCCGTGGTAGGCCAAAGGAAACAATTCGGTCCAAGACTCGACCCGAATTAAATTGGGATTGTAGGCAAAAAATAAAAACCGAACCACCATGTAAAATAGGTAGGCCAGAAAAATCCTGTACGCCAATACTTTATATTCGTTATACCGCGGAAATCGTTGCATAGAGAGGTTTATCGAAATCGGAACAAAACTACAAATTTGTAATGTAAGGTCGGTATAGATTAAATATTTATTGTAAAAGCAGACGATTTTAATTAATTTGCAAGAAAATTGACTATGCAAACGATAAGCCGACTATTTGACTTTCCTTACTATCAGTTGTCCAAAAACAACAAACCCGATTGTTTGGTAACCAAGTATGGGAATGAATGGGTTAAAACATCCACGCAAGAGTATATCAACCAAGCCAATACGATCTCGAGAGCGTTGTTGCGTTTGGGCGTTAAAAAAAATGATAAAATAGCCATCATCTCCTCTACCAACCGTACCGAATGGAACGTATGTGATATTGGTATATTACAAACTGGTGCCCAAACGGTGCCCATTTATCCGACGATTTCTGCAGAAGATTATGCCTATATTTTAAATCACTCAGAATCGCAATACTGTTTGGTTTCGGATACCTTGGTTTTTGAAAAAATCAGTCAAATCCGCAGTCAGGTTCCGCACTTAAAAGAAGTGTATGCCTTTGACGACCTTTCGGATTGTTCATCTTGGAAGACTTTGTTGGAATTGGGGGCCGATGCTTCCAATCAATCCGAAGTAGAGCAACGCAAAAATGAAGTGCAAACCACCGATTTGGCAACAATTATTTATACTTCTGGTACCACCGGGAAGCCTAAAGGCGTGATGTTGTCGCATCAAAATATTGTCTCCAATGTGATTGACAGTGCCGAGCGCATTCCTTTTGAAGAAGGAAAAAGTCGTGCCCTCAGTTTCTTGCCGGTTTGCCATATTTTTGAGCGGATGATATTATACATTTATCAGTATTTCTCCGTTTCCATCTATTTTGCTGAAAATATTGAAAAGCTATCTGACAATATTAAAGAGGTAAAACCCAATGTATTTTCAGTAGTTCCGCGTTTGTTGGAAAAAGTATACGACAAAATTTATCAAAAAGGAGCCGAATTATCCGGAATCAAGAAAGCCTTGTTCTTCTGGGCGCTAAATCTTGGGTTGCGTTACGAACCGTATGGCGCTAATGGAGCGTGGTATGAGTTACAACTCAAATTAGCTCGAAAACTCATTTTTAGCAAATGGAAAGAAGGTCTGGGTGGCGAATTAAATGTTATGGTCTCGGGAAGTGCCGCGCTGCAACATCGGTTAATTCGAGTGTTTGCTGCTGCGGGAATGCCTGTAATGGAGGGTTATGGGTTGACCGAAACGTCGCCAGTAATCTCGGTAAACGATCAGAAAAACTTCGGATTTAAAGTTGGAAGTGTGGGGCGCGTGATTCCAAATGTAACCGTAAAAATTGCTGAAGATGGTGAGATCTTGTGTAAAGGTCCCAACGTAATGATGGGCTATTACAAAGACCCTGTGTTGACGGGAGAAGTCTTGAAAGACGGTTATTTCCACACGGGTGATATTGGAGAAATTGACAAAATGGGCTTTTTGCATATTACCGACCGTAAAAAAGAGATGTTTAAAACCTCTGGCGGAAAGTACATTGCCCCACAAATGATTGAAAATGCCATGAAACAATCGTTTTTTATTGAACAAATTATGGTGATTGGCGATGGTGAAAAAATGCCGGCTGCGTTGATTCAACCGAGTTTTGACTTTATCCGAGAATGGGCCAAACGCCATAATGAAACGGTAGGCAAAACACCCGAAGAAATTGCACAAAATCCGCAAGTGAAAGCCCGTATTCAGGATGAAGTAGATAAAATCAATGAACGTTTTGGGAATTGGGAACGCATCAAAAAATTTGAACTTACGCCCACCCTGTGGAGTATTGACGGGGGTGAATTAACGCCTACTTTAAAATTAAAACGCAAAGCAATAAAAGAGAAATACCAGCACCTTTACGATGCCATTTATCGCGAAGAATAGCTAAAAAATTTACCACACAAAAACACCCCAATGGCAGGAGCATAAGGGGTGTTTTTTTAGGTGTTATAGCTTATTCTTTGGAGACTATTTTTACCATTTTTGGAAAGGCAACCTGTCGCATTACGGTTTCGGCCATGGGTACTAATATATGCGTCTCTTCCTTTTTCTTTTCGGGGTTGCACAACCAAACCTCCATGCCTTCTTGCTTCATTTTGGGTGCATAATCCATGGTTTTATAGACAATTTTTTCTTCAAGATGCTGTTTTTTTAGCATCTTGAGTGACACTTATCAAATTTATTTTACTTCAAATAGTTTCACCCTAGGGATATGTTAAATCATTTATTTATTCTAAGGTGTTTTTCTTGTATTCAGTTAAAAACCATAGACCAGCTAATACAACTGCGAAAATCAGATAGAAATTTCGAGCAATAGTACCCTCAATACTTCCTAAAAACAATGCCGTTACACCTAATAAAACGGCTACAACAGCTTCAATAATGCCGTGTATTTTAAGTGGAATCACTTTAATTAACCCTAAATCGAAATCGGTTAAAATAGTAAGGGTCAAATGTATAAAACCTAAAACATAGGTGAAGTAAGATGTGTTTTCAGGCAATCCAAAAAGAGTTGGTGATGCCCAAAGAAATAAAACAGATGCGTAGTCTAATGTACCGTGAATTTTTGAATTGATTTTCATAATAGTAAGTTTTGAATTTTACACAAAACTACATTTAGTCTAAAGCAAGTCGTATTAACTTAAGGTAAGTTCGGCGGTTTTGTAAAAATTCTTTTTCTAATTCTGCTCAAGGATTGTTCTGTAATACCTATAAATGTTGCTATTTTTCTTTGTGACACTCGCTGCATTATTTGCGGATGAACGTCTAAAAGTTTTAAATAGCGTTCTTCTGGTGTTAAAGTGAGTAATACTTCATTTCTTTTATATAATCTGATGATTTCTTTTTCTGCTACATTTTTTAAGAATAAATCCCATAATACATCTCTACTTTTTAACGCATTAAGGTCTTTCTTTTTAATTTCTAAGATGGTAGAATCTTCAATGGCTATAATATTGTATTTTGAAAAACTATTCGTTAAAAAACTTAAATAATCTAAAACGAAATCGGTTTCAAAATAAAAAAGAAAATTTACTTCATTACCCTGTAATTCAGAATACTGTCTAAAACATCCTTTGATAATGTAGGTAATTGTATCAGATGAATTGCCTTCTTTTAAAATATGCTCATCTTTTTTGATTTGTCTTATTTTAATAGAATAGTTTACCTCATCCAATATGTGTTTTTCTTCTAATGGTTTAAAGTGATTAAGTAAAATTTTATTCTGTTCAATATATTCTTTCATAGTTTTTCATTTAGTCGGTTTCAAGTTTATATTACAAATCAATCCTGTCCTAAATAAATTTCAGGTTCAATAAAAATAGCTGTTTTATTGATATAAATTGTATTGAATGTTCACTTTTCAAAACGAACCCCCTGCGTATTTTGATTTTCATCATAAAGAATGGAGTTTTGTTTTTTTGTATACCAAAAAGATAAACTTTGAGCTAAAAACTAACCATTCTTTTTTTTATCTAGGACACTATTGGTGTAACATTTTTAAAATGATATAGTCTTATAATTAAAATGTATTTAATATGAAACTTAAGTATTTAACGTATAGCCTTTTTATTCTCTCCATCAGTAAAGGCGTAGCCCAAGAAAAAAAGGAAAAAGTCAATGAACTTAAAGAGGTTATCATAACTAAAAAAAAGAAAGCGGTTGAACAAAAAGCGGACAGAACAATTTTTGATTTTGCCGGTCAAGCGCACTTGAATTCCGGATCGGTTTTGGAAGGACTCAGAAAGTTACCCGGATTAATTGTTTCCGATGTTGCGGGTATGATGTACCAAGGCAAACAATTGGATGTTTTTATGGATGGCAGACCTTTGAATATCTCTTCTAACGAATTAAATGCTTTCTTGGAAGGTATGCCGGCTAATGCGGTAGAAAAAATAGAAATTATTACCCAACCGGGTGCTGAGTTTCCAGCTACTTCCGGCGGTGCTATTTTAAATATCATTACCAGTAAAAAAGCCAAAAAATACATAAGTGCTACTTACAGTTCTGGTGCTAACTTTACTGCGTACGACCAAACACGGGCCAGATTCAACAACAGTTTATTGTTGAGTGCCAAGAACAGTCTTTTCGGTTGGCAACTCAACCTTGGCCAAAATTATAGGGAAAGTGCATTATGGTCCGATATCACCAAGAAAGAAGCCGATAACACAATTACTAATTTATCTGATACTGATGCGGATAGGATAGGGAGAAATAATTTTATTATATGGGCCATTACTTTCGATTTTAAGAAAGACCGACTTTTGTTGAATTATGATGTCAACTTTAACAAATCGAGTGCCGATACCGAGGGTTTTGGGGAAGGTTTTATTTCCAATGATGCCAGCAAAACCAAAACGTTACGACAAGATGCCGTGGCTACATATCAAAAGCGTTTTGACGATAAGGATAAAAAATTGGATGTCCGATTGAACTATGCGCGAAATGAGGTAGATTTTAATTTAGATTCCAGATTGTTCAACACGGATATTTTAGAGAATACTTCAAATCAAGCTTATGTTAATTTCAGAGTAGATTATTCTCAAGCCTTTAAAATCCTTGATGAAGGTAAATTTAGCGTAGGAACCTTGGTGGATGAATTGGCTTTTGAAACCCAAAACTTCGACGTTACTAATTTGGATTACACTCGAAGAACTGCCGCCGGTTATGTAGAATTCCAAACAAAATTTAAAAAGTTTGATTTCATTTTAGGAACCAGAGCCGAAGATTATAAAATTACCGGAAATACCGATACGGAGGAATTAATTCCGTTCAAGCAATTCCGATTTTTCCCCAATGCAACATTACAATACAACTTTATTCCGAAGGTTTTCTTTAACGTCAATTACAATAAAAAGATAAGCTTGCCCAGCACGTCATCGTTAAATCCGAACAATACCAATTACCAAAATCCCAATGTTGACTATACCGGAAATCCTCAATTACAACCCACTATTTTTGACAACTATGAGGTAAAAATCAGTGCTTTTGATTACGCATTTATCGGATATAATGTAAGTGTGGCCAACAATCAAGTGGTGAACAGGGTTTTTGTTAATGACAACCAGGTTTCTAACACTGCGGTGAATATCGATGAAATTAAGATTCACAATTTTAATATCGGATTACCATTGCCTTATATGTTGTTTACCAAAGGATTGAAAGAAACCATGAAGTTCGATTTCAATCCAGACAAAATTAACTTTCTTTATGTTTATGCAGGCTATCAAATGCATCAAATTCCCAATCTCGATACCCGTGGATTTTGGATGTTGAACTTGATGTCGCAAATTGTGTTACCCAAAGACATTAAGTTTGTTGCCAATTACAACACCACTACCGTAAGAGGTAATTATTTCTATTTTGTAGCCCAACAACCTTTCAATGAGAGTTTGGATTTAAGCTTTTCAAAGAAATTTCTTAAAGACCAATTAACACTTTCTGTATTCGTAGATGATGTGCTTAACACCAACAGACAAGGTTTAACAGCTATTGGCACGCCGGTATTAATTGAAAGTAAATACGACACTAGAAGATTTGGTTTTACGTTGAATTATAAAATTCCAACCAAAAATAAATTGGCCAAAGAAGATCCTAATTTGTTAAATAAGGAAACTAAAGAAGAGCAAACCACTATTGGAAATTAAAAAATCTGCAAGTGTCAACTTGTAGGTTTAGTTTTGATACTTAATAACCCGTTGGGTGTAATTATTTGAAGTAAAATAAATTGAAAAAATATTGGTAAAGATGCTGAAAATCAGCATCTTGAAGTCACCAAATAACCAACATTTATTACAAATATAGTTAATAATTATTTTAGAGTTTTAGAAGTTATAAGTTCTTTGACCCGAGCAAAGCGAATTGGCGAAGCAATTGTGAATTATAATTTAATTAGGCGTAGGTAGAAAAAAATGTCTGATATAGAAGTAGTTGCATTGAGTTTAACAGCATAATTTATGTCAATTGACAGTGAAAATTCATTTTTCAAACAGATTTCATTAGGCGAAATCCCAAATTTAATTGAAAGAAGTCAGTTTAATAAAAGACGAAAAAAGCTGTTTTTGTTTTCAGAAAAAATTAGAATAAAATTAGCAGCTCAATTTCTGTGTTTTGAAGACTATTTTATTGTTGACAGCATTCCTTTAGAGATATGTAAATT